>NZ_JAWNEU010000010.1:0-149289 GCF_034107645.1 Enterobacter sp. 118C5 | reverse complement strand
CTATTAATTACAAAATGTGTAATTCTACAAAACAATAACAACCTCAAATAATGCCACCGGATCCTGCTTAGCTATTCATCTCCCAATAATATGAAATTAATCATTATCTGATGCGAATCATGCAAATGAAAACAAACCTTTTAATATCCTTTTTCGCGTGAGCAATATCACATTACGGATTATTTAACTGCCTAGTATAAATCTCGAAATCAATTGAGCTTAGCCGCCATGTAATTAAACACAACGCATGGCGCATGCCCTTTTTATTCTGAAAAAAGTTAAAGGAATAATTATGGAAAAGCATTACGTCGGTTCTGAAATTGGTCAATTGCGTAGCGTTATGCTGCACCGCCCAAATTTAAGTCTGAAACGTTTAACCCCGTCAAACTGTCAGGAGCTGTTATTTGATGACGTGCTCTCCGTTGAACGGGCGGGTGAGGAGCATGACATCTTCGCAAACACGCTGCGCGAGCAGGGTGTGGAAGTCCTGCTGTTGACCGACCTCCTGACACAAACCCTTGATATCGCAGAGGCAAAATCCTGGCTTCTTGAAACGCAAATCTCTGACTATCGCCTCGGCCCAACCTTTGCCGGCGACGTGCGCGGCTGGCTGGCGGATATGCCGCACCGCGAACTGGCGCGCAGGCTGAGCGGCGGATTAACCTACGGCGAAATTCCGGCGGCGATTAAAAATATGGTGGTCGATACCCACACGGCGAATGATTTTATTATGAAGCCGCTGCCGAACCATTTATTTACCCGCGATACCTCCTGCTGGATTTATAACGGCGTCTCGATTAACCCAATGGCCAAACCGGCCCGCCAGCGTGAAACCAATAACCTGCGAGCAATATATCGCTGGCACCCGGCGTTTGCCGACGGCGATTTTATTAAATATTTCGGCGACGAGAATATTAATTACGACCACGCCACCTTAGAAGGCGGCGACGTACTAGTGATTGGCCGCGGCGCGGTGCTGATCGGCATGTCCGAGCGCACGACCCCGCAGGGCGTGGAGTTCCTCGCCAACAGCCTGTTCAAACACCGCCAGGCCGAGCGCGTGATTGCCGTTGAGCTGCCCAAACACCGCTCCTGCATGCACCTCGACACCGTCATGACCCACATCGACGTGGACACCTTCTCCGTCTATCCGGAAGTGGTCCGCAAAGACGCCCAGTGCTGGACGCTCACCCCGGACGGACGCGGCGGCCTGCTGCGCACGCAGGAAACCGACCTGCTGCACGCCATCGAGAAAGCGCTCGGCATTAACCAGGTGCGCCTGATCACCACCGGCGGCGACGCCTTTGAAGCCGAACGCGAGCAGTGGAACGACGCCAACAACGTCCTGACCATCCGCCCGGGCGTGGTGATTGGCTACGAGCGCAACGTCTGGACCAACGAGAAGTACGACAAAGCGGGCATCACCGTGCTGCCCATCCCCGGTGATGAGCTCGGGCGCGGCCGCGGCGGCGCGCGCTGCATGAGCTGCCCGCTGGAACGCGACGGAATTTAAAGGAGCCATCATGGAACGAAAACCCACTCTGGTTGTGGCCCTGGGCGGCAACGCGCTGCTCAAGCGCGGCGAGCCGCTGGAAGCGGAGATCCAGCGCCAGAACATCGAGCAGGCCGCCCGCACCATCGCCGGGTTAACGGAGCAGTGGCGCGTGGTGCTGGTGCACGGCAACGGCCCGCAGGTCGGGCTGCTGGCATTGCAGAACAGCGCCTACGACAAAGTCACCCCCTACCCGCTGGACGTTCTCGGCGCCGAAAGCCAGGGGATGATCGGCTACATGCTCCAGCAGGCGCTGAAAAACAACCTGCCGCAGCGCGAGGTGAGCGTTCTGCTCACGCAGGTGGAGGTGGAAGCCGCCGACCCGGCCTTCAGCAACCCGACCAAGTACATCGGCCCGGTCTATAGCGAAGCGCAGGCAAAAGCGCTGGCCGCGGAAAAAGGCTGGGTGTTCAAGGCTGACGGGAGCTATTTCCGCCGCGTGGTGCCGTCGCCGCAGCCGAAGCGCATCGTCGAGAGCGACGCCATCACGGCGCTGATCCAGCGCGACCACCTGGTGATCTGCAACGGCGGCGGCGGCGTGCCGGTAGTGGAGAACGCCAACGGCTATCGCGGTATTGAGGCGGTGATCGACAAAGACCTCTCCGCCGCCCTGCTGGCGCGCCAGATAGAGGCCGATGCCCTGCTGATCCTGACCGATGCCGACGCGGTGTACCTCGACTGGGGCAAGCCGACCCAGCGCCCGCTGGCGCAGGTGACGCCGGAGCTGCTCAGGGGCATGGCGTTCGACGCCGGATCGATGGGGCCGAAAGTGGCCGCCTGCCGCGAGTTTGTTGAGGCCTGCGGCGGCATTGCCGGGATCGGCGCGCTGAATGACGGCGCGGAGATCCTGGCTGGCGAGAAAGGCACGTTGATTCGTAACTGAGAACTCCCCCCCCTCACCCTAACCCTCTCCCCAAAGGGGAGAGGGGACGATTACACCCTCTCCCCTTTGGGGAGAGGGCCGGGGTGAGGGGAAGGTCTTTATAATTTTTCAAAAGGATTTACCCATGACCATCAACCTGAAAAACCGCAACTTCCTGAAACTGCTGGACTACACCCCGGCGGAGATCCAGTACCTGATCGACCTCGCCATCGAGCTAAAGGCCGCCAAAAAAGCCGGGCGCGAAAAGCAAACCCTGGTCGGGAAAAACATCGCCCTGATCTTTGAAAAAACCTCCACCCGCACCCGCTGCGCCTTCGAGGTGGGCGCGTTTGACCAGGGCGCGCAGGTGACCTACCTCGGCCCAAGCGGCTCGCAGATCGGCCACAAAGAGTCGATGAAGGACACCGCCCGCGTGCTGGGCCGCATGTATGACGGCATCGAATACCGCGGCTACGGCCAGGCCATCGTTGAGGAGCTGGGCGAGTACGCGGGCGTGCCGGTGTGGAACGGCCTGACCGACGAGTTCCACCCGACGCAGATCCTCGCTGACCTGATGACCATGCTGGAGCACGCGCCGGGCAAAACCCTGCCGGAGCTGAGCTTTGCCTACCTCGGCGACGCGCGGAACAACATGGGCAACTCCCTAATGGTCGGCGCGGCCAAGATGGGGATGGATATCCGCCTCGTGGCGCCGAAATCCTTCTGGCCGGAGGCCGGGCTGGTTGAGCAGTGCCGCGCCATCGCCAAAGAGACGGGCGCGCGCATCACCCTCACCGACGACGTGGAAGAAGGCGTGCAGGGGGCCGATTTCCTCTACACCGACGTGTGGGTCTCCATGGGCGAGCCGAAGGAGGCCTGGGCCGAGCGCGTCAGCCTGATGAAGCCGTATCAGATCAACGCGGACGTGATGAAGGCCACCGGCAACCCGAACGTCAAGTTTATGCACTGCCTGCCCGCGTTCCACAACGAACACACCAAAGTGGGCCGCGAGATCGAAATGGCGTACGGGCTGAAGGGGCTGGAGGTGACGGAAGAGGTCTTTGAATCACCGAATTCAATCGTCTTCGACGAAGCAGAGAATCGCATGCACACCATTAAAGCGGTCATGGTGGCGACACTCGGCGACTAATCACCGCCCGGCGCGCCGCGGGGTGCGCCGGGTTTCAGGAGAACATCATGGGCAAGTTCAAGTTTCCCTCCGCTTACACCATTCTCTTTTTTCTGATTGCCGTGGTCGCCGTGCTGACGTGGATTGTTCCGGCCGGACAGTACCACATGGCGATGAACGAGGCGCTCGGCAAGGACGTGCCGGTTGCCGGCACCTACGCGCACGTGGCGGCACATCCGCAGGGGCTGGTGTCGGTGCTGATGGCGCCGATTGCCGGGCTATACGATCCGGAATCCGGCCAGGCCGGGGCGATCGACGTCGCGCTGTTTATCCTGATCATCGGGGGATTCCTCGGGATCGTCACCAAAACCGGAGCGATTGACGCCGGGATCGAACGCGTCACCACTAAGCTGCGCGGGCGCGAAGAGTGGATGATCCCGATCCTGATGGCGCTGTTTGCCGCAGGCGGCACGATTTACGGCATGGCCGAAGAGTCGCTGCCCTTCTACACCCTGCTGGTGCCGGTGATGCTGGCGGCGCGGTTCGATCCGGTCGTTGCGGCTTCTACCGTGCTGCTCGGGGCGGGGATCGGCACCCTCGGCTCGACTATTAACCCGTTCGCCACGGTGATCGCCGCCAACGCCGCCGGGATCCCGTTCACCAACGGCATTATGCTGCGCATCGCGCTGCTGGTGATTGGCTGGATCATCTGCGTGGCGTGGGTGATGCGCTACGCCCGCAAGGTGCGCAAGGATCCGTCGCTGTCGATCGTGGCGGATAAGCAGGAGGAGAACCTCGCCCACTTCCTCGGCAACAAGGGCGAACAGTCGCTGGAATTTACCCCGGTGCGCAAAATTATCCTGGTGATTTTCGCCCTCGCCTTCGCGGTGATGATCTACGGCGTGGCGGTGCTGGGCTGGTGGATGGCGGAGATCTCGGCGGTGTTCCTCGCCAGCGCCATTATCGTCGGGCTGATTGCGCGGATGAGCGAAGAGGAGCTGACCTCAACCTTTATCAACGGCGCGCGAGATTTGCTGGGCGTCGCGCTGATTATCGGCATCGCGCGCGGTATCGTAGTGATCATGGATAAGGGCATGATTACCCACACCATTTTGCACAGCGCCGAGGGGATGGTCACCGGGTTGTCGACGGTGGCGTTTATCAACGTGATGTACTGGCTGGAGGTGGTGCTGTCGTTTCTTGTGCCATCTTCGTCCGGCCTGGCCGTTCTGACGATGCCGATCATGGCGCCGCTTGCCGATTTCGCTAACGTCAACCGCGACCTGGTGGTTACGGCTTACCAGTCGGCGTCCGGTATCGTTAACCTTGTTACTCCCACCTCTGCCGTTGTGATGGGCGGGCTGGCTATTGCCCGCGTGCCCTACGTGCGTTATCTGAAATGGGTGGCGCCGCTGCTGGGGATATTAACGGTGGTGATTATGGTGGCGTTAAGCCTGGGCGCCGTGTTGTGATTTGCCGGATGGCGCTGCGCTTATCCGGCCTACGGATCGGTGCAGTGCCACCGGTTATTTCGGGAACTGATATGGGAACTATGATGGATTACGAAGAGTACTCTCCCAAAGAGCAACTACAGCTAACGGTCTGCCAGCGTCTGATCGCGGAAAAGAGCTATCTCTCTCAGGAGGAGATCCGCCGCGACCTGCAGGAGCGGGGTTTTGAGACCATCAGCCAGTCCACCGTTTCACGTCTGCTCAAGCTGCTCGGTGTCATAAAAATTCGAAATGCCAAAGGGCTAAAGATTTATTCGCTGAATCCCCAGCTGCGCCCTGCCCCCGACGCCGCGCGCACCGTCTCCGAAATGGTGGTGAGCGTGGAGCATAATAGCGAATTTATCCTTATCCATACCGTCGCCGGATATGGCCGCGCGGTGGCGCGTATTCTGGATTATCACCAGTTACCGGAAATTTTAGGCGTGGTGGCCGGAAGCAGTATCGTCTGGGTCGCCCCTCGGGTCGTGAAGCGCACCGCGCTGGTGCACAAGCAAATTAATTATTTACTCAGAACGCATTAATATTCATAAAGAACCGTTTGCATTGAGTAAAGCGTGCATTAAATCGCTTGATCCGCAAAGCGAGCTGCGTATAATGCCCGACAATTTGCCGGGAGGAAGCATGGTCAAGCGTGTACGACATAACGTCTTACCGCGTCTGAAATCAGACGCTGGCCTGCCGTTTTTCTTCCCGTTTCTAAACCTATTCCCAGAGCCCCTCATTTGAGGGGCTTTTTTTTGCCCGGCGTCAGGAGATAAACATGAATCCGCTTTATCAAAAACACATCATTTCCATAAACGACCTCAGCCGCGAAGAGCTGGAACTGGTTCTGGAAACCGCGGCAAAACTGAAGGCCAATCCGCAACCGGAGCTGCTGAAGCACAAGGTGATTGCGAGCTGCTTCTTTGAGGCCTCGACCCGCACGCGCCTCTCCTTTGAAACCTCCATGCACCGCCTGGGCGCGAGCGTGGTAGGCTTCTCGGACAGCAGCAACACGTCGCTGGGCAAAAAAGGCGAGACCCTGGCGGATACCATTTCAGTGATCGGCACCTACGTAGACGCGATTGTGATGCGCCACCCGCAGGAGGGCGCGGCGCGTCTGGCGACCGAGTTTTCCGGCGGCGTTCCGGTGCTGAACGCCGGGGACGGTGCCAACCAGCATCCGACGCAGACCCTGCTGGATCTGTTCACCATTCAGGAGACCCAGGGCACGCTTGAGAACCTGAACATCGCCATGGTCGGCGACCTGAAGTATGGCCGCACCGTCCACTCCCTGACCCAGGCGCTGGCGAAATTTAACGGCAACCGCTTCTTCTTCATCGCCCCGGACGCGCTGGCGATGCCGCAGTACATTCTCGACATGCTGGACGAAAAAGGCATTCAGTGGAGCCTGCACGCCAGCATCGAAGAGGTGGTGGGCAACGTGGATATTCTCTACATGACCCGCGTGCAGAAGGAGCGTCTGGACCCGTCCGAGTACGCCAACGTGAAGGCGCAGTTTGTCCTGCGCGCCAGCGACCTCGAGGGCGCGCGCGACAACATGAAGGTCCTGCACCCGCTGCCGCGCATCGATGAGATCGCAACCGACGTGGACAAAACGCCGCACGCCTGGTACTTCCAGCAGGCCGGAAACGGCATCTTCGCCCGCCAGGCGTTACTGGCACTGGTTCTGAATCGCGAATTGGCACTGTAAGGGGAAACGACAATGACACACGATAACAAACTCCAGGTTGAAGCCATCAAGCGTGGCACCGTGATTGACCACATCCCTGCGCAGATCGGCTTTAAGCTACTGACGCTGTTCAAACTGACCGAAACCGACCAGCGCATCACCATCGGCCTGAACCTGCCGTCCGGCGAAATGGGCCGCAAAGATCTGATTAAGATCGAGAACACCTTCCTGACCGACGAGCAGGTCAACCAGCTGTCGCTGTACGCGCCGGAGGCCACCGTTAACCGCATCGACGATTACGACGTGGTGGGTAAATCTCGCCCGAGCCTGCCGGATCGCATCGAAAGCGTGCTGGTCTGCCCGAACAGCAACTGCATCAGTCATGCTGAGCCGGTTTCCTCCAGTTTTGCAGTGAAAAAACGCGCCGATGACATCGCGCTCAAATGCAAATACTGCGAAAAAGAGTTTTCTCATTATGTGGTGCTGGCCAACTAATTGAGGTTGGTAAAGGATCCCGGCCTCCCTATAATGGCCGGGAACATTTAATCAGCTGTTATTCTGGAGAAATCATGACCAAAGTACTCGCGACGGAAAGTGCACCAGCGGCTATCGGCCCTTACGTTCAGGGCGTCGATCTGGGCAGCATGATCATCACCTCTGGCCAGATCCCGGTGAACCCAAAAACCGGTGAAGTGCCAGCCGACGTAGCGGCGCAGGCGCGTCAGTCGCTGGAAAACGTGCAGGCGATCGTTGAATCTGCCGGTCTGAAAGTGGGCGATATCGTGAAAACGACCGTTTTCGTGAAAGATCTGAATGACTTCGCGACCGTTAACGCCACTTACGAAGCCTTCTTCACAGAGCACAACGCTTCCTTCCCGGCGCGCTCCTGTGTTGAAGTGGCCCGTCTGCCAAAAGACGTGAAAATTGAAATTGAAGCGATTGCCGTACGTCGTTAATTCATTTCAATTTACAGAGGGCAGCTGAGGCTGCCTTTTTTATTTCGACCATTTTTACTCTCTCCAGGAAATGACGCTTCCCCTACTCCATTAATAGACTGGCGCTGCCTTGTTATATTCTAATTAATGGACGAAGAATGAAACTCTCTAAAATTGCGCTGGCCGTTGCCACATTAACGGCTGCGTCTTCAGCGCTTGCACACGGATATATTGAATCCCCCGCCAGCCGCGCCTATATGTGTAAGCTCGGCCAGAATATTGACTGCGGCTCCGTTCAGTACGAACCGCAGAGCGTAGAAAAAGCTTCCGGATTCCCGACCGGCGCAATGCCCCCTGACGGCCAGCTCGCCAGCGCAGGCATTGCCAACTACTCCCAGCTTGATAAGCAGAGCCTGAACGCCTGGACCAAAAGCCCCATGACGGCAGGCCCGCATGAATTTGTCTGGCACCATACCGCGCCGCATAAAACCACCAACTGGCGTTATTACATCACCAAACAAAACTGGGACCCAAATAAGCCCCTGACCCGCGACCAGTTTGAATTAACCCCGTTCTGTACCATTAACGGGAACGGTCAGGCACCGGCGATGACAAAATCCATGACCTGTAACGTGCCCGAGCGTACGGGCTATCAGGTAATTTATGGCGTGTGGGAAATTGCGGATACCGCAAACAGTTTCTATCAGGCCATTGACGTTGATTTCGGTAACGGCGGTAACGTAACCCCGGACGACACGCCTGCGGCGGTGTCCGAGTGGAGCAAAACGCTGAGCGGACAGATTGCCGGGAATAACCTGAACGCAGGCGATAAAGTCATCGCACGCTTCTTCAATGCCAACGGCGAAGTTGCCGCCATGCGCACCGAGATGACCATTAGTTCTGCTGCCCAGGGGGATGCGAACCAGTGGTCATACGATCTGGCGCAGAAGATCAACGCCGCGCACAGCGACGTCCGCGTCGGCGTGAAGGATGAAGCGGGTGAAATCAGCCCGATCCACGGGGCGAACAGCGTCTTCGTCAAAGACGGCAGCGCCCTGCGGTCCGTTGCGATCTCGTACGAAGAGCAGAAAGCGGAAGTGCATGAAACTATCGCCGTTTCTAACCTGCAGTACGGCAAAATCGAGAACGGCAAGGCAACCGTCACCTTCCACGTGAACACCAAAGGCGACGTGAACCTTGAAGCGCACGTGATGAACCACAGCGGTGCGGAAAAAGGCTACCTGAAGCAGGACATGAACAACGCCAACCAGGACGTGACCATGACCCTGAATGACGTGACGCCGGGCCACCACATGCTGAAATACTACGCGACCAATAAAGACGGCACGCTGTTCGCCCAGGACGTGCTGAACCTGATGCTGGAAGGCGATGCCGCCGCAGACGGCACCGGTCAGCATGACTATATCTTCCCGGACAGCATCGCGTCGTACAAAGCGGGCACCGTAGTGTTACAGCCTAAAGACGGTAAGACCTACGAGTGTAAGCCTTTCCCGTACAGCGGCTACTGCGTGCAGTGGAGCCAGTTTGCAACCCAGTTTGAGCCGGGCGTTGGCGCACACTGGAAAGAGGCGTGGGTTCTGAAGAACTAGTCCCCTCACCCCAACCCCTCTCCCCATAGGGGCGAGGGGCTCGATCGGTTCCCTCTCCCCTTTGGGGAGAGGGTTAGGGAGAGGGGCTACTGATTCCGCGTCGCCCTCAGCAGCGTCTCCAGCGGATACACCGCCGCAATCACCACCTCGTCCTGCACCTTCGCCGCGTTATCCAGCTCGCTCTGGATCGAGGCGATCTCTTTGTCATCCAGCGTGCCCTGACGCGCCACCAAGTCGGTGAGCCGCAGGCCAATCGACGAAAGCTTGTCGACTTCCTGAATCACCGGTTTAATGGCCTTCAGCTGATAGCTGTTTCCGCTTAGCGCCAGCGCGTCGCTGGTATTGCTCTGCCAGCGGTTAAAGACGTGGCGCAGGGCGTCGGCGCTTTCCGTGTCTTCCGCGTCGCTCACCAGACGATCGGCCCATTTTTGCATCTGGCGCACGGTGGCGCTTTCGGCGTTCAGCGCATCCGCAAGGCGGTTAAGCGGCTCAAACTGATGGTAGTTTCCGGCCTGGAACTTCAGGTGCTGGCGGGTGTAATACTGGGCCGGCTCAAGCGCCTGGGCGAGAATTTGCAGCGGCAGGGTGTCGGCGCTGTTCGCGAGGCGCGTGAACTGCACCTGCTGCTGGGTATGCTGCTGTAGCCCGACGGACACCGTCGACCAGCTGTCCATCGCCTGCAGGCGAGTATACATGTTATCGACATCGTTAACGTCCTGCGCGGACCACAGCCGCTCCGCCACCGCAAAGGCGCGCGGCCACAGGCGGATATCCAGCACCGGCGCGACCACGTTTTCCGCCCACAGCGCGGCTTCGCCGCCGAGCAGGTTGGCCTGATTCGCCACGTCCGGCACGACCGGAGGGGTGCCTTTCGGCACGTCGTCCAGACGCGCGCCGTTAATCGGGTAGCGGGTGTTCCCCACCAGGAAATAGCCGGTGAGTTTGTCGTTATCAACGTTGACCACCGGGCGCGTTTCGCCCATCCAGGTGTCGACGGTGAAGGTGACCTGGTTGTCGTCGCGCCACTGTATATTTTCCACCGCGCGGCGGGATTTCCCGGCGAAATCAATAAATCCGCGCCAGCCGGCATCCCCTTTTACCAGCGTAAAGCTGCCCTCTACCGGCTTGCCCTTCAGGCGCGGCATGGAGAAGGTCCAGCTCTGGGCGCTGTCGGTGTCCGCTATTACATCCACGCCGTTTAAGCCCTGCGGCACAATTTCATTGCGGTAGTGATAGGCGGTGGACTGAGGCTGGTCGAGATAGAAGCCCGTCGAGAGAATGCCTTTGTAGCCGTTCTGCGCCACCTGCCCCAGCGCGTCCTGCCCCTGCCAGGACTGGATCAGGATGCTTTTCGGCAGGTCGGGATGGTAGATCTCGTCCCAGCCGACCATCTGCCGGTGGTGTTTCTCAAGGATCGTCTCCAGCTTGCGGTTGAAATACGCCTGCAGCGCGTGGCTGTCCGCCAGCCTGTTGTCGCGCATGAAGTTCTGGATCGCCGGGTTCGCTTTCCACTGGCTGTCGTCCACCTCATCACCGCCGATATGCAGATACGGATCCGGGAAGATCGCCGCCAGTTCGCTGACCATCGCGTCAGCAAAGGCGTAGGTTGCCTCTTTTGTCGGATCAAGCACCGGCTTCAGCACGCCCCAGCTGCGCTCCATGCCGTACGGCCCCGGCGCGCTCATCAGCTCCGGGTAGGCCACTGCAATCGCCGAGGCGTGGCCCGGCATGTCGATCTCCGGCACCACGCGAATACCGCGCTCGGTGGCGTAGCGCACCACCTCGCGCATCTGTTCAGGCGTGTAGAACAGCCCGTCGCTGGCGAGCTGCGTCAGCTTAGGGTAGCGCTTTGAGCTGAAGCGCCAGCCCTGATCGTCGGTCAGGTGCCAGTGCAGGACGTTGAGCTTTGCCGCGGCCATGCCGTCGATCTGGCGCTTGATATCCGGCAGCGGAATAAAGTGGCGCGCCGAGTCGAGCAGCAGCCCGCGCCACGGGAAGCGCGGGGAATCTTCAATGGTGACCCACGGCAGCGAGGTGTTTTCCGCGCCGTTCTGCATCAGCTGGAGCAGCGTTTCCATGCCGCGCAGCGCGCCAAAGCGGGTGTTGGCGGAGATGTTTACGCCGTTGGCATCCACCGTGAGCTTGTAGCTTTCATCGCTGTCCGGCAGCGGCTGCGGCTTCACTTTTTTAGCAATGGCGATGCGGATGGTCGGCTTTTCAGGCTTGTCGACCTGCGGCTGAAGCGTCCAGCCGGTTTGCAGGGCGATGCGCTGGCGCAGGCGGTTGACGGCCTCACCGAGATCGTCCCCGCTGACGCTAATGGATACGTTGTTGCTGAGCACCAGCGCGCCCTGGGTTGTCGGGCGTTCAACCTTCGCGGGCCAGGGCATTAAGGGGAGATCGCCTGCCGGGGCGGCAAAGGCAGAGGCGCCGAGCATCAGCCCGGCGGTTAAGAGACTGTACCGTAACATGAATGTTCCTTATCTGACGGGCAAAATATACCCGTCATACTTCAAGTTGCCTGTGCGTTGGCTGCACTCGTTCACCCCGGTCACTTACTTATGTAAGCTCCCGGGGATTCACTCCCTTGCCGCCTTCATGCAACTCGAATTATTTAGGGTATAAAGGCAAAACATTCTGTTAACATGCGCTCAATTTGTCGTCAAGCGAATGCGCCGACGGAGATCACAGGTTGTTGAATTTGAGAGGAAAGCCAGGCCCCTCACCCCGCCCTCTCCCCAAAGGGGAGAGGGTGAAAAACTCACTGCCAACCATACCGACGCGCATAAATGCCTTTCACCATCTGCGTCAGCACCATGTAGCCCGCGAGGATCGCCACCAGCCACGGGAAGTAGCTCAGCGGCAGCGCCTGCAGCTGCAGATAACCTGCCAGCGGTGAGAACGGCAGCGCGATGCCCAGCGCCATCACAATGCCCGTCATTACAATCAGCGGCCAGGCGGCGCGGCTCTGGATGAACGGAATGCGGCGCGTGCGGATCATATGCACAATCAGCGTCTGCGACAGCAGGCCTACCACGAACCAGCCGGACTGGAACAGCGTCTGGTGTTCCGGGGTGTTGGCGTGGAACACAAACCACATCAGGCAGAAGGTCAGGATGTCGAAGATAGAGCTGATCGGCCCAAAGAACAGCATGAAGCGCCCCAGATCGGCGGGGTTCCAGCGCTGCGGCTTCTGGATCTGCTCGTCGTCCACGTTATCAAACGGAATCGCCACCTGAGACACGTCGTACATCAGGTTCTGGATCAGCAGATGCAGCGGCAGCATCGGCAGGAACGGCAGGAAGGCGCTCGCCACCAGCACGCTGAAGACGTTACCGAAGTTGGAGCTGGCGGTCATTTTGATGTACTTGAGCATGTTGGCGAAGGTGCGACGCCCTTCGATGACGCCCTCCTCCAGCACCATCAGGCTCTTTTCCAGCAGGATGATATCCGCCGCTTCACGGGCGATATCCACCGCGCCGTCCACTGAGATTCCGATATCTGCCGCACGCAGCGCGGGCGCGTCGTTGATGCCGTCCCCCATAAAGCCGACCACGTGCCCTTCGCGACGCAGCAGGGTGACGATGCGCTCTTTGTGCATCGGCGTCAGGCGGGCAAACAGCGTCGTGCGCTGGGCAAGCTGCGCCAGTTCGTCGTCGGTGAGGTGCTCAATGTCGCTCCCCACCACCACGTCGCCCGCGTCCAGCCCCACTTCGTGACACACTTTGGCGGCCACCAGCTCGCTGTCGCCGGTGAGAATTTTGACGGTAATACCGCTCGCCTTCAGCGCCTTCAGCGCCGGCGCGGTGGTCTCTTTCGGCGGATCGAGGAATGCGATGTAACCCTCAAGGATCAGATCGGATTCGTCGATACGCTGATAGTCCCCCTCGCGCGCGGGCAGAAACTTGCTCGCCACCGCCACCACGCGCAGCCCCTGGCGGTTCAGGTTGTCGGTGACGCGCTTGATGCGGCGCAGCATGGTCCCATCCAGCGGGACGATCTCACCGTTATAGCGCACCTGCGTGGAGACGTTCAGGATCTCCTGCAGCGCGCCTTTGCAGATCAGCTGGTGCACGTCCGGCTGCTCGCTCACCACCACCGACATGCGGCGGCGCTCGAAGTCGAACGGGATCTCGTCCACCTTCTGCCAGCGGCCGGAGAGCGTGCGGGCGGCCTCTTCGTCCACCCCTTCCAGCACCGCCACGTCGAGCAGGTTTTTCAGCCCGGTCTGGTAGTGGCTGTTCAGCCACGCGCTGTGCAGCACGCGCTCGCTGGTTTTACCGGCGATGTCGGTGTGGTTCTCCAGCACGATTTTATCCTGCGTCAGGGTGCCGGTTTTGTCGGTGCAGAGGATGTCCATCGCGCCAAAGTTCTGGATGGCGTCGAGGTGCTTGACGATCACTTTCTGTTTAGAGAGCTTCACCGCCCCGCGCGCCAGCGTGGAGGTGACAATCATCGGCAGCATTTCCGGCGTCAGGCCGACAGCGACGGAGAGCGCAAACAGCGCCGCCTCCCACCAGTCGCCCTTGGTGTAGCCGTTGATCAGCAGCACGATAGGCGTCATCACCATCATAAAGCGGATCAGCAGCATGCTGACGCGGCCAATCCCTTTCTGGAAGGCGTTCGGCTCGCTCTCCTGCTCGCTGACGCGGCCGGCAAGCTGTCCAAACCAGGTGTTGCCCCCGGTGGCGGTCACAATCGCCTGCGCGGTGCCGCTCACAACCGTGGTGCCCATAAAGCACAGGGTGTCGCACTCGAGCGGGTTCATCTGCTGCGGGTCGCGGCTGCGCGCCACCTTTTCAACGGGCAGGGATTCTCCGGTCAGGGAGGCCTGCGCCACGAACAGATCCCGCGCCTGGATGATGCGTAAATCCGCCGGGATCATGTCTCCCGCCGCCAGCTTCACCAGGTCGCCCGGTACCAGCTGGTCAATAGGCAGTTCCACCCAGGCGTTTTCGCCGAGATCGTTAATCACGCGCGAGACGGTCGCGGTGTTGCTGACCATCGCCTTCAGGGCGTCCGCCGCTTTGGTGGAGCGGGCTTCCTGAATGAAGTTCAGCAGCGTGGAGATGCCCACCATCAGGGCAATCACGCCCGCGGCGAACAGATCTTCCGTCGCGTAGGAGATAATGCCGAGTACGGTCAGCAGCAGGTTGAACGGGTTGCGGTAGCAGAGCCACAGGTGCACCCACCACGGAGAGGGCTTCTGCGCCGGGATCTGGTTATCGCCGTGCACGGCGCGGATTTTTTCCACTTCAGACGCGTTCAGCCCTTCCGGATGACCGCCAAAGGCGCGCCAGACTTCGTTTTCATCCATCGCCGCCACGTTCAGGCAGCGTTCGGTCAGGGACGCGGGGATCGCCGCCCCCGCCATGTTTTTGGCATTGGGCAGCGGGTCGCGCTGAACAAGACGGTGCGGCAGGTGGCGGCTCAGCAGCGCCTGCAGCTGCAGGGTGATATTTTTAAACATAGACATTCCTCCGCATCCGCCAGGCGGACGCAGCATTCCCTTCAGGCGTGGCAAGGCCGTACCTGTCAGGCACTCAATTTTTCAAGCAGGAACGTTTAGGACGTTGCTGCCTCACATACCGGTGAGACAGCAAAAAGCTGGCTTACCGGAAAGAACGTGTTCTCCCGTTCAGGAGAGGTGTGGGATCGGGATCCATAAAGCCTCCGGTAAGTAAAAAAACAGGGTGTCGCCGCGCAGTATAAGGATTTAAGCGTACCCTTTGTGGCGATTCGGGCGGTATTATACGCGCCTGCAAATAAACAGTACGTAAACCAGACTTTGCCCATAGCGAAATCGCGCTATAGCATTAGGCTCAATTGACCATTTTGTCGTTGTTACAGGGAAAACAGCATGCAGAACCGCCTTACGATTAAAGACATCGCGCGTTTAAGCGGCGTGGGGAAATCCACCGTGTCGCGCGTGCTGAACAACGAAAGCGGCGTCAGCGAACGCACCCGCGAACGCGTTGAGGCGGTCATGAATCAGCACGGTTTTTCCCCTTCCCGCTCCGCGCGCGCCATGCGCGGGCAGAGTGACAAAGTGGTCGCGATCATTGTTTCGCGTCTGGATTCACTCTCAGAGAACCTTGCCGTACAGACCATGCTGCCTGCCTTCTACGAGCAGGGCTATGACCCGATCATGATGGAGAGCCAGTTCTCGCCACAGCTGGTGGAAGAACATCTGGGCATGCTCCAGCGGCGCAACATTGACGGCGTGGTGCTGTTTGGTTTTACCGGCATTGACGAGGAGATGCTGAAACACTGGCAGCCGTCTCTGGTGCTGCTGGCGCGCGATGCCAGCGGGTTTGCCTCCGTCTGTTATGACGATGAGGGGGCGATTATCACCCTGATGCAGCGCCTGTACGAAGAAGGCCACCGCCACATCAGCTATCTGGGCGTGCCGCACGCGGACGTGACCACCGGCAAGCGCCGCCACGAGGCCTATCTGGCCTTTTGCAAAAAGCACAATCTCCCTGCCGTTGCCTCCCTGCCGGGGCTGGGCATGAAGCAGGGCTACGAGCAGGTCGCCAGCGTCCTGACGCCGCAGACCACCGCGCTGGTATGTGCCACGGATACCCTTGCGCTGGGTGCGAGCAAATATCTGCAGGAGCAGCGCGTCGATAATCTGCAGGTGGCAAGCGTCGGCAGCACGCCGCTGATGAAGTTCCTGCACCCGGAAATTATCACCGTTGACCCTGGCTACGCCGAGTCCGGCAGACAGGCCGCCGCGCAGCTGATCGAGCAGATCAACGGGCGGAGCGAGCCGCGCCAGATCGTGATTCCAGCCCGCCTCTCATAACCCCTCTGAATTGTTTATTGTGATCTTCGCCCGATTTCGGGAACGTTCCCATTTTCGCCGTCACGCTGAAGGAGTAGGCTTGCGCTCAGGTCATTACCCCCCTCAACATCTGTCATGAGGTTTCATGATGAGTAAAGTCAAACAAGCAGATATCGATCGGCTGATCGTCCTGGTCGGCGGCCGCGAAAACATCGCCACCGTCAGCCATTGCATTACCCGCCTGCGCTTCGTGCTGAACGATCCGGCCAAAGCCGATCCGAAGGCGATTGAAGAGCTTTCCATGGTTAAAGGCTGCTTCACCAACGCCGGGCAGTTCCAGGTGGTTATTGGTACCGAAGTGGGCGATTACTATCAGGCTCTGCTGGCGACAACCGGGCACTCTTCTGCCGATAAAGAGCAGGCGAAGAGGGCAGCGCGCCAGAATATGAAGTGGCACGAGCAGCTGATTTCCCACTTCGCGGAGATCTTCTTCCCGCTGCTGCCGGCGCTGATCAGCGGGGGCTTAATTTTAGGCTTCCGTAACGTCATCGGCGACGTGCCGATGAGCGACGGCAAAACCCTGGCGCAGATGTATCCGGCGCTGAAAACCATCTATGACTTCCTGTGGCTGATAGGCGAAGCGATCTTCTTCTATCTCCCGGTGGGGATTTGCTGGTCCGCGGTGCGCAAGATGGGCGGTACGCCGATTCTCGGTATCGTGCTGGGCGTCACGCTAGTCTCTCCGCAGTTAATGAACGCTTACTTACTTGGTCAGCAGGTGCCGGAGGTGTGGAACTTTGGCCTGTTTACCATCGCCAAAGTGGGCTATCAGGCGCAGGTCATTCCGGCCCTGCTGGCGGGTCTGGCGCTGGGCTTTATTGAGACGCGCCTGAAGCGCATCGTGCCGGATTACCTCTACCTGGTGGTGGTGCCGGTCTGCTCGCTGATCCTCGCCGTCTTCCTGGCGCACGCCTTTATCGGTCCGTTTGGCCGCATGATCGGCGACGGCGTGGCCTTCGCGGTGCGTCATCTAATGACCGGCAGCTTCGCCCCGATTGGTGCCGCGCTGTTTGGCTTCCTGTATGCCCCGCTGGTGATCACCGGCGTGCACCAGACCACGCTGGCCATCGATATGCAGATGATCCAGAGCCTCGGCGGTACCCCGGTCTGGCCGATTATCGCCCTGTCTAACATTGCGCAGGCCTCTGCGGTGACCGGCATCATCATCGTCAGCCGTAAGCACAACGAGCGTGAGATCTCCGTTCCGGCGGCCATTTCCGCCTACCTCGGCGTGACCGAACCGGCGATGTACGGTATCAACCTGAAATACCGCTTCCCGATGCTCTGCGCGATGATCGGCTCCGGCCTGGCGGGCCTGCTGTGCGGTCTGAACGGCGTGATGGCGAACGGGATTGGCGTCGGCGGCCTGCCGGGCATCCTCTCCATCCAGCCCGCGTTCTGGCAGGTGTTTGCCCTGGCGATGGCGGTGGCGATTATCGTCCCCATGGCGCTCACTACCGTGGTTTACCAGCGTAAGTTCCGTCAGGGCACGCTGCAGATTGTTTAACTTCATCTTTCGGGGCGCAGTTGCGCCCCCTTCGCATTTGCAGGAACGCACTATGAATACTCTTCCTCACTGGTGGCAGAACGGCGTCATCTATCAGATTTACCCAAAGAGTTTTCAGGACACCACCGGCAGCGGCACTGGCGATCTGCGCGGCGTGACGCAGCGGCTGGATTACCTGAAAACCCTCGGCATCGACGCCATCTGGCTGACGCCGTTTTATATCTCCCCGCAGGTGGATAACGGCTACGACGTGGCGAATTACACCGCCATCGACCCGACCTTTGGCACGCTGGATGACTTTGACGAGCTGGTTGCCAGGGCGCACGAACGCGGCATTCGCATCGTGCTGGATATGGTGTTTAACCACACCTCCACGCAGCACGCCTGGTTCCGCGAGTCGCTGAACAAAGCGAGCCCGTACCGCCAGTTCTACATCTGGCGCGACGGCACGCCGGAGCAGCTCCCCAACAACTGGCGCTCCAAGTTTGGCGGCAACGCCTGGCGCTGGCACGCCGAGAGCGAGCAGTATTATCTGCACCTCTTCGCCCCAGAGCAGGCGGACCTCAACTGGGAAAACCCGGCAGTGCGCGAAGAGCTGAAAAAGGTGTGCGAGTTCTGGGCCGATCGCGGCGTGGACGGCTTGCGTCTGGACGTGATTAACCTCATCTCTAAAGATCAGGATTTCCCGGACGACACCCTTGGCGACGGTCGCCGCTTCTACACTGACGGGCCGCGCATCCACGAATATCTTCAGGAGATGAGCCGGGACGTCTTTACCCCGCGCAACCTGATGACGGTGGGCGAAATGTCGTCAACCTCGCTGGAGAACTGCCAGCAGTACGCGTCACTCGACGGGCGCGAGCTGTCGATGACCTTTAACTTCCACCATCTCAAGGTGGACTACCCCGGCGGCGAAAAGTGGACGAAGGCAAAGCCGGACTTCGTGGCGCTGAAAACCCTCTTCCGCCACTGGCAGCAGGGGATGCACAACAAAGCCTGGAACGCGCTGTTCTGGTGTAACCACGACCAGCCGCGCATCGTGTCGCGCTTTGGCGACGAAGGGGAACACCGCGTTCACGCCGCGAAGATGCTCGGCATGGTGCTGCACGGCATGCAGGGCACGCCGTATATTTATCAGGGCGAGGAGCTGGGGATGACCAACCCACACTTCAGCCGCATCACCGACTACCGCGACGTGGAAAGCCTGAACATGTTCGCCGAACTGCGCGCCAGCGGCCGCGAGCCGGATGAATTACTGGCGATTCTGGCGAGTAAATCTCGCGACAATGGCCGCACGCCGATGCAGTGGGACGCGTCGCACAATGCGGGCTTTACCGAGGGCGAGCCGTGGATTGGGGTCTGCGATAACTACGAAACCGTGAACGCCCATGCGGCGCTGGACGACCCGAATTCGGTGTTTTACGCCTATCGGTCGCTGATTAGCCTGCGTAAAACCCTGCCGGTGCTGACGTGGGGGGATTACGACGATCTGCTCCCTGAACACCCTTCCCTGTGGTGCTATCGCCGCCGGTGGCAGGGCCAGACGCTGATGGTGGTGGCGAACCTGAGCCGCGAGCGCCAGCAGTGGCAGCCGGACCCGGTACAGGGCGAATGGCAGGTCGCACTCAGCAACTATGAGGACGTCCCCTCCCGTCCCGATACGCTGCTCTTGCGCCCGTTTGAAGCCATCTGGTGGGTGCAGGAATAAACGTCAGGAGATACAGCATGCTGTATCTCCTTTTTTATGTTTAGCGATACGCTAAATGTACGACGATAACTTTTACATCACGGCGTACCCAAAATAAAAATAGCCCTGCCAATTAAATAACCTCGGCAGGACATTATGAAAAAGACAATTATTAAAGCAACGTGTATTAGCGCATTATTATTAAGCACGCAGGGATGGTGCGGAAATACGTCCGTCGACCTTCGCTTTGGTCATAATACGCGCTCAGACGTAAATGATTCTCGTATTAAGGTCATGCATCAGGCGAATAACGGTTTTTACTTCTCCGTTGAAGCCGCACAAAACCACAACGACACCTTTTTTGGTGATACCGACCGATATAACTCCGACGATAAAGGGTTAACGGAGGCGGCGCAGGAGATCGAAACGCGCTGGCGCTTCGATCTTGGCAATGGCTTCGCCGTAGCGCCTGGCATGGTGACGGTTTTCACCGCCAGCAATACCCATTACCGCCCCTTCATTCAGGGGTGGAAAGCGTTCGATAACGGTCTGAACCTCTCCGCTCGTTACCGTTATAACACCGTCAATGACGCGCACAGCGACAAAGAACTCGACGGCAGCGGCTACACCCGCCGCCAGTCACACCAGTTCGATATTTGGTTCGCGTACAACATTGGAAAATTCGGTATGTCCTACAACCCGCGCTTCCGCTGGCAGGATAATGTCGATCAGGGAACCGGGGATGATACCTACTGGGAGCATACCGTCGCGTTCAACTACAAGCTCGACGATGGCTGGACGCCTTACGTCGAGCTGGTATCGCTGGATAAAACCTATATCAACGATGACGGTAACCATGAAAATGATTATGCCGTGCGTCTGGGGATAGTGAAGCAGCTCTGACGGCCTGACTACACCGTATCGTGCTGCAGCAGCCGGCAGCCGATACGGTCCACGGCGCTTAACAGTTCAAGCTGGCCCTCCCGCTGATACAGCGATACCGCGTTAATGTCGATCGGTAACGGCCAGCATAGCGTTGAGATCGACGCCAGCGTCGACCCCTGGCGGGTAATCGCAATAATCTTTAAGCCTTTGCGCAGCGCGTTTCGCGCCATTTCTATCAGCGACTGCGTCTCCCCGGATTTACTGATCAGCACCAGCGTCCCCTTCGATACCCGTGTCAGCTGGTGCATGTCATTCAAAATAAGGTGCGGCAGGCTCGCCAGCGATAAAAAACGCGACAGGTAGTTGAGGCTGGTAAGCGAGGCGCCCCGTGCGTACAGATAGATATGGCTGGAATGGGTGAGCAGCCTGGACACCTCCGCCACAATGTCATCCGCCTGCGGACCCGCGTCGGACACTACAGGCGCAGGGGTAAAGTGATCGCGTAAAAAACGATACCGAAGCTCGGTATAGCTTTTATACCCCATTTTTTTACACACACGATTAACGGATGTCGTCGTTGTAAAGGTATCACGGGCAATCTCTTTTGCCGATATATTAGAAATATTACACGCGTGATGCTGAATGTATTCAAATATCAAGCGCTCACTTCCCTGGAATGAATTCATATATTACACCCTGTTTAATCCCGGCATGATATTAACATACCAGGAAAATAGTCACTGGAAGGCGCTTCACACATTGCATTTACGCGTATCACGATACGTAATTAGTATTAGCAAACGTTAAAAACTGTTTTAGGTTCTCTTTATACTTTCCCTGTTTTCACATCCAGGGAATTATGACAATGACGAAACAAAAAGTTGTCGCGGTAACGGCCTGCCCGACGGGCATTGCACATACCTTTATGGCGGCGAATAAAATTATTGCATGGGCTAAAGCGCACAATATCGAGGTAAAGGTTGAAACGCAGGGCAGCGACGGCGTTAAAAACCGCTTAACGAAGCAGGATATCGCCTCCGCCACGGCCATTATTCTGGCAACCGACGTCCCCATTCAGGATGCCGAACGCTTTGAAAACATTCCCCACCTTCAGACCCGTACGCAAGAGCTGATCAAGCATACCGATCGCTATCTGCGTCAGGCGCTGGCCATGGAAAAAAACGTCACCACGGTCGTACATGAAGACGAACTCCAGCGTTCGGCTTACCAGATTTTTATCGGCCATATCATGGCGGCCATCAGCTATATGCTGCCGGTGGTGGTCATGGGCGGGCTGATGATGGCAACGGCTAAAATTACCGGCCAGTTTATTAGCATTGAACATTCGCCGTTCAGCGTGCTGGATAAAGTGGGCTTTATGACCATTAAGTTCATGTATCCGGTTTTCGCCATGTATCTGGCGTTTTCCATTGCCGGCAAACCGGCGCTGATCCCCGGGCTTATCGGCGGCATTATGTCCGATGAAGTCTACAAGCGCTTCTTTGATATCGAAGGCTTTATGCCGTCCGGCTTTTTCGGCGCGATCGGCATTGGCTTTTTTGTGGGCTACCTGGTGCGCTGGCTCAATGATTCGATTCACGTCCGCCAGCAACTGACCACCATTAAGACCATGCTGATCGTCCCGCTGATCACCGCCATTACGCTGGTGATGGTCATGGAATATTTGATCAATCCGATTTTTGGCTCGCTTAACCAGCTGATGGTGGTCTTTTTTACCTCGGCGGGTGACACCGGACGCGGGTTCTATTCCGCGATGATTGCCGCGGGCACCGCGTTCGACCTGGGCGGCCCGGTCAACAAGGCGGCAGGCTCGGTCGCGCTCGGCCTGAATGGCATAAGCGAGACGTTTGATTTAACCGCCCGCGAACTCTCGATCGTCATCCCCTCTATTGGCGTCGGCTTTGCCGCGTTCCTTAACGGCCGCTTTGGACTACCGGATGTCTTCAGCCGGGAAGAGAAAACCGTTGGCAGCACCTCGCTATTGCTGGGCGTTATCGGCATCTCGGAAGGCGCTATCCCGTTCATCCTGAAAAACCCACGCCTGATCCCGGTGTTTATGACCGGTGCCGTCGCCGGCGCGCTGGTCGCCATTGCACTCGGCGTGAAGCAAACGCTGCCGCTGCCGGCCATCTGGGGCTGGCCGCTGGCAACCAACGTGGCGGGCTACCTGGCGAGCGTCTTTATTGGCGCACTGATTTGCGCCCTGGGCGTGCTTTACGTCAGCCCAAAGAACGCCAGATAAGGGGAGCGTCATGAATCAGATCCACGTCATTGCCCACACGCACTGGGATCAGGAGTGGTATTTCACCCGTCAGGACAGCATGGTGCTGGCGTCATATAACTTTGCGGACGTCATCGACACGCTGGAGCAGGACCCGGCTTACAGCTGCTATCACCTTGACGGACAGATGGCGGTGGTGGAGGACTTTCTCGCCGTCAATCCCGATTATCGCACCAGGCTGGAAACGCTGGTCAGAGAGAAAAGAATTTTCGTGGGGCCGTGGTATACCCAGACGGACACCTACAACGTGCATGGCGAATCGATTATCCGCAACCTCAAGTACGGCATCTTCGCCGCCCGTAAGCTGGGGCACGCCATGCAGGTTGGGTATCTTCCGGATACCTTCGGCCACAATGCGCAGATGCCCACCATTTTGCAGGGCTGCAATCTCGACAACATCGTCTTCTGGCGCGGTATCGATCACGACAGGCACGCCAAAAGCAGCCAGTTCCTCTGGCGCGCGCCGTCAGGGGCGACCGTTATCGCATGCGCGATGGCGCTCGGCTATGGCGCGGCTAAAAATATGCATTCGGAGCCCTGCCATCTGCAGGGTAAAATCTACCCGATGGTCAATCTCCTGCGCTCGCGGGCCGGAATAAATGACCTGCTGCTGCCCTGCGGCGGCGATCAGGTTAGCATCGACCCGGCGCTGCCGAACATCCTGCAGGTCGCCAGCGCACAGTCCCCGGACGAGGACCGTTACGTTATCAGTTCGCTGGAGCGCTACGTCGACATTCTGCGCGCGCAGCGTGAGCAGTTTGAACGCTGGGAAGGAGAGCTGAAATCGCCGCGCTACACCCGCATCCATAAAACGATCGGCTCCGTGCGCTACGACATCAAAAAGAAAAATGATGACGTTGAGCAGTTCATCCTGCGGCAGCTTGAGCCGACAATCGCCATGGCGCGTCATCTGGGGATCCCGGTCAACCTGTCAGTGGTCGATACGCTCTGGAAGAAGCTGTTGCGAAGCCATGCCCATGACTCCATCGGCGGCTGTAACAGCGATGCCACCAACCGCGACATTCTGCATCGGCTGGAGCAAACCGAACAGCTGTGCCACAGCCTGTGGAACCTGGTGGTGAAAACCCTGGCCGCCGCCTGCGCTTGGGAAGGCGACGTGATGATTTTCAACCCGCTGGCCACGCAAACGCAGCGCGTGGTGAAAGCCACGCTTTATAGCCGCGCTGACAATATCGCGCTGACGTATCAGGGGCAGACCCTCCCCTTCGACGTCCTGAAAAGAGACGTGTTGCCCGGCGGAACGGCGATCTCCCTTACCGCCGAAGGCGAGTGTGAAACGCCCCTTCCCCCTTACTTCCGCTGGCACGTTGCGGTCCAGACCCCGGTTCTGCCGTCGGTCGGCTACATCGCCGTTAACGTGGAAGATAACCCTGCACCGTTCCGCCTGCCTGAACAGGTAAAGGGCAGCGAGATAGAGAATACGCATTATCGGCTGTCGCTGGACGCCGGAACGCTTACCCTGAAAGACAAGCGCAGCGGCAGGCGCATCCCCTCTTTCTTTACCCTCGAAGACTGCGCGGACGCGGGCGATAGCTACGATTTCTCGCCGCTTGCGGGCGACGCGCCGACGCGCTGTTCCCATTTTACGCTCGTCGACTGCCTGAAAACGCCGCTTGTCGAAAAGCTGGTCGTCGAAGCCACGATGCTTCTTCCGCAGGATCTCGCAGGCCGTCAGGATGCCGCCCGAACGCCGCTATCCCTTCACCTGACGTGCGAATTACGCCATGACGATCCGAACCTGTATGTCGAGAGTACGCTTGAAAACAGCCACTGCGATCACCGGCTACGTTTACTGATCGGCAGCGATATTCACACCCGTCACGCTATCGCCTCCCAGCCCTTCGCGATAATTGAGCGCGAAACGGGATGTGAGAGTGAAAACTGGCAGGAGCGCTATCGCGAGATGCCCGTGGATATCGAAACCACCGAAGGCATTATTGCCGTCGCGGGAGCGGGCAAAGCGCTGGTGGTTAATAGCCGCGGTATGAAGGAGTTTCAGGTCATTGGCAGCGAACCGGCGGCGATTGCCCTGACGATGTTTAAAGCGACGGGCGTGCTCGGGCGCAACGATCTCGACTGGCGGCCGGGCCGGGCGTCGGGCATTAATAATACGGTGGTTGAGACCCCCGATGCCCAGTTGCTGAAACCGCTGCACTTTTCATTTACCGTCGCACTGGCCGACAGCGCCGACCACCTCACGCTTCGCCAGCTGGAAAATCAGGCGGCCGGGCAGCCCTTCTCCTACCAGCGGCAATCATTACACTCGCTCGATCACCGCCTTGAGCGCTTTGCGTTGCGCCTGCCCGACCGCCAGCTTCCGGCTGAATTCTCATTATTGAGCCTGCCAGAGCCGCTAGTCCTGTCTGCCCTGCCCCATGCGCAACGGTCGAATGGCACGGTCGTCCGGGTGTTTAACGCCGGGACGCAGCCGGCTCCCGTCCCGGCAGCGCTGGCAGGGCTTCGTCAGATCAACTATCTGGAAGAGCCCGTGCAGCCAGTAACCGCAATCCCCCCTTCCGCAACCTGCGATTTTTTGATGGAGGCTTAATATGAACTTGCTTGCATTGACGCACCCCGATCTGGTTTTTATCAACCCGCCGCACCGTACGCCTGAAGCGCTGATCCGCTGGCTCGCCGAACCGCTCGCCGGGCGAAATATCATCAGCGACGAAGAAACGTTTATCCAGAGCGTTTTAAAACGCGAAAGCGAAGGCCCTACCGCGCTGGGTGAAGCGCTCGCTGTTCCGCACGGTAAAAGCGAGGCGGTGCAGCAGGCGGCGTTTTGTCTGGCGCTTTTTGACGACCCGATACGCTGGCCGGGTCTGGACGGTGATGAAGAGGTGAGAATGGTTTTTCTGCTCGCCATTCCGCCCGCAGAAGCAGGCAGTACCCACATGCAGCTGCTGACGACGCTGACCAGTTTATTGACGGAAGATCGAGTGCGCGAGCGGCTTCTGGCAGCGCGCACCCGGGAAGAGGCGATGTCCGCCCTCAGTGCTGAAGAACCTCAAAAACAGGATGCGGCTCCTGACCGCTCCCTTCTTATTCCGGTGATACTGGGCAGTATCGCTACCGCAGCCTTTTTACAGGCAGGATTGAGCTGGGCCTGCGCGGTGGGTTAACCGAACGGCGTTCAGCACGTGCCGTGCTGAGCGCTTGTTTTTGTTGAATAATTAATCAGATTTTTC
This sequence comes from Enterobacter sp. 118C5, assembly GCF_034107645.1. Classification (NCBI taxonomy): domain Bacteria; kingdom Pseudomonadati; phylum Pseudomonadota; class Gammaproteobacteria; order Enterobacterales; family Enterobacteriaceae; genus Enterobacter; species Enterobacter sp. 118C5. Next base: position 123,581 of record NZ_JAWNEU010000010.1, on the reverse strand, counting down.
CTCCGCGTCTTTACAAAGGCTGAAGCGCCCGCCGTTTGTACTCTCGTCTTTTTACTTTGTTCTGCGTCAAATAAATCGCAAACTTGTTTGATGCAAATCACTATATGTAGAACTTAAAATGCACGCCGACCCAACATCTTGTATTAATCGTCTACTATTCCAACAACAAGACGGCGCTTACGCTGGCCGGAATTGTGGATAACACGAGCTGGGAACGCGGGAAGTCTTTGGCCTGGCGGGGAATACGTCCGGTGAATACTTCTCCACCTCTGTGGATAACCTGTTTTTAAAAATGGAGTGATCATGACACCGCATGTGATGAAACGTGATGGCTGTAAAGTGCCGTTTAAATCAGAGCGCATCCAGGAAGCCATTCTGCGTGCAGCTAAAGCAGCGGGAGTCGATGACGCAGATTACTGCGCCACCGTCGCAGAAGTCGTTAGCAGCCAGATGACTGAACGCAGCCAGGTCGATATCAACGAGATCCAGACCGCGGTTGAAAACCAGCTGATGGCTGGCCCCTACAAACAGTTAGCCCGCGCCTACATTGAGTATCGCCACGATCGCGACGTGCAGCGCGAGAAGCGTGGACGCCTGAACCAGGAGATCCGTGGCCTGGTGGAGCAGACCAACTCTGCCCTGCTCAATGAAAACGCCAACAAAGACAGCAAAGTGATCCCGACCCAGCGCGACCTGCTGGCCGGTATCGTCGCCAAACACTATGCCCGTCAGCATCTGCTGCCGCGCGACGTGGTTTCGGCGCACGAGCGCGGCGAGATCCACTACCACGATCTCGACTATTCGCCGTTCTTCCCGATGTTCAACTGCATGCTGATCGACCTGAAAGGCATGCTGACCCAGGGCTTTAAAATGGGTAACGCCGAGATTGAACCGCCTAAGTCGATATCCACGGCGACAGCGGTAACGGCACAAATCATCGCTCAGGTGGCGAGCCACATTTATGGCGGGACCACCATTAACCGCATTGACGAAGTGCTGGCTCCGTTCGTGACGGCGAGCTTCAACAAGCACCGTAAAACCGCCGAAGAGTGGCAGATCCCGGACGCGGACGGCTACGCACATTCCCGCACCGAGAAAGAGTGCTACGACGCGTTCCAGTCGCTGGAGTATGAGGTGAACACGCTGCACACCGCCAACGGGCAGACGCCGTTTGTGACCTTCGGTTTTGGCCTGGGCACCAGCTGGGAATCACGCCTGATCCAGCAGTCCATTCTGCGCAACCGTATTTCCGGCCTCGGCAAGAACCGCAAAACCGCGGTGTTCCCGAAACTGGTGTTCGCCATCCGCGACGGCCTGAACCACAAGTTTGGCGATCCAAACTACGATATCAAACAGCTGGCGCTGGAGTGCGCGAGCAAGCGCATGTACCCGGACATCCTGAACTACGATCAGGTCGTCAAAGTGACCGGCTCGTTTAAAACGCCAATGGGCTGCCGCAGCTTCCTCGGCGTGTACGAAGATGAAAACGGCGAGCAGATCCACGACGGGCGTAACAACCTGGGCGTCATCAGCCTGAACCTGCCGCGCATCGCGCTGGAGGCCAAAGGCAATGAAGCTGAATTCTGGACACTGCTGGATGAACGCCTGCAGCTGGCGCGCAAGGCGCTGATGACCCGTATCGCACGCCTTGAAGGGGTGAAAGCCCGCGTGGCGCCAATCCTTTATATGGAAGGGGCCTGCGGCGTGCGCCTGAAGGCGGACGATGACGTGTCTGAGATCTTCAAAAACGGCCGCGCGTCAATTTCGCTGGGCTATATCGGCATTCACGAGACCATCAACGCCCTGGCTGGCGACACGCATATGTACGACAGCGAGGCTCTGCGCGAAAAAGGCATTGCGATTGTCCAGCACCTGCGCGACGCGGTTGACCAGTGGAAAGAGGAAACTGGCTACGGGTTTAGCCTCTACAGTACGCCGAGCGAGAACCTGTGCGACCGCTTCTGCCGTCTGGACACCGCCGAGTTCGGGGTTGTGGAAGGCGTGACCGACAAAGGGTACTACACCAATAGCTTCCACCTCGACGTGGAGAAAAAGGTGAACCCGTACGACAAGATCGACTTCGAAGCGGCGTATCCGCCTATCGCCAGCGGCGGCTTCATCTGCTACGGCGAGTACCCGAACATCCAGCACAACCTGAAGGCGCTGGAAGACGTGTGGGATTATAGCTATCAGCACGTGCCGTATTACGGAACCAACACGCCAATCGACGAGTGCTACGAGTGTGGCTTTACCGGTGAGTTCGAGTGTACGAGCAAAGGCTTTACCTGCCCGAAATGCGGCAACCACGATGCGGCTCGCGTCTCCGTGACCCGTCGCGTGTGCGGCTATCTCGGCAGCCCGGACGCGCGTCCGTTTAACGCCGGCAAGCAGGAAGAGGTGAAGCGCCGCGTGAAGCATTTGGGGAATGGGCAGATAGGGTAAGTTCTTCATCGAATTTTCCCCTCACCCTAACCCTCTCCCCACAGGGGAGAGGGGACTGCTCGGTGCGGCCTTTCTCCCTCTCCCCTGTGGGGAGAGGGCGGGGTGAGGGATAAGGGCATCAGGTTAACGCTATGAATTTCCATCAATACTACCCCGTCGACATCGTCAACGGCCCCGGCACCCGCTGCACCCTGTTCGTTTCAGGCTGCGTTCATGAGTGCCCCGGCTGCTACAACAAAAGCACATGGCGCGTAAATTCCGGCATGCCGTTTACCGCCGAGATGGAAGACCGAATCATCAACGACCTGAACGACACGCGCATCAAACGCCAGGGGATTTCCCTCTCCGGCGGCGATCCGCTGCACCCGCAAAACGTGCCGGAGATCCTTAAGCTGGTGAAACGCATTCGCCGCGAGTGCGCGGGAAAAGATATCTGGGTCTGGACGGGATATAAGCTGGAAGAACTGAATGCAGCTCAGAAGGAAGTCGTGGATTTGATTAACGTCCTGGTCGACGGCAAGTTCGTGCAGGATTTAAAAGACCCTATGCTGATCTGGCGCGGCAGCAGTAACCAGGTAGTGCATCATCTGCGCTAATTAAAGGCGGATGTTATCCGTCCGCCCTTACCTCAAAACCGGCTCAAACTCTCCATCGCCACCGCCTTAAACCCGGCAAAATCTCCGCACTGGCACAGGCGTGCCATCGCGCGTTCTCGCAGGAAGGTGACGAAGATGTCGTAAATCGCCATCGCCTCTTCGTACTCGCTTTTGCTGATGGCGAGCAGGAAGATCACATGGGCAGTTTCATCCCCCCACTGAACGCCCTGCGGCGCCAGCACCGTGTAGACCACCGTTTTCTGCGCCAGCAGGCCGAGGGAGTGCGGCAGCGCGATGCCGTCGCCGAGCATGGTGCTGACGATAGCTTCACGCTCAACGACCGAATCCAGAAACTCCGCGCCAACAAAGCCTTCGCGTTCAAGCTGGTCACACAGCTCGCGGAACAGCGTTTGCTGGTCAACAGGCTTGTCGAGAATGCGGAAATGGGCCGCGTCGAAGTATTTCTCCAGCATCCACGGGCGGGTGCGGTCCACCAGCACCAGCTTGCCGATCTGCTCTAACTGATAATCGGTCGGGAACGGGGCGATCGTCACCACCGGTTTGGATTTTTCGCTAACGCGGGCGGTGGAGATAACAAAGTCTTCGCCGATGGCATCCGCCAGCTCGTACTCGCGCAGGGTGAGCGTGCGCGTCACCTCGATCTGCGGGTATTTGCGCTGGAGCACCGCCTCAATCATGCGGACCATCGCGTTACCGGCATCGCATACCAGCAGTACGCGCGGCTGGCGCTGGTAGCCGATGTTGTAGTGGCGCTCCAGCCCGACGCCGATATGCAGCACCAGAAAGCCAATCTCGTTTTCGCTGATCACGTACGGCGTGTATTTGCCCCAGCTCGACACCGCCGCGAGGGTCATATCCCACGCCATCGGGTAGTGCTGCTTGATGTTATCCAGCAGCGGATTGGGGATCATGATTTGATATCGCACGCGGGTGATCATGGTTTTAATGTGCGTGAGCAGATCCGCGTGCAGCTGCGCGTCGCTGAGCAGGTTGTAGTTATAGTGGGTGTTGATGTAGCGCAGGATGTAGTTGACCAGCGCTTCGTCGTCGTCGGCGTTAATCGCGCTGGGGGCGATCTCCTGGATCTGCCGCGCCGCAATGTGCACGCACAGCCAGCTCTCTTCGGACGGCGACAGCGCTTTGCCCGCCAGCTCCTGAATGGCCACCGCTATGTCCTTCGCCGCTTCCCGCACGTTCTCTTCCACGTCTTCGGCGTGGAATTCCGGCAGCGGAAAACCTTCGCTGATACGACGCACCGACACCGCGCAGTACAGGCGCAGGAACAGCTCGCCTTCGTCGGTCAGGCGAATGTGGTGCCGGGTGAGCGCGTCGTGCAGCACGACCACCATCTGCTCCGGTACCCCGGCGTTGAGCGCGACCTCCGTCACCAGCGGGTTGAGGCTGTCCTGCTGCGCCAGCTCCCACAGGAGATCGGTCAGGCAGGCGCGGACCGACATCTCGCTGCCAAACAGCTTCATGCCGTGGCGCGGGCGGGTTTCCAGCGTCAGGTTATAGCGCTGGAACCACTCGCGCACTTCCACCATGTCGCTCTGCAAGGTGGCGCGGCTGACAAACCACTCGTCGGCCAGATCTTCAAGCTTAAGTGAAAACGCCGACGTCAGGAAACGCACCACCAGATAGTGCACGCGCTCCGGTCCCGTTCGGGGAATACGCAGCGCGCGCGGATGCGATGCCTGCAGCTGCTGATAGCGCTCGGCATCGTCAATTTTAAGCTGGTAGCCGTTGCCCCGGCTCAGAATAAACTGCGCGCCGTGGCTCGCCAGCAGCGCGTTCAGGGCGGTGATATCTGCGCGGACGGTTCGCGTGGATACCGACAGCCGCTGCGCCAGCTCGTCCTGCGGCAGCGTCTCGTTTTGCAACAGATCGAAAAGTTGCGCTAAACGTTGGTTCGGAAATCGCACGTCGTTGTCCTCTTACTGCTCAGGGTGAAATGACCATCTGGGATGGGCTGCCGACCGGGGTATAGTCAGGCTCGAAGCTCAGCTTGCCGTCCTGCGCCACGCGGAAACGGGTAATGTTGTCGCTGCGCTGGTTCATGACGTACAGCCAGCGTCCCTGTTTATCGAGCGTCAGGGTGCGCGGATAGTCGCCGCGGGTCCAGACATCCTCCTGATGCGTCAGCGTGCCCTCCGCTGTTACGGTAAAGTGCCCGATGCTGTTATGCAAACGGTTCGCCACATACAGCTGCTTACCGTCGGCGCTTAATGCGAGCCCGGCTGCAAAGCTGGTACCTTTATAGCCGTCCAGCAGGGCAGAGATCGTTTTGCCCTCTTTCAGCCTGCCGCTGCTGTCCAGCGCATAATGGGTGAGCGTAGACGCCTCTTCGTTAATCAGCCACAGGGCATCCCCCTTCGGCGTAAAGACAAAGTGGCGCGGACCGGCGCCTTTTGAGGAGGCGCTGATAAACGGCGGATCGTTCGGCGTAAGCTTTCCTGTTCGATCGTCAAAGCGGTACTGATAGATGCGATCCAGCCCCAGATCGGTAGAAAAAACGTATTTCCCGCTCGGATCGGCGGCGATCATGTGCGCATGGGGGCCGTTGTGATCGCTGATGGCAAAGCTACCCTCGACAGCCGCTTCCGGCTTCGCCGCGCCCGGTTCTCCCTGGTCCTGATGTTTGTCCGTAGCGTCACCCAGGCTGCCGTCCGCGTTGACGGGCAAAACGGCAATCGATCCGCTGACGTAATTCGCCACCAGCAGATGCTTGCCGTTTGGCGTCAGCGAAAGATACACCGGCCCCGCGCCGCCGGAGGCCACCTGATTCAGCTCGCCCAGCGCGCCGTCATCGCCGATGCGCAGTGCCTGCACCACGCCCTGCTCCACTTCGCTTGCCAGATACAGCGTTTTGCCGTCTTGCGAGACGGCCAGCTGCGCGGCGTTCGGCAGCGTGCTCACCAGCATCTTGTTATCGAGCGCGCCGGTTTGCGGGTCAACCGTAAAGCGGTACACCCCTTCCCCGTTGGGATTATAGGTACCCACCCAGGCGTATTGCGTCTGGGCGACAGCGGCAGTGGCAAGCAAAGAGAGTGAAGCGACAAGCAGGGTACGAGTGTGCATGATGGCTCCTTCAGGTGTGTGCGGTGTTTTATCCCCCTCACCCTAACCCTCTCCCCAAAGGGGAGAGCGGACGATTACACCCTCTCCCCTTTGGGGAGAAGGCCGGGGTGAGGGGTGTTGTTTTTTTTTGTTACTTCACCAGTTTTTTCGTCATTTCCAGCAGCGTACGGACGTCTTCCGGACGCGTGTCGCCGCTGGCTTTGTCGATAATTGAACTGTAGATGTGCGGGATGACCTTGCTTACGCCCGCGTCGAGGGCGATCTGCAGGATCTCCTCATAGTTTTCCAGATCGATACCCCCCGTCGGCTCCAGCCAGAAGTCGTGACGGGCGCAGGCTTCCGCCACCGCCTGATATTCGTCGCGGCACTTCAGGCCGCCCATCGGGAAGTATTTGATGGAACTGCCGCCGAAATCTCTCAGCAGGGCTATCGCGGTTTCAACCGGCACGATGCCGTCCGGCGCACTGCTGCTCAGCGGACCGGTGGAGATTTTGACCATACCCACGGTGCCGGTTGGGGAGACCAGACCGTTAACCACCGATTCATTCTGCCCCAGCAGCGCGCGGCTGGTGGCCACGCCGGTGAAGACTTGGTTGACGTGCTGCGGCTGCACCTGACGGGAAATTTCGCTCACCATCGCCGACTGGTTCGGGTCACCCGCGCCCAGCCCCACGGAAAGCGCGTTATTAATCAGCGCGGCATACTCGCGCATATCCGCGACAGCGCTCGCCACGTCCGGGTAATTTTTGGAGAGCACGCCCACCAGCACGTGACCTTCCGCCGCCTCGTAAATGGCGCTGGCGTTGGCTTTCGAGCCTGCCAGCACGTTCAGGCAGACGCGGTCACGGTAAAAATTGGGGGTCAGTTTCATGCGTTTTTCTCCTGTCCTAATACTTCGCTAATGCGGCGGTACACGATGTTCAGCTGGTCAGCGCTCACGCTGCGCACGTCCGCTTCGATAATCCCTTCGTTGGCCTTGTAGCCACGGAAATAGATGGCGTATTCGCCCTGCTTCAGCTTCGCCACCAGGTCACCGGTGCCGACGCCGGTCGTGGCTTCGTCGAACTTAATTTCGGTGCGGGCGATATCACGACCCGCGCTGTCCCAGACCACGCGCGCTGTAACGCCGTTCAGGGTGTTGAGCGCGTCGATAAACGGCGTCATCTTCGCCACCATCTCGGCGCCGCTCTCTTTGGTGGCCGTCAGGTAGTGTTCGATGGCGCAGGTCAGGCCGAGGATCCCCTCTTTGCCGACCTTCATCGCGCGGCCAATGCCCGCCGTCTGGCGCTTCACCCACTCAACGTACTGGGTTTTGCCGATCACCAGCCCGCTGGTTGGCCCTTCAATTGCCTTCGCGCCGCTGTAGATCACCAGATCCGCGCCGGAACGGTAGTACATGTGCAGATCTTCTTCCGCCGCGGCATCGACGATCAGCGGCAGGGAGTGTTTACGCGCCACCACCGCCGCCTGCTCGACGCTGAGCATGCTTTTCTGCACGCAGTGGTGCGATTTGATGTAGAGGATCGCCGCCGTGCGCGGGGTGATTGCCGCCGCCAGCTGATCGGCGGAACATTCGTTGGCGTATCCCGCCTCCACCAGCTTTCCGCCGCCCAGCGCCACCATGGTGCCGACCGGCGCGCCAAAGTTAACGTTGTGGCCTTTCGGCAGCACGATTTCGTTGTTCTCGATTGGGGTGACGTGCAGGTTTTCCAGCAGCCAGTCGCTGTCTTTCACCAGCACCGCCGCCACGGACTGGGCAATGCCCGCCGACGCGCAGGAGACCACCGTCGCGCCTTCCACATCCAGCAGCTTCGCAATGTATTCCCCGGTTTTGTTGACCAGATCCTTCATTTCGAAATAGTGATTCATGCCGTCCATCGCCGCCTGCACCACTTCCGGGCGCGGCGTGGAGACGCCCAGCGCCGTCATGCGGCCTGAGGTGTTAATCACCTGCTTTAAGTTGTACTTCTCATAAATCGAAGGCATGTTCCGTGCTCCCTTGTTCGGTCATGTAGCCCTTGCCCGCGCGGATCGCGGCAAGCGGCACCAGAATGTGTTCAGCCTGCAGGCTGTCGTTTTCGGCATCCGTCAGCACCGTTGGCTGGCGTTTAATCGTGAACAGCGTTAAATCCGCGTCGAGACCCGGCTGGATGCGGCCCTTCCGCGCCAGGCGCAGGCCGTCGGCGGCGTTCGCGGTGACGCAGTCAATCACCTGCGGCAATGACATGCCGATGGCGAGAAACTTCGACATCACGCTCGAAAGCGAGCCAACCGGGCCATTGATGCGGTTGCGGCAGTAGATATCCGAGCTGATGGTGTGCGGCAGAATGCCCATCGCGATGGCGCGTTTCGCCACCTCGAAGCTGAAGCTCGCCGTGCCGTGGCCGACGTCCAGACGCACGCCGCGCTTCAGGGCGGAGGTGATGGAGGCGCGCAGCTCGCCGGAAGGCGTCAGAATGCGGTTGGGCTTGCCGTTGTAGCAGTGGGTAATGATGTCGCCGGAGCTCAGCAGTTCAGCAATTTCGTCGAGGTTTGGCGGGTTGTTGCCAATGTGCACCATCAGCGGCAGGTCGCCGTTCTCTTTCTGGATGGCTTTCGCGCGCTCCAGCGGCGTAATGCCGTTTTCACCGACCACGCTGCTGCTCATGCGCGCCTTCAGGCCGACGATAAAATCCGGGTGGCGCTTCACCGCCTGCTTCACCGCGTCGGCGTCAATGTTTGCCATGTTGGCCAGCTCGTTCTGAGCAATCAGCCCCACGCGGGAGATGTTCAGCAGGGCAAAGACTTCGGTGGAGGCTTTGCAGGTGATGTCGTAAAAATCGTCCACGTCGTCGGCCCCGGTACTGCCCGCGTCCACCACGGTGGTGACGCCGGTGGCAATGCCCACGCTGTCCGGCTCGTCGTGGTAAATAGGGGAGTTCGGGTAGCAGTGAACGTGGGAATCAATCCAGCCTGCGCTGACGTACACGTCACCGTGAAGCTCAACCGTCTTGCGGGCGGGAGCGTCAATTTCGCCCGTCGCGGCGATCTTCCCGTCCTGAATGGCGATATCGGTCAGGGTATCGTCGGCGAGGCGCGCACGGCGCAGGAGTAAATCAAACATGAGGATCTCCTGATAAGGCGGGCGCCGGAGCGCCCGCGGGTATTAAAGGGCGACCGGGAACAGCCAGCCCAAAATCATTGCGCCGAGGATGGCGCCACCGGTAATCGGCTTCTGCCAGATGTAGAACAGCAGCGCACCTACCAGAGAGCCAACGCCGATTGGAATGGAGGCGGTCATGGCGCTGAGGATAATCAACGGCCCGAGGAAGCGGCCGGAGGCGTTACCCGCGCCCATCATCACGTCTGCGCCGTAGGTGGAGTTACTCTGGTTGATGGTGAACTTACGCGCCAGGATGATGACGTAGCCGATCGCCAGGCCAATCACCAGGCCGGTAATCAGCGAGGCGATGAAGTTAGTCACCGGGAACATGATCCCCGCGCCCAGCAGCAGCGCCGGTACGCCGAGGCCCACGCCGGTCTGGATCGCCCCGCCGATGTCGAGAATACCCACCAGCGCCCCTTCGATAATGCGGGCGAACAGGAAGCTTGCGCCGAACGCCGCCACCGCGCCGTAGACGCCGGTATCGATCCCCGCTTTCAGCATCGCCACGAAGGCCACTTCGTTAAACGCGCCGATGCCGTAGAGGTAGTACATGTGCGTCCCGGCGAAGACGCCGGAGGAGAGCAGGCCAACGAAGATCGGGAACGACCAGTCGGCATACCAAAAACCTTTATTCTGTTCCATGTAGAGGCTCCTGTTATTTACCGCTGAGCGAGTTGTGGATCATGTCGAGCCAGTTCGGCACGGTCAGATGGAAGGATTCGATCATCTTCATGTCGAAGCCGCGGAAGAAGCCGCTCAGCACGAAGAGCAGGACGATGGCCGCCATCATCACTTTGGTGACGTGGTTCCAGCCGCTCTCTTCCACGCCTTTCCCAATCAGGATCCCCAGCACCAGGCCCGGTACGGCGTTGCCCATGATCAGCTGCGCCGCGCCGCCAAAGATGGTGGCCCAGAAGCCCGATTTTTTACCCGCGTCGATGGCCGCCAGCCAGAAGATCACCGGCATCACGGTGTTAACCAGCAGGTTAGCCGCAGGCACCAGCACCTTCACGGCGGTGACCTGAAGCGCTGCCGGCACGGAGGAGGCGGTCAGGTTCAGGAAGGTGACGACGAGCATGCCAATCACGCCGCAGGCAATCGCCATTTTGCGCGGGTCGTGCAGCGTTTCGCCGACGTTACGGTTTTTGATCATCAGTGCAGCAGCACCCCAGTTCGGGATGATGCGGTGGTCTACGTCCTGTGTGAAGGCACCCGCAGCCACGGAAGAGGCCCAGGCGTTAAAGAAGAAACCTAACCCAAAGGAGAAGTGGGACGCCGGATCCCCTTCACAGGAGTTCAGTTCCCCCAACGTACGAAACGCGCCCATACCCTGAGTGGTAGGCGCATGAAACATGCGTGCAGCCCCGGCTCCGACACCGACGCCAACCAGGCCGCCAATGATGAGCGATTTTATTAATATAATTAAGAACATCAGTCTGCCCTTTTTATGAATAATCAGCGTTGCGTGACGAAATCCACCTGGTCGAGATTGATGGCGGTCACGTTGACGGTCACATCCAGCTCCACGCTGTAGGTGCGTCTTTCCCGGCGCAAAAAGAAGAACAGAAACGCTTCTTTACGCACCGCTTCTTGCGCCTGAACAACCTGCACATCCTGTGGCTCAATACGCAGTAAGATATGCGGTGAGGCTTTCATCACCGCGGCCTGAACGTGGTTGAGCGCGTCGGCAAAGGCGCGCGCTTTGGCGTCGCCCTTCCCCTTCACTCTCACCGTGGTTGTGAACTGTTCTTTCATGCTTATGCGCCGTATTTTTTCTGCCACGCCTGCACAAGACGCTCGCCCAGCTCTTCTTTATCCATAAAGCCGAAGCCCAGCACGTTGCAGCCTTCGTTGATGGCGGTCACGCCCTCTTCAACCGAACGCATGCCGTATTTGGCCTTGTAGCCATATTTGGTTTGCGCGGTGATAGCGCCCGCGCCGCCGCTGCCGCAGAAGGAGATGCCGAAGGTGGCGTTTTCCGCTTTCATCACGTCACCGAGCTTCATGTCCGCCGCCATGCCCGGCACGACAACCGCGCGTCCGCCTGCTTTTTCCACGCCGGCAGCCACTTTCTGACCTTTGCCCAGGCGATCGCCAATCACGACTGTAATCTGTTCCATGTGTTGCTCCTTAAAGGTTGTCTTTCGCGACTTCAAAGTGAACGGAGAGCAGCCAGGCTTCTTCATCAGGAAGGTTGCCAAACTGCGCCACCACTTCACGGGCAAGCTGCATTGAATCTGGTGAAATTTCGTCAAACAGCTCTGCTTCTACCTCCGGCAGCGGCTCGCCGGTTACTGACCGGTGCGCCATTGCGCGCACGTGGGAGGTGAGCATCTGCTCCTGTACCGCATTGGGGATGATGTTGTGCCGGGCCAGCAGGGCATAAACCTGCTGCAGCATGGTGGTCGCGAGCTGTTCTGTTTGCACCGCCTGTTCCCCAACGTCGTTCATTACCGCTCCGTTAATCACTCGTCTTACCCCGTTAATGGCTCTGGAATAAAACTAACGTTGGGGGGGAATTGTTTGTAGCGAGTTGTTTTCCACTTCAAAGTGGAAAGGCGAGCCGCAGCAGTGATCTGTGCCACATAAATATGGTGAATATGGTTAAACCGCTGTATTTACGTGATGAATATCACGCTATTAAGCGGTACTAAACAGGTAAGCAGAGTGGAAAAGTTTACGAGCAGGCTCGTAGAAATGTGACGTGGATAAGGTTTTCTTATGAGGATTCGCTAGAGTGGCTGCGGGTGCTTGAGACTGACCGTCTCAGGCATGGGACGGAAAGTGGAAAGCCCCGCCTGATAGAAAATCAGGGCGGGGGCTCGAAACGACACGTCACGACCGTGGAGTTCGCTACCTCGCCCGCTTTAAAGCAAGGAGGCATCCATGAAACGCCAATCCCCAATTATCCGGGTTTCGATGATTGTTGCTTTGACAATAATCATTTTAACGCTGGTGACGAGGAAAACACTGTGCGAGATCCGTTTTCGAAACGGCTCGCTTGAAGTGACAGCGCGGATGGATTGTCGCTCCGGCCAGTAGGGAGCAAGGATGCGGGGGCGCTTAGTGCGCCTCCGCATACGGGGAAAGGACGTACAGCTCAGGCACCCAATTAACGATATTTTTTGTGATACGTGTTACGCGTCGCCACAAACTGGTCAGCCGCAGCCTGGGCTTCCTTCACTTTGCCTTCGTTAGCCAGCTTCAGCGCACCGTCGATCTGGCCGACCAGCACGTCAAAGCCGTGGCGATAGTCCTTCATCTCTGCGCTGTCTGCCGCTTTGCTTTCCAGCTTTGGCGGCGTCGCTTTTTGCGCGTCCAGCGCCGCTTCACGCATTTTGGTCAGTGCGCCTTTCATTTCCGCCGCATTGTCCGTTTTCTGCACGACCTTCAGGTTTTGACTGAGGATGTCCATGTTGTCTTCGAGATCGGCAGCAAACGCAGAAGAGCCAAGAACCAGCGTTGAAGCCGCGACGATCGCTAACAGGTGTTTACGCATTGCTCACTTCCTTTTTTATTATTAAAACGCTTTTCGGGTATTACTGGCCGGCGATTTTCATTTCCGGCAGTAATACAGAACCACACTGTATATTGCTACGTGTTTCAATATCGTTACCGACCGTAACGATGTTGCGCCACATGTCCTTCAGGTTGCCGGCGATGGTAATTTCGCTCACCGGATACTGAATTTCGCCGTTTTCGACCCAGAAGCCCGCCGCACCGCGCGAGTAGTCGCCGGTGATGCCGCTTACGCCCTGGCCCATCAGCTCGGTGACGACCAGGCCGGTGCCCATCTCTTTCAGCATCTGCTCAAAGCTCAGGCCCTGACCGGCAATGCGCCAGTTGTGGATCCCGCCCGCATGTCCGGTGCTTTTCAGCCCCAGCTTGCGCGCGGAGTAGTTGGTCAGCAGCCACTGGGTCAGAATGCCGTCTTTAACGATATCGCGGCGTTCCGTGCGCACGCCTTCGCTGTCGAACGGCGTGGAGGCCAGCCCTTTCAGCAGGTGCGGATGTTCTTCGATAGTCAGCCAGTCCGGCAGGATCTGCTTGCCCAGCGAGTCGAGCAGAAAGGTCGATTTACGATAAACCGAACCGCCCGCGATAGCGCCCACCAGATGGCCAAACAGGCCGGTCGCCACTTCATTGGCAAAAATGACCGGGGCTTTCATGGTGGAGAGCTTACGCGGCGACAGGCGAGACAGCGTGCGTTCGGCACACTCTTTACCCACCCACTCAGGGGACTGTAAATCCCCCAGCGCGCGGCCAATGGTGTAGGCGTAGTCGCGCTCCATGTCGCCGTTCTCTTCGGCGATGACGCAGCTTGAGAGCGAGTGACGGGTTGAGCAGTAGCCCTGCAGCATGCCGTGGCTGTTGCCGAAGACTTTGATGCCGTAGTGGCTGTTGAAGCTGCCGCCTTCAGTATTCGTGATGCGCTTGTCGGCCTGCAAAGACGCCTGCTCGGCGCGCGCGGCCAGTTCAATGGCTTCATCCGGCGTCACTTCCGCCGGGTGGAAAAGATCGAGATCCGGCGCGTCAAACGCCAGCAGCTCTTTATCCGCCACGCCTGCGTAAGGATCCGGCGAGGTGTAACGGGCGATATCCAGCGCCGCCTGCACCGTACGGGCAATGGCATCCGGGCTGAGATCGGTAGACGACGCGCTGCCTTTGCGGTTCTGGTGATACACCGTGATCCCAAGCGCGCCATCGCTGTTAAATTCTACATTCTCCACTTCGCCATAGCGGGTGCTAACGCTAATGCCGGTGGTTTTGCTGACCGCCACTTCGGCGCCATCTGATTTACCTGAAGCGAGCGTCAGCGCGGTGGAGACGGCTTCTTCCAAAATCTTACGCTGCGCTTCAACTTGTGAGGTTACTTTCATCGCAAATGCCATACTGTAAGAGAGAGTTAAGTGAAGTCTAACAGAGAACCGTTTTTCAGTGCGCGTCTTAACTGGTAACATTAGCCTCTTTTTTTAAGGAGCCTGACATGACTAAGCAGCCCGAAGACTGGCTCGACGACGTTCCCGGTGATGACATCGAAGACGAAGATGATGAGATCATCTGGGTCAGTAAAAGTGAAATTAAACGTGACGCCGAAGAGTTAAAACAGCTTGGCGCGGAAATGGTAGAACTGGGTAAAAACGCGCTGGATAAGATCCCGCTCGACCAGGATCTGCGTGATGCCATTGAACTGGCACAGAAAATCAAAAAAGAAGGCCGTCGTCGCCAGCTTCAGCTTATCGGTAAAATGCTGCGTCAGCGCGACGTGGATCCGATCCGTCAGGCGCTGGACAAGCTGAAAAACCGCCACAACCAGCAGGTTGCGCTGTTCCATAAGCTGGAGCAGATCCGCGATCGTCTGATTGAACAGGGTGATGATGCGGTACCGGAAGTGCTGAACCTGTGGCCGGATGCCGACCGCCAGCAGCTGCGTTCTTTGATCCGCAACGCGAAGAAAGAGAAAGAAGGGAATAAGCCGCCGAAGTCCGCGCGCCTGATTTTCCAGTATCTGCGCGAGCTGTCTGAGAACGCAGAGTAATATCGAACCGCCTGTTTCCCCCTCACCCCAGCCCTCTCCCCATAGGGGAGAGGGAGAAGAGTAATGTAGGCCCGGTAAGCGCTAGCGCCACCGGGCTTTATTTTACTCTGCGGCCTCGGCTTTCTTAGCCAGACCGTCCAGCAGCTTCTGATGGATCCCACCGAACCCGCCGTTGCTCATCACCAGAATGTGGTCGCCAGGCTGTGCGGCTTTCACCACCATATCCGCTAAGACATCCACGTCCGCGCTCCAGTGCGCAGGCTGAATGCAGGCGTCGGCCACTTCAGCCACCTGCCACGGAATATGCTGCGGCTGCAGCAGGAAGACTTCGTCGGCGCGTCCCAGGGACGGCGCGAGGTCGTCTTTGCAGATGCCCATTTTCATGGTGTTCGAGCGCGGTTCCAGCACCGCCAGAATGCGCGCGGTGCCGCCAACCTTGCCGCGTAACGCCGCAAGCGTCGCCAGAATGGCGGTTGGGTGGTGCGCGAAATCGTCATACACCGTCACGCCGTTCGCTTCACCGCGCAGCTCCAGACGACGGCGGGCGTTGATAAACGTCCCCAGCGCATTAGCGGCATCCGCAGGCAGCACGCCCACGTGGCGCGCCGCAGCGATCGCCATCAGGCCGTTGTGCATGTTGTGCTCGCCCACCAGGCCCCACTTCACCTCGCCCACTTTCTCACCGTCGAGCAGCACTTCCCACTCGGAGGCATCCGCGTTGAGCTTTTTCGCCTGCCAGTGACCCTGCTCGCCCACCAGCTCCTGCTCGCTCCAGCAGCCCATCGCCATGGTCTGCTTCAGATTGATGTCGTTCTCCGGCAGGATAATGCGGCCCTGGCCCGGAACAATGCGCACCAGGTGGTGGAACTGTTTCTGAATCGCTTTCAGGTCGTCAAAGATGTCCGCGTGGTCAAACTCAAGGTTGTTGAGGATCAGCGTGCGCGGGCAGTAATGCACGAACTTGGAGCGCTTGTCGAAGAATGCACAGTCATATTCATCCGCTTCAATCACGAAGAACGGGCTGTCGCCGAGACGCGCAGAGACGTCGAAGTTACCCGGCACGCCGCCAATCACGAAGCCCGGCTTGTAGCCGCAGGCTTCGAGGATCCAGGTCGCCATGCCGGCGGTGGTGGTTTTGCCGTGGGTACCGGCAACGGCAACCACCCAACGGTCGCGCAGCACGAAGTCATGCAGCCACTGTGGGCCGGACATGAACGGAATATTGCGTTCCAGCACCGCTTCAACGCACGGGTTGCCGCGGGTCATGGCGTTGCCAATGATGACCAGATCCGGCTCCGGATCCAGCTGGCTGGCATCGTAGCCCTGAATCAGCGAGATGCCCTGTTTCTCCAGAAGCGTGCTCATCGGCGGATACACATTGGCGTCCGAACCTGTCACTTCATGGCCCAGCGAGCGCGCCAGCATTGCCAGTCCGCCCATGAAAGTGCCACAAATCCCCAATATATGAATGCGCATACGTCACTATCCTTCTTCAATGTGGCGCACATTTTACTCACATGTTAGCGGCTGTGAAACGCATTTCAGGTAAATCCGTATATTGCTGGCGCGATTCACCTCTGCGCTACTATTTGAATATTTGTTAAGATTGTTGGGCTTTAGTCGTTTTAGTGAACATACAATCGCTCTACTCACAAAGATGCAGGGAAAGTGTTATGAAAACGTTAGGTGAATTTATTGTCGAAAAGCAGCACGAGTTCTCTCATGCTACGGGTGAACTCACTGCTTTGCTGTCGGCAATAAAGCTGGGCGCTAAGATCATCCACCGTGATATCAACAAGGCCGGTCTGGTCGATATCCTGGGTGCCAGCGGTGCCGAGAACGTTCAGGGCGAGGTTCAGCAGAAACTCGATCTGTTCGCAAATGAAAAACTGAAAGCTGCACTGCGCGCGCGCGACATCGTTGCGGGTATCGCCTCCGAAGAAGAAGATGAAATTGTTGTATTCGAAGGGTGTGAACACGCGAAATACGTCGTACTGATGGATCCGCTCGACGGCTCCTCCAACATCGACGTTAACGTTTCTGTCGGTACCATTTTCTCCATCTACCGCCGCGTTACGCCTGTCGGCACGCCGGTAACAGAAGAAGATTTCCTGCAGCCGGGTAGTAAACAGGTTGCGGCCGGTTACGTCGTCTATGGCTCCTCCACTATGCTGGTCTACACCACCGGATGCGGCGTTCACGCCTTTACCTACGATCCTTCACTGGGCGTCTTCTGCCTGTGCCAGGAACGTATGCGCTTCCCGGAGAAGGGCAACACCTACTCCATTAACGAAGGCAACTACATCCGATTCCCGAGCGGCGTGAAGAAGTACATCAAATTCTGTCAGGAAGAAGATAAAGCGACCCAGCGCCCGTACACGTCCCGCTATATCGGTTCTTTGGTCGCGGATTTCCACCGTAACCTGCTGAAAGGCGGTATCTACCTCTACCCAAGCACCGCCAGCCACCCGGACGGGAAGCTGCGCCTGCTGTACGAATGCAACCCGATGGCGTTCCTCGCCGAACAGGCGGGCGGCAAGGCGAGCGACGGTAAAGAGCGTATTCTGGACATCGTGCCGGAAAGCCTGCACCAGCGTCGTTCGTTCTTCGTCGGTAACAACCATATGGTTGAAGACGTTGAACGTTTTATCCGTGAGTACCCGGACGCGTAATACCTTCCCGGGGAGCCAGTCTGGCTCCCCAACACATTTATATATTTTACCGTATAAGTGTTTATAAAAATCACGCTTTAATCTTTATCCCTGCTCCTGCATTATTTCCATAACAGTTTGACAATTATTTCCTGGAGCAGAATTGCAATGAAAAATTATTCCCGTGCTAATACCGGCATTGATTTAAACCTTATTCCTGTATTTATTGAAGTCGTCCGCTGCGGCAGTATGGCAAAAGCCTCGTTGCGCCTGGAAATGTCCCGTCCCGCGGTGAGCCTGGCGTTGAAACGCTTTAATCAACTGTTTGATGAACCGTTATTTTTCCGCAAAGGTTTATATCTTGAACCCACGGAAAAAGCGTTAGCGTTAACCAGCTCGCTGGAAATACTAATGGGTGATATTCACGATAATATTGCGACGATAAATTCCGCGAGAAATAAAGCCCCAGTACAGAATGTACCGGGGCTGGGAAATATTATGCCGCAGTCTGAGCCGTCACTTTAAATGATGACATGGCTTCCATCAGCTGACGCGACTGCTCCTCAAGGGAGCGGGTCGCGGCGGAGGATTGCTGCACCAGCGCCGCATTCTGCTGCGCAGTTTCATCCATCTGGTTCACCGCAATATTCACCTGCTCGATGCCGCGGCTCTGCTCCTGAGACGCGGTGGCAATTTCGCGCATCAGTTTGGTCATGCGCAGCACTTCGGTAGCAATCTCGTCCATCGTTTCACCCGCCTGCTGGGCCAGCTCGCTGCCCTCGTTAACGTGGGTCTGCGAATCGCTGATAAGAGAACGGATCTCTTTCGCCGCGTCGGCGCTGCGGCTGGCAAGGTTGCGGACTTCACCCGCGACAACGGCAAACCCGCGCCCCTGCTCGCCCGCGCGCGCCGCTTCCACGGAGGCGTTAAGCGCCAGAATGTTGGTCTGGAAGGCAATACCGTCGATCACGCTCAGGATGTCGGCGATGCGCGCCGAGCTGCCGGAGATATCGCGCATTTTTTCAATCACGTAGCAGACCATTTCGCTGCCGTGATCGGCGGTGTCGGAAACGGACTTCGCCAGCTGGTGCGCCTGCTCGGCGTTGTCGGCGTTGAGCTTCACCGTGGCGGTGATCTGCTCCATGCTGGCGGCGGTCTGCTCCAGCGACGTAGCGGTGGATTCGGTGCGCTCGGCAAGATCCCGGTTCCCCGCCGTCAGCTCGCGGCTGCCGGTGTCAATTTGCGAGCTTGCGTCGCGTACCCGCAGAACCGAGCTCATCAGCGACTGACGCATCTCCTCTATCGCCGCGTTGAGGCGGTTAAACTCCTGGCTCGCCGGGGCATTCAGCGTGTGGGTTAAATCTCCCGCCGCCACGTTCTCCAGCTGCGCAATGGAGACCGACAGCGGCTTAAGCAGCATATGGCGCAGCACCAGCCAGGCGAGCACGATAATGCCCGCCGTCAGCAGCGCGGCGACGATAATCAGGATCAGCACGCGGGTTTTGCTCGCCTGCACGGCGCTCACTTCCGCCTGGCCTCGCGCTTCGCTCCATTTCTGAAACGCCTGCATATCGTTATCGAACTGCTTCGCCACCGGGATCAGCGTGTTCTCCAGCAGATCGTAATAGCTGTCCGCGCTCTGGTCATTCAGGGTTTTTAGCATCGGGCCAATCCCCTGCTGGTTGTACGTCGCCAGGCTGGCCGCGACTTTATCGAGGAGCTGCTGCCCCTGCTCGTCAGCCACGCCGCCGTCAATCACCCCTTTTAACGTTTTCTGGGCCAGGGCGACTTCCTGATTGATGTTTTTTACCGCTTTGGCCGCATCGTCCAGCATGCCGATTTCCATCATGCGGACGGCCTGCCCCGCCTCATTGCGCGCGCGCAGGATCAGCGTATAGCCGGTATTCAGCTGCACCATCTGCTCACCCTGAAGGTGATTAATACGCTGCAGTGAAGAAGAACTCTGTGTGAGGGCATAAATGCCGATGCCGCTGACAATCAGCAGCAGAAGGGTCATAACGGCCAGTAAAGAGAGCAAGCCGGTACGAATCGATAGCGTTTTAAGCATGATGTTATTTCCGGTAGCGAGATATTTCTGGGCATAAAAAAAGAGTATCGGCCGCTACCGGAAAATGTTTAGAGTTTAAGCAATTTCAGCATGTTATGGCTCTGTTACCGATGTGTTCACGCGGGTAACAGGCGAGCTTTGTCGGTTCTCCCAGAGCACCGTCAGGCCGCGCTGGAGCGCGATAAAAATAAACAGCAGAATGCCGATGGCGATTTTGGTCCACCATGAGCTGAGCGTGCCGTCGAAGTTGATATAGGTCTGTATCAGCCCCTGGATCGCCACGCCGAACAGCGTGCCGAGCACCGTCCCTACCCCGCCGCTGAGCAGCGTGCCGCCGATAACCACCGAGGCAATCGCATCCAGCTCCACGCCGACGCCTGCAAGGGCATAGCCCGCCTGGGTATACACCGAGAAGACAATACCTGCCAGCGTCGCCAGGCCGGTCGAGAGCATATAGATGCGGATGGTGGTGCTGCGGGTTGAGATCCCCATCAGGTTTGCCGACGTAGCGTTGCCGCCGATGGCGTACACCTGATTGCCAAACCGGGTGCGGTGGGCGAGGAAAATGCCGATCACCACCACGCCCAGCATCAGCAGCCCCATCGCGCTTAAACGACCGCCGCCGGGGATTTTCCACGCCAGGCTGGAGAGCGTGTCGTAGACCGGGTGGTTAATCGGAATCGACTCTTCCGACACCAGATAGCTCACCCCGCGCAGGAAGAACATCCCGGCCAGCGTGATGATAAAAGCGGGAATTTTCAGCGCGTCAATCAGCAGCCCCATAAAGGCACCAAACGCGCAGCCCATCGCCAGCACCAGCGGAAACGCCACCAGCGGAGAGATGCCCCAGAAGCCGATCGCCTTCGCGAGGAATACCCCCGTAAACGCGATCACCGAGCCAACGGAGAGATCGATCCCGCCGGAGAGGATCACAAAGGTCATCCCGACGGCGATAATGCCTAAAAAGGCGTTGTCCGTCAGGATGTTGCAGATCACGCGCGTTGAGGCAAAACCGGGAAATTGCGTGAGGCAGTAGAGATACCCCAGCACAAACACGCCCAGCGTGATCATTAACGGTAAATTACGTTTTATCATGGCCACGGATCCCCTTAATGATGCTGACAAAGCGCGGCGACTGGACGATCAGCACGCAGAGTACAACTACCGCTTTTACCACCTGGTTGAGTTCCGGCTGGAACCCCGACAGCAGGATCCCGGTGTTCATGCCCTGAATAATCAGCGCGCCGATCACCGAGAGCAGCAGGTTAAAGCGCCCGCCCATCAGCGACCCACCGCCAATAACCACCGCGAGGATCGCATCCAGCTCCAGCCAGAGTCCGGCGTTGTTGGCATCTGCCCCGCGAATATCGGCGGCGACGATGACACCGGCAATGGCGGCGCAGACGCCGCTCAGCACGTAGGTCAGCATGACCATCAATCGGGTGTTGACCCCGGCGTTGCGCGCGGCGCGGATGTTGATCCCCACCGCCTCAATAAACATGCCGAGCGCCGTTTTGCGGGTGAAGAGCCAAAAGACAACGAGCGTGACCAGAGCAATAATCACCGGCGTCGGGAAGAACAGAAGGCTGCCGCTACCGAGCCACGCCAGGCTCGGGGAGTTGAAGGTGACAATCTGTCCGGAGGTAATCAGCTGCGCCACCCCGCGCCCGGCCACCATCAAAATGAGGGTGGCGACGAAGGGCTGAATTTTCAGTACCGCCACCAGAATACCGTTCCATAGTCCGGCCAGCACGCCGGTGCCTAAGGCCGCCAGCAGCACCACCGGCAGGCTGTGACCGGCCACGGTCATGGAGGCTGCCGTGGCGCCGGCGATAGCCATCACCGCGCCGACGGAGAGATCAATCCCGCCGGTGGCGATCACCAGCGTCATCCCAATCGCCAGCAGCGCCACGGGCGCGGCGCGGTTTAAAATATCGATCGGGCTGCCAAACAGGCGGCCATCCTGAACAATAATCTGGAAGAAATGCGGTGCGACAAGGCTGTCGACCAGCAGCACCACCAGCAGCGCCGCAATTTGCGGCGTGCCGGTTGGCCAGCTAAAGCGGCGCTTTGACTCACCGGTTTGCGAAAGCGAACGGGACATCACGATTCACTCCTTACGCCGCGATGGCATTCATAATTGCCGGAACGGACAGTTTATCCAGCGGGATCTCTGCCACCTGTTTGCGATCGCGCATGATGATGACGCGATCGGCATAGCCCACCAGCTCCTCCAGCTCGGATGAGATAACCAGCAGGGCCAGCCCGTCCGCACAGAGCGTTTCGATAAGCCGGATAATTTCGGCGTGCGCGCCCACGTCGATACCGCGCGTCGGCTCGTCGAGGATCAGGAACTGGGGTTTGGTCAGCAGCCAGCGGGAGAGCAGCACCTTCTGCTGGTTACCGCCGGAGAGAAATTCAATCGGCTGTTCCGCGCTCGGGGTGCGGATGCCGAGCTGGCGGATAAAGCGCTCGGCGATAGCGTTTTGCTCTTTACGGGGGATCGGGCGCAGCCAGCCGCGCTGGGCCTGAAGCGCCAGAATGATGTTTTCGCGCACCGAGGCGGCGGCAATGATGCCGTCCGTTTTCCGGTCTTCCGGACAGAAGCCGACCCCCAGGCAGGAGGCCTGATGCGGCGATCGCAGCGTTTGCGGTTTGCCCTTGATCAGCGCGGTGCCGCTGTCGGCAGGCTTGATCCCGAAGATCACCTCGGCGGTTTCGGTCCGGCCCGAGCCCAGCAGGCCCGCCAGCCCGACTATTTCGCCGGGACGCACTTCCAGGTTAAACGGCGCGATAGTGCCTTTTTTGCCGTAATCGCTGAATGCGGCGACCGGTTTCTCGCTCAGCAGCGTGCGGCCCGCGCGCTGGAGCGCGTTGGTTTCCAGCTCGCGGCCCAGCATCATTTTCACCAGCTCGATCTGCGGCAGCTCGCGGGTTTCGCGGCAGCCGACAAAGCTGCCGTTGCGCAGCACCGTAATACGATCGCTCACCTCATACACCTGATCGAGGAAGTGCGTAACGAAGATCAGGCTCACGCCCTGGTCGCGCAGCTGGCGCATCAGGGTGAAGAGCATCTCCACTTCCTGGGTATCGAGGCTGGCGGTGGGTTCATCGAGGATCAGCACCTTCGCAGAGAGATCGATCGCACGACAGATGGCGACGATCTGCTGCATCGCCACGGAGAAGCGGTTCAGCGGCTCGCGGACGTCGAGGGAAAAGCCGTAGGACTCCATCAGCTTCGTGGCGCGCGCCTCCATCTCTTTGCGGCGGAGCAGGCCAAAGCGGCGTGGCTCGCGGCCAATAAACAGGTTATCCGCCACCGACATATTCGGCAGCAGGTTCACTTCCTGGTAAACCGTTCCGATCCCCAGCTGCTGGGCATGGGCGGTGTTTTTTGGCGAAATGGCGTTGCCTTCCAGCCAGATGGTGCCGCGATCGGCGTGATAAACGCCGGTCAGCGATTTAATCAGCGTCGATTTTCCCGCGCCGTTCTCGCCCAGCAGCGCCATGATCTCACCGCGCCGCAGGCTGAAATCAATGCTATCCAGCGCCTTTACGCCGGGGAAGAATTTGCTTAAGCCCTCTGTGCGGAGGATTTCCTGGTGTTGTTCAGTGGTCATGGTTTTCCCCCTCACCCTGACCCTCTCCCCGGAGGGGAGAGGGGACTATTCGTGCCAGTCTTTCATTTTCTGCCCAAACCGCCCTTTTCCCTCTCCCCTCCGGGGAGAGGGCTAGGGTGAGGGAGACTGGGGCTTAGTAGCCCATATTTTTCTTCTTCTCTAACTCTTCTTTCGCCGTATCCGGCAGGTAGAGGGTGGATTTGGTGACCGTCACCTTCTCAGGCATCGTGCCGTCTTTCTTGAATTTCTCCAGCGCGTCGAATGCCGGGCCCGCCATGTTCGGCGTCAGCTCCACGCTGGCGTTGGCTTCACCGTCGATCATCGCTTTGTAGATGTCCGGCACGCCGTCGATAGAGCCGGTGAGGATATCTTTGCCCGGCTTCAGGCCCGCTTCTTTAATCGCCTGAATCGCCCCGATCGCCATGTCATCGTTGTGGGCGTAAACCATGCAGATGTTCTTGCCGTTGTTTTCAGCCTTGATAAAGCTCTCCATTACCTCTTTACCCTTACTGCGGGTAAAGTCGCCAGACTGAGAGCGGATAATCTTGATGTTTGGCGCTTTGGCAATGGCCTCAGCAAAGCCTTTCTTACGGTCGATGGCCACGCTCGCGCCGACGGTGCCCTGCAGTTCAACGACGTTGCACGGCTTGCCGTCGACCTGCTTAATCAGCCAGTCGCCAATTAACTGCCCTTCAAGCACGTTGTTAGCGGTGACGGTGGTCATATAGAGAGATTTGTCTTTTACGTCGATGGAACGGTCGAGCAGGAAGACCGGAATTTCAGCGTCTTTCGCTTCCTTCAGAACCGGTTCCCAGCCGGTCGCCACCACTGGCGCAATAAAGATGGCATCCACGCCCTGGGCGATAAACGAGCGCACGGCTTTGATCTGGTTTTCCTGCTTTTGCTGACCATCGGCGATTTTCAGGGTGATGCCGCGTTTCTGGGCCTCGCTTTTCGCAACGTTGGTTTCTGCCGCACGCCAGCCGGATTCAGAGCCAACTTGCGAAAAACCTACGGTTAAGGGAGCGGCCATCGCCATAGACGACATGGCTGCCGAAACTGCTGTGACAAGAAGTAAGCGCTTCCACATATGAGCGTCCTCGTAGGGGTGTTTATTGTTGGTTAAAAGATGTTCTGCGAAATGACTATAGCCAATGAAATATGTAACGAATTGCGTTACATCACACTTCAGAAAAGTGAATAAAACGTTAATCACAAGTTTGTAATCGCTTTCATTTCACCATTAAAAATGCGGCTGAGTTTATGGATTTTCCTGTCATGGAAACGGTCTGAAAAGTGGGGCTAGCGGGGAGAGAAAGCGAAAAGAGGCGGAGACATTCAGCGTGAGTTGGCTATAATACCTGCCACTTGTTTACCATCCATTTTAAAGGACACCGACATGAGCTTACTCAACGTCCCAGCGGGTAAAGAACTGCCAGAAGACATCTACGTTGTTATCGAAATCCCGGCCAACGCAGATCCAATCAAATACGAAATCGACAAAGACACCGGTGCGCTGTTCGTTGACCGTTTCATGTCTACCGCCATGTTCTATCCGTGCAACTACGGCTACATCAACCACACCCTGTCTCTGGACGGTGACCCGGTTGACGTGCTGGTCCCAACGCCATACCCACTGCAGCCAGGCTCCGTCATTCGCTGCCGTCCTGTCGGCGTGCTGAAGATGACTGACGAAGCGGGTGAAGATGCGAAGCTGGTTGCGGTACCGCACACCAAGCTGAGCAAAGAGTACGATCACATTAAAGATGTGAATGACCTGCCAGAGCTGCTGAAAGCGCAGATCGCCCACTTCTTCGAGCACTACAAAGATCTCGAAAAAGGCAAATGGGTTAAGGTTGACGGCTGGGACAACGCAGAAGCGGCGAAAGCAGAAATCATCGCCTCCTTCGAACGCGCTGCTAAGAAGTAATTCTTACTGCCGTTAAGACACAAAAAACAACGCCACCTCACGGTGGCGTTGTCGTTTTTCAGTACTGGTCTCTGTCTAACCAGTTACCGCTTACAATCCGCGTTAACCCGTCGACCGGACGCTGGTAGACATACATCCACGCGCTTCCGTACGGTGTCTGGATCAACTGGCGAGCGTATTCACCGCCCCTGGTGCGCAAGGCATCAAGTTCGGCAAGTGTCGCATTATCAATACGATAAACTTCACCCTGTACTGTTCCTTCGCCGGGAACCGCGCCTGGATAGTGGCCCAGGCTGTACAACTGGTAGTTCTCGATATTGTAATTCCCCAGTAGCTGGGCATTGGTCATCCAGTGACTGTTGCCTTGCCTGGTTCGTAAACTGCCGTAGACAAATATTCGCATTGCTAAAACTCAAACTGATAGAGCAGATCAAGTGCCTGGTCTACGCCGGACACTGCTTCCAGATATAGCTTAGGCATCAGGCGATAGCGTAACGTGAGTGTTGCCAGTGAGTCAAAGATCCCCACACCATATTTTACCTGCAGACCCGGCAGTACATAGCCGCTGACCACCACCTGCGAGGAGTCACCCACGCCCTGGGTGTCCAGCGCCAGATTGCTTACGCCGAACGTCTCGCCGATTTTACCCACAACCTGCCCACTTTGTGCAACCCCCAGACCGACCAACATCGAGGTCATCGCCGCGCTGTCGCTTTGTCCGCTGTCCAGACCTTGTCCGCGCAGCAGATAAGAGAGGGCTTCCTGCTGCGACATCGCCGGGTCAGAGAAGATCTCCGCCTTCGGTTCGTCGGCAGAGCCGGTGACGCGTACGCCAGCAATGACGTCGTTTTCCGTCGCTTCCGGGTTACGAATCGCTTCGATGTTCAACAGCGGCTGATCCGGTGGGCCGGAGAACAGCAGCTCGCCTTTACGGACAATCAGATCCTGACCATAGGCATGGAAACGCCCTTCAGGAATATTGATCTGCCCGTTGAGGCCAAGCCCTTGTTTATCCTGCGCCACTTTCAGGTCGCCCGTGAGCCTCGCCTTCAGCCCAAACGCATCCAACCGCACGTTATTTCCCACGTGCACGATAAGGTTACTATTAATCGGTATGCCAGCGCTCTTCTCTTCGACAGGTTTCAGATTTTCATTGAGCATAACTTCATCACTGGAGACGCCGACCGCGCTTTCCGGCACCTCGTGAACCACGATGCGCGCCCACGGCACGTCCACGCGGCCATCCAGGGTGAAGAGGCTTGGCGTCGCCTCAAAGACGACGTCTGGCGAGACGTCCAGGCGCACCATTGGCGGTACGGTGATGCGCACCTTACTGCCTTTCGCGGCAATACGGGCGCGCCAGTTGTCGAGCTGGCTCCAGTCCGCGTCACCGCTCAGGTTGATTTGCCCCTGCTGAGTTAATACCGAGCCGTTCAGCGTTGAGCTCATGCCGTTGAAGTTCATCGCGATCTGGCTGGGCTGCATATCAAACGGCATGAAGTTACCGTCGATATCCACACCGCTGAGCCGCAGCTGGCCGAACAGCTGCGGGCTTTGCGCGTCGCCGGCCAGGCGCAGATTGGCATTCACCATGCCCTCGGCTTTTTCCCCGCGGGCGAAAATCGGGTTGACCATCGCCAGGTTGAAATTGCGGATATTGACGTTACCGCCCAGATTGCGCCGCCCCTGCGGATCGGTAATCTGTATCTGCCCGTCCATCTGGCCGTTGTTGGTCAGACGGATAAGCCACCCCAGCTCCGCACGGTTGTTATGCAGGTCTGCACTCAGGTTCAGGGTGTCGAAGGCCACCGGCAGCGGCGCGTCGTTCACCTCCTGCGTCACCTTCACGTTGCGGCCGGAAAGCGTGACGCTGCCCTGCGGCAGCCCCTCTTTGGTGGTGTCCCAGGCGACATCGGCTTTCCCGCTGAAGACGCCGCTTGCCTGCGTGGTATCCGGCATAAACGGTTTTAGCATCGCCAGATCGAAGCGGTTGAGATTGATCTGCGCGCGCCCTTCCGCGCCCGCATCAATGGTCTGCGGCACGCAGAGTTCCGCGTTCGGGTTGGTCCAGCAGTGCGGCCCAATGCTGATCTTCTGCTCGGCGTTGCGGTAGTCCAGCGCAATGGAGCGCGACAGCACCAGCGGACCCACCGGGGTGTTGAAGCGGGTGTTGTCCAGCGTGCCTTTCCAGCGCGTTTCTTTGCGGTCGAAGCTGCCGGTCAGGTGAAGCTGGCCGGAGACGGGCTCGCCCTGCACGCGCAGCTGGAGGTCGTGCTGCTTCTCGTTCCCTTTGGCGTCCAGAGTGACCAGGCTAATGTTCACGTCCGGCTGGGAAATGCGCTCCACGCGCAGGTTCAGGTTACCGCCGATCTGATCGGTGGATTTCACATCCCCTTCCACGCGGACGCGGGCGACGCTCAGCTCCTGCCAGCGCAGATTATTGGCGGTGATATCCGCCAGCAGCTGCGGCGCCTCCACGGTGCCGCGCACTTTCACGAGCCCTTTCGCCGTGCCGCCCAGACCCGGCAGGGCGTTATCCAGATTCGGCGCGTCGATGGTGGCGTCAAGATTGAGATCTTTCACCCCCAGCTCGCCTTTGATATCCGCCGTGTTGCGGCCCAGCGCCACGTGCAGCCCCGGGATTACCCACTGCAGATAGCTGTTGCCTTTCACCGAGCCTTCAACGTTCACCTTGTTCTGCTTCACGTTCCCGGTGAGCTTGATTTCCGGCACGTCCATCTGCCACGTGCCGCCGTAGAGGCTGCCGCGGGTTTTGATTAGCCCGTCCAGCTTAGACGGCCAGTCCGGCACCTCTTTGGCGGTGTTAATCCCCGTCAGCTTCAGCTCGCCGCGCCAGCTGATTGCCTGCTGCCAGTCGAGCAGCGCGGTCAGTTCCGTTTTCCCTTCCAGCGCCGCGACGGTCAGCTTGTCGAGGTTAACCTGCTGTTCGTTACCTTTTGCATCCAGCGTGATGGTGGCGGGCGGCACGCCCTGCCCCTTCACCGCGGTGCGGAACGAGAGCGTGTAGTCGGTCATTTTGCCGCTCAGCTTCAGCTTCAGGTCATCGGCCTGGTACTGTTTTTCGCCGGTAAACGGCCAGTAAAGCTGCTTGCTGACAACCTCAAGATTGAGCGGCAGCCCGGCTTCCGCCAGCTGGGTTTGCGCACGCAGGGCCATGTCTACCGGGCCGGAGAGATTGACCCCGATATCCAGCTTCTCGCGCAGCGCCCCGCCCACTTTGACCTTCACTTTTTCGCCTTTGAGCGGGTCGATGTTCAGCGCGCTATTGAGGGTGATATCCACCGGCCAGCTGTCGCGCAGCAGGGCGTTGCCTGACGCGTTAACCGAGCCCTGGTTGGTGTCGATGTCCAGCGCGTCGAGCTTCATGTTGCCGTCAATGCTGCTGACTTTCAGCAGCATGTTAAAGACCGTCAGATCCGTATCGCCGGTCAGGCGCAGCTGTTCGCCTTTAAACTCCTCAATGTTGAGGTTCAGCGGCAGATGAACGTCGGTCATTTCAGGCAGGACAGGCTTCGAGAAGAGGTCTTTCAGCGTTTCGCCCAGCGGCTTCTCTTCCGGCTGCGGGTTCTGGATTTTTGGCTCGACGATCTCTTCCTGCGCCACGTCCGCCACTTTTGGCAGCGCGATCAGCAACCCCTGCAGCGAGGTTGGCGTCAGGGTGAGGTTTTTCTCCTGCCAGCGCAGGCCGGAGGTGAAATCCATCACGGAAACGGTGGTGTCATCAATTTTGATATTGACGTTATCCAGCGCCACCCGATATAGCGCAATCGGGTACGGCGTGGAGAGATTCAGCGGGCCGCTGTCCTCTTCCTCGACCGGCGCAGACGGCGGCATTTTCTTTGAATCTATCGCCACGTTCACATCCTTTAGCGACAGATCGTTTACGCAGAGCTTGCTGTCCCGCAGGCAGCCCAGCTTCACCGCGAGGTGGAATTCCCCGGCGTTGACCGCCACGCCCGGCTGCTCGTAGCGGATGTTCTTCAGACGCAGGTCGCGCCAGCCGCCCGTCACCTGGCCAATCTCCAGCCCCGGCACCCAGCGGTTCGCGGCGTTAAACAGCAGATGCAGCCCGGTCGTCGTTCCCACCAGAAACGCCACCGTACCGAGCAGCAGCACGATAAAAATCAGCACCCCAAGGCTTATTTTCTTCCATAAACTCATAATTCAGGCCCCAGACCGATGTAAAACTGTAATCCGTGTTCGTCTTTGTCGCCGACCGGCACGGCGAAGTCGAGCTTGATGGGCCCGACGGGTGACTGCCAGCGTACGCCCACGCCTGCACCGGTTTTGAAATCGCTGCGGCGGATATCGTTCACCGCTTCACCGCCGTCAACAAACATGGCGCCCCACCACTTGCCGCTGACGTTGTACTGATACTCCAGCGAGCCGGTCGCCAGTTTGGATGCCCCGGTCAGCTGGCCCTTTTCGTTTTCGGGTGAAATCGATTTGTACTTATACCCGCGGATGCTGCGGTCGCCCCCGGCGAAGAAGCGCAGGTCCGGCGGAACGCGCTCGAAATCCCCCGTCTCAATCCAGCCGAGATTGCCGCGCATCACAAAGCGGTGTTTGTCATACAGCGTGCGGATCCAGACGTTTTGCGCCTGAAAGACGGAGAAGTCCACGTCGGATCCCCAGGCGGTGTTGGAATAATCGATTGAGTAGCGCTGCGAGTCGCCCCAGGTTGGCATCAAGCCTCCACGCGAGCGGGTACGGCTGATCATCACCCCCGGATAAAGCAGCATGGTGGTGTTGGTGACGTTGGCCTGGGTAAAGTGATCGAGGCTCCAGCGCAGGTTAATGGCGCGCTGCCAGCCGCTGGAGAGATCCCAGAAGCGGGAGACCGCAAGCGTCGTCGAATCCTGCTCGGTGTCGTTCAAATCGGTGCGCTTAAAGCCGCCCTGCACAAGATAATACTGCTCAAGCGGATTTTTCAGCAGCGGCATTTTGTAGCTGAAATCCAGCTGCTGCTCGGGCGCAGAGAGGCTCAGGCTGGTGGTCAGGCTGTGACCGTACGAGTTCATCCACGGTTTTTTCCACGAGGTTTTCACCCGTGGTCCAACGTCCGTCGAGTAGCCAACACCGGTCTCAATGGTGTTCTCGGTGCGCGGCGAGACAACGCCATGCAGCGGCAACACCTTGGTTTTGCGAGACTTATCAAATTCCGGTGCGACAACCACGGAGTTAAACCAGCCGGTAGCGGAGAGACGACGGTTCAGCTCCGCCAGATCGCTCGACTGGTAGTAATCGCCTTTTTTAAACGGCACGAGGTTTTGCAGATACTCTTCACGAATTTGCGAACCTTCAAACGTTACATCGCCAAAGCGGTAGCGCTCACCGCTGTCGTAGTCGATATCCCAGAACGCCTGACGTCGCGCCAGCGCGATGCCCAGCTGGCTTTTATTGAACTGGCTGTCGAAGTAGCCCTTGCGCAGGGAGACGCTCGTCAGCTCTTTTTTGAAGCGATCGTAGTCGCCGTGGTTGAGCACGGTGCCGATTTTTGGCCGCGTGCTGAGCAGATCCAGATAGTCACGGTCGGTACGCGCGCCGCCGCGCAGGATGACGTTCGTGCCGCCAATCAGCACCGGCTCGCCCGGCGAGACGCGGGCAATAAGCACCTGACGCCCCTTCTTTGGCGGCGGGCGGAGATCGAAATCAATGGTGGGTTCGTAATACCCCAGCGCTTTTAGCCCTTCACGGATCGCGTCATCCACGCGCGCG
Source organism: Enterobacter sp. 118C5 (assembly GCF_034107645.1). NCBI lineage: Bacteria > Pseudomonadati > Pseudomonadota > Gammaproteobacteria > Enterobacterales > Enterobacteriaceae > Enterobacter > Enterobacter sp. 118C5. The sequence goes on along the minus strand of NZ_JAWNEU010000010.1, from coordinate 92,752 downwards.
CGAAAACGCCGGTCCGGCGTCACCTCATCGCTCTGGATGGTCGACAGCTGCGCACGCACGTTTTTTTCCAGCGTCCCGGATAACCCCTCAACCTGCAAACGGACATTCGCCGCGCTGGCAACCCCGCTTGTCAGCAATACACTGACTAAACATAACTGGCGGATTTTTGTCACGTTTTCTCCTGAATATCCCTTTTCCACCCTGGAAGCAAATGAAGTGCCGCGGTGCGGCAAAATACGGCCTGGAAGCCAAAAACCCAAATCGTGGGTTGAAAACGGGTGTAACACCCAAATATTTCTTATGATTAAATCTAGTCTCATTCAGCGCATTTATTGTGTTCAATTAAACGCTTCGTGACAACCTTAACCGAAACATCGCACCCCGGGAGGCCCCACCGTGAGTTTATTCGACAAAAAGCATCTGGTTTCACAAGCTGATGCATTACCGGGACGCAACACCCCTATGCCTGTGGCAACCTTACACGCCGTCAATAACCATTCAATGACCAACGTTCCTGATGGAATGGAAATCGCCCTGTTTGCCATGGGCTGCTTCTGGGGCGTTGAGCGCCTCTTCTGGCAGCTGCCCGGCGTTTACAGCACCGCGGCCGGCTACACGGGCGGTTACACGCCGAATCCAACCTACCGCGAAGTCTGCTCCGGCGAAACCGGTCATGCAGAAGCGGTCCGCGTGGTGTACGACCCTGCGGTCATTAGCTACGAACAGCTCCTGCAGGTCTTCTGGGAAAACCACGACCCGGCGCAGGGCATGCGTCAGGGCAACGACCACGGCACGCAGTACCGCTCGGCGATTTATCCGCTCACGCCTGAGCAGGATGCCGCCGCCCGCGCCAGCCTTGAGCGTTTCCAGCAGGCCATGCGTGAGGCGGGCGACACGCGCGACGTAACGACTGAAATCACTACCGCAAAACCGTTCTACTACGCCGAGGACGATCACCAGCAGTACCTGCACAAAAACCCGTACGGCTACTGCGGTATCGGCGGTATCGGCGTCTGCCTGCCGCCACAGCTGGCCTGATCAGCGCTCCAGCGCCACGCGAGCCGCGTGGCGCGTCGCGTTGCTGACCGAACCATAATCCATCACCTTTCCCTGCAGCAGCAGGTTAAAGACCGGCGCCTGCGGTCGGTTGAGCCGCGTTTGCAGCAGGTGTACGGCTTCAATCCCCAGCTCGCGGCAGGGCACCGTCACGCCCGTGACCGGTTTTTCCAGACGGTGCGCCAGGTTCCATGCAAAATCGGTCGTAATGAGCGAAATATCTTCCGGAATGCGCAGGCCGTGGCGGGTTAACGCCCTGATCACCCCTTCCACCATGCTGGTACTGTTCGGGAAAATGACCTCCGGCCACTGGGATCTGTCATGACTCATCAGCCACGCGTCCAGCGCCCGCTCGGCCTCCTCTGCGGTAAACCACTCCGTCACCAGCAAATCGCGCTGGGGATCAAAAGCCACGTGAAAATGGCGGTACGCCTCTTTGATGCCGTCCAGGCGCGCATACAGCGTTTCTCGCCGCAGGCAGGTGAGGGTTAATACTCGCCGGTGTCCCTGCTCAAAAAGATACTGCATGGCGGTGAAGCCAATCGCCCGGTGGTCGGGTGAGACGGCATCCAGCTCCCGATCCCGGTCAACGGAATTAATTAACACGCAGGGTTTATTCAGCGTGCTGGCGAGTTTAAATATGGTGGAATCATCAGTCCCAATAATAATTATCGCGTTAATATTCTTCTGACTGGCCTTTTCCATAAATAATTTCACATCGGCGTGCTGCTCTTCTAATCCGCAGCAGCTGACCCACACGTTGTGCCGCGCGCAGGCTTCAGCAATCCCTTTCGTCACCTCCAGATAAAAAATATCCCCGCGTCCCTGAAAGGTTCTTTCTGGCGCAAAAACAGCGATTCCGTTAATTAATAGTCTGCCGCTCGCCATGGACTCCAGAACGCCTAATTCTCTGGCGGTGCGAACGATCGCCTCCCGGGCTTTATCGCTGGTATACGATTTGCCGCTTAATACCCGCGACACGGTACTGACGGAATAGCCCGTCAGGGCCGCAATTTCCTCCATTTTTAACCTGCCGGGCATAGTGTGACCTCGCTCTCATTCAGTTTTTGCAAATATTTGCAGAAACAGCCTTTTGATTTTAAAACTAAATTTCAGAAAGCCTGGAGATTACTTAATCACCTTGCGAGTATTCTCACAAAAACACATTGTCGCTGCGGCTCGCCTTTCCTATTTTCCGGTCATCACTTCTTTTCAACAGAAATTAAGGTGTGACATGGAGAAGGTACGTTTTGGCATTATTGGAATAGGTAATATCGGTACGGTCCACGCACGCTATTTGCTGGCGGGTACGGTCAGCGACGCCTGCCTGGCGGCGGTTTGCGATAATGCCGTCGAAAAGCACCCGGCGATTCGCCAGCTGGTCGGCACCCTCCCGTTATTCAGCGACGCGCAGGAGATGCTCCAGAGCGGGCTTATCGACGCGGTAATTGTCGCCACGCCGCACTACGAGCATCCGCGCCTGTCGATGCTGGCGATGCGCAACGGCATCCACACCCTGTGTGAAAAACCGGCGGGCGTATACACGGCGCAGGTGCAGGAGATGAACGCCTGCGCACGTGAGTGCGACGTGGTGTTTGGCATCATGTACAACCAGCGCCCCAACCCGCTTTACCAGAAGGTGAAAGATCTTATCGACAGCGGCGAGCTGGGTGAGATCCGCCGCTCCAACTGGATCATCACCAACTGGTATCGCTCGCAAAGCTACTACAACTCCGGCGGCTGGCGCGCCACCTGGAAAGGGGAAGGCGGCGGCGTGCTGCTCAACCAGGATCCGCATCAGCTCGATCTCTGGCAGTGGCTGGTGGGGATGCCGGTCCGCCTGCGGGCGTTCTGCCAGTTCGGCAAGCATCGCGATATCGAAGTGGAAGACGAGGTCACCGCCTACGCGGAGTATGCCAACGGCGCGACCGGCGTGTTTATCACAACCGTGGCGGAAACGCCCGGAACCAACCGGCTGGAAATCGTCGGCGACCGCGGCAAGGTGGTCGTCGAAGAGGGCAAGCTGCGCTACTGGCGGCTGCGCGAATCCGAAACCGCCTTCAACGCCCGCTGGCAAAACGGCTTTGGTGAACCCGAATGCTGGGAGGTGACGCTCCCCGTCGCCCCGGAATGCAGCGAACACCACGTCATTACCGCCAACTTTGCTGCCGCCATCCTGCGCGGTGAAATGCTGATTGCGCCGGGTCTGGAAGGGATCCGCGGGCTGACGCTCTCCAACGCCATGCACCTCTCCACCTGGACAGACGACTGGGTCGACCTGCCGCTCAACGAGAAACAGTATCTGCGCCTGCTTCAACAGCGTATCAGCACCTCAGTGGCTAAAGAGACCGCCAGCATCACGCTGGACGCCTCTGGCACCTGGTAACTTCGGAGATAAACGATGTTAAATGTCGCCATCGTGGGAACAGGGAATATCTCGCATAACCATATTCAGGGCTATTTGCAGTTTGGCCAGCGCTGCCGGATCGTCGCGCTGGTCGATATCTACCCGGAAAAAGCCCACGAGAAAAAAGCGCGCTACGGCCTGACGGACGCCCGCGTGTATGCAAGCCACCAGCAGATGCTGGCGTCAGAGAAGGATATCGACATTGTCGACGTCTGCACGCCGCCCTACGTCCATGCAGAGATCGGCATTGATGCCCTGAACGCGGGGTGCCACGTGCTGTGCGAAAAACCGATGGCCGCCTCGCTGGAGGAGTGCGACGCGATGATCGCCGCGCAGCAGGCCAGCGGCAAGACCCTCTCCATCATTGCCCAGAACCGCTTTACCGATGCCTTCTGGCGCTTAAAAGCCGCGCTGGACTCGGGGCTCGCAGGTAGGGTTTGCCACGCGCAGGTGGATTCGCTCTGGTGGCGCGGGCACTGCTACTACGACCTGTGGTGGCGCGGCACCTGGGAAAAAGAGGGGGGTGGCTGCACGCTTAACCACGCGGTACACCATATCGACGCTATGCAGTGGATGCTCGGCTTCCCGTCCGAGGTGGTGGCGATGATGACCAACGTGGCGCACGACAACGCCGAAGTGGAAGACCTCAGCGCGGCAATTTTCAAATATCCCGGCGGCGCGCTCGCGCAGCTTACCGCATCGGTCGTGCACCACGGCGAAGATCAGAAAATTATTATTCAGGGCGATAAGGCGCGCATCTCCGCGCCGTGGCAGGCCTTTGCCAGCGTCAGCGCCGATAACGGCTTCCCGCAGGAAACTAACGACCAGCAGCGAGAAGCGCAGCTCAACGCCGTTTTTCAGGACACGCCGAAGCTCGAGTGGACGCTACACGCCGGGCAGATTAATGACCTGCTTTATGCCATCGAGCACGGCACGGCGCCGTTAGTGGATGGGCTACAGGGCAAACGCTCGCTGGAGCTGATCGCCGCGATTTATAAATCCGCCATTACGCGCAGCGTCGTCACGCTGCCGATTCAGCGCGATGACCCGTTTTACCGTACCGGCGGGATCAACGCCGTCGCCCCCCGTTTTTATGAGAAATCCGCAAGCGTCGCCAACTTCAGCGAAGTGGGCGCTATCCCCCTGGGCAAAGATCTGGATCGAGGAGTGTCAGCATGAACAAGAATGACGGAATGAACTATGCGCCTGTCGGCAAACCCCAGCCGGTGGTTCGCGAGGGGGAATTTGTGTTTGCCGCCGCCGCGCTCGACCACGGCCATATCTACGGGATGTGTAACGGCCTGATTGAAGCCGGGGCCACGCTGAAGTGGGTGTACGACCCCGACCCGGCGAAAGTGGATAAATTCCTTCAGCAGTATCCGCAGGCCAAAGCGGCGGACTCGCTGGACGCGATCCTTAACGACGATGAGGTGCGTCTGGTGGCGGGAGCCGCCATCCCGTCCGAGCGCTGCGCGCTGGGGCTGAAAGCGATGGCGGCGGGCAAGGACTACTTCACGGATAAAGCGCCGCTCACCACCCTTGACCAGCTGGCGGACGCCAAAGCGATGGTGGAGAAAACCGGGAAGAAATACGCGGTGTACTACAGCGAACGCCTGCACGTCGAGAGCGCGGTGTTTGCCGGACAGCTGGTGCAGCAGGGCGCGATTGGCCGCGTGGTGCAAACCCTCGGAACCGGTCCGCACCGGGAAGGCACCGGTCGCCCGGACTGGTTCTACGATCGTCGTTACTTCGGCGGCATCCTGTGCGATATCGGCAGCCACCAGATTGAGCAGTTCCTGTTTTACACCGGAAACAGCGAGGCCTCCGTGGTGGCAAGCCAGGTTCGCAACGTTAAACACCCGCAGTACCCGGCATTTGAAGATTTTGGCGATGCCATGCTGAAAGGGGAAAACGGCGCCAGCGGCTATTTCCGCTGCGACTGGTTTACGCCGGACGGGCTTTCTACCTGGGGCGACGGTCGCCTGACGCTGCTCGGCACCGAAGGCTATATCGAAATCCGTAAATATGTCGATCTCACCCGCGGCGAGCAGGATGTGGTTTACCTCGTCAATAAAGAGGGGGAATTCCGTTATCCGGTGGCCGGGCAGGTCGGCTTCCCGTTCTTTGGCGAGCTGATCCTCGACTGCCTGCACCGAACCGAAAACGCCATGACGCAGGCGCACGCCTTCAAGGCGGCGGAGCTCTGCGTGAAGGCGCAGATGCTGGCCAACGCGACGGCATAACGGGAGGTAACAATGACGATCCTGAACACGGCGGTTATCGGCGCAGGCGCGATCCACGGCTGCCATGTGAACGCCTTACGCCAGATCCCCAACGTCGCGCTGCGCGCGCTGGTAGACATCGACAGCGTCAAAGGACTGAAGCTGGCGATGGATTACCAGTGCCGTTTTTACCAGGATTACCGGGAAATGCTGCTGGACGATGCCATCGACGTGGTCCATATCTGCACGCCGCATTTCGAACATAAGCGCATGATCCTGGACGCGCTCTCTGCCGGGAAGCATGTGTTCTGCGAAAAACCGGTAGGGATGAACAGCAGCGAACTCGACGATATCGCCCGCGCCGTTGAGCAGGCTCCGGGCCTGCTTGGCGTTTGCTATCAGAACCGGCTCAACCCCAGCAGCCTGCGCATCCGGCAGGCGCTGGGCGATGGCGAACTGGGGAAGATGCTCAGTATGAAGGCGGTGCTGACGTGGTCACGCTCGGGGGCGTACTACACCGAAAGCCCGTGGCGCGGGCGGCTGGCAACGGAAGGCGGCAGCCTGCTGATCAACCAGGCGATCCATACCCTTGACCTGATGCAGTGGTTCGCCGGCGGCGTGACGCGCCTGAAAGGCGTGGTGGATAGCGGTGAGCTGGCAGACGTCACCGAAGGGGAAGACAGCGCGATGGCAACGCTGCACTTTGCCAACGGCGCGCGCGGCCTGTTTTATGCCAGCAACTGCAATACCGTGGATTCCCCTCTCTGGCTGGAAATCCACTGCGAACGGGGCTCGCTGTTATTGAATGACAACGTGCTCTGGCGCATTACCCCCGGCGATCGTCGCAGGCTGGTGAGCGATGACTCCCCTGACGGCTCGGTCAAAAGCTACTGGGGGCTGGGACATCAGCAGGCGATCCGCCGGTTTTATCACGCCATTAATCACTCGGGAGAAACGGACTACACCGATATCCATTCTGCCGGAAAATCACTCACGCTTGTGGAGGCTCTCTATCGCTCATCTCAATTAAGACAATGGATAGATATCAATAATTAGAACGTAATGTGTCGTCCAGCAGTAAATAAAAATACGACCTGAAAAACAGGTTAATCATTACCCTACACTGGATATTATTATGGTCAAACCAACTGAACGTAGAGTTGGTTATGGCGTAGCGCTTGGCTACGGCATAACCGATCTGTTTGGCGGAGGCGCTTTCGCCATTATCGGCACCTGGCTGCTATTTTTTTACACCACCTATTGCGGGCTCTCGGTTATTGAAGCGGGTTCGATATTCGCGATTGCCCGCGTCATTGATGCACTCTTAAGCCCGATTATGGGCTATATCACCGATAATTTCGGCAATACGTGGCTCGGCCGTAAATTTGGCCGTCGCCGCTTCTTTTTATTACTCAGCTCCCCATTAATGTTTTTGTATGCCCTGCTGTGGCTGACGGATATGGGCTACTGGTATTACCTGGGAACCTATCTCTCGATTGAACTGCTGTCGGCGATGGTGCTGGTGCCCTGGGAGACGCTGGCGGCGGAAATGACCAACCGCTATGAAGAGCGTAGCCGCCTCTCCGGCGTGCGTATGATCTGCTCCCAGTTGGGCGGTTTCCTTGCGGTTTCCGTCCCCGGCGTGATCATGCAGTTCACGGGGAAAGACAATCCGTTTACCTATACCCTCACCGGGCTGATATTTTCCTGCGTATTCTGTATCGCGGTATTTATTACCTGGTACACCACCTGGGAAGCCAAAGATGTGCAGCAGGAGTCCGATTTTAAAGTGGATAACCAGCGCAGCAGCGGGATGCTTAATCATCTGAAATATCTGGTACTGGATCTCTTTTCCTCATTCCGCATTCGCGCGTTCCGCCTGCACATTATTATTTATATCTTTTCGTTTACGGCGATGGACGTATTCGGGTCGGTGTTTACCTATTATGTCGTGTACTGTCTGAGCCAGGATGCAGCTGCGGTATCCGGCTGGTTGAGCATTGCGGCCTTCGCCTCGGTACCCGGCACGTACGGGTTTATGCTGCTGCTGAACCGGCTGAATGTTACCCCTTCGGCCGCTCTGCGCCTCTCCTACGGCTGTATTTTCTGCGTGCTGGTATTCCTGTTTACGGTCTACCTGACCAAAACGCAGGTGCCGACGCTGCTGTTCTCGGCGGTCTTTATTCTGCTGGGGGCCGCCCGTTCCGGGCTCTACTATATTCCGTGGAATATTTATAGCTTCATTCCGGATATCGACGAGATGGTGACGCAGCAGCGCCGCGAAGGCATTTTTGCCGGCGTGATGGTCCTGACCCGCAAAAGCACCGTGGCGATTGCCATCATGATTATTGGCCTGGTGCTGCAGGAGTCCGGCTTCGTGAAGGGCAGCGGCGCACAGCCAGAAAGCGCGCTGGGGGCAATTATCGGCCTGATGATCTTCGCGACGGCAGCCCTTCTGGCGGTGAGCTTCTTTACCACCTACAAATTTAAGCTCACCCGCGAGACGCATAAGCTGCTGCTCAAGGAGATCGCTCGCCGGAAATTGGGCGGAGATTACCGCGACTGCGATACCAATACCCGCGTGATCATCAAGCAGTTAACGGGTTATGAGTACGATCAGGTGTGGGGAGGCGATGCCACGCGAAGGACGGTGGGGAGTGCCCACTTGTCTCCCGTGAAATAGCCTTGCGTACCGGGCAGCGCCCCGCTGTCCGGTCTGTTTTTATGCCAAAAACGTGACCTCTGGCAGATTTACACGCCTTTACGCTATACTACCCGCTGAAATAATCGGCTCAACGCTACGAGCTGACGTTCTACGTGTTTTCACACAAATGGTATCAACTCCCCTTCTGAGGATCTGGCGAGAAGCCGGATAAACTATGTTAAACAGTATTTTAGTAATACTTTGTCTTATTGCCGTCAGTGCATTTTTCTCGATATCTGAGATCTCGCTGGCCGCGTCCCGAAAAATCAAACTTAAGCTGCTTGCCGACGAGGGCAACATCAATGCCACCCGCATCCTGAAAATGCAGGAAAACCCCGGCATGTTCTTCACCGTGGTGCAGATTGGCCTTAACGCGGTCGCCATTCTCGGCGGTATCGTGGGCGATGCGGCCTTTTCTCCGGCGTTTTATAGCCTCTTTGTGAAGTACATGTCCGCTGAGCTTGCCGAACAGCTGAGCTTTATTCTCTCCTTCTCACTGGTAACGGGCCTGTTTATCCTCTTTGCAGACCTGACCCCGAAACGCATCGGTATGATTGCGCCAGAAGCTGTGGCTTTGCGTATCATCAACCCGATGCGCTTCTGTCTGTACGTGTTTCGTCCGCTGGTGTGGTTCTTCAACGGCCTGGCAAACGTGATTTTCCGCATCTTTAAGCTGCCAATGGTGCGTAAAGACGACATTACGTCTGACGATATCTATGCGGTGGTGGAAGCCGGCGCGCTGGCCGGGGTGCTGCGCAAGCAGGAACACGAGCTGATTGAGAACGTATTTGAACTGGAATCCCGTACCGTGCCCTCTTCCATGACGGGCCGTGAAAATATTATCTGGTTCGATTTACATGAAGATGAGCAGAGCCTGAAGAACAAAGTGGCGCAGCATCCGCACTCCAAGTTCCTGGTCTGTAATGAAGATATCGACCACATCATCGGCTACGTCGACTCCAAAGACCTGCTGAACCGCGTGCTGGCAAACCAGAGCCTGGCGCTCAACAGCGGCGTGCAGATCCGCAATACCCTGATTGTGCCGGACACCCTGACGCTCTCCGAAGCGCTGGAAAGTTTCAAAACCGCCGGGGAAGACTTCGCGGTGATCATGAACGAATACGCGCTGGTGGTGGGCATCATCACCCTGAACGACGTCATGACCACGCTGATGGGCGACCTCGTAGGCCAGGGGCTGGAAGAGCAGATAGTTCAGCGTGACGATAATTCATGGCTGATCGACGGCGGTACGCCGATTGAAGACGTCATGCGCGTGCTGGATATCGACGAGTTCCCGCAGTCCGGTAACTATGAAACCATCGGCGGCTTTATGATGTTTATGCTGCGTAAAATCCCGAAACGCACCGACTCGGTGAAGTTCTCCGGCTACAAGTTTGAGGTGGTGGATATTGATAACTACCGCATCGACCAGCTGCTGGTGACGCGCATCGACAACAAGCCGACCGTGCTGGTGCCGAAGCTGCCGGACGCGGAAGAGAAGGTGTCAGGCTAATCCATAAGGGCAGCGACAAGCTGCCCTTTTTACATCCTAAGAATAATACGCCCACGACTTTAGAAGGGTGACGCATCAAGATAGATAAAGGTATGACCCGCCACATTATTAAATTTAAAAATGTCCCCGGCAACCTTGAGATGAATTGCGTTCTCCTCAATGTTGAATTTAACATCTGAAGCGGTAGTCATAAGGAAAGGTTCATAACCATTCCTTACTTCTTTTAAGAAATTCTCCTCAGAAGATTTACCAGGGTATAGATAGTATTTATAAACATTAGAAGTCGTTGCTCCAGCACTGCTTTCAGTTATATATAATGTAGAAAACGAACCGATACTCTCTCTATGAATAATTCTTTGCTCAAGATAAAGAAAGTTATCAATGACACGCCATAACCCATATCCAACCAGGGCGATTGCTACGGATAAATACAGCCACTTATTTTTAAAAACCTGAACGCTGAGCATAATCGATCCCCGCCCTTATCCATGTCTGATCTTTAGGGTCATCGCCATAAGAATCAGGCCCTGGATAGTTCATAAAAGCTGGGTCGCTGGTTCCCGCTAAAATTTGTGCGAACCCAGCCCCTCGCAATAATATCCCTGGTTTAATACCTGCGGCAATACCTACCGCTCCATAATGAAAATTCCCGAAATTCTCATACTGTTTTCCTAACAAATTTTTGTAATCCCATGGCCCATGTCCTCTTACTTGCTTATAAAACCATAAGTAGGTCAACACCGAAGGCCCATGATGGAACCGAGCAATCATCATGTTTTTTGTCACTGAAACCCCTGGCGGTGCGAAAGAAGCGATATCATAAGGTGGATGAGGAGTAACCGTGTTTACTGGGTGCCTCATTGTTATAGCCTTTCGTTCCAGCTGTCTGAAAAGAGGATATTTCCATCACAATGTTTCCATGTGATTTTTTCATAGCGCATTTCAACGCATTCAAGATGGTTATGTTTCTCCTTCGAGGCATCTTTCGTATCATGCATCACCGGCGAAACTCCCACTATCCTTACATTTTCAAGCAGCATGTTGTTATATTCTACTTCTTGCCCCGCATCGTTAATACGATACCATTTAAAAACTGCACTTATTAATGTTTGACCTGTACAAACTGCTTTGAACAGATAAGGCGATGAAGAGTCAAACTCTTTCAGGAAGACAATACTGAAGTGTTTTCTGGAACCTGTTACTTTCCCCGTCAGTGGATCAGTAGGAATAGAAACATTATGTGAAAAACCATTAACCTCAATACTGGACTCTCTACCTTGCACATCAACTGCACCTTTGATTAAGGCACCGGTATCATCTTTCAGCCACAAATAAGCTGGAATAGCCATCTCCTGAACTCCATTACGTAAATGAGATAATCATTGTTCGTTCGTCAGGTGATAGGTCCAACAGAGAATTAATTCTTTTTTGTTTTACATCAACATGAGGCCGCTGAAAAATATCTTTAGAAAATCTAAATCAACTAATACCTTAATGGCTGGCAAGCGTTTAGCGTGTGCGAAAATTCAGCTCCCCAGAAACATCAACGGCTCCCATCGGGAGCCGTCTTTTTAACTACTTACTGCATAGCACGTTGGTTAAGCCATCTCAGTTTGCAGACGCATAACCTGACGGTTGACTTCGGACATCACAGACAGGTGCTGTTTGTCCTTCACTTTTGGGACAAGGATCTTGCCCTTATCAAACTCAAAAGCGCCAACATCCTTGATGTACAACCGTCCACGGAACAGGATCTTCACGTACTTCGCCACCTGAAGCGGGTTGTAGCGTTGGAAAATTTTCATTCTTGTATCTCCTGCGAATCATACGCTCTTGCGGTGCCACAATCGGCCCGACTGTCCTGAGCGCAAATTTTGATGCCCAATGACTATAGACCAGAACTACGGTGTTACCCAGTGTGCATAAGTTTATTTACCGTTTGATTACAATTATTCAGAATAATCTTTGCAAAGCGTGACAGGGAGCAGTATAAGCCGTCGTTTTTTCATGGATATGTGCGTTCACCCGCAAACTGGCACTGGGATTGCGGGAAAACCACATTGATCGCACTTATGATTAAAAGCGTATGACCAAGTGGTCGGATCACCTGCAAACAATAAGGAAACGCCATGACCCTACGTAACATCCTTGCGGCAGCTTGCCTGCTGCTGCCCCTGTGGGCTTCCGCTCACAGCATTGAAAAAGGACAACGTGTACCGCCAGTCGGCATTGCTGACCGGGGAGAATTGATTCTCGACAATGATAAGTTTAGCTATAAAGCCTGGAATAGCGCGCAGCTCGCGGGCAAAGTGAGAGTTGTACAACATATTGCCGGTCGTACATCCGCAAAAGAGAAGAATGCCAACCTCGTGGAGGCGATCAAGGCCGCAAAATTCCCCCATGACCGCTACCAGACCACCACGATTGTGAACACCGATGACGCCATTCCAGGTTCCGGAATGTTTGTGCGCTCAAGCCTTGAGAGCAACAAAAAGCTCTACCCGTGGTCGCAGTTTATCGTCGACAGCAACGGCGTGACGCGTAAGGCCTGGCAGCTAGAGGAAGAGAGTTCCGCGATTGTCGTGCTGGATAAGGACGGCCGCGTGCAGTGGGTGAAAGACGGCGCGTTAACGCAGGAAGAGGTGCAGCAGGTTGTCGCCCTGCTGCACAAGCTGCTGGCTCAGTAAAGAGAGACGCGGAAGCCGGGGTTGAGGAATGATTCGCGCGGGGTATAGTCCAGCGGCTTGCCCTGCCAGTCATGGACATGCGCCCCGGCGGCCGCAGCCACGGCGTGACCTGCCGCGGTATCCCAGACGTTGGTTGGCCCAAAGCGCGGGTACAGCTGCGCCTGACCCTCCGCCACCAGGCAGAATTTCAGCGACGAGCCAATCGAGGTGGTCTGGTGTTCACCCAGCTGTTGCAGGTATTCCTCCAGTTCGCTATCGCTGTGCGAGCGGCTAATCACCACCAGCGGTGGACGCGCATCGCGCACCTGGATCTGCTTGCGTACGCCGCACTCCTCTTTCCAGGCCTTGCCTTCTGCGGCGCTGTACATCACGTTCATGACCGGCGCGTAGACTACGCCGAGCACCGCTTTACCGTTCTCAATCAGGGCGATATTGACGGTGAATTCACCGTTGCGCTTGATGAACTCTTTTGTCCCGTCCAGCGGGTCGACCAGCCAGTAACGCTGCCAGTGCTGGCGTTCATCCCAGCTTTGCGGCGCTTCTTCTGACAGTACGGGGATCTCAGGCGTTAAGGCCTGCAGACCCTGCAGGATCACCTTATGCGCGGCGATATCGGCCGCCGTGACCGGGGAGTCGTCCGCCTTGCTGACGACCTCCATCGGTTTTACACCGTCATACACCTGCATAATGGCATCTCCCGCATCCCGTGCGAGCTGACAAATCTTATCTAGCATTTTCCACCTCTTTGTTAACGCAGTGAGGTTAACTCTTTGTTTTAGTTATATCGTAATGTGAACAATTCCGCTATCTGTGAAGCAATTCCGGTTTCAGTGCGCTTTTTTCTGTCAGGATTCACATTTCTGTAAGCAACAAGCGATAGATACATACTCTTTTGTGGAACGGATCGAAAAAAGGACTCCTCTGATGATTAAGTTTAGTGCAACGCTTCTGGCGACGCTGATTGCAGCGAGCGTGCAGGCGGCGACGGTAGATCTGCGTATTCTGGAAACGACCGATCTGCACAGCAATATGATGGACTTCGATTACTACAAAGATACCCCTACGGAAAAATTCGGACTGGTACGCACAGCAAGTTTGATTAACGCCGCGCGCGGTGAAGTCAAAAATAGCGTGCTGGTGGACAACGGCGATCTCATTCAGGGCAGCCCGCTCGGCGATTACATGGCGGCGAAAGGCCTGAAGAAAGGCGAGATCCATCCGGTTTATAAAGCGATGAACACGCTGGATTATGCCGTCGGTAACCTTGGAAACCATGAATTTAACTACGGCCTGAAATACCTGCATGATGCGCTGGCCGGCGCGAAGTTCCCGTACGTTAACGCCAATATCATCGACGTTAAGACGCAAAAGCCGCTATTTACCCCGTACCTGATTAAAGAGACCGAGCTTGTCGACCAGGACGGGAAAACGCAGACGCTGAAAATCGGCTATATCGGCTTCGTACCGCCGCAGATTATGACCTGGGATAAAGCCAACCTCGACGGCAAAGTGACCGTTAACGACATTACCGAAACCGCGCGCAAATACGTGCCGGAAATGCGTGCGAAAGGTGCGGATGTCGTTGTCGTGGTGGCTCACTCAGGACTGTCAGCCGACCCGTATCAGGCCATGGCTGAAAACTCCGTTTATTACCTGAGTGAAGTCCCGGGCGTTGACGCGATCCTCTTCGGCCACGCTCACGCCGTTTTCCCGGGCAAAGATTTCGCCGGCATCAAAGGGGCGGATATCGAGAAAGGTACGCTCAACGGCGTGCCGTCCGTGATGCCGGGCATGTGGGGCGACCATCTCGGCGTGGTGGATCTGGTGCTGAATAACGACGGCGGCAGCTGGAAGGTGACGCAGTCAAAAGCCGAAGCGCGCCCGATTTACGACGCGGCGGCTAAAAAATCCCTGGCTGGTGAAGATAAAAAGCTGGTCGACGTGCTGAAGCACGACCATGACGCCACCCGCGAATTCGTCAGCAAGCCGATCGGCAAATCCGCCGACAATATGTACAGCTTCCTGGCGCTGGTTCAGGACGACCCGACCGTCCAGGTGGTCAATATGGCGCAGAAAGCCTATGCCGAACACTTTGTTCAGGGCGATCCGGATCTGGCCAAACTGCCGGTGCTGTCTGCCGCGGCGCCATTCAAAGTGGGCGGACGCAAGAATGACCCGGCAAGCTACGTTGAGGTCGAAAAAGGCCAGCTGACCTTCCGTAACGCCGCCGATCTCTACCTCTACCCGAATACCCTGGTGGTGGTTAAAGCCACGGGGAAAGAGGTGAAGGAGTGGCTGGAGTGCTCCGCCGGGCAGTTTAACCAGATCGATCCGAACAGCAGTAAACCGCAGTCGCTGATTAACTGGGACGGCTTCCGCACCTACAACTTCGACGTGATCGACGGCGTGAATTACCAGATTGACGTCACCCAGCCGGCGAAATATGACGGCGAGTGCCAGGCCATTAACCCGCAGGCGGAGCGCATTAAAAACCTGACCTTCAACGGCAAGGCGATCGATCCGAATGCCACTTTCCTGGTGGTGACCAATAACTATCGCGCCTACGGCGGCAAGTTTGCGGGTACGGGCGATAGCCACATCGCTTTTGCCTCACCGGACGAAAACCGCTCCGTACTGGCGGCGTGGATCGGCGCGGAGTCGAAGAAGGCGGGCGAAATTCACCCGGCGGTGGACAACAACTGGCGTCTTGCGCCAATTCACAGCGAGACGAAACTGGATATCCGCTTTGAAACGTCACCGTCCGATAAGGCAGCCGCGTTTATTAAGGACAAGGCGCAGTATCCGATGAAGAAGGTTGCGACGGATGATATTGGGTTCGCGATTTATCAGGTGGATTTAAGCAGGTAGCGATGATTGTGCCGGGTAAGGCGAAACCGCCACCCGGCTTTTACGCCGCCCGCTCTTCCCGATTCGCCATCACCTTCGGCGTATTGACCTCAATCCAGTCCGCCAGCGCGGCGACTTTCTCACTCACCTCAACACCCATCGGCGTCAGGCTATACTCGACGTGCGGCGGCACGACCGGATACGACACGCGGTCGACAAACCCGTCCTGCTCCAGCGCCTGAAGCGACTGGGACAGCATCTTTTCGCTCACCCCACCCATTTTACGGCGCAGATCGCTGAAGCGGTGCGTTCCCTCCCGCAGGGCCAGCAGAATCAGTACCCCCCAGCGGCTGGTCACGTGCTTGAGCACCTCCCGTGAGGGGCACTGTTCCGCGAAGAGATTGCCATCGCGCATTTGCTCGCTGAGCGTTGGGATCGTCTTTTCCATACTTACCTTTTTGTACGTACTTACCAAAAGTTAGCTATGGTGATAGTGTGCCACAACACCAGACAAACACGAAGGAGATTCATCATGATCGCGATTACCGGCGCTACCGGCCAGCTTGGCCATTTCGTTATCGAGCAGCTGTTAAAAACCGTACCGGCCAGCCAGATTGTGGCCATCGTGCGTAACCCGGCGAAAGCTGAAGCGTTGAGCCAGCAGGGCATTATGGTTCGTCAGGCGGACTACACCGACCAGGCGGCGTTCACTGCCGCGCTGAACGGCGTGGATAAACTGCTGCTGATCTCCTCCAGCGAAGTGGGCCAGCGCGCAACCCAGCACCAGAACGTCATTAACGCCGCCAGGGCGGCAGGCGTGAAATTTATCGCCTACACCAGCCTGCTCCATGCGGACAAATCACCGCTGGGTCTGCACGTTGAACACGTTGCCACTGAAAAAGCGCTGGCGGCGTCCGGCATTCCTTATGCCCTGCTGCGCAACGGCTGGTATACCGAAAACTACCTGGCGAGCGCGCCGCCCGCGCTGGAGCACGGCGTATTCATTGGTGCCGCAGGCGAAGGCAAAATTGCCTCTGCAACCCGTGCAGACTATGCCGCGGCGGCCGCCAAAGTTATCGCTGAAGAGGGTCATGCGGGCAAGGTATACGAGCTGGCGGGGGATCGCGGCTGGACATTGAGCGAACTGGCGGCGGAGCTCAGCAAGCAGAGCGGGAAGCCGGTAACCTATCAGAATCTCAGCGAGGTGGATTTCGCCGCCGCGCTGAAGGGCGTTGGCCTTCCTGCAGGGCTGGCGGATATGCTGGCGGACTCCGACGTGGGCGCGTCCAAAGGCGGCCTGTTTGACGACAGCCGTACCCTGAGCAAGCTGATCGGCCGGCCAACCACGCCGCTGGCGGAGAGCGTCAAAGCCATTCTGTAATTGTTACGGATTGGTTATTTTTTGTGGCATCCCCTCGGGTCATCTCTGATAATGAAGCGATGACCCATGAGGAGGCTCAACGTGCAAGGCGTACCGGAACAGTTCATTGATGAGAGAGACAGCGCGCGCTTTCGCCATCTGGCGCAGCTGCCGGGTCTTGAACTCTATCACGCGCATATCTCTGACTACGCCTTTGAGCCTCACACCCATGAAGCCTTCGGCATAGGCACGATTGAAACCGGCGCCGAACGCTTTCGCTATCGCGGCACCCAGCATCTCGCACCTGAAAAATCCGTTGTGACCATGAACCCGGACGAGATCCATACCGGGGAGTCCGCGACCGAAGACGGCTGGCGCTACCGGATGGTTTACATCGAACCTGACCTGCTGGAAGAGGTAACCGGCCTGCGCCACTGGTGGTTCAGCGACGTAACCCGCTATGACCCGCTGCGCTCGCAGCAGATCGGCCAGTTGATTTACGGCCTGTGGCATACGGACGATCCGCTGGCGCAAAAAGGCCTGTTGCTGGATCTGATTGAGACCTTTCAGCCGTTAGCCCATCACGCGCCGGTGGTTCAGGAAGGCGCACACCGGTTCGAACGCGTGCGCGAGTATCTGCACGATAACTATATGCACGCCCTGACGCTGGACGAGCTGGCGAACGTTGTCTCGCTCAGCCCCTACCATTTCCAGCGCCAGTTCAAAGCCCATTTCCACGTTACGCCGCACCAGATGCTGATGGCGATTCGCCTGTGGCGCGCCAAAGCGTTCCTCACCCACGGCATGCCCGCCGCCGAAGTCGCCGCCGCAACGGGGCTGACCGACCAGTCTCATTTAACCCGCGCGTTTACCCGCCGCTACGGCATTACTCCCGTTCGCTACCAGAAGCAGGTCACCCGGCGCTAATGAGCAATCTCATACAATACGCGCCTGTTTGCCCCTCCTACACTGACTGCAACGTGAATCACTCTGGATGGAAAAATGATTAGCGGCGTGTTGTATGCCCTGCTTGCGGGTTTAATGTGGGGGCTGATCTTTGTCGGCCCTCTGATCGTGCCGGAATACCCGGCGATATTGCAGTCGACCGGACGTTATCTGGCGCTGGGGCTGATTGCCCTTCCTCTGGCATGGCTGGGGCGCACGCGCTTGCGCCAGCTCAGCCGTCAGGACTGGGGCACCGCGCTGGCGCTGACCATGATGGGCAATCTCATCTATTACGTTTGTCTGGCAAGCGCCATTCAGCGTACCGGTGCGCCGGTCTCTACCATGATTATCGGCACGCTGCCGGTGGTCATCCCCATCTTCGCGAATCTGCTCTATAGCCACCGGGACGGCAAGCTGGCGTGGTCAAAAATGGTGCCCGCCCTGGCCTGCACCGCAGTGGGGCTGGTGTGCGTCAATATCGCCGAGCTGCGCCACGGGCTGGGCGATTTCAGCTTGTGGCGTTACGGTTCGGGGATTGTTTTAGCGTTCATCTCGGTGGCGTGCTGGGCCTGGTACGCCCTGCGCAATGCGCGCTGGCTGCGGGAAAACCCGGACAAGCACCCGATGATGTGGGCGACAGCGCAGGCGCTGGTCACCTTGCCCGTTTCACTGGTGGGGTATATCGGCGCGTGCGTCTGGTTAGACCATCAACAGCCAGACTTCGCCCAGCCCTTCGGGCCAAGGCCGTGGATATTTATTGGCTTAATGGTTGCGATTGCGGTGCTGTGTTCCTGGGTGGGTGCGCTGTGCTGGAATATTGCCAGCCAGAAGCTGCCGACGGTGATTTTAGGGCCGCTGATTGTCTTCGAAACCCTGGCCGGGCTGCTTTATACCTTCCTGATGCGCCAGAGCGTGCCGCCGCTGTTAACGGCCTGTGGGATTGCGCTGCTGGTCATTGGGGTGGTGATGGCGGTGAGGGCGAAGCCGGAAAAACCGAGGGTCGTTCCGGCGTCGGAGATGTGATTTTTTGCCGGGTGGCGGCTACGCCTTACCCGGCATGATGTTAAAACGTTTCCCAGTTCGCTTCAGCTACGGTCGCAGCAGGCTGCGCTTTTGGCACATAGGTTTTCACCGGCGCCGCTTTAACCGCCTGGCTGCGGGTGATTTTAAACACCGCCACCGCTTCGTTCAGGCGTGCCGCCTGATCTTCCAGCGCCGCCGCCGCGGCCGCAGACTCCTCCACCAGCGAGGCGTTCTGCTGGGTCACGCGGTCCATCTCGGCCACCGCCTGACCTACCTGGTCGATACCGCGGCTCTGCTCGTCAGAGGCAGAGGCAATTTCGCCCATGATGTCGGTCACGCGGGTGACCGCATTGACGATCTCCGCCATCGTCGCGCCCGCTTCGTTCACCAGCTGCGAGCCGGCGTTCACGCGCTCGCCGGAATCATCGATCAGCGCTTTGATCTCTTTCGCCGCCTGGGCGCTGCGCTGGGCAAGCGTTCGTACTTCCCCTGCGACTACCGCAAAGCCACGACCCTGTTCGCCCGCGCGCGCCGCTTCCACCGCCGCGTTCAGCGCCAGAATGTTGGTCTGGAAGGCAATACCGTCGATCACGTTAGTAATTTGCGCGATTTTGCTGGAGCTCGTCGCGATTTCATCCATCGTACGCACCACGCCTTCCACCACGTTGCCGCCCTTCTTCGCGGTTGAGGAGGCATCCAGCGCCAGACGAGACGCCTGACGCGCGTTATCGGCGTTCTGCTTCACGGTTGCCGTCAGCTGTTCCATGCTGGCTGCCGTTTCTTCCAGAGACGCGGCCTGCTGCTCGGTACGGGAAGAGAGGTCGTTACTCCCGGCAGAAATTTCACCGGCACCGGTGTAGATGGTGTCCGCGCCTTCACGCACTACGCCCACGGTGTTCGCCAGCGAGGTCTGCATCTCCTGAACGTTGCGCGCCAGGATCGCCATTTCGTTTTTACCTTCAGCCTGAATCGGCTGGGTTAAATCCCCCGCCGCGATGGCGCGAATATGGTTGATCACCTCTTCCAGCGGCAGGAGCAGCACGCGGCGCATGGCGATCCAGCTGGAGATAATCACCACAATCACCAGCAGCATCACCGCAGAGAGGATCCACAGGATGCGCTTGTAGTCGCTTTCATTATCCTGGATGCCTTTATCGGTAAGCGTCGCCTGCGCTTCGCGCCACTCGCGGTAAACCGCCTGCATCGCGGTCTGTTTCTGCTCCGCGTTCTGCTTGAACATGTCTTCCAGATTGCCCTGGCTCAGCAGGACGTTCATTTGCGTCAGCGTGGAGGAGTAAATGCGGTACTGCTCTTCCAGACGCTTGGCCAGGTTCTCGTCCAGACCCGGCGTATTCGGCAGGGCGTAGTATTTATCGTAATGGACCTGCGCATCGGCCAGCAGATTTTTCGCGGTGTTAACCAGCTCGTTCAGCTGCCCACCGTTAATCTGGGAGGCCATGCTGCTTTGCAGGCGCAGCATGCCGCGGTTTAGCGTCACCCGCGCCTGGTTGAGGCTGATCCACGCATCGGTAAACTCCGCCACGTTTTTGCTGGAGAGCTGGGATACGGTGAAGTTGTCTTTATCGTTATTCAGCGCGTTGATAAAGATACCCGCGGAAATCACTTGCATGATGCCGAGCACAAGCAGCACCGAAATAAGAAGAGTAATGACTTTTATACGTTTAAACATACGTTGCCTTTGTTATATGCAGGTTTCTCTGACGAGTATCTATCGGCACGCGCGGCGGGTTGTTTACTGTTTCTCCACCTTTAAAAAGTTTCTAAACCACTTTCCTAAGTCCATTCAGGGAGTTAAACGGGACATTTTTTTGTGATCGGTGTCGCATTTTTCCCCTTCCCTCTAAAGGGTTATAGCGCCACCCAAAAGATGCATTTAATATGCAAGTTATATTCTTAATGACGAGGTAACTGCTATGGCCTTTCGCGACCAACCCCTCGGCGAGCTGGCGCTCTCCATCCCTCGCGCTTCCGCGCTGTTCCGCAAATACGATATGGATTACTGCTGCGGCGGTAAACAGACCCTGGCGCGAGCGGCCTCTCGCAAGGAACTGGACGTGGAGGCTATCGAAGCGGAGCTGGCACTTCTGGCCGAACAGCCTGTCGACAAAGACTGGTGCACCGCCCCGCTCGCGGAAATCATCGACCATATCATCGTGCGTTACCACGACCGCCACCGTGAACAGCTGCCTGAGCTGATCCTGCAGGCAACGAAAGTTGAGCGCGTACATGCCGACAAGCCTTCCGTACCGCGCGGTCTGGCAAAATACCTGACCATGCTGCACGAAGAGCTTTCCAGCCACATGATGAAAGAAGAGCAGATCCTCTTCCCGATGATTAAACAGGGAATGGGAAGCCAGGCGATGGGGCCTATCAGCGTAATGGAAAGCGAGCACGATGACGCGGGCGAACTGCTGGAGGTGATCAAACACACCACCAATAACGTCACGCCGCCGCCGGAAGCGTGCACCACCTGGAAAGCGATGTACAACGGCATTAATGAGATGATCGACGACCTGATGGAGCACATCAGTCTTGAGAATAACGTGCTGTTCCCGCGGGCATTGGCGGGGGCATAAAAAAGGCCGCTGCGGCCTGCTGATGCCCTCACCCTCTGGGAGAGGGTGCAAAAACCAGAAACGGCAACCGAAGTTGCCGTTTTGCTATTATCTTACGCCAGCCATACGCTTCTTGCCGATAAACAGCCAGCCCAGCCCCAGCGCGATAAACCACAGCGGCGTGACGATGAGTGCCTGACGGGTGTCATCTTCGAGCGTCAGCAGCACCAGCACAAACACGAAGAACGCCATGCACACCCAGCACATCAGCTTGCCCAGCGGCATCTTGTAGATCGACTTCTCGTGCAGGTGTGGACGCTGTTTGCGGTACACCAGGTACGAGCACAGGATAATGGTCCAGACGAACATGAACAGGATCGCAGAGACCGTGGTGATCATGGTGAACGCGCCAATCACGCTTGGGTTCACGTAGAGCATCACCACGCCACCCAGCAGGCACATGCAGGAGAAGGTCAGCCCTTTCGCCGGCACCGCACGTTTAGAGAGCTTCGCAAAGGCGCTCGGTGCCACGCCCTCCTGCGCCAGACCAAACAGCATACGGCTGGTTGAGAACACGCCGCTGTTCGCAGACGATGCCGCAGAGGTCAGCACCACGAAGTTAATCAGGCTCGCGGCAGCAGGCAGCCCTACCAGCACGAACAGCTCAACGAACGGGCTCTTGCTGGGCACCACGGAGCTCCACGGCGTCACGGACATGATGATGATCAGCGCGAAGACGTAGAACATGATGATGCGCAGCGGAATGGAGTTGATAGCGCGCGGCAAGGATTTCTCCGGATCTTTGGTTTCCGCCGCCGTGGTGCCCACCAGCTCAATGCCCACAAACGCAAACACCGCAATCTGGAAACCGGCAAAGAACCCGCTGATGCCTTTCGGGAACCAGCCGCCGTCGTTCCACAGATGGGTAAACGATGCCTGAACGCCCGTTGGCGACTGGAAGTGCGTCAGGACCATCACCAGGCCCACCACAATCAGCCCCACGATAGCGACAATCTTGATCATTGCGAACCAGAACTCCATCTCACCGAACATTTTCACGGTGGCGAGGTTGAGGCTCAGCAGCAGAATAATCACCGCCAGCGAGGCGACCCAGTCCGACAGCCCGGGGAACCAGAACTGCGCGTAGGCGGTAATCGCCACGACGTCCGCCATGCCGGTGACCACCCAGCAGAACCAGTAGGTCCAGCCGGTAAAGTAGCCCGCCCACGGGCCGAGCAGGTCAGACGCGAAGTCGCTGAAGGATTTGTATTCGAGGTTCGAGAGCAGCAATTCACCCATTGCGCGCATCACGAAGAAGAGCATAAAACCGATGATCATATAGACGAAAATGATCGACGGCCCGGCAAGACTGATGGTTTTGCCCGACCCCATAAACAGCCCGGTGCCGATGGCACCGCCGATGGCGATAAGCTGTATATGACGGTTTGTGAGATTGCGCCGTAGCGACTGTTCAGACGTCGCCTCTTCTGCAGCGGCGACTTTGACCTGATCTACCATGTAATTTTCCTGTTTATGCCTGTCTGTGTTGTTAAGGCTCTTCTGGCCTTTAAAAACGTCAAATAAATGACGGTCCCTTTGTAAGGGTTTATCGATATTAGGTAAGAATCGGCGGGATGAATACTATGATTTAGATATTATGTTAATAATATGTTGGATGTGAGTGTCATATCACTCATACAGCGCGAAACAGCTCACAAAAATACACGCAACAGTTTCGTTTGCAAGATAAAATGTTGCTTCTGTCGTAACTATAGGTTTTATCACTACTTTCCTCTCCCCGGACGGAGAGAGGAAATAAGAAAAGTCGATTACAGGATTTCCAGCAGCTCGACTTCAAATACCAGAGTGCTGAATGGCGGAATGGACGCGCCGGCGCCACGCTCGCCGTAGGCCAGGTTGTGTGGGATGGTCAGTTCCCATTTGGAACCCACTGGCATCAGGGTCAGGGCTTCGATCCAGCCCGCGATAACGCCGTTGACCGGGAACTCAGCCGGTTCGCCGCGCGCCACGGAGCTGTCGAACACGGTTCCGTCGATCAGTTTACCGGTGTAGTGCACGCGAACGTGGTCGGTACGCGCCGGGATAGCCCCGTCGCCCTGGTTGATCACGCGGAACTGAAGGCCAGACTCGGTGCTGTTCACACCTTCGCGCTCGCGGTTCTCTTCCAGATATTTCACGCCTTCGGCTGCCATCTCTTCGAAACGCGCGCGACGCACGGCGTCAGCACGTTCGTGGATTTCACGCAGCGCACGGTGCACAACGTCAACCGGAACGGCAGGTTGTTTACCTTCCAGCGCATCAGCGATACCCGCCACCAGCGCTTCAGGTAACAGACCTTCCAGGCCGGATTCGCTCAGCTGCTGTCCTACCTGCAAGCCGATACCGTAACTTGCCTGCGCTTCGATAGTGTCAAAAGTCGGGGTGGTCATGGGTTTTCCTTCCATCACATTTAAAGTAGCGGGCAGCATATCAGCCATGCCCTTATGGGTAAAACTTTGTCTTAAGTTAAGGTGACAAACCGCGACGAAACAGAAACAATAGAGACAACCAGGATTAATCCCGAACTGATGTCACGGATGTCGGGTTTGCTACGTCGTTCAGGCAGTTAGCGAACTATACTTCGAAGCACAGGATATAAAAGACGCGGAGCAGGAGGAGAGCCATGCCCGGGCGATTTGAACTGAAACCTACCCTGGCGAAAATCTGGCAGGCGCCGGACAATTTTCGCATTATGGACCCGCTGCCTCCTCTGCACCGCAGGGGGATCATCATTGGTGCGCTGATGGTCATCGTGGGCTTCCTGCTTCCATCCGGCGGTGATGATGTCGATACCGCGCCTGTCACCCGCAATGCGCAGCTGGATATTCAGTCGCAAACGCGGCCACAGCCTGACGCGCAGCCTATGCAGACACAGCTGGTGACTCCGTCTAACGATCCGGGCCAGGTCGCGCCTGTTGAACCTGAACCCGTTCAGGATGAACAGCCGCAGGAGCAGACCGCAGCCCCGTCTGAGCCGCAAACCCAGCAGCCGACCGGCATTGAGCAGCAGTGGCGTTCCTATCGCGTGGAGCCGGGCAAAACCCTGGCACAGCTTTTCCGCGACCATAACCTGCCGCCGACCGACGTGTACGCCATGGCAAAAGTGGAAGGCGCAGGCAAGCCGCTCAGTAACCTGCAGAATGGCCAGATGGTGCAGATTCGCCAGAACGCCAGCGGGGTGGTCACCGGGTTAACGATTGATACCGGGAATGGGCAGCAGGTGCTGTTTACCCGCCAGCCGGACGGCAGTTTCATCAGAGCACGTTAATGGCACAGGCCGGGTATGGCGAAGCCGCCACCCGGCACTTTTGTTCTCAGGCACTCCGTTTATTCACCCACCAGATCCCCGAGCAGACCAGCACCAGCGCAATCGCGTATTTGATATCCAGAATGTTTTCCCCGAGGAAAATGGCGGAAAGCACCGTCCCTGCCACAGGAATGACAAAGTTGAACGGGGCAATCATGCTTACGCGGTTCACTTTCAGCAGCGCGCTCCACAGGGCGAACGCCACGGAGGAGAGCAGCGTCAGATACCCCAGCACCGCAACGGCCTTCATGCTGTGCACTTCCAGCGTCCCGCCCGTGGCATAACCTCCCGCAACCAGCGCAGCCCCGCCTATCGCCAGCTGCCAGCCGGTCATCACCGTTGGGTCAACGGTCTGGGAAATACGTTTCCCGTAAAGCGTGGCGGCAGAGAGAATAAAGGCCGCCAGCACCACAAAGCCGTCGCCTTTCCAGATAAACTGGAAATCGCTTAACCCGCTGTGGAAGTTCACCAGCATCACCCCGGCAAACCCGAGAATACAGCCCAGCGTTTTGTTATAGCTGAGTTTGTCGTTGTGGTAGATAAAGTGCGCCAGCAGCACGCTGAAGAAAGTCCCGGTGGCGTTCATGATTGAGCCGTTCACCCCCGTCGTGTAGGCCAGCCCTATATAGAAGAAAGTGTACTGAATGGTGGTCTGGGTCAGCCCGAGGATCGTGAGCTGGCCAAACTGCGCGGGCGTGAGCCTGCCAATCGGCTTGCGCTGGGCTAGCGCAAACAGCAGCAGCAACACACCGGCAAACAGAAAACGGTATCCGGCAAAAACAACTTTGGACGGGATGTCATCGGTCGCTATCTGAAAGAGTTCGTAGCCATTTTTAATGGCCGGGTACGAGCTACCCCAAAGCAGGCAGCAGAGCGTGGCGCAGGCGTAGGCCACATGTCGACGGGCAAAGACGGGCGTGGGCAGAGCGGTATCCATGACAAATCTCATAAATAAAATTGCGTTTCATTTTATTATCAAAGAATGCGTCAGGAATAGCGATCGTACAAGACAAAAAGAGAATGTTCGGTAGCCTTAAAAAAGCAAAACGCCGGCACAAGGCCGGCGCTTCGACGCGAGCAGAGTAAAAAATTACTCAGCTACAACGTTAACAACCAGTTTAGCGAACACTTCGCTGTGAACCTGGAAGTCAACTTCGTGCTCACCAGTGGTACGCAGAACGCCGTTCGGCATGCGAACTTCGCTCTTAGCCACTTTAACGCCTGCTGCAGTAACTGCATCAGCGATATCGCGGGTACCGATGGAACCGAACAGTTTACCTTCGTCGCCAGCTTTGGAAGCGATGGTAACAGTGCCCAGTGCGTTGATTGCTTCAGCGCGAGCGTTAGCAGCCGCCAGAACGTCAGCCAGTTTGGCTTCCAGTTCAGCGCGACGTGCTTCGAAAAACTCTACGTTTTTCTTAGTAGCTGGAACAGCTTTACCCTGTGGAACCAGGAAGTTACGAGCGTAGCCCGCTTTAACGTTTACCTGATCACCCAGGCTGCCCAGGTTTGCTACTTTATCAAGCAGAATAACTTGCATTACCTTATCCTCTTAAAGTCGTATTAATGGACCGTGCCCGATTACTGATGACGATCAGTGTACGGCAGCAGGGACAGGTAGCGAGCGCGTTTGATAGCGCGAGCCAGCTGACGCTGATATTTTGCACGAGTACCGGTGATACGGCTTGGGACAATCTTACCGCTTTCGGTGATGTAGTTTTTCAGCGTTGCGATATCTTTATAGTCGATCTCTTGAACGCCTTCCGCGGTGAAACGGCAGAACTTGCGACGACGGAAATAACGTGCCATATGGCTAGTCTCCAGTATCTATCAAATCAATCTGCTCGGCATGCAGAACCATTTTGCTCAGGCCGTTCTTTGCCTTGTGGCAAGAGATGAACCCCTGAACGATTACTGCGCTACCGACCGTTAAACTGTGAGTAATGGCCTGGTTTTCGTGTCCGCTAATAATAACGGGCATTTGGCACCACGCCTGCCGGTGAAACCCGGCTTCCTCTTGCACAGAACGATGCTCAAGCACGAACTGGCAATGCGGAATTCCTGATGGACTGACCTTTCGAAGGGGAGCCCTGCATACGATGCCGGACAACGCCAGACGGTTGGTCATCAGAAATTACTCTTCAGAATCCCCAGCATCAGAATCATCTGCGGTTTCGTTTGCGAAATCATCGCGACGCTCACGGCGCTCGTCTTTCGCTTTAACCATCGGAGATGCTTCGGTAACTGCGTTTTTGGTACGCATAACCATGCTGCGGATAACGGCATCGTTGAAGCGGAAGGTAGTTTCCAGCTCATCGATCACTTCCTGCGGCGCTTCAACGTTCATCAGAACGTAGTGTGCTTTGTGCAGTTTGTTGATCGGGTAAGCCAGCTGACGGCGGCCCCAGTCTTCCAGACGGTGGATCGTACCTTCTGCACCAGTGATGGCAGCAGAGTAACGCTCGATCATACCCGGAACCTGTTCGCTCTGGTCAGGATGGACCATAAAAACGATTTCGTAATGACGCATCGAATTGCTCCTTACGGATTATTCAGCCTCCTGTCTGGGTCAGCCGAGGCCCGGGGAGGCAAGGAACGTGTTAAAGGTCGGCTGAAAAATTGACGCGTCATAATACTTGCGCGCCCCTGGAAACTCAAGCTGATTGCACAAATAATTCGCACAAAGCGTAAAGCTGGTCTAAGTGGGTGATTTAAAATTAATCGCATCAGGAAGCGTTGTTTTTTTGAACAACTGCATCAGAAATGGTCACGCATCCCCGCCGGATGAGTGATTACACTTTAATCAGAGACCCACTGAATCAAAGAAGGAGCATTCCCCTCACACAGCACGCAGTCGTGGAGCGCATATCATGAAAAAAATCGCAGTAGCCATAATGGCGGCGCTTTTGCTCAGTGCAAACGCGATGGCAGCCATCAAAATAGACGGCCAGCAGGCCAGAAACATGGATGATGTGCACAGCTTAGGCGTAATCTATATCAATCATAATTTCGCCACTGAAAGCGAAGCAGATCAGGCGCTAAATGAAGAGACTGATGCCCAGGGCGCAACCTATTACCACGTGATATTAACCCGTGAGCCCGGCAGCAACGGCAACATGCACGCCAGTGCAGATATCTACCGGTAACGCTTAACGCTAGCACCAGGAAAGCCAACAACGAGAACATAGCCATAGTTGACGTTGCCCCCTGTCCGGGGGCTTTTTTTGTGAATGGCTCCGGAATACCACCGGTTACAACTGTTTTCGGTATTCCAGAGCACTTATTCACTTTTGCCCGTAGTAGGCATTCGGGCCGTGCTTGCGCATGAAATGCTTGTTCATCAGGTAATCGTCAATGCCCTGAAGCTGTGGATTAATGTCGCGGGCAATCCACGCCATTTTAGCCACCTCCTCCATCACGACAGCATTGTGTACCGCGTCGTGAGCATCTTTACCCCAGGAGAACGGACCGTGCTGGTACACCACAATCCCCGGCGTATGCAGCGGTTCCGTTTCACCCAGCGTTTCGATAATCACCTTGCCGGTGTTGCGTTCGTACTCCCCTTCTACTTCAGCCTGCGTTAATGCCCGCGTGCAGGGAATGTCGCCGAAGAAGTAGTCCGCATGCGTCGTGCCCAGCGCCGGGACAGGCAGCCCCGCCTGTGCCCAGGCGGTGGCGTGCGTGGAGTGGGTGTGGACAATACCACCCAGCGACGGATAACGCTGGTACAGCGCCAGATGGGTCGCCGTATCTGAAGAAGGACGCCATTTACCCTCAACGACGTTTCCTTCGAGGTCGACCACCACCATATCGTCCGCTTTCATGGTCTCATACGCCACGCCGCTCGGCTTGATCACAACCAGACCTTGTTCGCGGTCGATGGCGCTCACGTTGCCCCAGGTGAACGTTACCAGGCCATAGCGCGGCAGATCCATATTGGCCTCAAAGACCTGCTGTTTCAGCTTAAGCATGTTCAACCTCCAGCAAACCCGCCCGCGCCATCCGCTCGCGCACCCAGTCCCGCGCTTTTGCCACTTCCGCAGCCGGGTCGTCTGACGTTTCGCTCCACATCTCAATCAGGTAAGGCCCGCAATACCCTGTCTGCTTGAGCGTCTCGAAGCACCGTTCGAAATCCACCACCCCGGTGCCGAACGGCACGTTTTTAAACACGCCAGGACGGGTATCTTTAACGTGCACCGCCACGATATGCCCGATGCCCGCCTGCAGCTCCATCTGCACGTCGTTATCCCAGGCCGACAGGTTGCCGATATCCGGGTAAAGCTGGAACCAGGGGTTATTCAGATAGTGCGCATAGCCCAGCGCCTTGCTGATGGAGTTCATCAACGGGTAGTCCATGATCTCCATCGCCAGCGTGACCTGCGCGCGGCTTGCCATCTCAACGCTCTCTTTCAGGCCGTCACGGAAACGACGGCGCGTTTCGTCGTTGGCTTCCTGATAGTAAACGTCGTAACCCGCCAGCTGGATCACGCGGATGCCGACATCCTGCGCAAAACGAATGGCTGTGCGCATGATCTCCAGCCCTTCAGCGCGCACGGCATCATCTTCACTTCCCAGCGGGAAACGACGATGAGCGCTCAGACACATGGACGGGACGCGCACGCCGGTCTCGGCAATGGCGCTCACCAACGCCAGACGCTGCTCGCGGCTCCAGTCCAGGCGAGAGAGTCGCTCGTTTGTTTCATCCACGGACATTTCGACAAAATCGAAACCCAGCTGTTTTGCCAGCCGTAACCGCTCCAGCCAGCACTCCCCCGCAGGGAGTGCCTTTTCATAGATGCCAAGCGGGACCTGTTTTGACAACATACCCGCTCCTTAGCCCCAAAGCTGAGCGATTGAGCGTTTGAACTGACGCGCCGCTTCCACCGGAGAGGCCGCGTCGCGAATGCTGCGGCCAGCGATAAAGACGTGAATCGGGATGCCCTGGAACAGCGGCAGATCTTCCAGCGCCAGGCCACCGGTGACGGTGACTTTAAAGCCCATATCCGCCAGACGCTTAATTGCGCTGATATCCGCGTCGCCCCACGCCACGCCTGCGGCCTGCGCATCACGGCTGCGGTGATACACCACCTGCTGGATGCCCGCTTCGCGCCACTCCTGCGCCTGCTCCCAGGTCCAGAAACCGGTCAGTTCAATCTGCACGTCGCCGTTAAACTCTTTTGCCACGTCCAGCGCGCCTTTGGCGGTGTTGATATCCGCACAGCAGATCACGGTGACCCAGTCGGCGTTGGCTTCAAAGCACATGCGGGAAAGGATTTTGCCTGCGTCGGCAATTTTGGCATCCGCCAGCACGATTTTGTGCGGATAGAGCGCCTTCAGGTCACGAACGGCGCGCACGCCTTCGCCCACGCACAGAATGGTCCCCACTTCGATGATGTCCACCTCTTCCGCAATCAGGCGGGTGGTTTCGTAAGCGTGAGAGAGCGTCTGGTTATCCAGCGCAACTTGCAACATTGGTAATGACATGTTCAATTCCTCTTAAACGGCCGCCGCAGTGGCGTTATCAATTAAATCCAGCACGTCCTGCGCGGTGCGGCAGGCGCGTAAACGATCAAAATTGGCTTCGTCATCAAACAGGTTGACGATCTGCATGATGCCCACCTCCTGATGGGTGTTGGCATCAACGGCTGCCATGGTGATGAGAATGTCGACCGGGTCGTTATCTTCGTGGTTGAACACCAGCGGCGTTTTCAGGGTCACCAGCGCAAAACCGGTTTTCTTGACGCCCTCTTCCGGGCGGCCGTGCGGCATCGCCAGGCCCGGCGCAATCACGAAATAGGGGCCGTGCTGCGCCACGCCATCCAGAATGGCCTGGTAATAGCGCGGCTCGACAACGTCCGCCTTAACCAGCAGATCCACGCTCAGCTTCACCGCTTCCTGCCAGGTGCTGGCGTCGGCCTGTAAAAGGATGGAGTTATTTTCTGCCAGCGAATCACGTAGTTTCATGTGGCGTCCTTACTTCACGTCTTGTGGGAAGTGTTCTTTGATCACTTCCAGCAGTTTTGGCCCGAAATCCGCAGGCGACAGCATGTTGCGTACGCCTACCACATATTTGTTGCCCGACACGCTAATCTCGCCGGCAATGTGAGTTGAAGCGATGATGATGTCCGCGCCGTTCAGTTCACTTTTGTATTCACCCACTGCGCAGCTGTTCACCGTGTGGTCGATGTTTGACTGGGTTAAAAACTGGTCCACTTTCATCTTCATGATCATGGAGCTACCTTGCCCATTGCCACACACAGCCAGGATACGTACGGTCATAATCGAAACTCCTTAGTGAGCAGAAACTTCTGCTGTTTGTTTTTCTGCATCTTCTTCTGCTCGCAGCGAACGGCCAGCGAAGAACATATAAGCCAGAGCAATCAGGATGATGACGGCCATAAAGACCAGCCCGACGGAGGCAAAGCCCTGCATCATCGGCGGGGCCAGAATTGACCAGTCCGCCATGCCCATCCAGGCGCTCATACCGGTGAGCTTGACTGCCCACACGCACCCGAAGATTTCCACCATGCCCATCACCAGGCAGATCTTGAGCGCCGCGCGCCAGCCGCCGAAGTGGTTCGCAAACACGCCGATAGTGGCGTTGGAGAAGAACATCGGGATAAAGCCAGGAATAATCAGGATTGAGGAGCCGCAGCCCACCAGGATGCCCACCGCAATCAGCTGGCCGATGGTGCCCCACATAAAGCCCCAGACGACGGCGTTTGGCGCAAAGCTATAGATAGCCGCACAGTCAATCGCCAGTACCGCACCAGGGATCAGGCGCTGGGAGATGCCGTTGAAGGCTTCCGACAGCTCGGCGACGAACATACGCACGCCCTGAGTGATGATGAAAATCGCTACCGCGAAGGAGAAACCGGTCTGCAGGATATAGACCGTCCAGTGGGTTTTACCCGCCATCGCCTGCACGACGTCAATGCCGAAAGAGAGCAGAATGGCGCCGAAGAAGAGGGTCATCACAATCGCCGTTGAGACGATGTTGTCGTGGAAAATATTGAGCCAGCCAGGCAGCTTAAGGTCTTCAACGCTCTCTTCTTTTTTACCCAGATACGGCGCGACTTTATAAGCAAGCCAGGCGGCAAACTGCTGCTGGTGACCGATGGAGAAGCCGCAGCCGTCGGTTACTATCTGCGTTGGCTTGTACATCATGTTGGACGTGATACCCCAGTAGAGCGAGACCAGCACGGCGGTGCAGATAATCGTGGTCCACATCGGGTAACCAAAGATATAGAGAGAAACCGCGATCAGTCCCGCCTGCTGGAACATGATGTGCCCGGTGAGCATGATGGTGCGAATACCGGTAATGCGGCGCAGCAGAACATAGATAATGTTGAGCGCCAGCGCGAGCAGCACCGCATACCCCACCCAGCTATAGGCATCGCCCATGCGATCGATGGTCGCCATCATTGAGGCGTAGGTATCAGAGATAGCCCCGTTAATGCCATACACTTCCGACATTTTGGCGACAACTGGCTTAAACGTGCTGGTCAGAATGCCTGACCCCGCCTGCAACAGCATGAAACCGATAATGGTTTTGATGGTGCCTTTAATAATCACGCTGACGCTTTTGCGCAGCAGGATGTACCCCAGGCACGTCACGATACCC
Source organism: Enterobacter sp. 118C5 (assembly GCF_034107645.1). Classification (NCBI taxonomy): domain Bacteria; kingdom Pseudomonadati; phylum Pseudomonadota; class Gammaproteobacteria; order Enterobacterales; family Enterobacteriaceae; genus Enterobacter; species Enterobacter sp. 118C5. The sequence goes on along the minus strand of NZ_JAWNEU010000010.1, from coordinate 60,421 downwards.
AGCAATAGCGGGGCGTTGGTCATTACCTGATTAAAGAAAACGGTAAAGACGTTGTAGAGGATCTCCATAACTCTCTCCAGAAATGAGAACACGAGGGGCAATCCCTGTGCGGTTGGTGCCATCACTCTATTAATCACAAATAATCACCACAAGATTGCATTTGATTATTTGTGACGCATCACGCAATTTATTTCCACGCTGTTAGTAATGATTTTCACTACCGCACCACGAAAATAAATTAATCCTTATAATTCATCAAATTAATGTTTAATACAGGATAATCTAACAAGTAAATAGCGGAGAGTCCGTGAAGTCGCGCAGATAAAATTCCTCATTTTTACCATTGCAAAGCGCGTCAAATGGTGCCAGCATTAATCACAACAAATCACCATGTGATTACTTTTGATTAAACCCAGGAGTCAAAACGATGAGTAAAGTGAAAACCATCACCCGTGAATCATGGATTCTGAGCACATTCCCTGAGTGGGGTAGCTGGCTGAACGAAGAGATTGAGCAGGAACAGGTTGCTCCTGGCACGTTTGCAATGTGGTGGCTGGGCTGTACCGGTATCTGGCTGAAATCAGAGGGCGGTGCCAATATCTGCGTCGATTTCTGGTGCGGCACCGGCAAACAGAGCCACGGTAACCCGCTGATGAAAAAAGGCCACCAGATGCAGCGTATGGCCGGCGTGGAAAAACTGCAGCCGAACCTGCGCACCACGCCGTTTGTGCTTGATCCTTTTGCCATTCGTCAGATCGACGCCGTTCTCTCTACCCACGATCACAACGACCATATTGACGTGAACGTGGCGGCAGCGGTGATGCAAAACTGCGCGGACGACGTGCCGTTCATTGGGCCGCAGACCTGCGTAGATCTCTGGATCGGCTGGGGTGTGCCGAAAGAGCGCTGCATCGTGATGAAGCCTGGCGACGTGGTGAAAATTAAAGACATTGAAATCCACGCGCTGGATGCCTTTGACCGTACCGCGCTGATTACCCTGCCGGCCGATCAGAAAGCCGCGGGCGTGCTGCCGGATGGTATGGACGAGCGCGCGGTGAACTACCTGTTCAAAACGCCGGGCGGCTCCCTGTATCACAGCGGTGATTCCCACTACTCCAACTATTACGCGAAGCACGGCAACGAACATCAGATTGACGTGGCGCTGGGCTCGTACGGCGAAAACCCGCGCGGTATTACAGACAAAATGACCAGCGCCGATATGCTGCGCATGGCGGAAGCGTTGAACACCAAAGTGGTGATCCCGTTCCACCACGATATCTGGTCAAACTTCCAGGCCGATCCGCAGGAAATCCGCGTGCTGTGGGAGATGAAAAAAGACCGCCTGAAGTACGGCTTCAAGCCCTTTATCTGGCAGGTTGGCGGCAAGTTCACCTGGCCTCTGGACAAAGACAATCTCGAGTATCACTACCCGCGCGGCTTCGATGATTGCTTCACCATTGAGCCAGATCTCCCGTTCAAGTCCTTCCTCTGATTGTGAGGCCACATCGCCAGACCCTGTGTCTGGCGATTTCATATTTATTTTAGTAATTTCACGCTATTTCAAATATCATCTTTTCAAATCAATTCTTATCGGAATAGCTCATGACGGAAGCGCAACGGCATCAAATTTTACTGGAACTCCTGGCGCAAACAGGGTTTATCACCGTCGAGAAAGTGATCGAACGTTTAGGGATCTCACCCGCCACCGCGCGGCGAGACATCAACAAGCTGGATGAGAGCGGCAAGCTGAAAAAAGTCCGCAACGGCGCGGAAGCCATCAGCCAGCAGCGTCCACGCTGGTCGCCGATGAATATTCATCAGGCCCAGAATCACGATGAAAAGGTTCGGATTGCCAGAGCGGCCTCGCAGCTGGTGAACCCCGGTGAGAGCGTCGTCATCAACTGCGGCTCAACGGCGTTTTTGCTGGGTCGCGAGATGTGCGGCAAGCCGGTGCAAATCATCACCAACTATTTGCCGCTGGCTAACTACCTGATCGATCAGGAACATGAGAGTGTCGTGATCATGGGCGGCCAGTACAACAAAAGCCAGTCCATCACGCTCAGCCCTCAGGACAGCGAAAACAGTCTCTACGCCGGGCACTGGATGTTTACCAGCGGCAAAGGCCTGACCGCTGACGGCCTGTATAAAACCGATATGCTGACCGCGATGGCGGAACAAAACATGCTCAACGTCGTGGGCAAGCTCGTTGTGCTGGTCGACAGCAGCAAAGTCGGTGAACGCGCAGGCATGCTGTTCAGCCGCGCAGAACAGATCGACATGGTGATCACCGGCAAAGGGGCGAACCCCGAGATCCTACAGAAGCTGGAAGATCAGGGCGTCAAAGTTCTCCGCGTTTAAAGGTGCTGGCGGAAAAACGCCACCGTAGCGTCCAGCGCCGCTGGCGTGATGCGGTGGCGGACGCCGGATTCCCACAAACAGGTCAGGTTACCGTCCAGCCCTTCATTCTTTAACGCCTGCTGCAGGCGGAAGGTTCCATCGGGCGGGACCACATCGTCCGCATCACCGTGCCACAGCAGCAGCGGGCGATCGGCCAGGCGCGGCAATGCCCGGGTCACTTCCCACTCTGCCAGCATCGCCGTAATTTCCGTTAAATCCTGAGGGGGGAAAAGCGTCTTCGCCAGCGAGGTAAAATAGCCAGAGCCCATCAGACAGGCGACAGACCTCACCTCAGGATGATGCGTCATAATCCCCAGCGCCGTCATACCGCCCATCGACGCCCCGGCCACCGCCAGCCGAGTGTCGGCCACCAGCCCTGCCTCATAGAGCGCATCGCGCAACCCGGCAAACTCGGTCAGGCTGCCGTGCAGAATGTGCCAAAACTGCCCAAGCCGCGCATGTTCATCGCCCGTGAAGCGCGCGCCGTGGTCGGGCGCATCCGGCATCACCACGCGAAAACCCGCCTGCGCCAGCGCCACCGCAAAATAACTGTAAACCAGCTTCGATGAGGTAAACCCATGATAAAAAACCACAACAGGTAGCGGTTTATCACGTTTCCCTGCCGGCACAGCGTGTAGAATTTCATGTTCACCGAGATGGCGTATTTCAATTTCAATCATTGTCGACCCTGTACGAATGAATGATTCATAATGTTGAGAACTGGATTACGGTTTGACGCTATTTTCATTCGAAAATTACGTCCCAGATAACACTTCGGGAACATTCCCCCAAAACTAAATTCGCAGACAACTACACTATGGCTAACAGGAAACGAGATATGGTTATGCACAGGTTTGCTGCTTTATTGCTGGTGTTTCTGCTCAGCGGCTGTAGCGCACTGCAGGGTACACCGCAACCCGCTCCCCCGGTTGCCGATCATCCGCAGGAGATTCGTCGTAATCAGACGGAAGGATTACAGCGAATGGGCACCGTCTCCGCGCTGGTTCGCGGTTCGCCGGATGACGCAGAAGACGCAATAAAGGCACAAGCCGTCGCCGCCAAAGCAGATTATTACGTCATTATTATGATCGACGAAACCATCATAACGGGACAGTGGTATTCACAAGCCATTTTGTACCGGAAATAATGGTTTACCTTTGAACGACATTTACACTGCTTTGCGTCCATAGACATTTTCCTGTCCACAATAAACTCCATGCCAGCGACAAGGAATGGGAGTTTATTCGCGAAGGATTGCCCGGCGGATACCGGAAATATGTGAAATGGAGCTGACGATGAAACGAACTCTTGCTTTGACCTCTCTGTTGCTCTCAGCAGGCCTTGTGAGCACCACCGCGCAGTCAGCAGAATTCGCCAGTGCGGATTGCGTAACAGGTCTGAATGAAATAGGCCAAATCTCCGTCAATAACATTCCGGGGAGCCCGCAAGACGTTGAACGTATCGTGGCATTAAAGGCCGATGAACAGGGCGCGTCATGGTATCGCATCATCCAGATGCAGGAAGATAACCATATCGACCAGTGGCGGGTACAGGCCATTCTCTACGTATAAATCCTACCTGATAAAAGCCACTTATTTTTAGTGGCTTTTCGTTTTTGCAAATTTTTTATCTATTTTAAAACCACTCTAAAACAATAAAATAACATTTTGTTACATTAATTCAGTAAACGTAATCTCCGCTCTGCCGTTGAAGAACCATACCTTTTCAATGATGAGCAATTTATGATCAATTTTTTCCGCCGTGCGGGCCTTGGAACAAAGCTGTCGCTGCTGACGGGCGTCAGCGTCGCCACGCTGTTTCTGCTTTTCACTTTCCTGCTCAGCCAAAAAGCCAGCCAGCAGCTTGAAGCCCTCGCGGTCGAAGATCTGCATAATCAGTCCACCGGTATGGTCGACATGGTACAGATGTTTAATACCAGCCTGAGCGAAGAAGTCGAAAGCTATACCAGGTTGTTTACGACATTTCTGCCCCAGCCGTTTAGCGTCGATACTCAGCAGACCCGGACTATTAACGGGCTCACCGTTCCCCTGCTGAAAGGCGGCGACGCTGAACTCCATGAAAATACAACCTTTTCTGATGACTTTCTGAGCCGTACAGGAGCGATCTCTACGCTGTTTGTTCGCAGCGGTAACGACTTCATCCGCGTTGCCACTTCCCTGCGCAAAGAGAATGGCGATCGCGCCATGGGAACCGTTCTGGACGCGAGCAGCCCGGCATTTGCTTCCGTCACGAAAGGCGAGGTGTACCGCGGCCTGGCGCTCCTGTTTGGCAAACGCTACATCACCCAGTATCAGCCCGTGAAGGATAGTGAAGGCAAGGTCATTGGGATCATCTTCGTGGGGGTGGATATCACTCACTCCTGGAACGTCATGCGCGAGAAAATCCTCAACCGCCGCCTGGGCGAGAGCGGGCACTTCTTTGTGCTGGACCGCAGCAACGGCAAAACGCGCGGTCAGTATCTGTTCCACCCCAGCGAAGAGGGAAAACAGCCGAAGTGGGATAGCGCCACCCAACAGCAATTGCTGAGCGATTCCTCAGGCACGCTGGAACGCATAAGCGACGACGGCCGCACGCTTAAAATGGCCTATACGCCGCTGCCCGGCTGGAACTGGACCATCGTCGGTGAAGTGGATAAATCAGTCCTCCTCTCGAGCGTTAACGCCATGCGCGACCGTTTCCTGCTGGCCGGCGTAGCGTTGTCTGTCCTTTTCGCGGGCCTCTTTGTAGTGCTCATTCGTCGGATGCTGACCCGTCCGCTGCGTAACGTGATTGACCTTGCCCGCCAGTATGCCGCGGGCGATTTACGCTCCAGCCTGCCCGTCACCCGTCAGGATGAGGTTGGCCAACTGGTTGAAGCCATTAACGGTATCGGCGATGGGCTACAAAAAATTGTCCTGCAGGTCCGCGAGGCCGCGGGCGAGATCCATCTGGGCACCAATGCGCTGGCCTCCGATACCGGAGACATCTCCGAACAGATCAACAAGCAGGCCAGCAGCGTTGAAGAGACCTCCGCCAGCATGGAGCAGCTGGCCGCGACCGTGCAGCAAAATGCCGCCAACATGGAGCAAACGCAGCAGCTGGTAGGTGAAACATCGCGCGCGGTTCATCAGGGTGGTGAAACGGTAACCCATGCGGTTGCCACGATGGACGACATTCGCGAAGCGTCAAAACGTATCGAAGACATCACCCGCGTGATCGAGTCCATCGCGTTCCAGACCAATATTCTGGCGCTGAATGCGGCGGTAGAAGCGGCACGCGCTGGCGAGCATGGAAAAGGGTTTGCGGTGGTCGCGCAGGAAGTTCGCGCCCTGGCAGGTCGAAGCGCCAACGCGGTGAAGGAGATTGAACAGCTGATTGGCGATACGCTGCGAAAAGTGGGCGAAGGCCACGCGCTGTCTGAACAGACGCGTCTGGCGATGGATTCCATCATCGTTCATATCGACAATATCAGCCAGCTGGTCACGGAGATTAACCACGCGTCACGCGAGCAGTCCGCTGGGATCGGCCAGGTCAATCTCGCCATGACCCACATTGGCGAAGCGTCGCATATCAATGCCGACCGTATCTCACGCAGCGAGCAAACCGCACGCACGCTGCGCGAAAAAGGATCACACCTTACCCAACTGGTGAGCCTGTTCCAGCTTAAACGCTAGCCAACCCTGCCCGTGGCGCGCAGCAGCAGATCGCTTTGCACCTGCTCATTCATGAGCGTACCGCCACGGGTATCCAGCATCATGCGGCACCACGCCTGCGCCACGGGCGGCGATGCGTGCCGCAGCATCTGGCTTCCGGCCCCCAGCAAAAAGAGCTGCTGCGCGATCTCCCTCCCCTGCGCCTCCTGCGGTTTACGCAGCTTTTGCTGAAGCTGCCGCCAGCTGCGGTCAAAGTGTCTGTCCTGCCCTTTGACCTGGGCAAACTCGTCGGCGAGCAGATCGTGGATCCCTGGCTGCTTTGCCAGCACGCGCAGCACGTCCAGACACATGATATTGCCCGATCCTTCCCAAATGCTGTTTACCGGCATCTCGCGATACAGGCGTGGAAGTTCATTCTCCTCGCAGTACCCGACGCCGCCGAGGGCCTCCATCGCCTCCGCCACAAACGGAATGCCCGCTTTGCACACGCTGAATTTTGCAGCCGGGGTAAAAAGCCGCGCCCAGGCGGCCTCCTGCGGGTCGGTGCGGTTGTCCCACGCCCGGGCCAGACGGAACAGCAGCGCCGTGTGCCCTTCCAGCACCAGCGCCATACGGCTCAGCACTTCACGCATTAGCGGCTGGTCGATAAGATTTTTGCCGAAGGTCTGACGCTGATGGGCGTGGTACAGCGCCACGGAGAGCGCCCGGCGCATTAGCCCGTGGCTGCCCAGCGCACAGTCGAAGCGCGTCAACCCGCCCATCTTCAGGATTTGCCGCACGCCTTCTCCCTCTTCACCCAGCAGCCAGCCGGAGGCATCAAGGAACTCCGCCTCGCTGCTGGCGTTGGAGCGGTTGCCGAGCTTGTCTTTCAGACGCTCAAGGCGCACGGCGTTGCGCTGTCCGTCGGGTAAGAAACGCGGAACAAAGAAGCAGGACAAACCGCCTTTCGCCTGCGCCAGCACCAGATGCGCATCGCTCTGCGGCACGGAGAAAAACCACTTGTGGCCCACCAGCCGGTAGCTGCCGTCGCTACATTTTTCCGCTCTGGTGGTGTTGCTGAGCACGTCCGAGCCGCCCTGCTTTTCCGTCATTCCCATGCCGATCAGCAGGCCGCGCTTTTGCCCACCCGGCGCAAGATGGGGATCGTAACGGTCGCTCATCAGCGGCGTTAACCATTCATGAAACGGTTTGGGCAGCGACTGCTGCAACAGCGGCGTGGCGGCAAAGGTCATGGTCACCGGGCATAACGTCCCCGCTTCTACCTGAGCATGGAGCACGAAGCGCGCGGCCCTGGCGACGAAAGACCCTTTTCGTGCCTCTTCCTCCCAAGCCAGATTATGTACCCGGTTGGCGCAGAGCCCCTGCATCAGCAGGTGCCATGCCGGATGAAAGCGGACGTCATCCAGCCGCTCTCCCGTGGGGTCGTAGCGTAATAGCTCCGGCGGATTGACGTTCGCCAGCCTGCCCAGCTCCAGCGACTCCGCCGTGCCTAACTGCTGTCCGATGCTGGCAAGAAGATCCATATCCCACTCGGCACCCTCGCGCGCAACCGCGTCGCGCAGGGCGCAGTCAGAGAGAAAAAGGTTGCTGTTAGAGAGTGGGGCTGGTTGATTAAAAACGGTATGGGTCTGCCAGTGCATGCTGTCTCCCTCCTTCAGTGGCAATGAAGGTAAGTATGGACAGACCGCATGAACGCTGCATGGGAGTGAAGTCACATGATGGCGATCCCGCTGATATCATTCGTGAAATAGCTCACAGAACATAAGAATAAACTATTTCATTACTCCGCTTATGCTGAATAATTTATTCTTAACCCGTCTTTGTGAGGATCGTTATGCAACAGGATGCGCACAAGCGAGCATTAATTGCAGGCTCCATTGGTAATTTTATCGAGTGGTATGAGTTTGCGGTCTACGGTTTTCTGGCGACCGTGATTGCGAAGAACTTCTTCCAGCTTGAGGGAGAGGCGGGGCTGACCAGTCTGATCCTCACCTGGGCCTCGTTTGCCATCGCCTTCTTCTTCCGTCCGCTGGGTGCGGTGGTATTTGGCCGCATGGGCGACAGGATTGGCCGAAAACCGACGCTGATTATTGTGCTGGTGCTGATGACGCTCGCCACCACGGCCATCGGCATCGTGCCCGTCTACGCCAGCATGGGCATTGCTGCGCCGCTGATCGTTACGCTGCTGCGCATCCTGCAGGGCCTGTTCGCGGGCGGCGAGTACGGCGGTGCGGTCTCGCTGATGACGGAGTTCGCCCCGCGCGGCAAGCGCGGCCTGTACGGCGCGTGGCAGTCCTTTACCGTGGCGCTCGGGCTGCTAGCGGGCGCAGGTATTGTCGCGCTGCTCTCTGCCCTCCTCCCCCCTGAAGCCCTGCACGACTGGGGCTGGCGCATTCCGTTCTTCCTTGCCCTGCCGATGGGCGCGGTCGCGCTATGGCTGCGGGTGAGCATGGAAGAGACGCCGAGCTTTGTGCAGCAGCAGGAAAAACCGGCTGTCGCTCGGGCCAGCACCTCCGCCACGTTCAAAATCATCCTGATGGGCATTGGCCGCGTGATGGTCTGGTCCGCAGCGGGGTATACCTATCTGGTGATTATGCCAACCTATCTGCAGTCAGCTCTGCACACCGGCTTTAACCAGGCGCTGCTGATCGCGGTGATTTCGAACATCGGTTTTGCGCTGACGATTATCCCGGCCGGGATCCTGAGTGACAGGATTGGCCGCCGCACGGTGATGATTATCGCCACCGCGCTGCTGCTGGTCCTCGCCCTGCCGCTGCTGAAAATTTTGCAGGCGGAGTCCGGCACGCTGGCCGTCAAAGCGATTGTGGTGTTGATTGCGGGCGGCCTGGTGGGGATGCTGGCAGGGCCAGGGCCAGCGATGCTGTCTGAAATGTTCCCGACGCGCGTGCGTTATACGGGGCTGGGGCTGGCCTATTCCTTGTCGAACGCGATCTTCTCGGGCTGCGCGGGGCTAATTATTACCGGGCTGATTAAAGAGACGGGCAACCTGGATATTCCGGCGTACTACGTGATGGCAACGGCGGTGGTGAGTATTTTCGCGCTGATGACGCTGAGGAAGGATGACCATTTGCGATCGTTAGAGGAGTGAGGTTGTCACCATCTGGTGGCCTCACCTCGGCCCTCTCCCACGGGGAGAGGGAGAAAACACAAAAGGCCGTCCTTTGGACGGCCTTACTGTTTATTCTCCGCGCTGACGCACCGCTTCAAACAGGCAGATACCCGTCGCAACGGAAACGTTCAGAGACGACACGCTGCCCGCCATCGGGATGCTAATCAGCTCGTCGCAGTGCTCGCGCGTCAGACGACGCATGCCTTCACCTTCCGCACCCATCACCAGCGCCAGGCGGCCGGTCATTTTGCTCTGGTACAGGGTATGATCCGCTTCGCCCGCGGTACCGACGATCCAGATATTCTCTTCCTGCAGCAGACGCATGGTGCGCGCCAGGTTGGTCACGCGGATCAGCGGAACGTTTTCCGCCGCGCCGCAGGCCACTTTCTTCGCCGTCGCGTTCAGTTGAGCAGAGCGATCTTTCGGTACGATCACTGCGTGCACGCCCGCCGCATCCGCGCTGCGCAGGCACGCGCCGAGGTTATGCGGATCGGTTACGCCATCGAGGATCAGGAAGAACGGGTTATCCAGCGCGGCAATCAGATCCGGCAGATCGTTTTCCTGATACTGACGGCCCGGCTTCACGCGGGCAATGATCCCCTGGTGCACCGCACCTTCGCTTTTCTCATCCAGGAACTGGCGGTTCGCCAGCTGGATCACCACGCCCTGCGCTTCCAGCGCGTGGATCAGCGGCATCAGACGTTTGTCTTCACGCCCTTTCAGAATAAACACTTCCTGAAAACGCTCCGGTGCGCGCTCGAGAAGGGCCTGCACCGCGTGGATGCCGTAAATCATTTCACTCATTGATGGTTCTCGTAATAAGTATTTCCCCTCTCCCGGTTGGGGAGAGGGTCAGGGTGAGGGGAGAATTATTCCGCCTGCTTTTTCTTGGCTGCGCGCTTCGCTTTGGTGGCGGCAGCAATTTTCTGCGTCTTCGCGGAAGGCTTTTTCGCTGAGCGAGCCTCTTTCTTCGCCGCCTTTGGCTTCTGTTTTTTCTCGCCGCGGAACGCGCTGTCCGGCTCGAAGTTTACCTTCTTGCCTGCCTGGCGACGTTTACCGCTCGCTTTGCCGTTTCCGCCTTTTTTCGCCCTTTCACGCTCGGTTTTACCCACGTTACGCGGCGCGCGCTCGCTGGAGATCAGGCTGAAGTCGATTTTACGGTCGTCCATGTTCACGGCTTCCACCTTCACTTCCACGCGATCGCCCAGACGGTAGGTCTGGCCGCCAGATTCGCCAATCAGACGCTGGCCGACCTGGTCGAAGCGGTAGTAGTCGTTATCCAGGCTGGAGACGTGCACCAGGCCGTCGATAAACAGCTCGTCCAGACGAACGAAGAAACCAAAGCCGGTGACGCTGGCAATCACGCCTTTAAAGACGTTGCCCACCTGGTCCAGCATAAAGTCACACTTCAGCCAGTCCGCCACGTCGCGCGTGGCTTCATCAGCACGGCGTTCGGTCATGGAGCAGTGCTGGCCCAGCTGCAGCATCTCTTCCATCGAGTAGTGGTAACCGCCGGTTTCGGTGGTGTTCCCTTTATGGCCCTGCTCCTGCGCCAGCAGATACTTGATCGCGCGGTGCAGGGACAGGTCAGGATAGCGACGGATCGGCGAGGTAAAGTGCGCGTAAGACTGCAGCGCCAGGCCGAAGTGGCCCCGGTTTTCCGGATCGTAAATCGCCTGCTTCATGGAGCGCAGCAGCATCGTCTGCAGCATTTCTGCGTCAGGACGGTCGCCAATGGATTCCAGCAGTTCGGCGTAATCGCGCGGCTCAGGCTTGTTACCGCCCGGCAGCTCCAGACCGAGTTCAGCCAGCACGGAGCGGAACGCAGTAATGGCTTCCGTCGACGGCTTATCGTGAATACGGAACAGCGCAGGCTCTTTCGCTTTCTCAACGAAACGCGCCGCCGAGATGTTCGCCAGGATCATACACTCTTCAATCAGCTTGTGCGCATCGTTACGCTGGGTCTGTTCGATACGCTCAATACGACGTTCTGCGTTGAAGATGAACTTCGCTTCTTCGCTCTCAAACGAGATCCCGCCGCGCTCTTCGCGCGCCTGATCCAGCGTTTTGTAGAGGTTATGCAGCTCTTCAATATGCTTAACCAGCGGCGCGTACTGCTCGCGAAGGTCCTGGTCGCCCTGCAGCATATGCCAGACCTTGGTATAGGTCAGACGCGCGTGCGAGCTCATTACCGCTTCGTAGAATTTATAACCCGTTAAGCGCCCTTTGTTGGAGATGGTCATCTCACAAACCATACAGAGGCGGTCAACCTGCGGGTTCAGGGAGCACAGGCCGTTGGAGAGCACTTCCGGCAGCATCGGTACAACCTGAGACGGGAAATAGACCGACGTACCGCGGCTGCGCGCTTCGTTATCCAGCGGCGTGTGCGGACGAACGTAGTAGCTTACGTCAGCGATAGCCACCCACAGACGCCAGCCGCCGCCGCGCTTTTTCTCGCAGTAGACGGCATCATCGAAGTCGCGGGCGTCTTCACCATCAATGGTGACCAGCGGCAGGGAGCGCAGATCCACACGGCCCGCTTTGGACTCTTCCGGCACTTCTTCACGCAGGTTTTCGATCTGCTCTTCGACCGCTTTCGGCCAGACGTACGGGATCTCATGCGTGCGCAGCGCCATATCAACGGCCATCCCGGTGCCCATATTATCGCCCAGCACTTCGACGATTTTCCCAACCGCTTTGGTGCGGCGGGTCGGACGCTGGGTGAGTTCTACCACCACCACAAAGCCCATTCGCGCGCCCATCACCTCTTCAGGTGGGATCAGAATGTCGAAGCTCAGACGGCTGTCGTCCGGCACCACAAAGCCCACGCCCGCGTCGGTAAAGTAGCGGCCCACAATCTGGCTGGTTTTCGGCACCAGCACGCGAACCACGCGCGCTTCGCGGCGGCCTTTACGGTCAGCGCCCAGCGGCTGCGCCAGGATCTGGTCGCCGTGGATGCACATTTTCATCTGTTCGGATGAGAGATACAGGTCGTCTTTACGGCCTTCCACGCGCAGGAAGCCAAAGCCGTCACGGTGACCAATCACGGTGCCTTTCAGCAGGTCGAGGCGTTCTGGCAGCGCGTAGCACTGGCGGCGGGTAAAGACCAGTTGACCGTCGCGCTCCATCGCGCGCAGGCGGCGGCGAAGGGCTTCAATTTGCTCTTCACCTTCAATATTTAATTCAACGGCAAGTTCTTCACGATTGGCGGGTTTTTCGCGTTTTGTTAAGTGTTCAATGATGAACTCGCGGCTGGGGATAGGATTCGCGTATTTTTCGGCTTCGCGTTCCTGGAAAGGATCTTGTGACATGTCGGTTCCTCCGTTGTCAGCTCCGGTGGAAATTTTCTTCATTCCACCAGCAATAATTTATAAAGCGGTTGATTCTCTTCAACCAAATCGGCCAGCGTGTAGTTATCCAGTTCCTTGAGAAAACTTTGCACGGCCTTAGAAAGCGCCTGTTTCAGGCGGCAAGCGGGCGTAATGTGGCAGAACTCGCTGCTGCAGTTCACCAGAGACAAAGGCTCCAGCTCGCGTACCACATCCCCGATACGAATGCTCTGTGCCGGTTTGCCAAGACGGATCCCTCCATTCTTCCCGCGGACGGCAGCAACGTATCCGGCACGGCTAAGTTGATTGATTATTTTGACCATATGATTACGGGATACACCGTATACCTCTGTCACTTCAGAGATACTGGTCATCTTCCCTTCGGGTAACGACGCCATGTAAATCAGCGCGCGTAAGCCGTAATCGGTGAAACTTGTTAACTGCACATCAACCTCAGGAAAAAGGGAAAACGCGGTTAAACCGCAGAGATATTCATTAATGATGATAAACCAGCCAGATAGTTAGGGGCTAATTTATTTGACAGACGGGGCGAAAAAGCGGAGATCCAGGAGCGGTCGCCGGTTGGCGCTACGCTTATCCGGCCTGCGGGTCTCCCCGCAGGCCAGCAGTCACGAAGATTATGCGTCGAACGGGTCGCGCAGGATCATCGTTTCAGTACGATCCGGGCCGGTAGAAATAATATCGATCGGCACTTCGGTCAGTTCTTCAATGCGCTTGATGTAATCCAGCGCCGCCTGCGGCAGGCCGCTACGCTCTTTCACACCGAAGGTGGTCTCAGACCAGCCCGGCATGGTTTCGTAGATTGGCTCGATGCCTTCCCAGTCGTCAGCGGCCAGCGGAGTGGTGGTCACTTCGCGGCCATCCGGCATGCGGTAGCCTACGCAGATTTTCACTTCTTTCAGGCCGTCCAGCACGTCCAGCTTGGTCAGGCAGAAGCCAGACAGGGAGTTGATCTGCACTGCGCGACGCACTGCAACCGCGTCCAGCCAGCCGGTACGACGACGACGACCGGTGGTCGCGCCAAACTCGTTACCCTGCTTGCACAGGAACTCGCCGGTTTCATCAAACAGTTCGGTCGGGAATGGACCCGCACCCACGCGAGTGGAGTACGCCTTGATGATACCCAGAACGTAATCCACATAACGTGGACCCAGGCCGGAGCCGGTCGCCACGCCACCCGCGGTGGTGTTCGAGGAGGTTACGTACGGATAGGTACCGTGGTCGATGTCCAGCAGCGTACCCTGCGCACCTTCGAACATGACGAAATCGCCACGCTTGCGCGCCTGGTCCAGCAGATCGGACACATCAACAACCATACCGGTCAGAATGTCTGCAATCGCCATGACGTCATCCAGCACTTTCTGGTAGTCAACAGCGTCAGCTTTGTAGAAATTCACCAGCTGGAAGTTGTGATATTCCATCACTTCTTTCAGTTTTTCAGCGAAGGTCGCTTTGTCGAAGAGGTCACCGACGCGCAGACCGCGACGTGCAACTTTATCTTCATATGCCGGGCCGATGCCACGACCGGTGGTGCCGATCGCTTTCGCGCCACGCGCTTTTTCACGCGCCACGTCCAGCGCCACGTGATAGTCCAGGATCAGCGGGCAGGCTTCGGAGAGCAGCAGACGCTCACGAACAGGGATACCACGGTCTTCCAGACCTTTCATCTCTTTCATCAGCGCAGCAGGAGACAGCACAACGCCGTTACCGATGATGCTGGTGACGTTATCGCGAAGAATGCCTGATGGAATAAGATGGAGGACGGTTTTTTCACCGTTGATTACGAGAGTATGGCCTGCGTTGTGACCGCCCTGGTAGCGTACAACATATTTAGCCCGTTCAGTCAGAAGATCAACAATCTTCCCTTTACCTTCGTCACCCCATTGGGTGCCCAGTACGACGACGTTGTTACCCATTTTTTTCAAAATCACCGTTTGCTTAAAAATGGATTCTACCATCGCTTTTTCAGATATACAGCACTTTTTGACCCTAAAATATGCCAATTGCGGCTAGTTTTTGATCAGCCAATCGTTTTCCTCAACATGTAGTAGATAACGATACCGGCAACCACAAGTCCACCGCCGAAACGACGCAAAATATTGTCCGGCAGCTGGCTCATGGTCGCGATCATACGACGCCATGCGCGCGGATAGAGCATCGGGCCGAGGCCTTCCAGCACCAGAACCAGGGCCAGCGCGAGCCAGATCGTTGAATTCATTTTTCATCCTTATAAAAGAAAACCACCGCTCCGTTGGGAGCGGTGGTTTGAATACTCAAACGAGCCTGAGTTTATCGCGTTGCGTTGGTCGGCGTCTTCATATAACGGAAGAAATCGCTGTCCGGGCTGAGCACCATCACGTCCTGGTTGCTCTTAAAGCTGTTCTCGTAAGCGCGCAGGCTACGGATAAAGGCGTAGAAGTCTGGATCCTGGCTGAAGGCATCGGCGAACAGCTTCGCGGCTTCCGCATCGCCTTCACCGCGCAGGATACGGCCCTGACGCTCAGATTCCGCCAGCGTCTTGGTCACTTCATAGTCCGCTGCCGCACGCAGTTTTTCAGCTTCTTCCTGACCCTGTGAACGGTGACGACGGGCTACCGCTTCACGCTCGGCGCGCATACGGTTGTAGATCGCCTCGGACACTTCAGCTGGCAGGTTGATCTGCTTGATACGCACGTCAACCACTTCGATACCCAGCGCTGCCATACTGTTCGGGTTGATCACCGGCACTTTACCGTTGGTTTCAGCCTGAACGCGTTCAGCGGCTTTAGCAATCGCGTCATCCGCTGCTGGCGTTTCCACTTCGTCTTCGGTGCCCGCTGTACCGGAGTTCAGCGCATCGCGCACTTCCAGGGTCAGACGACCGCGGGAGTCGGTCACGATGTCTTTCACATCCAGACGACCAATCTCGGAGCGCAGACGGTCAGAGAACTTACGTTTCAGCAGCACTTCCGCCTGAGAAACGTCACCGCCGCCCGTTGCCAGGAAGTAGCGGCTGAAATCGCTGATGCGCCATTTGATATAAGAATCAACGATCAGGTCTTTCTTCTCTTTGGTCACGAAACGGTCAGCCTGGTTATCCATGGTCTGGATACGCGCATCCAGCGTTTTCACTGACTGAATAAACGGCACCTTGAAGTGCAGGCCCGGCTCATAAATGACCGGACGTTTGTCACTGTCACGCACGACGCTGCTGAACTGGAATTTGATCCCACGCTCGCCCTCTTTCACCACAAAGATCGAGGTATACAGCACGACCAGTACGATGACGACGATCGCAATAACTGACTTACGCATCCTTATTCCCCCTGACGCTGGTAGTCGTTACGCTGTGCGTTAGCACGGCGTTGGTCCATAATGTCACCATCGTTCGAAGAAGGCGTTGTGTTCGCGCTGGAGCTGCCTGATGAGGCTGGCGGCAGACGCAGCAGGTTGTTCGCTCCGCTGGTGTCTTTCGCTGCCGGTGCAGAACCGCCTTTCAGCATCTGATCCAGCGGCAGAACCATCAGGTTTCCACCTTTGCTGTCGTTAACCAACACTTTGCGGGTGTGGCTCAGCACTTTTTCCATGGTCTCGATATACAGACGCTCGCGGGTAATTTCCGGTGCGGCTTTGTATTCCGGCAGGATGCGCGCGAAGCGAGCCACTTCACCCTGAGCTTCCAGGATGGTCTGGGTCTTATACGCACGCGCCTCTTCAAGAATACGCTGCGCCTGACCGTTAGCACGCGGCTGCACTTCGTTGGTGTACGCTTCTGCTTCACGGATGTACTGCTGTTCGTTTTCACGGGCAGCAATCGCATCATCAAACGCGGCTTTTACCTCTTCCGGCGGACGCGCAGCCTGGAAGTTGACGTCCAGCAGGGTGATACCCATGTTGTACGGACGAATGGTCTCTTCCAGCTCGCGCTGGGTATCGCTACGAATAACGGTACGACCCTCGGTCAGAATGCGGTCCATAGTGTATTTGCCGATCACACCACGCAGGGCGCTGTCGGTCGCCTGACGCAGGCTGTCATCCGCGCTGGTCACGCTAAACAGATAACGTTCTGGATCGGTCACGCGGTACTGCACGTTCATTTCAACGCGCACCACGTTCTCGTCAGACGTCAGCATCACGCCGGAAGCCGCCAGTTCACGGACGGACTCCACGTTGACAGCAGTGACGTCGTCAATGAAGGTCGGTTTCCAGTTCAGGCCCGGCTCAACCAGATGGCTGAACTTACCGAAACGGGTGACCACGCCGCGTTCTGCTTCTTTAATGGTGTAGAACCCGCTGGCTGCCCAGACGATCACCAGCCCGGCAGCAACGATGCCCACCAGGCGGCCACCTAATTGCGGGCGCGGTCCCTGGCTGGAACTGCCACCCGAACCAGAACCTTTTCCTCCGCCAAGACCACCAAGCTTTTTGCTC
The DNA here is from genome assembly GCF_034107645.1 of Enterobacter sp. 118C5. Taxonomy (NCBI): domain Bacteria; kingdom Pseudomonadati; phylum Pseudomonadota; class Gammaproteobacteria; order Enterobacterales; family Enterobacteriaceae; genus Enterobacter; species Enterobacter sp. 118C5. Next base: position 43,481 of record NZ_JAWNEU010000010.1, on the reverse strand, counting down.
AGCTTGCGGAAGATATCATCCAGATCCGGCGGCCCCTGCTCGCGACCACCTTTGTTGCCATTTCCCCCAGAGTTGCCGCCTTGATTATTGCTGCTTCCCCACGGGTCGCGGTCTTGTCCGTTATTACCGGGCTGATTCCACGCCATGTATATGCTCCATATTTGTTATGCAAGGGCGAATTTTTCAGGCTTCCCCTTTCTGATCAGACGATATAGTCCGCCAGCGCAGGTTCTTGTTTACAGAGGCGACGCCAGTCAACGATCGGCATACGCACCTGCATCCCCACGCTGCCGTCATCCTCCATCCACTCTTTTTCTATCGCCTGAAGCTGATAAAACCGGCTGCGCAGCCTGCCTTCCTGTGGCGGCAGTCGCAGCGTGTGCTGAGCTACCTCACCGGAAAGACGTTCTGTCAAAGCCTGGAAAAGCAGTGGCACACCAACACCGGCCTGAGCAGAAAGCCAGACCCGTATCGGTTTGTTCTCTTCATCACGGTCGATACGCGGTTCGAAATCTTCCAGCATATCGATCTTATTCATCACCAACAGCGTGGGAATTTCGTGGGCGTCTATTTCTTCCAGCACCACGTTCACCGCGTCGATGTTCTCCTGCACGCGTACGTCAGCCGCATCAATCACGTGCAGCAGCAGGGTCGCCTGACGCGTCTCCTGCAACGTCGCCTTAAACGCCGCTACCAGATCGTGCGGCAGATGGCGGATAAACCCTACGGTATCCGCCAGCACTGTTTCACCCACGTCTGCAACGTCAATACGGCGCAGCGTCGGGTCCAGGGTCGCAAACAGCTGGTCTGCGGCATACACCTGGGCCTCGGTTATCTGGTTAAACAGGGTGGATTTACCGGCGTTGGTATAGCCCACCAGCGACACCGTTGGAATGTCGGCTTTGGTTCGCGCCCGACGCCCCTGTTCACGCTGTTTCTCTACACGTTCCAGACGAGAGAGGATCTGGGTAATACGGCCACGCAGCAAACGGCGGTCGGTTTCGAGCTGGGTTTCACCCGGACCGCGCAAACCAATCCCGCCTTTTTGTCTTTCAAGGTGGGTCCAGCCACGCACCAGACGCGTCGCCAGATGGCGCAACTGCGCCAGCTCAACCTGCAGTTTCCCCTCGTGGGTTCGGGCACGCTGAGCAAAAATATCTAAAATCAATCCCGTGCGATCGATAACACGGCATTCGCAGAGAGCTTCCAGGTTGCGCTCCTGGGCTGGAGACAGCGCATGATCAAACAACACGACTGACGCGCCGGTTGCTTTTACGGCATCCGCAATTTCTACTGCTTTACCTTCACCAACAAAATACTTTGGGTGCGGCGCTTTACGGCTACCGGTAATCACCTGCATTGCTTCGACACCGGCGGAAGAGACCAGAGATTCAAACTCCTGGAGGTCTTCCATATCTTTGTCTTGCGAAAAATAGATGTGTACCAGCACCGCCTGCTCACCGGCATCATAACGGTCAAACAAGCGTAAACCTCTCTAAAAAGATCAGCGGGGAACGCAGGATCCCTGGCTCCCCGTGTGGATAACAGCTAAAACCTTATTCGGTCTCGTCGCTGTCCTGCGCTGGCGTTGAAGAACCCTGCGCGTTGCTGCCATGATGGTAGTTACTGCCTGTGCCGCCGCCAGCGTTATTGCTGTGATGAGAGACCGGACGGGACGGAACAACAGTAGAGATAGCGTGCTTGTAGACCATCTGGCTGACCGTGTTTTTCAACAGGATCACGAACTGATCGAAAGACTCAATCTGACCTTGCAGCTTAATACCATTCACCAAATAAATAGAAACTGGAACACGTTCCCGACGCAATGCGTTCAGGAACGGATCTTGTAAAGATTGCCCCTTAGCCATTCTATCTTTTCCTTATATGCTTGTTTTGTACTTAGAACCTTGCGATTCTGAAAAATTGCGCACGATACGTCTCAATTGTACACATTCAGTGGGCGATATCACCAACAACCTCAATCACCTCGTTTAACGCCTGTTGCGGTTTTTCACTGTCTAACCAGTGAACTCCCTCCCAACCGCGCAGCCAGGTGATCTGGCGCTTCGCTAACTGTCTCGTGGCGCAAACACCTCGATAAACCATTTCATCGTATGAAATCTCACCTTCAAGATACGACCACATCTGGCGGTATCCCACACAACGAACGGAAGGCATATCCGTATGCAAATCTCCACGGGCAAATAGCGCCCGCACTTCTGCTTCAAAATCTGAAGCCAACATCTGATGAAAACGCTGCTCAATTCGTTGATGGAGCAGTTCACGGCTCGCCGGGGCGATGGCGAACTGATGCACCTGATACGGCAGAGCGTCTCCTGACGTTTGCGTCAGTTCCGTTAAAGTTTTACCCGAAATGAAAAAAACTTCCAGTGCCCGGGAAAGCCTTTGCGGATCATTTGGATGGATCCGCGCTGCCGCAACCGGGTCAACCTCCGCCAGCTGCATGTGCAATACGTCCCAACCCTGCTCTGCCGCCTGCTGCTCAATCTTTGCTCTCACTTCAGGGTCCGCGGAAGGTAATGGTGACAATCCTTCGAGCAGCGCCTTGAAGTAAAGCATGGTTCCGCCAACCAACAGCGGTATACGCCCCGCGGCGGTGATCTCGGCCATCTCAGCTAAGGCATCCCGGCGGAAATCCGCTGCGGAGTAAGCCTCTGCCGGGTCGAGAATGTCCAGCAAACGGTGCGGTGCCGCACGCAGTTCGTCTGCGCCGGGCTTCGCCGTGCCGATGTCCATCCCTCGGTAGATGAGGGCGGAGTCGACGCTAATCAACTCTACAGGCAAAACTTTACGTAGCTCAATGGCTAACGCCGTTTTACCGGAGGCCGTTGGGCCCATTAAAAAAATTGCCTTTGGCAGGCTCGCCTTACTTACGTCAGTCATGTTTCAGGGCGATCATCGCCGTTTTTAAATCAACAGGTTGTAATAACCCACCCGGCGGCGCTTTCACCAGCTGTGGGCAGAGGCGTTCCACCTCCGCCAGCACGCTAATCGCCTGCGCCATACTCCACGGTGAATGTTCGCTGGCCAGATGGCGGGCGATCCACTGCGCGGTGTTGGCAGCCTCAAACGATGTTTGCTGCGCCAGGTAGCCTATCAGTTCAGGAATCAAGTTTTGTAAATTTTGTTGGCGTAAGGGTAAAGGCACTGCGCGAATTGTCACATGTTGTGGTTCGAGCACAATTTCAATGCCCATTTGCGCCAGCTGGGCCTCTGCACGCTGCAATACCCTTGTTTCTTCAGCGGATATTTTCAGGCGCACCGGGATCAATAGCGGCTGCGCACAGGCCGCATTTTCCCCCGGTGTCAGCTGCGCCTGCTTGAGCCAGCGTTCGGCAACCGGCAGCGCCAGAAGCAGCAGTTTGCCGTCGCGCTCAAGCAGGGCCATATCCGGTGCGATAATCGTCAGCACCCGGCCAAAACTCTGGCTATGGCCTTCAAGAGAAGGTGTCGCCACCGAAACGTGCTCTTTGCGCTCGACTGCGGGCGTTTCCAGCAGTTTACGGTACAGCGCTCCCTGCTGCTTTTGATAGCCGGGCTGAGCGTTCGGGTAGTTCGCGCCCGTCGGACGCGGCGCAGCTCCCGCAGAGGAGAAACGCGGGGCGTCCGGTTCACGCGCGACGGCTGGCTCCGCAAAATGGTTGCGGCCCGCAGCGACACGGTTTTCCGGAATGGGGCGCGGAGCGGAGTCTTCTTTTTCCAGCGGCAGCGTGGGTTCAAGCTGCTGTTGCAGCACGCTCAGCACGCCCTGGTAGATAAAATCATGCACCAGGCGCGACTGATGGAAACGCACCTCATGCTTGGCAGGATGGACGTTGACATCCACCTGATGCGGGTCGATCTCCAGATAAAGCACAAAGGCCGGTTGCTGATCGGCCCCGAGCTTGTCTTCACAGGCCTGGCGAATGGCGTGGTTAATGAGGCGGTCGCGCATCATGCGGCCGTTCACGTAGCAATACTGAATTTCAGAGAACGCCGCGCTGCTGGCGTTTGGATCGGCCACCCAGCCACGTAAAGCCAGATCGCCGTGCTGCCACTCGATAGCCAGCGCCTGCTCCAGGAACGGCGTCCCGCAGATAGCCCCTAAACGTCGCTCTTTCTGCCCACCTTCAGCCACCGCGCGGTACTGGCGCATCACCTTGCCGTTATGGCTGAGGTTGATGGTGACGTCAAAACGGGCGAGCGCAATTCGGCGGATGATCTCGTCGATATGGCCGAACTCGGTTTTTTCGGTACGCATAAACTTGCGGCGAGCGGGAGTATTGTAGAACAGGTCCAGAACTTCCAGCGTGGTACCGACAGGGTGCGCCGCGGGCTTGACCGTCACGTCCATATCCCGCCCTTCAGCGTAGGCCTGCCAGGCTTCCTGCTGTTCAGCGGTGCGGGAGGTCAGCGTTAAACGGGAAACCGAGCTGATACTGGCCAGCGCTTCGCCGCGAAAACCGAGGCTGATAATCGCTTCCAGGTCATCCAGAGAGGCAATTTTACTGGTGGCATGACGCGCCAGCGCCAGCGCCAGCTCCTCTTTTTTGATGCCGCAGCCGTTGTCGCGAATGCGGATGAGCTTTGCGCCGCCGCGTTCGATATCAATATCAATGCGGGTGGCGCCCGCATCGAGGCTGTTTTCAACCAGCTCCTTCACCACCGACGCAGGGCGTTCCACCACCTCACCGGCGGCGATTTGGTTCGCGAGCTGCGGCGGCAGAACCTGAATCGGCATGAATTCTCCTTAATTTGTGGCGGTCAACTCGCCCGGCTGCGCGGCGCTGGCCGTCTGGGCTGCTCCGCCCTGCGGCGCGGACTGCAGAGGATGCGCCTCAAAATAGTTACGTAAACCGTTATAAATCGCTTCGGCAATTTGCTGCTGGTAGCTGTCGCTACCCAGCAGGCGCTCTTCACTGTTATTGCTGATAAAGCCGGTCTCTACCAGAATTGACGGAATATCCGGCGAACGCAGAACGCCCAGGCTCGCATGTTCCGGGCGACGCTTGTGCAATGCCCCGATGCCCTGCAGCTGATTCAATACGTTAGTGGCGACATCATACCCGACGCGCTGAGAATGACCGAACTGTAAATCCAGCACAGCCTGGCTGAGGTACGGGTCAGACTGGCTGTTTGCCAGCACGTCACCCGCGCCGCCTAACAGTTCAGACTGTTTCTCATGCTCTTCCAGCCAGTTGGCCATTTCGCTGTTCGCCCGGCGGTTCGACAGAACCCATACCGAGGCCCCCGTCGCGTTACGGTTCGGTGCGGCATCCGCGTGAATGGAGACCAGGAAATTGGCGTTTTGCTTACGCGCCACGTCTGAGCGGCCCATCACAGAGATAAAATAGTCGCCGTCGCGGGTCAGTACGCCTTTAAACATCGGGTCATCGTTTAACAGCGTCCGCAGCTTGCGGGCCACCGCAATAGTGACATTTTTCTCTCGCGTGCCGCCCGGGCCAATCGCACCAGGATCCTGTCCACCGTGTCCGGCATCAATGGCAATAATCACTTTGTCACCGCTGACCGCGCGCCGTGCGCTGGCCGCCGGACGCGTTACCGTGTTGCTGCTGGTCGCCGCGGTGATGCGATCGTTCTGCGATTTAAACGGATTACGCGCAGGTTCCGATGGGCGCGGCGTATACACAGGCTCTTCCACGCGTTTCGCGACAACCGGTGGAGGCGGCGGCGGAACGTCGGCATTGATGGTGAAGACCACCGTATAGTTCGCCCCGTTTTGCTGCTTCACCGCCTTCGTTTTGCCCTTTTCGGTCAGATCGACCACCAGGCGCAATGACTGGCTGTCCTGAGGGGTACCCGAGCGGATACTTTTCACCAGGTTATTACCGCTAAAACGCAGCGGTAACCCCTGGATCACGCCAGTCTGTTTAATATCCAGCGCCACGCTGTGGCTGTCTGGCTGTGAAAACGCGTATTCAGGGTCACCCATAAAGCTGAACGTGATCCGGGCCTGGCTTTCGCCGTTTGACACCTGAATATCCGATAGGCTTGCCGCCCCGGCCTGCGCGCACAGCAGCACCGTCGCAGCCAACACCCAACCTTTAACGCGACTAATCATCCCGTCATCCCTACTCTTAACCAGCGAGACGCGCTAGTAAGGAACACCCTGATGAGGAAACCGCACTGATGCGAGCCTCACGCCCTTGAGCCTGGTAATCTAAGTGAATTTCGACATCCGGGTCAGGCAGCACACCCGCACCTTGTTGCGGCCACTCCACCAGGCAGATGGCGTCGTTGGCAAAATAATCACGGATCCCCATAAATTCCAGCTCCTCAGGATCCGCAAGGCGGTATAAATCAAAGTGGTACACCATTAGATTGTCGAGGGTGTACGGCTCAACCAGCGTATAGGTGGGGCTTTTCACGTTCCCGTTGTGTCCTAACGCCTGCAAAAAACCCCGGCTGAAGGTGGTTTTACCCGCACCTAAATCACCATACAGATAAATGACGGTTGCCCCCTGACAGGCCTGCGCCACGCGCTTGCCGAGATCTAAAGTGGCTTGTTCATCAGGTAAAGGAATCGCTCGATTAGTCATTTTCTACGTCAATCACATCCGGGTTAACAACACGCCGCAGCGTGCAAAAGAGATCGGTGGCCAGCATACCGCGCGTACCCTCTCGTGCAGCAAGCCTGTCAGCCGCCGCGCCGTGGGCCACGCAGCCCGCACAGGCTGCATCATAAAGGGGAAGTTTCTGTCCAAGCAATGCGCCGATGATGCCTGAAAGCACATCGCCCATACCGCCGCTCGCCATGCCCGCATTTCCGGCATCAATAATGCCCTGCGTCTCGTCACTGGCGACAACGGTTCCTGCCCCTTTCAAAACGGCAACACCTCCGTAACGTTTTACCAGACGCTGAGCAGAAAGTAAGCGATCGCTTTCAATTTCTGCCACGCTGCAGTTAAGCAGGCGCGCGGCTTCGCCGGGGTGTGGCGTCAGAATGCGATTGTGACGCTTATCCGGATTTATTGCCAGAAGGTTAAGCGCGTCGGCATCCCACAGCATCGGTTTACGAAAATTCTCGACTTTTTGCAGAGCCTGTTTACCCCATGCCTGTTGCCCAAGCCCGGGACCAATAACCACCACATCCGCCCATTCGAGGCTTTCTTCCAGCGCCTGGGGCGTAAGCTCATGGACCATCAGCTCCGGCCGGGCCGTGATGATTGGCGCAATATTTTCAATGCGAGTGAGGACTCGCACTAATCCGGCACCGCTGCGCAGTGCCGCCTCACCGGTCATGCGAACCGCTCCTGCCGTACCGCGATCGCCACCAATAATTACCAGCCTGCCGTGGTCGCCCTTATGGGAGGTTGGGCGGCGCGGCGGAAGCCACTCTTTTAGCTGCGAGGAATCAAAGCGCGACAGGCGCGTTTCCTGCCCAACGAGCCAGCTCTCCAGCCCCAGCGCGTTATGGTGCAATACGCCGACCACATCCCGCGCTTTTCCGGTTAACAAGCCCGGCTTCAGGGCGATAAAGGTCACGGTGTGCGCAGCCTGAATAACGGCGCCAGGCGTCGCGCCGGTCTGCGCGATCAGGCCAGACGGAATATCCAGCGCGACTACCGGCGCGGAGTGCCCGTTAGCGTGTTTAATAAGCGCGGCGATGTTCTCGCGAGGCGCGCTGCGTAGCCCGGTCCCCAGCAGACCATCAACAATCAGATCAACATCTTCCGGCCAGACGATATCAGGGGCATGAATCACGCCGCCTGCGTTCAGCCATGCCTTCCGCGCCCCATCGGCTTCCTCCGGCAGAGGCTTATCGCTCTCCAGCGCCAGCAGAGTAACGCGCAGACCGGCCGCAACCGCGAGACGCGCAACAACGTAGCCGTCGCCGCCGTTATTGCCGTAACCGCACAAAATCAGCCAGTGAGTGGATTGCGGGTACGCGCTGCGGGCAACGTTAAACGCCGCCTCTCCCGCTCGCTGCATCAGTTCATAAAGGGTAATGCCGAGGCTGTCTGCGGCCTCTTTTTCGGCGCGCCGGAGGTCATCCGCATGCCAGATGGAATGTGGTATACTTGCGGGGTTTTTCTTCACCGTATGGTCCGTCATGTCACAGCCCCTCGATCTCAATGAATTAGCGCAAAAAATAAAACAGTGGGGTGCTGAGCTTGGCTTCCAGAAGGTAGGCATTACCGATACCGACCTCTCTGCCAGCGAGCCAAAACTGCAGGCCTGGCTGGACAAACAATACCACGGCGAAATGGAGTGGATGGCGCGTCACGGCATGATGCGCGCCCGTCCACATGAGCTTTTACCGGGTACGCTTCGCGTCATCAGCGTGCGCATGAACTACCTGCCAGCCAACGCGGCCTTTGCGCGCACGCTAAAAAATCCCTCCCTGGGTTACGTCAGCAGGTACGCCCTGGGACGTGATTACCATAAGCTTCTGCGTAACCGCCTAAAAAAACTTGGAGAAACTATTCAGCAGCACTGTGTTTCGCTGAATTTTAGACCCTTTGTCGATTCCGCGCCTATTCTTGAGCGCCCGATCGCCGAAAAAGCCGGGCTTGGCTGGACAGGTAAGCACTCACTTATCCTTAGCCGCGACGCCGGATCGTTCTTCTTCCTCGGTGAACTGCTGATTGATTTACCCCTGCCAGTAGATGGCCCGGTGGAGGAAGGCTGTGGGCGCTGCGTGGCCTGCATGACTATCTGCCCGACGGGCGCCATCGTTGAGCCGTACACCGTCGATGCGCGCCGCTGTATTTCCTATCTCACCATCGAGCTCGAAGGGGCGATCCCGGAAGAGTTTCGACCGCTTATCGGCAACCGCATCTACGGCTGCGACGACTGCCAGCTGATCTGCCCGTGGAACCGCTATTCACAGCTGACGGACGAGGAAGACTTCAGTCCGCGCAAGGCGCTACATGCCCCGCCGTTGATCGAGCTATTCGCCTGGACCGAGGCCTGGTTCCTGAAGGTGACGGAAGGTTCCGCCATTCGGCGTATCGGCCATCTGCGCTGGCTGCGAAACGTGGCCGTCGCGCTGGGCAATGCCCCGTGGGATGAAGCGAATATTCAGGCGCTCGAAAGCCGTAGAGGTGAGCACCCACTTCTTGATGAACACATAGAATGGGCGATTGCGCAGCAAATCGAGAAGCGAAATGCCTGCGTGGTCGAGGTGCAGCTTCCAAAGAAACAGCGGCTGGTTAGGGTGATCGAAAAAGGGCTTACGCGGGATGCGTGATATATTCACAGCCTGTGAATAAAAATAAAAACTCAAGCGCCATCTGGGCTTGATAAGAGGTCAAGTGATCTCGATAACATTTTGAAATGAAAATTTATCCAAATAATACAGTAGCTTGTGAAGATATTATTCACCCTGCTAACTTTCTGTACAGTTTGGGCAAAGCGCGAATTCTGTGGATAACTCTGTTTACAACAGTATTTCAGATGCAATAGAAAACGTCCCCAGCGCGTCTTTTCGCTGTGGATATTTTAGAGATGAAGAAGAATTTGGAGCGGGAAACGAGACTCGAACTCGCGACCCCGACCTTGGCAAGGTCGTGCTCTACCAACTGAGCTATTCCCGCTTAATCTGTGTCTTTCAAGCTGCCACTGCGTTGGCCGCCTTCACTCACCTTAGTCACTTACTTAAGCAAGCTCCTAAGGATTCGTTCAGTTGCCGCCTTGTTGCAACTCGAAATCCCACGATTTGGTGGTCCGTGCTTTAGAAGCACTTTCAAATTTTGGAGCGGGAAACGAGACTCGAACTCGCGACCCCGACCTTGGCAAGGTCGTGCTCTACCAACTGAGCTATTCCCGCTTGGGCAGTCTGTGCTGTGGAAGCACTTTCAAATTTTGGAGCGGGAAACGAGACTCGAACTCGCGACCCCGACCTTGGCAAGGTCGTGCTCTACCAACTGAGCTATTCCCGCAAATCTGTACTGCTTTTGTTGCTGTCGTAACGTGTAATTCTCTGTCGTTACGGGAGGCGCATTATACGAGAAATCCTTTTAGCTGCAACCCCCCTTAAAGTGATTTTTTCGAAATTCAGTTCAAATGCTTATTTAATCGGCAAGCTGAACAATTTAGCGACAAAAACCCGGCCACGCAAGGCGCCGGATCTCAAAATCACAGCTTAATAAAGTTTTCGCGGTAGTACGCGAGTTCCGCCACGGACTCGCGGATATCGTCCATCGCCTGGTGCGTACCCTGTTTTTTAAAGCCGTCCAGAATTTCAGGTTTCCAGCGACGCGCCAACTCTTTCAGGGTGCTCACATCCAGATAGCGGTAATGAAAGTAGGACTCCAGCTCCGGCATGTACTTAAACAGGAAACGGCGATCCTGACCGATGCTGTTCCCGCAGATCGGCGATTTGCCCGCCGGTACCCACTGCTTCAGAAATTCAAGCGTCGCCAGTTCCGCCTCACGGTCACCCAACGTGCTGGCCTTCACGCGCTCGACAAGGCCGCTGCCGGTATGGGTACGCACGTTCCACTCATCCATCAGCGCTAGCTGGTCGTCTGACTGATGCACCGCAATCGTTGGCCCTTCGGCCAGGATATTCAGGTTGGCATCGGTCACCAGGGTTGCAATCTCAATAATGCGATCGCGCTCAGGATCCAGCCCGGTCATTTCGAGATCGATCCAAATCAGGTTGTTTTCATCCGCGCTCATGTTATTTTCCACCCTTCTCGCATAACCGGCAGTAGCAGGTTAACTAGTATTAATTAGAGTGTATCATAGAGGTTTTGCCCCCTACGGGCGACCAGGAGCCAGTGCGATTGAGTAAAAATAAACTCTCCAAAGGGCAGCAGCGCCGCGTAAATGCCAATCACCAGCGCCGTCTTAAAACCACTTCGGAGAAGGTCGATTACGACGACAACCTGTTTGGCGAACCAACGGAAGGCGTAGTCATCAGCCGTTTCGGTATGCACGCCGACGTGGAATCCGCCGATGGCGAAATCCACCGCTGCAACATCCGCCGAACCATTCGTTCTCTGGTCACCGGCGACCGCGTCGTCTGGCGACCGGGTAAAGAGGCGGCAGAGGGCGTTACGGTAAAAGGTATCGTTGAAGCGGTCCATGAGCGTACGTCCGTATTAACACGTCCCGATTTTTACGACGGGGTGAAGCCGATTGCCGCCAACATTAACCAGATTGTTATCGTATCGGCGATTTTGCCCGAACTTTCGCTCAATATTATCGACCGATATCTCGTCGCCTGCGAAACGCTGCAGGTTGAACCGATTATTGTGCTGAACAAAATCGATCTGCTGGATGACGAAGGCATGGCTTTCGTTAATGAGCAGATGGATATCTATCGCAAGATTGGCTATCGCGTCCTGATGGTCTCCAGCTACACCAAAGATGGCCTGAAACCGCTGGAAGAGGCGCTTACCGATCGCATCAGCATTTTTGCGGGCCAGTCCGGCGTGGGCAAATCGAGCCTGCTGAACAATCTGCTCGGCCTCCAGCAGGAGATCCTCACCAACGATGTGTCTGATGTCTCGGGTCTGGGCCAGCACACCACCACCGCATCACGCCTGTATCACTTCCCGCACGGCGGCGATGTCATCGACTCCCCGGGCGTGCGTGAATTCGGGTTATGGCACCTTGAGCCGGAACAAATCTTTAATGGATTTGTCGAATTCCATGATTATTTAGGCGCTTGCAAATACCGCGACTGTAAACACGATAACGATCCAGGCTGCGCTATCCGCGAAGCGGTGGAGAAAGGTGAGATTGCGGAAACCCGCTTCGAGAATTACCACCGCATTCTTGAGAGCATGGATCAGGTAAAAACGCGTAAAAACTTTTCTGATTCTGATAACTGACAACTAAGCTAAGCATCGCTAAAATCGTCCCCTTTTTTCAGGTTCCGGCGGCTTACCGCCGGATCAGGAACGGCAAAACAATGGCCTGGAGGCTACCTTGTTAAACGCATTTAAACTTTCGCTTCAATACATTCTGCCAAAACTGTGGCTCACTCGCCTGGCGGGCTGGGGCGCAAGCAAACGCGCGGGCTGGCTGACCAAACTGGTCATCGACCTTTTCGTGAAGTATTACAAGGTCGACATGAAAGAAGCGCAGAAGCCGGACACCGCCAGCTACCGCACGTTCAACGAGTTTTTCGTGCGCCCGCTGCGCGACGAAGTGCGCCCGCTGAACACCGATCCTAACGTCCTGGTGATGCCAGCAGACGGCGTGATCAGCCAGTTGGGTAACATCGAAGACGACAAAATCCTGCAAGCGAAAGGCCACAACTACAGTCTGGAAGCGCTGCTGGCGGGCAACTACCTGATGGCGGACCTGTTCCGCAACGGCACCTTTGCCACCACCTATCTGTCACCGCGCGACTACCACCGCGTGCACATGCCGTGTAACGGTATTCTGCGTGAGATGATCTACGTGCCGGGCGATCTGTTCTCCGTGAACCACCTGACCGCGCAAAACGTACCGAACCTGTTTGCCCGTAACGAACGCGTCATCTGCCTGTTCGATACTGAATTCGGCCCTATGGCGCAGATTCTGGTAGGCGCGACCATTGTCGGCAGCATCGAAACCGTCTGGGCTGGCACCATCACTCCGCCGCGTGAAGGCGTGATCAAGCGCTGGACGTGGCCTGCCGGTGAAGAGGAAGGCTCTGTCGCCCTGCTGAAAGGCCAGGAGATGGGTCGCTTCAAGCTGGGCTCTACCGTCATCAACCTGTTTGCGCCGGGCAAAGTGAAGCTGGCTGAACAGCTCGAAAGCCTGTCGGTGACTAAGCTTGGCCAGCCGCTGGCGGTCTCTACCGAAACCTTCGTGACGCCGGACGCAGAGCCTGCTCCGCTGCCGCAAGAAGAGATTGACGCCGAGCACGACGCCAGCCCGCTGGTTGACGACAAAAAAGACGAAGGCTAACAACAGAAGGAACGCTGACGTGCGCCCGATTATCGTTTTACTGATGGCCTGGTGCCTCAGCATGGGGGCGTACGCAGCGACAGCCCCCGACGCCAAACAGATAACCCAGGAGCTGGAGCAGGCGAAAGCGGCCAAACCCGCTCAGCCAGAGACCGTTGAGTCGCTCCAGTCCGCACTGAACGCGCTTGAGGAGCGGAAAGGCTCTCTTGAGCGCGCTCAGCAGTATCAGCAGGTTATCGACAACTTCCCTAAACTCTCGCAAACGCTGCGCGCGCAGCTCGCTAATCTGCGCGATGAGCCGCGTGACGTGCCGGAAGGCATGACCACCGACGCCCTAAATCAGGAAATCCTGCAGGTCAGCAGCCAGCTTCTGGAAAAGAGCCGCCTGGCTCAGCAGGAGCAGGAGCGGGCGCGTGAAATTGCCGACTCCCTCAGCCAGCTTCCGCAGCAGCAAACCGACGCCCGCCGCCAGCTTAACGAAGTGGAACGCCGCGTGGGTACGCAAAGCGGCAACACGCCGCAGGCTCAGGCGCAAAATGTGGGTCTGCAGGCCGAATCTGCTCGTCTGAAAGCCCTTGTGGATGAGCTGGAGCTGGCGCAACTTTCCGCCAACAACCGCCAGGAGCTGGCGCGGATGCGCTCTGAACTCGCTCAGAAGCAGAGCGAGCAGCTGGATGCGTACCTTCAGGCCCTGCGTAATTTGCTTAACAGCCAGCGCCAGCGCGAAGCCGAGCGAGCGCTTGAAAGCACCGAGCTGCTGGCGGAAAACAGCGCCAATCTGCCAGAAGGTATCGTCGATCAGTTCAAGGTCAACCGTGAGCTTTCAGCCGCCCTGAATCAGCAGGCGCAGCGTATGGATCTGGTTGCCTCCCAGCAGCGCCAGGCGACGAATCAAACCCTGCAGGTGCGCCAGGCGCTCAACACCCTGCGCGAGCAGTCCCAGTGGCTCGGGTCATCAAACCTGCTGGGCGAAGCGTTACGCGCCCAGGTCGCGCGCCTGCCGGAAATGCCGAAGCCGCAGCAGCTGGATACCGAGATGGCCCAGCTGCGCGTGCAGCGACTGCACTTTGAAGATCTTCTCAATAAGCAGCCGCAAATTCGCCAGATCCGTCAGGCTGACGGGCAACCTCTGACCAGCGAGCAAAACCGTATTCTGGAAGCCCAGCTGCGCACCCAGCGCGAACTGCTGAACTCCCTGCTGCAGGGCGGGGATACGCTGATTCTGGAACTGACTAAGCTCAAAGTCTCTAACAGCCAGCTGGAAGACGCGCTGAAAGAGGTGAACGAGGCTACGCACCGTTATCTCTTCTGGACGTCCGACGTGCGTCCGATGACCTTCTCGTGGCCAATTGAGATCGTTCAGGATCTGCGCCGCCTGATTTCGCTCGACACCTTCAGCCAGCTCGGACAGGCCAGCGTGATGATGCTGACCAGTAAAGAGACGATTTTCCCGCTGCTGGGCGCGTTGATCCTGGTAGGCTTCAGCATTTACTCGCGCAGACATTTCACCCGCTTCCTGGAACGTTCCAGCGCGCGGGTGGGGAAAGTCACTCAGGATCACTTCTGGCTGACGTTGCGCACCGTGTTCTGGTCGATTCTCGTCGCGTCTCCGCTACCGGTGCTGTGGATGACGCTTGGCTACGGCCTGCGGGAAGCCTGGCCCTATCCGCTCGCGGTCGCCATTGGCGATGGCGTCACCGCCACGGTGCCGCTGCTGTGGGTGGTGATGATTTGCGCGACGTTTGCACGGCCCAACGGCCTTTTCATCGCACACTTTGGCTGGCCGCGTAACCGCGTGGCGCGCGCCATGCGCTACTACCTGATGAGCATCGGGCTGATTGTGCCGCTGATTATGGCGCTGATCATGTTTGATAATCTCAACGACCGGGAGTTCTCAGGCTCGCTGGGCCGCCTCTGCTTTATGCTGATCTGCGGCGCGCTGGCCATCGTCACGCTCAGCCTGAAACGCGCGGGTATACCGCTCTATCTGGATAAATCCGGCAGCGGCGACAACATGTTCAACCGGCTGCTCTGGAACCTGCTGCTGAGCGCTCCTCTGATTGCGATGCTGGCAGCGGCGGTAGGTTACCTGGCAACCTCGCAGGCGCTGCTGGCGCGACTGGAAACGTCGGTGGCGATCTGGTTCCTGCTGCTGGTGGTGTATCACGTGATCCGTCGCGGGATGCTGATCCAGCGCCGCCGTCTGGCCTTTGACCGCGCCAAGCATCGCCGGGCGGAGATCCTCGCTCAGCGTGCCCGTGGCGAGGAAGAGCCAACCCATGTCAACAGCACGGAAGGCACGATGGATGCGGACGAGGTCGAACTGGATCTGGATGCCATCAGTACCCAGTCTCTGCGCCTGGTGCGTTCCCTCCTGATGCTAATTGCCCTTCTGTCGGTGATCTTCCTGTGGTCGGAAATTCATTCCGCGTTTGGCTTCCTGGAAAACATCTCTCTGTGGGACGTGACGTCCACGGTGCAGGGCGTTGAAAGCCTGGAGCCGATCACCTTAGGCGCGGTGCTGATTGCCATTCTGGTGCTGATCATCACCACCCAGCTGGTGCGTAACTTCCCGGCACTGCTGGAGCTGGCGCTGCTGCAGCATCTGGATTTAACCCCCGGCACCGGATACGCCATTACGACCATTACGAAATACCTGATACTGCTGTTTGGCGGGATGGTCGGGTTCTCAATGATGGGTATTGAGTGGTCTAAACTGCAGTGGCTGGTGGCCGCGCTGACGTTTGGCCTTGGCTTTGGCATGCAGGAGATTTTCGCCAACTTTGTATCCGGCCTGATCATCCTGTTTGAAAAGCCGATTCGTATTGGCGATACGGTGACGATCCGCGATCTGACCGGGAGCGTAACGAAGATCAACACCCGCGCCACCACGATCAGCGACTGGGACCGTAAAGAGATCATCGTGCCGAACAAGGCATTTATTACCGAGCAGTTTATCAACTGGTCCCTGTCGGACTCCGTTACGCGTGTGGTGCTGACGGTACCAGCGCCGTCGGATGCCAACAGTGAAGAAGTCACCCAGATCCTCTACACCGCTGCCGAACGCTGTACGCTGGTGCTCGATAACCCCGTACCGGAAGTGTTCCTGGTCGATTTACAGCAGGGGATCCAGATTTTCGAACTGCGTATTTACGCTGCCGAAATGGGGCACCGCATGCCGCTGCGCCATGAGATCCACCAGCTGATTCTGGCGGGCTTCCGCGAGCATGGTATTGATATGCCGTTCCCACCGTTCCAGATGCGTCTGGAGAGCATGGACGGACGTAAGATGGGTAAAACGCTCACGTCGGCGGCAAGATCGCGCCCGGCGGGAAGTCTGTAATCTTTCGCCCCTCCCTTTCGGGAGGGGCATTTTACCGCTACGCCACTTCCGCGACTTACGCTATTGAGCGCCGACGGTAATTCTCATAAATCCCCATCGCCAGCAGCGAGAAGAAGACAGGCCCACCGACCATCCACAGCGCGCTGTTCCAGTCGTTCGCCTCAACCACGGGCTGAATAACGGTAAAGATATTGGCAAACGCCACCACCAGCACCACCACCGTGGTCGCCAGCAGCGTTGCCGCACGGGTTTTGAAGATTACAAACGGACGCTCAAGATCCCGCTTCGCCTTAAAGAACGGGAACGCCAGGGTCAGGAACAGGTACGGCAGCGTCATCGACACGTTCGCCATCAGGGTCAGCTTGTTATAAAACGCAGACGCGGTATCACCGCCAAATGACACCAGCAGAATGAACACGCACACCAGCAGACACTGCATCCACATGGCGTTGGCAGGCATGCCTGCGGTGTTGAGCTGCGTCATGCGCGCTGGCCACAGCGCTTTAGGCGTACCCTGGATGATGGCTTTCAGCGGCGAGTAGATCAGCGTGAAGAACGCGCCGGTATAGGCCAGAAACATCGACAGGCCGGTAATGCGCGCAAACCAGATCCCCATCGTGGCCGATGCTTCCGGCGTCAGGTGCATGGCGTTACCCAGCGTCATCCCCAGGCTTTTCATCAGCACGTAGGTGATGTTCCCGAGGTTGGTGGTGTCGTTACTCAACACCTGCTGCCAGTTAGTGCTGACGCCCCAGAGGAAAATCGCCAGCGAATAGCCGATGGAGATGACGATGGCGGCAAAAATAATCCCTTTGGCAAAGTTCTTTTCCGGGTTCTCGGTCTTATCGACCAGCCCACCGACCGCTTCAATACCGCCGTAGGCAAAAATGGCAAACACCACGAAGGAGAGCATGGCCAGCCCGGACTGATAGCCCGGATTAGGCGATGAAACGAAGTTCACCTCCTGAGCAAAGTGTCCGCCGTTCAGGCACAGAATGGCGATACTCACCAGCAGCAGCACCAGGTTCAGGCACATCACGGAAATACCGCCAACGGCGGTGATACGGGCAATTTTGTTGATGCCTTTTGACGCCACCAGCGTGACCACCACCATCCAGCAGACTGCCAGAATACCGACCACCTGCGTGGAGCTCAGCCCGGCTAAAGACCAGACCTGCGTTTTATCCGCGCCGAAAAGAAACGTGGAGAACGGCACCCAGACTTTGGCCGCCGTGCTGACCATCCAGACGACGTAGGAGGAGAACCACATAAACGTGCCGATAAACGCGTAACGCGGGCCGATGCTGTTGTTCATCCATGAATAGATACCGCCCTCTTCTTTCCGGTAAGCCGAGCCCATCTCCGCCATCATCAGCGCAAACGGGATAAAGAAGAACAGAGCGGACACGATATAAAACGGCGTCGCGCTGTAGCCCATCAGATAGAAGGCCGACGGGCTATTGGCAAAGCCAAAGACTGACGTAAAAATCATCAGGATGAGCCCGGTGAGGGTCATCTTTTTAAGTGAGTGGGACATATCGCCATCCGAAGAGGAATTAAACTGCGCGGATGGTAGCAGATGACCAGACTAATATTGTGGCTATGCGAGGCAATTTAAGAAAAAGCCCTGTGTACAGAGAAAATGGCAGTTTTTAATGTTGCCGATAAGAAATGGAAAGGAATATTGCCACAGATAATCTATGCCGGGTAAGCGACAGCGCCACCCGGCAATTCTTTAGGCGCGATCGACCGTAAACGCAATCACGTCGCCCAGCTGCTCGGCGTCCAGCGCCAGCATGACCAGACGATCAACGCCCAGCGCCACGCCGGAGCAATCCGGCAGACCGGCTTTTAATGCTTCCAGCAAGTTAACATCAATCGGCTGCTGCGGCAGACCCCGCGCGGCGCGCTTGCGGTTATCCTGCTCGAAACGCTGCTGCTGTTCGCGCGCGTCGGTCAGCTCGTGGAAGCCGTTCGCCAGCTCGATGCCTTTGTAGTAGACCTCAAAACGCTCTGCCACGCGGTGATCCTCAGTGCTGATCTGCGCCAGAGACGCCTGGCTTGCCGGGAAGTGATAGACAAACGTTGGGCGATCTTTGCCGATCTGCGGTTCCACGCCGAAGGTGAACAGCAGCTGCAGCAGCGTGTCGCGATCCTCCTCGGTATCCGCCACGTTGCTCAGATCCAGTTTTGCTGCCACTTCACGCAGCTGGGCTTTGTCCGCCGACAGCGGATCGATTTCCAGATGGCGCTGGAAGGCCTGCTGATAGGAGAGCGTTTCGGCTTCTGAGCAGTCCAGTACCTGCTGCAGCAGATCGTCCACCTCATTCATCAGGCGGTACATATCATAGTGCGGGCGGTACCACTCCAGCATGGTGAATTCCGGGTTGTGGTGACGCCCCATTTCTTCATTTCGGAAGCTGCGGCACAGCTGATACACCGGACCACACCCCGCCGCCAGCAGGCGCTTCATGTGATATTCCGGGCTGGTCATCAGATACAGATTCATGCCCTGAGAGTGGCCAGGACCAACAAAACGGGTTTCAAACGGGACCAGATGAATATCCGTTACCGTTGCCTGACTCATGCACGGGGTTTCCACCTCCAGGACGCCGCGGTCGGCAAAGAAACGGCGGATCTCCGTCATAATTGCGGCGCGTTTTAACAGATTTGGGATGGATGCGCTCGGCTGCCAGGTGGCCGTTTCGCTCATGAGTATTTCTCCGATTTCAGACAAGGGCACGAAGTCTACTCGTTAGCAGGGGCAGAGACAAATTTTGCGCAGTAAAAATGCGCATTTCATTTAGGTGGATTATTCCGTGATGCAATTCATCAATCACGATGATAAATCACCGCACAGAACAGCAAAAAAATCGAACACGTCAAATTTCCCTGACATCTACACGGTTATACTCTTTTACCCATAAAGGAGCAGTGGAAACGCTTTCGCAATCGTCCCGTTGGGCGGGTGAACTACCTTTAGTTTGTCGCGTTGCGAAATAACAAAAATCTGGAGGAATGTCGTGCAAACTTTTCAAGCCGATCTTGCCGTAATAGGCGCTGGCGGGGCGGGATTACGTGCTGCGATTGCTGCAGCACAAGCTAATCCTGACGCTAAAATCGCATTGATTTCAAAAGTCTATCCAATGCGCAGCCACACGGTGGCAGCAGAAGGAGGGTCCGCTGCCGTTGCGCAGGATCATGACAGCTTTGAATACCATTTCCACGACACGGTTGCAGGGGGCGACTGGCTTTGCGAACAGGATGTCGTTGACTACTTCGTGCACCATTGCCCAACGGAGATGACTCAGCTTGAGCAGTGGGGGTGTCCGTGGAGCCGCCGTCCGGACGGGAGCGTTAACGTCCGCCGCTTCGGTGGAATGAAAATCGAACGCACCTGGTTCGCCGCCGATAAGACCGGCTTCCACATGCTGCATACCCTGTTCCAGACCTCCCTTCAGTTCCCACAAATCCAGCGCTTTGATGAACATTTCGTCCTCGACATTCTGGTCGACGACGGTCATGCACGTGGCCTGGTGGCGATGAACATGATGGAAGGCACGCTCGTCCAGATCCGCGCTAATGCGGTGGTAATGGCAACGGGCGGTGCGGGACGCGTCTATCGCTACAACACCAACGGCGGCATCGTCACCGGCGACGGAATGGGCATGGCGCTGAGCCACGGCGTGCCGCTGCGCGATATGGAGTTTGTGCAGTATCACCCAACCGGCCTGCCGGGCTCCGGCATTTTGATGACGGAAGGCTGCCGCGGTGAAGGCGGTATTCTGGTCAACAAAAACGGCTACCGCTATCTGCAGGATTACGGCATGGGCCCGGAAACCCCGCTCGGCGAGCCGAAGAACAAATACATGGAACTTGGCCCGCGCGACAAAGTTTCTCAGGCCTTCTGGCACGAGTGGCGCAAGGGCAACACCATCTCAACGCCGCGCGGCGACGTGGTCTATCTCGACCTGCGTCACCTGGGCGAGAAGAAACTGCTGGAGCGTCTGCCGTTTATCTGCGAACTGGCAAAAGCTTACGTCGGCGTCGATCCGGTGAAAGAGCCGATTCCGGTACGCCCAACCGCGCACTACACCATGGGCGGGATTGAAACCGACCAGCAGTGTGAAACCCGCATTAAAGGGCTGTTCGCCGTGGGCGAGTGTTCCTCCGTCGGCCTGCACGGCGCCAACCGTCTGGGCTCTAACTCGCTGGCAGAGCTGGTCGTCTTTGGCCGCATGGCGGGCGAGCGCGCGATGGAGCGTGCGGCGACCGCAGGCGAAGCAAACGGCGCGGCGCTGGATGCGCAGGTCACAGACGTTGAAAAACGCCTGAAGGATCTGGTGAACCAGGAAGGCAACGAGAACTGGTCGAAGATCCGCGACGAGATGGGCCTGTCGATGGAAGAAGGCTGCGGTATCTACCGTACGCCGGAGCTGATGCAGAAAACCGTCGACAAGCTGGCGGAACTCCAGGAACGCTTCAAGCGCGTGCGCATCACCGACACCTCCAGCGTCTTCAATACCGACCTGCTCTATACCATTGAGCTGGGCCACGGCCTGAACGTCGCAGAATGTATGGCGCACTCTGCGCTGGCGCGTAAAGAGTCTCGCGGCGCCCATCAGCGTCTGGACGAAGGCTGTACCGAACGTGACGACGTCAATTTCCTGAAACACACTCTCGCCTGGCGCGATGCGGATGGCACCACGCGTCTGGACTACAGCGACGTGAAAATCACCACGCTGCCACCGGCTAAACGCGTGTACGGCGCAGAAGCAGAAGCCGCCGAGAAGAAGGAGAAGGCGAATGGCTGAGATGCAAAAACTGAAAGTTGAAGTGGTGCGCTATAACCCGGAAGTGGATACCGCCCCCCACAGCGCTTTCTACGAAGTGCCTTATGACGAGCAAACCTCCCTGCTGGATGCGCTCGGCTATATCAAAGACAACCTGGCGCCGGACCTGAGCTACCGCTGGTCTTGCCGCATGGCGATCTGCGGCTCCTGCGGCATGATGGTCAACAAGGTACCGAAGCTGGCGTGCAAAACCTTCCTGCGCGATTACACCAAAGGCATCAAGGTTGAAGCGCTGGGCAACTTCCCGATCGAGCGCGATTTAGTGGTCGATATGACCCACTTTATTGAAAGCCTGGAAGCGATTAAGCCGTACATCATCGGCAACCCGCGCACGCCGGACCAGGGTCCGAACACCCAGACGCCGGCGCAGATGGCGAAATACCATCAGTTCTCCGGCTGCATCAACTGCGGCCTGTGCTACGCCGCCTGTCCACAGTTTGGCCTGAACCCGGAGTTCATCGGCCCGGCCGCCATTACCCTGGCGCACCGCTATAACGAAGACAGCCGCGACCACGGCAAAAAAGAACGTATGGCGCAGCTTAACGGCCAGAACGGCGTCTGGACCTGTACCTTTGTGGGCTACTGCTCCGAAGTCTGTCCGAAGCACGTCGACCCGGCCGCCGCCATTCAGCAGGGTAAAGTGGAAAGCTCGAAAGACTTTCTTATCGCTACCCTGAAACCACGCTAAGGAGTGCATGATGACGACTAAACGCAAAGCCTACGTGCGGCCAGTGCCGTCCACCTGGTGGAAAAACCTGCCGTTTTATCGCTTCTATATGCTGCGTGAAGGCACGGCGGTACCGGCGGTATGGTTCAGCCTTGAGTTAATGTATGGCGTTTTTGCCCTTAAACACGGGCCGGAAACCTGGGCGAACTTTGTCGGTTTCCTGCAAAACCCAATCATCGTGGTTCTGAACCTGATCGCGATCGCGGCGGCGCTGCTTCATACCAAAACCTGGTTTGAACTGGCGCCAAAAGCGGCGAACATCATCATTAAAGACGAAAAAATGGGGCCGGAGCCAGTCATTAAAGGGCTGTGGGCAGTGACGATCCTGGTCACTGTGGTCATTCTGTTTGTCGCACTGTTCTGGTAAGGAGACTACTGTGATCAATCCAAATCCAAAACGTTCAGACGAGCCGGTCTTCTGGGGCCTGTTTGGCGCAGGCGGCATGTGGAGTGCCATCATCGCCCCGGTTATTATCCTGCTGGTCGGCATTATGCTGCCGCTGGGGCTGTATCCGGGGGATGCGCTGAGCTACGAGCGCGTGCTGGCGTTTGCGAGCAGCTTTATTGGCCGCGTGTTCATCTTCCTGACGATCGTCCTGCCGCTGTGGTGCGGCCTGCACCGCATTCACCATGCGATGCACGATCTGAAAATCCATGTGCCGAGCGGTAAATGGGTGTTCTACGGGCTGGCAACCATCCTGACCGTGGTGACGCTAATTGCCGTGGTCACTATCTGACGCTTCAGGCCCGCCATCCGGCGGGCCTTTTATTTCTGCATTTTGCCCACCAGCCACTGGGCAAATTCACGCATTGCGGACGTTTCAGCCCGCGACTGCAGCCTTGTTAACCAGTAACTGCCCAGATCAATTTGCGTGGTAAACGGCTGCACAATGCGCTCGCTGTTCAGCAAATGGGTAAACATATCGACAGGCGCAATAGCAATGCCCATACCTGCCTGCGCGGCTTCCAGCATGGTGACAGACGAATCAAACACCATCACCCGGTGCGTTGGCGATGGAGGATGCTCGCCTGCTGCCTGCATCCACGCCGACCATTCGTCGCGTCGGTAAGAGCGTAGCAGGGTAAACTTCAGGATATCGGCCGGAGACTGGAGCACGGCGGCGATGTCAGGCGAGCAAAGCGGCGCCAGCGGCGCGGGGCACAGGAACTGCGCCTCGGTGCCGTGCCACGCCCCACCGCCGTAGCGGATCGTATAATCAAGCCCTTCAGCCGCCGGATCGACGCGGTTGTTATGGGTGGAAAGGTGAAGATCGATATGCGGATAACAGCGGCGAAAGTCCGCGAGCTGAGAGAACAGGATACCCGTGGCGAAAGTCCCTACTACGCCAATTTTTAGCTTCTCCTGAGCGCGCTGGCTGGCAAAGCGATCCAGCATTCCGGCGATGCGATCGAATGAATCATTCAGCACCGGCAGCAGATTTTCCCCCTCCGTGGTCAACATCAGGCCACGCGAGACGCGGACAAAAAGCTGACAGTTCAGATGCTGCTCCAGCGCCTTAACGTGCTGGCTGATGGCAGAATGGGTGACGTTCAGCTCTATCGCAG
The DNA here is from genome assembly GCF_034107645.1 of Enterobacter sp. 118C5. Classification (NCBI taxonomy): domain Bacteria; kingdom Pseudomonadati; phylum Pseudomonadota; class Gammaproteobacteria; order Enterobacterales; family Enterobacteriaceae; genus Enterobacter; species Enterobacter sp. 118C5. Next base: position 20,119 of record NZ_JAWNEU010000010.1, on the reverse strand, counting down.
CATGCGTAAAACTGAGGTGCCGGGCGGCCGCTTCGAAGGCGCGAAGCGAATTAAGCGGAAGATAGCTGCGGGTCATTGTTCCATCCGTTAGAAAAATTAACAGCTCATGCTAAATTTAACCGTTTGTCAGCCATAGTCAAATCCCACAGACTACAGCGGTCTGCCGGGCCCGGACACTCCCTTGACCTGCTATTATGGAAGATAATTAATGATGAAAAAATTCCTTTGCTGCGCCCTGCTGCTCAGCACATCCTGCTCTGTACTCGCCGCGCCGATGTCGGAAAAACAGCTGGCTGACGTGGTAGAACGCCACGTTACGCCCCTGATGAAAGCGCAGGGTATTCCAGGCATGGCGGTGGCCGTGATTTATCAGGGCCAGCCACACTACTTTACCTTCGGAAAGGCCGATATCGCGGCGAACAAACCCGTCACCCCGCAAACCCTGTTCGAGCTGGGCTCTATAAGTAAAACCTTCACCGGCGTGCTGGGGGGCGATGCCATTGCCCGCGGCGAAATTTCGTTGGGCGATCCGGTAACCAAATATTGGCCTGAGCTGACGGGCAAGCAGTGGCAGGGAATTCGCATGCTCGATCTGGCGACCTATACCGCCGGTGGCCTGCCTCTCCAGGTGCCGGACGAAGTGACTGATAATGCCTCCCTGCTGCGCTTCTATCAAAACTGGCAGCCCCAGTGGAAGCCGGGCACCACGCGTCTTTACGCCAACTCCAGCATCGGTCTTTTTGGCGCGCTGGCGGTCAAACCTTCCGGCATGAGCTATGAGCAGGCCATGACGACGCGGGTCTTTAAGCCGCTCAGGCTGGACCATACCTGGATTAGCGTTCCGAAAGCGGAGGAGACGCATTACGCCTGGGGATATCGTGACGGTAAAGCGGTCCATGTTTCACCGGGCATGCTGGACGCAGAGGCGTATGGCGTGAAAACCAACGTGCAGGATATGGCGAGCTGGGTGATGGCCAATATGGCACCTGACGCGCTGCAGGATACGCCCCTGAAGCAAGGCATTACGCTGGCGCAGTCTCGCTACTGGCGCGTGGGGGCCATGTATCAGGGGTTAGGCTGGGAGATGCTCAACTGGCCGGTCGATGCCAAAACCGTTGTCGGAGGCAGCGATAACAAGGTGGCGCTGGCACCGTTGCCTGCAAGAGAAGTGAGTCCACCCGTTCCCCCGGTTAAGGCCTCATGGGTGCACAAAACGGGCTCAACCGGCGGGTTTGGCAGCTACGTGGCCTTTATTCCTGAAAAGCAGCTCGGCATTGTGATGCTGGCGAATAAAAGCTATCCGAACCCGGCGCGAGTTGAGGCGGCATACCGTATCCTCGACGCGCTGCAGTAAAACATTGCCGGGTGGCGCTGCGCTTACCCGGCGAAACACAGCGCACAAAAACCCCATTTTCCTTGCCGTCATCTACACTTAACAAAAAAACAGTAAGGAAACTCCTATGCGCATTCTGCCTGTTATCGCCGCGGTGACAGCCGCGTTTTTAGTGGTTGCCTGCAGTTCCCCTACCCCACCGCCCGGCGTCACCGTCGTCACGCCTTTTGATGCACAACGCTTCCTCGGAACATGGTACGAAATCGCACGACTCGATCATCGGTTTGAGCAGGGCCTGGAGAAGGTCACGGCACATTACAGCCCGATGGATGATGGCGGTATTCAGGTGATCAACCGGGGCTATAATCCCGACCGGGAGATGTGGCAGCAGTCGGTGGGGAAAGCCTACTTCACTGGCGACCCGCGACGGGCCGCGCTCAAAGTCTCTTTCTTCGGCCCGTTTTATGGCGGCTATAACGTGATAGCGCTCGACAGAGAGTACCGTCACGCGCTGGTCTGCGGGCCGGATCGCGACTATCTTTGGATACTTTCCCGCACGCCAACTATTTCGTCAGAGATGAAACAGCAGATGCTGGACGTCGCGACCCGACAGGGGTTTGATGTGTCGAAACTCATCTGGGTAAAACAGCCCCGTTAATGGGTGCTGAGCTTCAGTCCAATGATACCGGCCACAATCAGAGCGAGGCTGGCAATGCGCGCCAGGCTCGCTGACTCACCCAGCAGCAGAATGCCGGTAATCGCCGCGCCTACGGCACCGATCCCCGTCCAGACGGCATAGGCCGTTCCCACCGGCAGGGAACGCATCGCCCACGAGAGCAGAATAATACTCACGATCATCGCAGTAACGGTAATGACGCTGGGCGTCAGGCGGGTAAATCCGTGGGTGTACTTGAGGCCAATCGCCCATACCACTTCGAGCAGGCCAGCAATTAAAAGAATAATCCAGGACATCTCGGGCTCCTTAACTTAAAAAGTTGGGGCCGTCCCCGATGAAAGAAGCGCTTACGAGTCGTCCCGCAAGGCAGATAACACCCCATATTTTGGTTAGCGTGCGATTTTTTTTCAATCATTTTTTGATGAACGCGTTAAGCCCAGAAATAGCCGCAGTATGGCGCGGAGTTCAGGCATTTATACCTCATCGGACTTCTCTATGATGATGTGCTTTCTGATGGCAGGAAGCCAAACCACTAGCCGACTGCGAATAAAATATGTTCAAAATTCTTTTGATTGACCGTTGTCACTTCACCCGCACCGGGTTTGAAGCCTGGCTCAATCATTCCGGTTTGTTCCCGGGGCACTATGTTGTGACCGGGCTGAACAATCTTTTCCTCGCCAGAGAACACATTCTGCAATGGAAACCTGCGCTGGTTATCGCTGATCTGCACGGTTTCAGGCAGGATATTCACCATTTCCAGCAATTCTCTTCCTTGCTGAACGCCAGCGAAAAATTACCTTTTATAATGCTGCAATCAGGAGAGGACAGGGACATGACGGCCTGGCTGGAGAACTTCCCGGTCTGGTCTACGTTAATGAAAAACGCCCCTCTTGAGGAACTCGCGGAGGTTATTAATGACGCGTTAATCTCGGGCGCAAGCACGCACAGACCAACCGTGGCCGCTCCCTTGCTAACCCGACAGGAAGAGAAAGTGCTGACGTTGTGGATGGACGGCGCGAGCAATCAAAAAATTGCCGCTCACCTGAGTATCAATGGCAAAACGGTTTATACCTATAAACGCAATATCCGCATGAAGCTGCATATGGATACGCGCTTTTCACCGTTTTTATCCCTGCAGGAGTCAGAAAGCTGACGGTACGAAACCCATTCGGTCCCGTACCGTTTGTTAATTACTGCTGAGCTTTCGTCGCCGCACCAGAGATCGCGCTACCACCTTCAGAGATATCCTGACCGACGCCGCGCGTGGTATTACAGGCCGTTAACACTGAAGAAAGTACCAGGACTGAAAAGATCGCTGCAATTGTTTTCTTAACCATAATATCTTCCTTTTATAGCCAAAGTTGTTTTGTGTATAGCAACTTAAGAATAGACAAGATCCCGCCGATTGACGGAAAAGGAAGCATTTTTAGGAAAATTAGACGAGCTTAGCTGGCTGCGTGAGAAATGATATGACCGAGGTCCTGGATATCTTCCCCCATGCCACGGGCGGTGTTACAGCCGGAAAGCAGTACGCTGAAGAGCGCTAACAGAAGCAGAATTTTAACGGTGCGTTTCATCATCCCTGCCTGCAAAAATCAGGCGCAGCGGGCGCTGCGCCTCGAATCATGACGTAAATTACTTCACGCGGGATACGTATTCGCCGGAGCGAGTATCCACTTTAATCACTTCACCGATCTGAACGAACAGTGGCACTTTCACCACAGCGCCGGTGGAGAGCGTTGCTGGCTTGCCGCCAGTACCCGCGGTGTCACCTTTCAGACCTGGATCGGTTTCAACGATTTCCAGCTCAACAAAGTTTGGCGGGGTAACAGCGATAGGCTGGCCGTTCCACAGGGTCACGATGCATTCGGCCTGATCCAGCAGCCACTTCGCGTTATCGCCAATCGCTTTCGCGTCAGCAGACAGCTGCTCGAACGTTTCGTTGTTCATGAAGTGCCAGAACTCACCGTCGTTGTACAGGTAAGTCAGGTTCATATCGACAACATCAGCGCCTTCAGCGGAGTCAGTAGATTTGAAGGTTTTCTCAACACGGGTACCGGTCAGCAGGCGGCGCAGCTTAACGCGTGCGAATGCCTGGCCTTTACCTGGTTTAACGAATTCGCTGGCTTCAACCGCGTACGGTTCGCCGTCCATCATGATTTTAAGACCAGCACGAAAATCGTTGCTATAGTACGTTGCCATAAGGCCCTCTAAATTTGTTAACTGGTAGCTAAGCCACAAAATGGCGCATATTGTAACCCTAAACACCCCATCCAGAGAAGATTGGTTATCGCAACTTGCCGATGTAATCACCAGTCCTGATGAATTGCTGCGTCTTTTAGACCTCGATCAGCACCCGGAGTTGCTTGCCGGCCGTGAGGCAAAGCGGCTTTTCGCCCTGCGCGTTCCCCGCGCGTTTGTTGCGCGCATGGAAAAAGGCAATCCTGACGATCCATTATTAAAACAAACCCTTACGTCGCAGGATGAGTTTATTACCGCGCCGGGCTACAGCACCGATCCGCTGGAAGAGCAAAACAGCGTGGTGCCGGGTTTACTGCACAAATATCTCAATCGCGCCCTGCTGCTGGTAAAAGGCGGCTGCGCGGTAAATTGTCGTTATTGCTTCCGTCGGCACTTCCCGTACGCCGAAAACCAGGGAAATAAGCGTAACTGGCAGGTTGCGCTGGACTATATCGCCGCCCATCCAGAGCTGGATGAGATTATTTTTTCCGGCGGTGACCCGCTGATGGCAAAAGATCATGAGCTGGACTGGCTTTTGACGCAGCTTGAAGCCATCCCGCACATCAAGCGTCTGCGCATTCACAGCCGTTTACCGATTGTCATTCCGGCACGTATCACTGACGGCCTGGCTGCACGCCTGGAGCAGTCCCGTCTGCAGGTGCTGCTGGTAAACCATATCAACCACGCGAACGAAATCGACGATGAATTTCGCGCGGCGATGGCGCGCCTGCGTAAGGCGGGCGTCACGCTGCTCAACCAAAGCGTCCTGCTGCGCGGCGTGAACGATAATGCCCGCGTGCTGGCCGATCTCAGCAATGCCTTGTTTGACGCAGGCGTGATGCCCTATTACCTGCACGTGCTGGATCGCGTGCAGGGAGCGGCGCACTTTATGGTGACGGATGAGGAGGCCCGACAGATTATGCGCGAACTGTTAACGCTGGTTTCGGGTTATATGGTGCCGAAGCTGGCACGCGAGATTGGCGGAGAGCCGAGTAAGACGCCGCTGGATTTGCAGCTGCGGCAGCGCTAAAAGGCAGGTGGCGCTACGCTTACCTGCCCTACGAGGTGGGGGCGCAGCGCCATCAGCAAGTTAACTCAGTTCGGGCACTTATAGACCTGGCCGCTCATCTGGCTGGCCGTTGGCACGAAGCTGGAGAGCATTCCCTGCGTCGGGCTGCTCACGCCGTAAATCACGTTACCACCCATAGCAGCAGCCTGGTTACGCAGGGCATTCGCCGCGCCGCGCATAGAACCGCCTTCTTCACCGTGCTGACCCGACATCCAGTTGCTTTGTTCACCGGTGGCTGTACCCAACAGCTGGCATTCGCTGCCTGGCTTATCTTCCACAAAGCGAACGCCCTGGCCCGCTGCCGACAGTTCATTGCTGGAGCTACAACCCGCCAGCAGCAACGCTGCTCCTACGATCCCTGCACAGACTTTTACGCGCATGTTATTCCTCGTTTTCAATAAGCTGGACAGTAATTGTCCGTGTGTAAATCTTATACCTAAAAGATGACTAAAAGAAAAATCCCCGCGCATTTCTGCGAGCCAGATTCCGTACGTCACTCCTCCGATATCTTAAATGAATTCTGATAATGCCCTTTGGGATATCGTGTTTTAGCCCCCGATCGTTTTTAGTGTTGTGACGTACAACTTTTGTACGCGATTAAAACAGGGGGTTTCATGAGTGCATCATCCTCAGGAGAGGAAAAGGTAACATGGGTGGGCTATCTGGCGTTTGTGCTCACCATCGTATTTTTCTCAGGCTTTTTCGCCAAAAGTACCGAATGGTGGCGCGTGCTGGATTTTACCGTCCTAAACGGCAGCTTTGGTTCGGTGAACGGCGCGCTAACGTTTCGCGGCGAGGGCGGCACGGGGGCGAAAGACGGTTTCTTATTTGCCCTTGAGCTGGCGCCTTCGGTCATTTTATCGCTCGGGATCATTGCCGTCACCGAGGGGCTGGGCGGGCTGCGTGCCGCGCAACAGCTGATGACGCCCATTTTGCGCCCGCTGCTTGGCGTACCGGGCATCTGCTCTCTGGCCCTCATCGCCAACCTGCAAAATACCGATGCCGCAGCAGGGATGACCAAAGAGTTGACCGACGAAGGGGCTATTACCGATCGCGAGCGCGCCATTTTCGCCACCTTCCAGACCAGCGGTAGCGCCATCATTACCAACTATTTTTCTTCCGGCGCTGCACTCTTTACCTTCATCACCGTCCCGGTGATTACGCCGCTGGCCGTCATACTGGTGTTTAAATTTGTTGGCGCGAACTTCCTGCGTCTGTGGATCGCTCACATGGAAGATCGTTGTATTCAGGAGGAAAAAAATGATCGCCCAGCCGCGTAAAAATATCATGGACATGTTTATTGATGGCGCCCGCCGAGGCTTTACCATCGCCACCACCAGCCTGCTGCCGAACGTGGTTATGGCGTTTGTCATCATTCAGGCGCTCAAGGTGACCGGCCTGCTGGATATTGTTGGCAATATTTGCGAGCCGATCATGGCGCTGTGGGGGCTTCCGGGCGCGGCGGCAACGGTCCTTCTGGCCTCGGTGATGAGTATGGGCGGGGGCGTGGGGGTTTGCGCCAGCCTGGTGGCTGCCGGCACGCTCAACGGCCACGATGCCACCGTCCTGCTTCCCGCCATCTATCTGATGGGCAATCCTGTGCAAAACACGGGACGCTGCCTGGGTACCGCAGGGGTTAACCCCAAATATTACCCGCACATCATTACGATCTGCGTCATTAACGCCCTGCTCTCAATGTGGGTAATGCAGCTACTCTTCTGAGGAGATAAAAATGGATTTTTCAGTGCTGGACCCCCATCTTTTCCGCAATGTGCACCTTTACGCGCCGGAGGATCGGGGGTATTGCGACCTGCTAATCGCCGGGGGAAAAATCGTCGCGATTGAAAAAACGGATCGCGCAACAGCGCGGCTTAACTGTCCTGAAAGCGATCTCGCCGGGGCGGTGGTTTGCCCGGGCTTTATCGATCAGCATGTGCATCTGATCGGCGGCGGCGGTGAAGCCGGTCCGCACACCCGGACGCCGGAGGTGCGGTTATCCGCGCTGGTGGCGGCGGGCATCACCTCCGTTGTTGGCCTGCTGGGTACCGACGGCGTGACCCGCCATCCCGAATCCCTGCTGGCAAAAACGCGGGCGCTTGAGCATGAAGGGATCAGCGCGTGGATGCTGACAGGCGCGTACGGACTGCCTTCTCCGACGATTACCGGCAGCGTCGAAAAGGATGTGGCGCTGATTGATAAAATCATCGGCGTGAAATGCGCGATTTCCGACCATCGCTCATCCGCACCAACGGATGACCAGCTCGCGAATATGGCCGCTCAGTCGCGCGTCGGCGGGCTGCTGGGCGCCAAAGCGGGCATATCCGTGTTTCACCTCGGCAACAGCCCGAAGCTGCTGGAGCCGCTGTTTAACATCCTCGATAACGCCGACGTTCCCCGTATGAAGCTGCTGCCAACCCACGTTAACCGCGACCAGGCGCTGTTCCTCGCCGCGCTTAACTATGCCCGCGAAGGGGGTTATATCGATATTACCACCAGCATTCGAGAGCCCATTGATGCCGCCACCGCCATCATGACGGCCCGTGAAGCGCAGGTGCCGTTTAACCGGCTTACGCTCAGCTCGGACGGTAACGGCAGCCAGCCGATTTTTGATGCGAACGGTAATCTGGTGGGCATTGGCGTAGCGGGCTTCGAGTCCCTGCCCGAAACCCTACAGCAGCTGGTCAACCGGTATCACCTACCGCTGGAGGAGGCGCTTCTGCCGTTTACGCGTAACGTGGCGGAGTTTCTCGGGCTGGAGCATAAGGGGCGGATCGCGCCCGGATGCGATGCCGATTACCTGGTGCTGACAGATGACCTGAAGATCCGCGAGGTCTGGGCGAAAGGCCGCCAGATGGTGCGCGAAGGCGTAGCATGCGTGAAGGGAACATTTGAGTAGCGGCAATAAAAAACCCCGGACATTTCTGTCCGGGGTTCGTTCTGAGAGGTTCAGAACAACATGATTACATCATGCCGCCCATTCCACCCATGCCGCCCATACCAGCAGCACCTAAGTCAGGCGCGTCGCCTTTTGGCAGGTCGGTTACCATGCACTCGGTAGTGATCATCAGGCCAGCTACAGATGCCGCGTACTGCAGAGCAGAACGGGTCACTTTAGTTGGGTCCAGGATACCGAAGTCGATCATGTTGCCGTATTCTTCAGTTGCAGCGTTGTAACCGTAGTTACCTTCGCCCGCTTTCACGTTGTTCGCAACGACAGATGGCTCTTCACCGGCGTTGGACACGATCTGACGCAGAGGAGCTTCCATTGCGCGCAGCGCAACTTTGATACCCACGTTCTGGTCTTCGTTCTGAGCAGTCAGGCCAGCCAGTTTAGCGGCTACACGCACCAGCGCGACACCACCACCAGCAACGACGCCTTCTTCTACCGCAGCACGGGTCGCGTGCAGGGCATCGTCAACGCGTGCTTTCTTCTCTTTCATTTCAACTTCGGTCGCAGCACCAACTTTGATTACCGCAACGCCGCCTGCCAGTTTCGCTACGCGCTCCTGCAGTTTTTCACGGTCGTAATCGGAAGTGGCTTCTTCGATCTGCTTACGGATCTGACCAACACGGCCCTGAATAGCGGCTTCTTCACCCACACCGTCGATGATGGTGGTGGTGTCTTTGTTGATCACAACGCGTTTTGCCTGGCCCAGGTCTTCCAGAGTCGCTTTTTCCAGCTCCATACCGATCTCTTCAGAGATCACGGTACCGCCGGTCAGGGTAGCGATATCCTGCAGCATTGCTTTACGGCGATCGCCGAAGCCAGGTGCTTTAACCGCAGCCACTTTCACGATGCCGCGCATGGTGTTAACCACCAGGGTCGCCAGCGCTTCGCCTTCAACGTCTTCAGCGATGATAACCAGCGGCTTGCCTGCTTTCGCAACGGCTTCCAGCACTGGCAGCATTTCGCGGATGTTGGAGATTTTCTTGTCAGCCAGCAGGATGAACGGGCTTTCCAGCTCAACAGCGCCAGTTTCTGGCTTGTTGATGAAGTATGGGGACAGGTAACCGCGGTCGAACTGCATACCTTCAACCACGTCCAGTTCGTCTTCCAGACCGGTCCCGTCTTCAACGGTGATCACGCCTTCTTTACCGACTTTATCCATCGCTTCTGCGATCAGTTTACCTACGGTTTCGTCGGAGTTAGCGGAGATAGTACCAACCTGAGCAATGGCTTTAGAGTCAGAGCACGGTACGGACAGCGCTTTCAGTTCTTCAACAGCGGAGGCGACAGCTTTGTCGATACCACGTTTCAGATCCATTGGGTTCATGCCCGCAGCAACGGCTTTCAGACCTTCGGTGATGATTGCCTGCGCCAGTACGGTCGCGGTGGTGGTACCGTCACCCGCAGCGTCGTTCGCTTTAGAGGCAACTTCTTTCACCATCTGCGCGCCCATGTTTTCGAACTTGTCTTCCAGCTCGATTTCACGTGCAACGGAAACACCATCTTTAGTGATGGTTGGCGCACCGAAGGATTTATCCAGCACTACGTTACGGCCTTTCGGGCCCAGGGTCACTTTAACTGCATCTGCCAGTACGTTTACGCCGCGGAGCATTTTTACACGAGCGTCGTTACCGAATTTTACGTCTTTAGCTGCCATGTTCTTATTTCCTCAAATTCTCGTGCGTAAATTACGCTTCAACAATTGCCAGAATGTCGCTCTCGGACATGATCAACACTTCTTCATTGTCGATCTTCTCGGATTTCACGCCGTAGCCATCGTTGAAAATTACGATGTCACCAACTTTAACGTCCAGCGGCTGCACAGTTCCGTTTTCCAGGATGCGGCCCTTACCGACAGCGATGATTTCGCCACGCGTTGATTTGGCTGCTGCAGAACCGGTCAGAACGATGCCGCCAGCAGACTTGGTTTCAACTTCTTTACGTTTGACGATCACACGATCATGTAACGGACGAATACTCATTGATAGCTCTCCTTTGAGAAAGTCATTATCAGTTATGGATGACGCCGGCCCGCATGCGGTTTTCCGACTAGTGCCCTGAGAGATGGGGATAGCTTTTTACCCCTTCAAGGGGGAATCGAAAAAAAATTTGCGAAAGTGTTACCATCCACTCTCTTTTGATGGTGGCGGGACAGGTAAATGAGTGGACTCAGGCAGGAGCTGGGGCTGGCGCAGGGCGTTGGCCTGCTTTCAACCTCCTTGCTAGGTACGGGCGTGTTTGCCGTACCGGCACTGGCGGCGCTGGTCGCCGGAAATAACAGTCTTTGGGCATGGCCGGTGCTGATCCTGCTGGTGTTCCCGGTGGCGATTGTGTTTGCCATCCTCGGACGACATTTCCCCAGCGCGGGCGGCGTGGCGCATTTTGTCGGCATGGCGTTTGGTCCGCGCATGGAGCGCGTGACCGGCTGGCTGTTTTTGTCGGTAATACCCGTTGGCCTTCCGGCAGCCCTGCATATCGCCACCGGCTTTGGACAGGCGTTGTTTGGCTGGCACGACGAGCAACTGCTGCTGGCTGAACTGGGTACTTTGGCAATTGTCTGGTGGGTGGGCTCGCGCGGGGCCAGCTCAAGCGCGAATCTGCAAACGCTGGTTGCAGCGTTGATCGTCGTGCTGATCGTCGCCATCTGGTTTGCGGGTAACATTACCGTGGCGGATATCCCCTTCCCTGCGATAAACGATATTGACCATTCACAGCTTTTCGCTGCGTTATCCGTCATGTTCTGGTGTTTCGTTGGTCTTGAAGCGTTCGCTCACCTGGCATCCGAGTTTAAACAGCCCGAGCGTGATTTTCCCCGCGCGCTGATGATTGGTCTGCTGCTGGCGGGCACCGTATATTGGGCCTGTACCGTGCTGGTGCTGCACTTCAACGCGTTTGGCGAAGATAAAGCCGCCGCCGCATCGCTACCGGGTATCGTGGTTGAACTGTTCGGCGTGAAGGCGCTATGGGTGGCCTGCGTGATTGGCTATCTCGCCTGCTTTGCCAGCCTCAACATTTATATCCAGAGCTTCGCCCGTCTGGTGTGGTCACAGGCGCGCGACAAACCCGAGAGCCGCCTCGCGCGGTTGTCTAAACGTCAACTTCCGATGAATGCGCTGAATGCCGTGCTGGGCTGCTGCGTCCTGAGCTCGCTGGGCATTTATATTCTCGACATCAACCTTGATGCGCTAATTATCTACGCCAACGGCATTTTCATCATGATCTACCTGCTGTGCATGCTGGCGGGTTGTCGTCTGCTGAAAGGTCGCTATAAAGCACTGGCGGTCGTAGGGGGCGTGCTTTGCCTGTTGCTGCTGGCGATGGTGGGATGGAAGAGTGTGTACGCCATCGTCATGCTGGCGGGACTGTGGGCGTTTTTACCGAAGCGGAAAAATCCGCAGGCCCGGTAAGCGAAGCTACCGGGCAAAAAAATTACCGATCGTCTTTATGGTCTAAACGGTCGCGCTGTTCATCCTTGCGCTGATACTCCCCTTCGAAGGTATCGCCTGGCCCTGTGCTGAACCCGCCGCCCGGCATGCGGCTAAAGCGCAGATGCGGCAGCAGCTTCATGGTCAGGTGCTTCTGTACCGGCGGCAGCAGCAACAGCAGGCCGAGGAAGTCGGTGAAGAACCCCGGCAGAATCAGCAGCAGGCCCGCAATAATCAGCGACACGCTTTTGATCATCTCTTCTGCCGGGCTTTCGCCTGCGGCCATCTTCTGCTGCATTATCAGGAAATTTTTGAAACCCTGATTACGCACCAGTGACATACCGATGACGGAGGTGAAGATCACCAGAATCAGCGTCAGCAGGACGCCCAGCACGTGGGCAACCTGGATAAAAATGGAAATCTCAATGTAAACATAGAGAAAGAAAGCAATAAACGGTATCCAGCGCACTGGCATCTCCTGTAGGGCAGGTGCCGTCGGGCCCCTGTCTGAATGTGTTCGCGACGCGCGTTTGTATGAGATGGTGACGGTTAGCGAAAATTCAATCGGTTTGCACGGATATTTTTTTTGGAAATATTAAAGCGGTGACCCATTTCACAGATTAATAATTATCATGGAATCGGCTCGATAATAAGTGATCCAGCTTACGGCAATTCGCTATCATCAGCATATGATCTCGAACATCTGGCTGATTGAGGGAATAATCGTCGGTCAGAAAATATTCAAAACCACATAAATACTGTGTGTTTAGTACAATCCATCGGCAGCTTGAAAAGAAGGTTCACATGTTAAACAACATTCGTATCGAAGAAGACTTGTTGGGTACCAGGGAAGTTCCAGCGGATGCCTACTATGGTGTTCACACTCTGAGAGCGATTGAAAACTTCTACATCAGCAACAGCAAAATCAGCGACATCCCTGAGTTTGTCCGTGGCATGGTGATGGTGAAGAAAGCCGCAGCGCTGGCGAACAAAGAGCTGCAAACCATTCCTAAAAGCGCGGCAAATGCGATTATCGCTGCCTGCGATGAAGTGCTGAACAACGGCAAATGTATGGACCAGTTCCCGGTTGACGTCTATCAGGGCGGCGCGGGTACCTCCGTCAACATGAATACCAACGAAGTACTGGCAAACATTGGCCTGGAACTGATGGGGCACCAGAAAGGTGAGTACCAGTACCTGAACCCGAACGACCACGTTAACAAATGCCAGTCCACCAACGACGCCTACCCAACCGGCTTCCGCATCGCGGTGTATGCCTCCGTGGTCAAACTGGTGGACGCGATCAACCAGCTGGGCGATGGCTTCCAGCGTAAAGCGGTTGAGTTCCAGGACATTCTGAAAATGGGTCGTACCCAGCTGCAGGACGCGGTGCCAATGACGCTGGGTCAGGAATTCCACGCGTTTAACGTGCTGCTGAACGAAGAGACCAAAAACCTGCTGCGCACTTCCGAGCTGCTGCTGGAAGTGAACCTGGGCGCAACCGCCATCGGTACGCGTCTGAACACCCCGGATGGCTATCAGCAGCTGGCGGTTCAGAAGCTGGCGGAAGTGTCTAACCTGCCGGTGGTACCTGCGGAAGACCTGATTGAAGCCACCTCCGACTGCGGCGCGTACGTGATGGTACACAGCGCCCTGAAACGTCTGGCGGTGAAACTGTCCAAAATCTGTAATGACCTGCGCCTGCTCTCCTCCGGCCCGCGCGCTGGCCTGAACGAAATCAACCTGCCAGAACTGCAGGCCGGTTCGTCCATCATGCCAGCCAAGGTAAACCCGGTTGTGCCGGAAGTGGTGAACCAGGTGTGCTTCAAAGTCATCGGTAACGACACCACCGTGACGATGGCCTCCGAAGCGGGTCAGCTGCAGCTGAACGTGATGGAGCCGGTGATTGGCCAGGCGATGTTTGAATCCATTCACATCCTGACAAACGCCTGCTACAACCTGCTGGAAAAATGCATTAACGGCATCACCGCGAATAAAGAAGTCTGTGAAGGCTATGTTTATAACTCCATCGGGATCGTTACTTACCTCAACCCGTTCATCGGCCACCACAACGGTGACATCGTTGGTAAGATTTGTGCCGAAACCGGTAAGAGCGTGCGTGAAGTGGTGCTGGAGCGTGGACTGTTGACCGAAGCTGAGCTGGACGATATCTTCTCGGCCCAGAACCTGATGCACCCGGCATATAAAGCGAAACGATATACTGATGAAAGCGAACAGTAACAGTTCAGGCTAGGCTTCCGAAAGGCACGTCACTTGTGACGTGCCTTTTTTCTTTTTAGGCGTTACCTAAATACAACAATTCAATATCAACTTGTTAATAAGCAAGGCAGGTCTTTATGTTTGGAGCAGAACTCGTCATCGTCCTGTTGGCGATTTATTTGGGCGCGCGGCTCGGGGGTATCGGCATTGGTTTTGCCGGTGGTCTCGGGGTGCTCGTACTTACCCTTATCTTTCAGATTAAACCCGGCGCAATTCCTTTTGACGTTATCGAAATCATCATGGCGGTTATTGCCGCTATTGCGGCCATGCAGGTGGCAGGCGGTATGGACTACCTGGTGAGCCTGGCGGAGCGCATGCTGCGCCGCCATCCGAAATATATAACCTTCCTTGCCCCGCTGGTAACCTGGTTTATGACCATTCTCGCGGGAACCGGCCACACGGCGTTCTCCACGCTGCCGGTGATCACTGAAGTGGCAAAAGAACAGGGTATTCGCCCGTCTCGTCCGCTTTCTATTGCCGTGGTGGCATCGCAGATTGCGATCACCGCGTCGCCAATCTCAGCCGCCGTGGTCTTTTTCGCGGGTATCCTTGAGCCAATGGGCGTGAGCTACCTGACGCTGCTGGCGATCTGTATTCCAGTTACGCTGATTGCGGTGATGATTACCGCCGTGCTGTGTAACTTCCTCGGCGCCGAACTGAAAGACGACCCGGTTTACCAGGAGCGTCTGGCAAAAGGTGAAGTGAGCCTGCGCGGTAGCCAGGTCTTCGAACTGAAGCCGCACGCGAAGCGCTCCGTGCTGCTGTTCCTGATCGGTATCGTCGCCGTGATGTTCTACGCGACCGCCATCAGCGACACCGTGGGGCTGATTCAGAACCCGGTGCTGCCGCGTAACGAAGCGATTGTGGTGTTCATGCTGACCATCGCGACGCTGATTAGCATCACCTGTAAAATCGACACCAGCGAAGTGCTGAACGCCAGCACCTTCAAATCCGGTATGAGCGCCTGCGTGTGCGTACTGGGCGTGGCGTGGCTCGGTGACACCTTTGTGAAAGCGCACATCAGCGACATCCAGACCGTTGCCGGCGACCTGCTGCACAACTACCCGTGGCTGCTGGCGGTAGTACTGTTCTTTGCCGCGACGCTGCTTTACTCCCAGGCTGCCACCACCAAAGCGCTGATGCCTGCGGCACTGATGCTGGGCGTGACGCCGCTGACGGCGATTGCCTCTTTCGCGGCGGTTTCTGCGCTGTTCGTTCTGCCAACCTACCCAACCCTGCTGGCGGCGGTTGAGATGGACGATACCGGCTCAACCCGCATCGGTAAGTACGTGTTTAACCACGCGTTCCTGATCCCGGGCGTGGTGGCGATTACGCTTTGCGTCGTCCTCGGCTTTATCATCGGCGGCATTGTGCTGTAAACCGTTAGCCGTTGTAAAAATAGTTAAAATCGGGCCGCTCTGCGGCCCGTTTCATTAATGACCAATCGTCTTGCGTGATATAGTGAAGACTTTCGTGATGAGGAGGTCGACTTGTGAACACGCCTGATGCTGTCGTCGTACTGTGTACCGCCCCTGATGAAGCCTCTGCCCAGGATCTCGCCGCCAAGGTGCTGGCCGAAAAACTGGCAGCCTGCGTAACGCTGCTCCCCGGCGCGACCTCCCTCTATTACTGGGAAGGCAAGCTGGAGCAGGAGTATGAAGTCCAGATGTTACTTAAAACCAATCTGGCGAATCAGCAGGCGCTCCTTGACTGCCTCAAGTCTCATCATCCTTACCAAACCCCGGAGCTGCTGGTGCTGCCAGTGGTCCACGGCGATAACGACTATCTCTCATGGCTCAACGCTTCTTTACGCTGATCCTGCTGCTGTGCAGCACGTCAGTATTTGCCGGGTTGTTTGACGCACCCGGCCGTTCAAACTTTATTCCTGCCGATCAGGCATTCATTTTCGACTTTCAGCAAAACCAGCACGATCTCAATCTGACCTGGCAGGTGAAAGAGGGCTACTACCTCTACCGCAAGCAGGTCAGCATCACGCCTGCAAAGGCTAGCGTCGGCGCGCTGCAGATGCCCGCAGGCGAGTGGCACGAGGACGAGTTCTACGGTAAAAGTGAAATCTATCGCCAGCGCCTGAGCGTGCCCGTCACGGTGAATCAGGCGGATAAAGATGCCACGCTGACGGTGACGTATCAGGGCTGTGCCGACGCTGGCTTCTGCTACCCCCCTGAAACGAAGGTCGTTCCGCTTAGTGAAGTTAAAGCGGCTGCCTCCCCTCTTCCCTCAGGGGAGAGGGCAAAGGTGAGGGGTGAAGGCGAAGCTGCTTCTGAGCTGCCTTTCTCAGCGCTTTGGGCCTTACTGATTGGTATCGGCATTGCCTTTACCCCGTGTGTCCTGCCGATGTACCCGCTTATCTCCGGGATTGTCCTGGGCGGCAAACAGCGTCTTTCTACCGCCCGCGCGCTGCTCCTGGCGTTTATCTACGTGCAGGGTATGGCGCTCACCTATACCGCGCTCGGCCTCGTGGTCGCCGCGGCTGGGCTGCAGTTCCAGGCGGCGCTTCAGCACCCTTACGTGCTTATCGGCCTGTCCGTCGTATTTATCCTGCTGGCGCTGTCGATGTTTGGCCTGTTCACGCTGCAGCTGCCGTCTTCGCTGCAAACCCGCTTAACGCTGATGAGCAATCGCCAGCAGGGCGGCTCTGCGGGCGGCGTGTTCGCAATGGGTGCCATCGCCGGGCTGATCTGCTCCCCCTGCACCACCGCACCGCTCAGCGCTATCCTGCTGTACATCGCCCAGAGCGGCAACATGTGGCTCGGCGGGGGTACGCTGTATCTTTACGCGCTGGGGATGGGCCTGCCGCTGATTCTGGTGACGGTGTTTGGCAACCGCCTGCTGCCGAAGAGCGGCCCGTGGATGGAGACGGTGAAAACCGCGTTTGGCTTTGTCATCCTGGCGCTTCCGGTGTTCCTGCTGGAACGCATTATTGGTGACGCGTGGGGTCTGCGCCTGTGGGCCATGCTCGGCGTGGCGTTCTTCTCCTGGGCGTTTATCGTTAGTCTGGGGGCAAAAAAAGCGTGGATGCGTCTGGTGCAAATTCTCCTGCTCGCCGCCGCGCTGGTGAGCGTGCGCCCGCTTCAGGATTGGGCGTTCGGCTCGCCTGTGGGCCAGACGCAGGCACATTTAAACTTTATACACGTTAAGAACGTCGATGAGCTCAACAGCGCGCTGGCGCAGGCAAAAGGCAAACCGGTGATGCTCGATCTCTATGCCGACTGGTGTGTCGCCTGCAAAGAGTTTGAAAAATACACCTTTAGCGATCCAAAGGTGCAAAATGCCCTGAAGGAGACGGTACTCCTTCAGGCAAACGTCACAGCCAACAATGCGCAGGATAAGGCCCTGCTTAAACACCTTACCGTACTCGGGCTGCCGACTATTCTGTTCTTCAATGAGCAGGGGGAAGAGCAGCCAGAACAGCGTGTAACCGGGTTTATGGATGCAACGGCATTCAGCGCGCATTTGCGCAATCGCCAACCGTAAACAACACTTTAGACGGGACATACCGTTGGGAATAGCGGAGGAGATAACCGTGCAACGCGAAGACGTACTGGGACAAGCCCTGCAACTACTTGAGATTCAAGGGATCGCCAGCACCACGCTTGAGATGGTAGCCGACCGTATCGATTACCCTCTGGATGAGCTAAAGCGCTTCTGGCCGGATAAAGAGGCGCTGCTTTATGATGCCCTACGCTATCTTAGCCAGCAGGTGGATATCTGGCGCAGGCAGCTAATGTTGAATGAAGAGCTGACGGCTGAGCAAAAGCTGTTGGCGCGCTACACCGCCCTGACAGAATGCGTCAGCAACAATCGTTATCCAGGCTGCCTGTTTATTGCTGCCTGTACGTTTTACCCCGATCCTGGCCATCCAATACACCAGCTGGCGGATCAGCAAAAACGTGCGGCGCATGACTTCACCCACGAACTGCTGACAACGCTTGAAGTGGATGACCCGGCAATGGTCGCTAAGCAGATGGAGCTCGTACTGGAAGGTTGCCTGAGCCGCATGCTGGTGAACCGTAGCCAGGCCGATGTGGATACGGCGCACCGCCTGGCGGAAGACATTCTGCGCTTTGCCCGGTGTCGTATGGGCGGGGCGCTGACCTAAACCAGCATGCCTGCCCAGGCGGAGACGAGCAGACATAGCGCCATCATGCGCTGAAACCGCACCATCGCCACGGTGGTGCGAAACACCCGGTTTACCGCCTTCCCCAGCCACGCCCAGCACATCAGGCACATCACAGAAATCACTAAGAACCATAGCGCCATCAGCGCAATATCTCTTAACGGATGAATGCTCGCGGGGGCAAAAAGACTCACTACCGCCAGCGCCATCATCCACGTTTTCGGATTCACCACCTGCAGGAGCGCTGCGGCTTGCGCGGTGAAGCGATGAGGCGCCTTCTCAGAAAGATTCGCCGCAGGCGCGCAATACAGTTGCCAGCTCATCCAGGTGAGCCACACTACGCCCGCCCAGCTCATTGCCTGGCGTATCAGAGGAAACTGACGCAGCACCTCTCCGGCGCCTGCGCCCGATATCAGCACAATCAGACTCGCCGTAATACATCCCCCCAAAATGGCGGGGACGGTATTTTTTACACCAAAGTGCTGGCTGTTAGTGAGAACGAGGATATTCGTCGGGCCGGGCGTTATCGACGCGACAAAGGCAAACAGCAGATAAGGCATCAGACTCACAGAGGGCTCCTTTTTTCTTAGAGCCATCACTGTGCCGCTATTTTCTGGAAACGTCTGGAAGGTTTGTGCATAACCGGCGGTAGTGGGCAGGGGAAATGCGGTATGCACGCTGGAACCAGCGTCCCAGATGGCTTTGGTCGGCAAAGCCGAGCGCTGTAGCCACGTTAACAGGCTGCTCGCCGTGCGCCAGCAGCTGTCGCGCCTTTGCCAGACGCAGCTGAATAAGCCAGGCGTGCGGCGCCATGTTGAACTCGCGCTTAAAACAGCGCGTCAGCGTAAAACGATCCGTGCCCGTCTCGCGCGCAAGGTCAGACAACCCCACGTTCTCGCCGATATGCGCATAAAGATAGTCGCGTGCGCGGTGCGCCACGGCAGCGCTTTGTAGCTGCGACGGGTGTTTCTTACGCCAGTGGCAATGGGAGGTGATCTGAGAGAGCAGCTTATCCATTGTGCTCTGCTGAACAATTTTCATCTCATCGCTATGCAGCGCGTTAAACGTCTCGCCGATAGAACGGACCAGCTGAGGTTCTCGCGTTAGCGTTTGAGCAAAGTGAAGCGAGTAGCGATCCGGCGTGGCTTCATATAATCCCCGGAGGGTGCGCGTCAGCCACTGCTCGTCAAGATAGAAGGTGAGATAGGTAAAGCCCCCTTCCACAGGCGCGTCGCCGTCATGAATTTCACCCGGCTCCAGTAAGAACGCATCACCCGGACGGCTGTGGTGTCGTTCGCGACGACAGTGGAACTGCTGGGTGCCTGAAAGGGTAATGCCGACCAGATAGCTATCGTGCCAGTGGGGATCGAAGGCATGGCCTTCGAAGTGCGCTTTGATCGTTTCAATGCCGGTATCCGCATGCTGACGGAGCTCAAGCCAGTCGTTTGCCATACTGCCCTCCTGTTGTTATCAGCATTGCCGCACGGCCCGGTATTGTCTGGAAGATTTGTGCATTTTCACGGCGAAAACGAACAGATTGCCGCAAACTTAAGCAGTTGAACAGCTTTTCCTGAAATAATGTTGACGATAAGGCGCGATTGCGGTTTAATGCGCTCCGTTGCCCGGATAGCTCAGTCGGTAGAGCAGGGGATTGAAAATCCCCGTGTCCTTGGTTCGATTCCGAGTCCGGGCACCACTATTTAAAGAACCCAGCCTATGGCTGGGTTTTTGCTTTTCTGCGTTTCTAAATCCCTTCTTTATATTCTTGCTTCTCTTTGCCGTGGGATCGTGCGGTCTGTATTATCGGATGGCGCTGTGTTTACCGGGCCTGCGGCTCCTCGCGGAATGGAAAAACAAAAGCAAAAAACCCCGCACCTTACGGTACGGGGTTCTTCTTAATTGATGCCTGGCAGTTCCCTACTCTCACATGGGGAGACCCCACACTACCATCGGCGCTACGGCGTTTCACTTCTGAGTTCGGCATGGGGTCAGGTGGGACCACCGCGCTAA
>NZ_JAWNEU010000009.1:0-156245 GCF_034107645.1 Enterobacter sp. 118C5 | reverse complement strand
CCCCTCACCCTAGCCCTCTCCCCCTTTGGGGAGAGGGCTAGGGTGAGGGGTGAAGGTCAATCGCTACACCTTACTCGCCATAATCTCAATGATCTGCCGGTCCGTAGCCTGCATCGAACGGCACGCCAGCGCGCACAGGTTGGCGATCGACTGCTCCACGTCGTGCGCCACTATGCCCTCGTTACCCGTCACGGCAGTATTATCCAGCGCCATCATCACCGCTTTCCAGGCGCTGCTGACGCTGGTTGAGACCTTCATGGCACAGCTGTTAGACGCCCCGTCGCAGATCGTCCCGCTGACGTCACCGATCATACTGCCGATCGCCATAGAAATGGTCTGGTAAGAACCGCCCATCAGCCACGCCATCCCCGCCGCAGCACCCATCGCCGCCGTTGTCGCCGCACACAGCGCGGACAGGCGCGGAAGCTGGTAATGAATATAGATCGCCGACAGATGCGAAAGCATCAGCGCGCGCGCCAGCCGTTCATCATCGGCCTGAACGTGCCCGGCGACCACGACAACCGGCATGGTGGCCGTGATCCCCTGATTCCCGGAGCCAGAGTTGCTCATCGCCGGCAGCGTCGCGCCGCCCATGCGGGCATCCGAGGCCGCGCTGGTGCGGATAACAATGTCTGAACCCAGATCCTGCCCCATCCATCCGCGTGCGCGCTGCTTATTGAGGGTCGCGCCAATGTGCAGCCCCCACTTCCCGCTGAGCCCTTCACGAGAGAGCGCGTCGTTCAATTGCCCTGCTTCCAGGATAAAGCGGATCGCCTCGAAAGGTACCTGCTCCACAAACTCCAGGATCTGCGAGAGCGTGGTGTTTGACAGTACCGCCAGCGGATCGTTACATACCTCAGCCTGCCGATCGTCAAGCCTGAAGCGCGTTTCGCCCTGACAAACCACCTCCACCACGCGGGTATGTCCGCCCGCAATGGTCACCATGGCCGAGGACTCACCGGCGTAAACGCAGGCACGCGAGTAGAGGATCTCCTCGCAGGGCTCCTGCAGTTTCACCTGCACCAGACCGGCGCTAAGCATTGCTTTGGCCCGCGCCAGCGCATCGGCGGTGACATCTTTCAGCACCTCCAGCCCCGCCTGCGCATTGCCACCGATGGCGCCCAGCGCCGCCGCAATGGGCAACCCGACCATGCCGGTACCCGGCACCGTTACGCCAAGCCCGTTCTTCATCAGATTCGGCGATACCCACGCCTCAATCTGCGTGACGTCGCCAGGCAACTGCTCTGCGGCAATCGCACAGGCAAGGGCCAGAGAAACGGGCTCGGTGCACCCCAGCGCAGGCTTAACTTCTTCCTGCACTACGCGAATAAATTGATTCCATAAAGGATGAGTTTGCTCAGACATCGTTACGACCTTATTTGCCCTCAGGAAAATGCGAGGAAAGGAGAAACACAAAGCAGCAGCCCGGTGATGACGATAATCACCAGCGAGACGCCTTTATATTTATGCAGCGCCGGTACCTTGTAGACCAGCCATGCAGGGATCAGGCAGCCCACCATGCCGAAGATGGGGCTACAGATAGAGGTGAAGCTCAGCACCGGCGCGTTTAACACGATCGCGCTCCAGGCCAGCAGGATAGCGAACAGCATGATCCCGCGCTGGACGGTGCTTTCATTAATACGTTCAGCCGGCATTTTGCGGCGCAGGATATTCATCACGATCCCCTGCGTGGCTTCGCGGAAGCCGAGGTAAACGCCGAAGAAGGCGGTCATCACGGCAAAAATATTGAGGATCACGCTGACGATTTTGACCCAGCCCGCGCCGTCCCCGCTGATAAACTGCGCCGCAATCGCCAGGGCTGAAATGTTCTGCTCGTAGGCTTTCACCGCCTCGTCGTGTCCCATCGCCAGGGTGAAAGAGACGGCGTAGAAGAAGACCGTGACAAATAGTATGCCAAAGGCGATATTCATCGCCCGCAGCGCTTTATGGCGCGCCACCTCAACGGACTTTTCCCGTGAACGATATGAAATCACCATCGGGCTTAAGGTCTGAATAAACAGAATGGAGGTTAAGGTAAAGGGCAGCGTAATAATGGCATTTTTTATCAGCAGCCCCATCGGCGGCAGCATGCCCACGTTGGCTAAATGCCAGAGTCCAATCATTGAAAGACCCAGCGCGGCAACCACAAATAATTTGGTCAGCACCATCAGGCTGGAGACTTTAAACAGCAGCTTTTCACCGCGCGACGAAATGGCGACCAGGATGCAGATCAGGAATAAGCCGTAGAACGGATTTTCCGAGAGCAAACCGTCGGTCACACCGAAGGTATGCAAATACGAGGCGCTGTCGTTGGTGATGGCCGTTGAATAGACAAACATCCAAATCACCAGCATCACGAAATAGAGCGCGCCTAATAAGATGCCCCAGTTTTTACCTAAATAACCGCTGATCACGCTCGGGTAGTCTTTGCATTCCGGCGATTCCGCCAGCGTATTTATAAACAGCCGCTGGAACAGGTACATGGCGGGATAACCAATAATCGACGAGAGCAAAAAGACCCACAGCCCCATTAATCCCACCTGAACCGGGAGAAAAACAATCCCCGCGCCGATGGCCATCCCGATACTCATGATGACCCAGCCCGTGTCGGTGCTGTCGAATTTAATTGCCTCTCGCCATTCGCTTTCGCTCATTCCCGCCCGCCTTGCCGCAGGGGAATCCTTCACAATCACACTGCTGTTTGTTGCCGTATTCATTGGGCACTCGCTTATTTTGTAGGGTAAATAGTTGTTTTTATTAGGTTCCGATCGCCAGCGATTGCGATTCAGAGGGCAGCAGGTGTTTATAGTTGGTGTGAGAAAATCATAGCCGGAGCGAGGGAGAAAAAAGTCACAAGTTTTATATGGATTTTCTGGCGCTGGAGGAAAACTTGCTACTGAATGTGTAAGTGAGAAGGATATTTTCTAAATGTGACGACATTCACGAAATTAAAAGCCTCCTCACACGAGGAGGCACAATGGCAATTTGAATTACATTGCCTGCGTAAACGTCCGCGAAATCACGTCCTGCTGCTGCTCCCGCGTCAGGGCGTTAAACCGCACCGCGTAGCCGGATACGCGGATCGTCAGGTTCGGGTAGTTCTCCGGGTGCGCGATCGCATCCAGGAGCATCTCCCGGTTCATGACGTTGACGTTCAGGTGCTGCCCGCCCTCAATGGACGCTTCATGATGGAAGTACCCGTCCAGCAGCCCCACCAGGTTGGTTTTGCGCACCAGTTCGTCCTTACCCAGGGCCTGCGGCACGATGGAGAAGGTGTAGGAGATCCCGTCTTTCGCGTAGGTGAACGGCAGCTTGGCGACCGACGTTAGCGAAGCCACCGCCCCTTTTCTGTCGCGCCCGTGCATCGGGTTCGCGCCAGGCGCAAACGGCGTGCCGCCGCGGCGTCCGTCCGGCGTGTTGCCGGTCTTCTGGCCGTAAACCACGTTGGAGGTGATGGTCAGGATCGACTGGGTTGGCACCGCGTTGCGGTAGGTTGGCAGCGCCTGAATTTTCTTTATAAAACGCTCCACCAGATCGCAGGCAATGCTGTCCACGCGGTCGTCGTTGTTGCCGTACTGCGGGTAGTCCCCTTCTATGACGAAATCGACCGCCAGACCGGTATGGTCGCGCACCGGCTTCACCGTCGCGTATTTAATGGCCGAGAGGGAATCCGCCGCCACCGACAGCCCGGCGATGCCGCAGGCCATGGTGCGATAGACGTCCCGGTCGTGCAGCGCCATCAGCGAGGCTTCGTAGCTGTACTTATCATGCATGTAGTGAATGAGATTCAGCGCGCTGATGTACTGCACCGCCAGCCAGTCCATAAAGTGGTCGAGGCTCGCCATCACGGTGTCGTAATCCAGCACCTCATCCAGCAGCGGCTCGGTTTTCGGACCGACCTGGATCTTCAGCTTTTCATCCACCCCGCCGTTGATCGCGTACAGCAGCGTTTTGGCGAGGTTAGCGCGAGCGCCGAAGAACTGCATCTGCTTGCCGATCACCATCGGGCTGACGCAGCAGGCGATGGCGTAGTCGTCGCTGTTGAAGTCCGCGCGCATAAGATCGTCGTTCTCATACTGCAGCGACGAGGTGACGATCGATACCTGCGCGGCGTATTTCTTGAACGCGATCGGCAGCTGTTCAGACCAGAGGATCGTCAGGTTCGGCTCCGGCGCGGGCCCCATGGTGTGCAGGGTGTGCAGATAGCGGAAGCTATTTTTGGTCACCAGCGTGCGCCCGTCCAGCCCCATGCCACCGATCACTTCCGTGGCCCAGATCGGATCGCCGGAGAAGAGCGTGTCGAACTCCGGCGTGCGCAGGAAGCGCACCATGCGGATCTTCATAATGAAGTGGTCGATCAGCTCCTGGGCCTGGACTTCGTCCAGCCTTCCTGCCTGCATGTCGCGTTCGATGTAGATATCGAGGAACGACGCCGTGCGCCCCAGCGACATCGCTCCGCCGTTCTGGGATTTTACAGCGGCAAGATAGGCAAAATAGACCCACTGCACCGCTTCCCGGGCGTTCATCGCCGGGCGGGAGATATCAAAGCCGTAGTTCGCCGCCATCTGCTGGATCTGGAGCAGCGCGCGCCTGTGCTCCGCCAGCTCCTCGCGCAGGCGGATCGTCGCTTCAAGATCTTCACCGCGCTCCAGCCTGCCCTGCAGATCGGCAAACTGCAGTTCGCGCTCGCGCACCAGATAGCTGATGCCGTACAGCGCCACGCGGCGATAGTCGCCGATGATGCGCCCGCGCCCGTAGCCGTCCGGCAGACCGGTCAGCACGCCGGATTTGCGGCAGCGCATCATCTCCGGTGAATAGACGTCAAACACCCCCTGATTGTGGGTTTTGCGCAGGTCGGTAAACAGGTATTCGAACTGCGGATCCATCTCCCGGCCGTAGGCTTCGAACGAGCTGCGGATCATATTGATCCCGCCGTACGGGTGCAGGGCGCGCTTGAGCGGCTTGTCGGTTTGCAGGCCAACGATCGTCTCCAGTTCCCGATCGATATAGCCTGGTCCGTGGGCGGTAATGGTGGTGGCAATGTTGGTGTCGAAATCCACCGGGGCGTGGGTGGCATTCTCCTGGCGAATGCCGACCATCACCTTCTGCCACAGCGCCGTCGTTGCTGGCGTCGCCTGCGCGAGGAAAGCTTCATCGCCTTCATAAGGGGTGTAGTTATGCTGAATAAAATCGCGGACGTTGACGGCGTTTTTCCATTCTTTACCGCGAAACCCGGCCCATGCGTCGCTGTAGGGCGCGACGCCCGTATCGATTGTTACTTTCATGTGATTCTCGCTTTATCAGGCGTAAGCCGCAGCCGGAGTGACCTTTCCAAGACGGAGGGCGTCCAGCGCGATCATTTTTTCTTCGTTGGTAGGGACAACCGCGCAGGCCACGCGGGACGACTCGGTGGAGATGACGCGCTCACCCGCGCTGCCCGGCAGGGCGTTTTTGGCGTCGTCGAGGATGATGCCGAACACTTTCAGATGTTCGGCCACCAGCGCGCGGACAAGCGTCGAGTTTTCGCCAATGCCGCCGGTAAAGACCACCCCATCCAGACGGTGCAGCGACGCGGCGTGACCGGCGATATGCCGCGCTATGCGGTGGACAAAGGTTGTTATCGCCAGCTGCGCCCGCTCGTTGCCTTCGTGCCAGGCTTTCTCCAGCGCGCGTAAATCAGAGGAGATGCCGGAGATCCCCAGCAGCCCGGACTCTTTATTCACCACGCGCTCCAGATCTTCAAACGACTGGCCGGTCTGCTGGGCAATCCACGCCATCGCGCCAAAATCCACGTCGCCGCAGCGCGTGCCCATCACCAGCCCTTCCAGCGGCGTCATCCCCATCGAGGTGTCAACGCTCTCGCCGTTGCGCACCGCGCAGATGGACGCCCCGTTGCCGAGGTGGGCAATCACCAGGCCGCTGTCATCGGGGGACAGCCCGAGAAGCGCGTGCGCCTGCCCGGCCACGTAGCGGTGAGAGGTGCCGTGGAAGCCGTAGCGGCGCACGCCCAGCTCTTCAAAATAGCGGTACGGCAGACCGTACAGATAGGCCTGCGGCGGCAGCGTCTGGTGGAAGCTGGTATCAAACACCGCCACCTGCTGCACGCCCGGGAAGAGACGCTCTGCCGCTTCCACGCCGCTCAGGTTGGCGTAGTTATGCAGCGGCGCCAGCGGGGAGACCTGGCGGATCTGCTCAATCACCTCTTCCGTGATCGGGGTCGACTCGCTGAAAAGGTCGCCACCGTGGGCAATGCGGTGGCCAATCAGGGCCACGCTGCTCATCAGGTTACGCTTCTCCAGCTCCAGGGCGATGGCGGCCAGCGCCCCTTCGTAGTCCTGGTGAGCCAGTCTGACCGGCTCACCCCCGTTCACGGAAATAAAGGCCTTTTCGGTGTTGATACCGTCCGCAATGCCCGTCATCAGGGCATCGCAGCCTGCTGCGTCCAGCACCGAAAACTTAACAGAGGACGATCCGCAGTTAATAACCAGTACAACCGGAAACTCAATCATCATATGACTCCGCTCTTCCTGAGCTTTGGGTTAGAACAGTTTGTAAACGATATTCAGAATGGTCAGCAGGCCAACCACGGTAACGAAGATGTTCTCGGTGCGGCCTTTGTATTTCGCCAGCGCAGACGCCTTGCGGATGGCGTACATCGGCAGCAGGCACAGCAGAGAGGCGATGATTGGCGCGCCCATGGCTTCAATAAGGTCCAGAATGTTCGGGTTGGCGTAGGCCACAACCCAGGTGGAGCCCATGATGAACACCATGCTGATAGTGTTCAGCTTGCCAACAGAGACTTTCTTCTTATCGCCCTTGTAGCCGAACTTAAGGATCAGGCCGTTCAGCCCTTCCAGCGTGCCCAGGTAGTGGCCGAAGAAGGATTTGAAGATAGCCACCAGCGCGATGATGGAGGCGCCGTATTCGAGCACCGTCGCGAACGTCGATTTACTGCCGGACATCGAGGCAAAGTGGTTCGCCAGGTAAGAGAGTACCGGAATGTTCTGCGCCTTGGCGTCCGCCATGTTCTGCGGAGAGAGCGTAAACAGGCAGCTGAAGGCGAAGAACATCACCACGGCCACCATCAGCATGCTGGCGCGACCGATGATTTTGGAACATTTCTGCTCGGTAAACTCTTTCCCGAACTCCGGCTCGTACTCTTCACGCTTGGAAACCACAAACGAGGAGACGATAGGCGAGAAGTTGAAGGAGAAGACCATGATGGAGATCCCCAGCCACACCGTAACCAGAATGCCGTCATGACCGGTGAAGGCGATATCGCTCAGGTTGACCTGTTCGATTACCGCCGAGTTCCAGTACGGGATCAGCGACAGGGAAATCAGCACCAGGCTGGCAATGAACGGGAACACCAGGTAGCTCATCACTTTTACCATCAGGTCCTTACCGAACCAGATAACAAAGGCCATCAGCAGCAGCAGGAACAGCGCCACCACGCCGCGATTCAGCGCAGGCATCTGGAGCTGGTTTTCCCAGAACGTCATAAAGGTGTTCGTAATGGTGACGCCGTAAATCCACAGCAGCGGGCAAATGGCGAAGAAGTAGAGGAACGTAATCACCACCCCACCGGTTTTCCCGAAGTGCTCTTCCACCGTTTCGGTGATGTTGCCGGAGACGTTGCTGCCGGACAAACAGAGGCGCGCCAGCGCGCGGTGGCAATAAAAGGCAATCGGGAAGGCGAGTACCAGCATCAGCAGGATGGGGATCAGTCCGCCAAAGCCTGCGCGAATGGGGAAGAACAGCACGCCTGCGCCAATGGCGGTACCAAACAGGCCGAGCGTCCATGTAGTGTCAGACTTACGCCAGGAGGACGTTTTTGTCTGGCCAACGATAATGCTTTCTGTGTTGCTCATAGGTCACCTTTATGCGTCAACGAAGCCGGTAATTTGGGAAACACGGGAGAGATCGATATTGCCGCCGGAAATAATGCAGACGGTTTTACGGCCATGAATATAGTGGTCGAGCTTGCCGCTTAATAACGCCGCGCAGGCCAGCGCGCCCGCGCCTTCCGTCACCACTTTATTTCGCTGAATAAGGGCAATCATGCTGTTGCGAATATCGTCTTCGCTCACCAGTACAATGTCGTCAACTAATTCGCGAACAATTTCGAAGGTTAATTTGCCCGGACGAGACACGTCGCAGCCGTCCGCTAACGTGCCGGTAACGCGATGGTTAGTTATTTCTCCGGCCTGATAAGAGGCCGCCATGCCGTGAACGTTTTCAGACTGTACGCCGATAATATTAATGGTCGGGTTGATGGATTTAATCGCCGTTGCAATCCCGGCAATTAATCCGCCGCCGCCGATAGGGACAATCACGTTATCCACGTCGTATAAATCTTCGAGGATTTCCAGGCCGATGGTGCCCTGCCCGGCGATCACTTTCGGGTCATCATAAGGCGGGATAAATATGCGCCCTTCCAACTCAACGATTTCGCTCACTTTGGCGATGGTGTCGTTAAAGTTCTCGCCGTGCAGCACCACTTCGGCGGAATAGTCGCGCGTCGCGGCCACCTTGGATTTTGGCGCGCCCATTGGCATCACCACTTTGCCGTCGATACCGAGCATCGCACAGGAGAGCGACACGCCCTGCGCGTGGTTTCCTGCGGAGCAGGCGACGACGCCTTTGCGTTTTTCCGCATCGGTCAGCGAGCTTAATTTATTAAACGCACCGCGAATTTTAAACGAGCCGGTACGCTGCATATTTTCAAATTTCAGGAATATCTCACCTTTACACCGTTCGCTGAGATAATTTGAGCGCGGCATGCCGGTTTTATAGATTTTTCCTGCCAGCCGCTTTCTGGCATCCTGTATATCTTCAATGGTAACCGGGAGATCGTAAGTAATGTGCATAATATCCTCGTTATAATAATTCATTCTTTTCAGGCAAAGTCAGGGTATCAGAGCGTTAAAAATCAGCGCCCCGGGTGTTTTAAAGCGTGATTATTTTTATCGTCGTCTTTCGATATTCATCGAAGAATATTGTTTTGCCAGCTCAACTAATACTGACGCCGATTTTTTAATTCTGTAATTTTTCGACCACACGGCGGCATAGCGCGCCACGGGCAATTCATCTTCCACAGGAAGCACAATAAACTGGTCCGAGCCGAACGGCGCAATCATGTCGCGGGGAATCACCGTCAGATAATCGGCATTCAGGACAAGGTTATAAATGGTGACGACGGAATCGGTCTGGACGATGTTTTCAATGCTGATGTGGTTGTCTTGCAGGGTGGTCAGGAGTTCTTTGTAGTAGCCCATATCGGTTTGCGGCATCACCCACTGCTCGTGCGTGAGCGATGCCAGTGTCGTCGGGCCGGTGCACGTTCGTGATTTACTGGCGACCAGCACAAACTCTGACTCAAACAGCGGCTCGACGTGAAGATCCTGCAGCAGCATTTCGTCGCTCAGCGTGCCGATGGCAAAATCCAGCCGACCGTCGCGAATGGCCGGAAGGAAAGAGGAGAGCTGGGCTTCATACATGGATACGCGCGCTTTCGGGAACACTTCCCTGAATTTTTTGATCATCTCAGACAGGAAGGTGAAGCCAATCAGCGACGGATAGCCAAAGGAGACGTCCATGACGGTGCTGAAACTGAGGCTGTTAATCTCGCTCACCATGTTTTTCATCTCGCGGGTGATCGACTCAGAGTATGAAAGCAGCACCTGCCCCGCAGCAGTCAGTTTGACGCCGGTGTTTTTACGCACCATCACTTCCACGCCGAAGTAAGATTCGATGTCGCTGATGATTTTGCTGACGGCGGGTTGCGTCAGGCCCAGTTGTCTTGCGGCAGAACCTATGGAGCCACTTTTAATGACTTCCTGAAATACCACGAGGTGCTGTGTTTTCGGTAGAATAATAGTGTTCATAATATTCTGCGCTTATTTCCCTATGACGCAGCGGATTCTACCTAATATTGTTTAAGAGGTTATGTGCTGTTACTCACAATTTGCTTTCCCGCGCATTTCACGGGAACAACATCAACATAAAAAACATCGTGCAATCAATGCGATAGGTAAATAAAAGCACACCATTACGCTGATATCGATCAATAAAAGCAGCAGTAATAAAATTATTTTATGGCGATAACCTTGATAAACTTTTCTGGGTTAAATAAATCAATAAAGACGATCTTTCAGGCAATTAAAGGCCAATAAATAACCGTTATTCCTTTGAAACATTCTTTCAAATTATCAAATTTTGCAGAGGATTTTTGGACAGCTTTTTATAAACAGTGGAATACGTCACACATTCACAGCCTGAATGTTTTTAATTTCAATATGTTTATATCAAATAAGAAAATATTTGCGATCGTTCAGTTAACATTCGCAACAAATTAACAATACTGTAAATTCGATCTTTTTTAGCGCGAAATTTTGTGATGGCAATCGTCTGCGGGATGCATATCGACGATGGAAAGGGTAATGCAGTGAAATGTGCTTAATGTCGCAAATATGAGAATTGATGTCGTTTGTGCGAGTTGCCGGGTGGCGATGCGCTTACCTGGCTACGACCCCCTAAAAGCAAAAACCCCGCCGAAGCGGGGTTCTGGAAGAAGTTGAAGCTGACCGATAAGCCGGGTTCTGTCGTGGACAGTCATTCATCTAGGCCAGCAATCGCTCACTGGCTCAAGCAGCCTACCCGGGTTCAGTACGGGCCGTACCATGTGAACCCCTATTTGGCCTTGCTCCGGGTGGAGTTTACCGTGCCACGGACTGTTACCAGCCGCGCGGTGCGCTCTTACCGCACCCTTTCACCCTTACCTGATCCCGCTTGCGCGGGCCATCGGCGGTTTGCTCTCTGTTGCACTGGTCGTGGGTTTCCCCCCCAGGCGTTACCTGGCACCCTGCCCTATGGAGCCCGGACTTTCCTCCCCTCCGCCCGTCTCCCCCGAAAGGGACGACGACGAAGCGGCGACTGTCTGGTCAGCTTCGGCGCGCAGTATAGAGGGTTTGCGCGCCGCTGTCACCCTCAGGCGCAGGCAAGATGCTATTAACGCGCCACTTCCACCTTCGCCAGTTTTTCGTAGTAGCACGCAATCGCGCTGTGATCGGCCGTGCCCAGGCCATCCGCACGCAGCGCCTGCATCATCTCCATGACCGCAGCGGTCAGCGGCAGCTGTGCCCCCACGCCGTGAGACGTATCCAGCGCGTTCGCCAGATCTTTGATATGCAGGTCGATGCGGAAACCGGGTTTGAAATTACGATCCATCACCATCGGCGCTTTGGCATCCAGCACCGTACTGCCCGCCAGGCCGCCGCGAATTGCCTGATAAACCAGGTCCGGATTGACGCCCGCCTTGGTTGCCAGGGTCAGCGCTTCAGACATGGCGGCAATGTTCAGCGCCACAATCACCTGGTTCGCGAGCTTGGTGACGTTGCCCGCGCCAATGTCTCCGGTATGCACTACGGAGCCCGCCATCGCTTTCATCAGGTCATAGTATTTATCGAACACGGCCTTATCGCCGCCCACCATCACAGACAGCGTGCCGTCGATGGCTTTCGGCTCGCCGCCGCTGACGGGCGCATCCAGCATCTCTACGCCCTTCGCTTTTAACGCCTCGCTGATTTCACGGCTCGCGAGCGGGGCGATAGAGCTCATATCAATCAGCACCAGGCCCGGCTTCGCACCTTCGATGATGCCGTTCTCCCCAAGCGCGACTTCTTTGACGTGCGGGGAATTGGGCAACATGGTGATGATGACGTCGCACTGCTCAGCAATGGCTTTAGCGGTGGTGGCCGTTTCCGCGCCCGCCGCCATCACCTCAGCCACAGACTGCGAATTATGATCGGATACCACCAGTGAGTAACCCGCTTTAATCAGGTTCTTACTCATTGGTTTACCCATGATCCCAAGACCAATAAAACCCACTTTCAGCGTCATAATCTGTTTCCTCAATGATGGTTATTTTTTAAAAGCGTCCGCTAATTTCTGCGTGGCCGAGCGGAACACGCCAAGGTCGCTGCCGACGGCAACGAACGTGGCTCCCCACTCCAGGTAGCGACGGGCATCGGCCTCAACCGGCGCCAGAATGCCGCACGGCTTGCCGTGCGCTTTGGCGCGGGCAAAGATGTGCTGGATAGCGCGCTGCACGTCAGGGTGGCTGGCGTTGCCCAGATGACCAAAGGCGGCAGCCAGATCGCTTGGGCCAACGAAGATACCGTCCACGCCATTTGTGGCTGCAATCGCATCGACGTTATCAACGCCCTGCTGGCTCTCGATCTGAACCAGAATGGTGATATTGCTATTGGACTGGGCGAAGTAGTCCGGCACGTTGCCAAACATGTTGGCGCGGTGTGACACCGAGACGCCGCGGATCCCCTCCGGCGGATAGCGCGTTGAGGCTACGGCCAGCGCCGCCTGTTCTTCCGTTTCCACAAACGGGATCAGGAAATTGTAAAAACCAATATCCAGCAGACGCTTGATAATCACCGGCTCGTTAGTTGGCACGCGCACCACCGGAGCGCTGGGGCTGCCTTTCAGCGCCATCAGCTGCGGAATAAAGGTGCTGATATCGTTCGGCGCATGTTCGCCGTCCAGCACCAGCCAGTCGAACCCGGCCAGGCCTAACACTTCGGTGCTAATAGGGTTTGCCAGCGCGGACCAACAGCCAATCTGAATCTGGTGCGCCGCGAGGGCAGCTTTAAACTTATTCGGGAAGATATCGTTATTCATCACTTAACCCTTTTTAATTCCGCAGTTTTAGCCAGTATTATTTTTCCAGAACAGATTCTTTATATTTATTTCTCTGACTGAATATTGGCGTTATAAAATCGTCATTCAGTATAATCGGCTCTGCACGGCAGCACATTGTTTTGATGCTCAAGTATCGCGCTACATCTCAACGCTATTTTGAGCATATGCACAAAGCAGTGGGCGCTAATGCACAGAATCAAGGATTAGTCCGCCTGAAACGATCGCGATCACATTTTCACTTTTCCTCTCCTGACATGCTTTATTTCTGCGTTAAGAAAACGATTATCCAACGAGTTATTTTTCATAGCTGAAACTTTGCCGGAGAAGAGTGAATAATGGCCGATATTGCAATTAGAGAGGCATCGCCGACGGCGTTTTATATTAAAGTTCACGATACGGATAACGTGGCGATTATTGTCAACGACAATGGCTTAAAAGCAGGCACCCTCTTCCCGGACGGGCTGGAGCTGATTGAGCATATTCCGCAGGGGCACAAGGTCGCGCTGGTCGATATTCCCGCCCACGGCGAAATCGTCCGTTACGGTGAAGTCATCGGCTATGCGGTACGCGCTATCCCGCAGGGTAGCTGGATTGAGGAGTCTCTGGTGGCGCTGCCAGAAGCACCGCCGCTGAATACGCTCCCGCTGGCGACCCGCGTCCCTGAATCTTTGCCGCCGCTGGAGGGCTATACCTTTGAAGGCTACCGCAACGCGGACGGTAGCGTCGGCACCAAAAACCTGCTCGGCATTACCACCAGCGTGCACTGCGTGGCGGGCGTGGTGGATTACGTGGTGAAAATCATTGAGCGCGATCTGCTGCCGAAGTATCCGAACGTCGACGGCGTGGTGGGTCTTAACCACCTGTACGGCTGCGGCGTGGCGATCAACGCCCCGGCGGCAGTCGTGCCGATCCGTACTATCCACAATATCGCCCTTAACCCAAACTTTGGCGGCGAGGTGATGGTAATCGGTCTCGGCTGTGAAAAATTGCAGCCAGAGCGCCTGCTGCAGGGCACCGAAGATGTCAAAGCCATCCCGGCTGACGGGGCCAGCATCGTGCGCCTGCAGGACGAACGCCACGTTGGTTTCCGGTCAATGGTCGACGATATTCTGCAGGTGGCAGAACGTCATCTGGATAAACTCAACCGCCGCCAGCGCGAAACGTGCCCGGCGTCGGAACTGGTGGTGGGCACCCAGTGTGGCGGCAGCGATGCATTTTCCGGCGTGACGGCTAACCCGGCGGTGGGCTATGCGTCCGATCTGCTGGTTCGCTGCGGCGCCACGGTGATGTTCTCCGAAGTCACCGAAGTGCGCGATGCTATTCACCTGCTCACCCCACGCGCCGTTAATGAAGAGGTGGGCAAACGCCTGCTTGAGGAGATGGCCTGGTACGATAACTATCTCGATATGGGCAAAACCGACCGCAGCGCCAATCCTTCGCCGGGCAACAAGAAAGGCGGCCTGGCGAACGTGGTGGAAAAAGCCCTCGGTTCGATTGCCAAATCCGGCCAGAGCGCGATTGTGGAAGTGCTCTCTCCGGGCCAGCGCCCGACGAAGCGCGGCCTGATTTATGCGGCTACGCCTGCCAGCGACTTTGTTTGCGGCACCCAGCAGGTGGCCTCCGGCATTACGGTACAGGTCTTTACCACCGGGCGCGGCACGCCATACGGCCTGATGGCGGTCCCGGTGATCAAGATGGCGACCCGCACCGAGCTGGCCAGCCGCTGGTATGACTTAATGGATATAAACGCGGGCACCATTGCCACCGGGGAAGAAAGTATTGAAGACGTGGGCTGGAAGCTGTTCCATTTTATTCTGGACGTGGCGAGCGGTCGGAAGAAAACGTTCTCGGACCAGTGGGGGCTGCACAATCAGCTGGCGGTGTTTAACCCGGCACCGGTGACGTGAGGGCCCCTCACCTTGCCCTCTCCCCAAAGGGGAGAGGGTAAAAACCGCACCGAGCCTTTAAACCAGCACCACATCAATTCCGCTTTTCCGCAGCCCGTCCAGGCTTTCCGCAGGAATGCCTTCATCGACGATAATCATATCAATCCTTTGCGTATCAATGATTTTATGCAGGCTCGAGCGGTTAAATTTGCTGGAGTCGGTCACGACGATAATACGCTCTGCCACCTCGCACATTTTGCGGTTCAGGCGGGCTTCATCCTCGTTGTGCGTGCTCACACCGCGATCGAGATCGATGGCGTCGACGCCCAGGAACAACAGATCAAAGTGATAATTCTGTAAGGACTGTTCCGCCTGATCGCCGTAGAAGGACTGCGACTGACGCCGCAAGTGCCCGCCGGTCATCAGCAGCTCTACCCCTTCTGCTTCCAGCAGCGCATTCGCCACGTTCATCCCGTTGGTCATAGCAATGACGTCCGTGTGCTGGCGCAGCATACGGGCGATCTCAAAAGTCGTGGTGCCGGAATCCAGAATAATGCGGTGCCCCGGCTTCACCAGCGCGGCGGCGGCCTGGGCGATGCTTCGCTTCACCGCCGTATTGAGCGAGCTTTTATCCTCAACGGAAGGCTCGACTGCAGGCGCATTCCCTTCGCAGATCAGCGCCCCGCCGTAAGCGCGAACGGCAATCCCCTGCTTTTCCAGAAACGCCAGATCGTTACGGATCGTCACCGTCGATACGCCATATAAATGAGAAAGATCGTTAACCTGCACGCTTCCCTGCGCCCGCAACCGCTGAATGATCTGCTCCCGCCTTTCACTGGTGCCGGTGATGCGCTTCTCTGCGGATGAATCGCTGCTGCTCATACGAGATCCTTAATCAATAAACTTTCGTTTCATTTCGTTTTGCCTATTAACGCCTTTCTTTTTAGCGAATGCAAGTGCTGTCTGGCGGACATACGCAAGCCTGCCTATAGCTGAAACCTTTCATTATGTTTCTTTTGTGAAACAGATCGGAAAACTATTATCTTTCGTTTTATTTTTACACCACCATAATGCAGGATTAAATGAAACAAAACGAAAGATAAAGATCATTACCATCCGAAATGGAGAGGAAAGTGAAACATCTGACAGAAATGGTGGAACAACATAAACGGGGGAATGCAAACGGGATTTATGCCGTCTGTTCCGCACATCCACTGGTACTTGAAGCTGCCATTCGTTACGCCCATTCGCGCCAAACGCCGCTGCTGATTGAAGCCACCTCAAACCAGGTGGATCAGTTCGGCGGCTATACCGGCATGACCCCCGCCGATTTCCACGGGTTCGTCTGTAAGCTGGCGGAATCGCTTGGTTTCCCGACTTCGCAGCTGATCCTCGGCGGCGATCATTTAGGGCCTAACCGCTGGCAAAATCTGCCTGCTCTGCAGGCGATGGCGAATGCCGACGATCTGATCAAAAGCTACGTGGCTGCCGGGTTCAAGAAGATCCATCTCGACTGCAGCATGTCCTGCGAGGACG
This sequence comes from Enterobacter sp. 118C5, assembly GCF_034107645.1. Lineage (NCBI taxonomy): Bacteria > Pseudomonadati > Pseudomonadota > Gammaproteobacteria > Enterobacterales > Enterobacteriaceae > Enterobacter > Enterobacter sp. 118C5. The sequence goes on along the minus strand of NZ_JAWNEU010000009.1, from coordinate 140,109 downwards.
ATCCGGTTCCCTTGACCGATGCGATCGTCGCCGCGCGTGCCGCACGCCTGGCGAAAATTGCCGAAGCGACCTGTCGAGAGCAGTTTGGTGGATCCGATCTGGTCTACGTTATCGGCACGGAAGTGCCGGTCCCGGGTGGCGCGCACGAAACGCTGACCGAGCTTGAGGTCACGACGCCTGAGGCGGCTCGCGCCACGCTTGAAGCCCACCGCCACGCGTTCGAAAAGGAAGGCTTAAATCACATCTGGCCGCGCATCATTGGCCTGGTGGTTCAGCCCGGCGTGGAATTCGACCACGCGCAGGTCTGTGACTACCAGCCCAAAAAAGCCGTCGCGCTGAGTAAGATGGTTGAAGCCTACGACACGCTGGTTTTTGAAGCGCACTCCACCGATTACCAGACGCCGCAGGCGCTGCGCCAGCTGGTGAACGATCACTTCGCTATTTTAAAAGTCGGCCCTGCCCTGACTTTTGCCCTGCGCGAAGCGCTGTTCTCACTGGCCGCCATTGAAGAAGAACTGCTGCCGGCGAAAGCCAGCTCTGGCCTGCGTCACGTTCTGGAAAACGTGATGCTCGATCGCCCGGAATACTGGCAAAGCCACTACCACGGCGACGGCAATGCGCGACGTCTGGCGCGCGGCTACAGCTACTCCGACCGCGTGCGCTATTACTGGCCGGACAGCCAGATTGACGACGCCTTTGAACGACTGGTGCACAACCTGGCAGACGAACCCATCCCGCTGCCGCTTATCAGCCAGTATCTGCCGCTGCAGTACAGCAAAGTTCGCGAGGGCGCTCTCAAGTCAACGCCGCGGGAACTCATCATTGACCACATTCAGGACATACTCCAGCAGTACCATGCCGCCTGCGAAGGCGTAACGACTCCACACGCATAATTAAAAAGAGGAAAACGCTATGCCAAACATTGTCTTATGCCGCATTGATGAACGACTGATCCACGGACAGGTGGGCGTGCAGTGGGTGGGGTTTGCGGGGGCAAACCTGGTGCTGGTGGCAAATGACGAGGTTGCTGACGATCCGGTTCAACAAAACCTGATGGAAATGGTGCTCGCGGAAGGGATCGCCGTGCGTTTCTGGTCGCTGCAAAAAACGATCGACAACATTCACCGCGCCGCTGACCGCCAGAAAATTCTGCTGGTCTGCAAATCACCCGCCGATTTTCTGAAGCTGGTTGAAGGCGGCGTACCCATCACCCGTATCAATGTCGGAAACATGCACTACGCCAGTGGCAAACAGCAAATTGCCAAAACGGTCTCTGTCGACGCGAACGATATCGCTGCGTTCAACGGCCTGAAAGCGGCCGGGGTGGAATGCTTTGTTCAGGGCGTTCCAACAGAGACCGCTTTGGATCTCTTTAAACTGCTTTGAGGGATTCACAATGGAAATCAGTCTGTTGCAGGCATTCGCGCTGGGGCTTCTTGCCTTTATCGCGGGCCTGGATATGTTTAACGGCTTAACACACATGCACCGCCCGGTGGTCCTTGGCCCACTGGTCGGCCTGATTCTGGGCGATCTGCATACCGGGATCCTGACCGGCGGTACGTTAGAGCTGGTCTGGATGGGTCTGGCGCCGCTTGCGGGCGCGCAGCCGCCGAACGTCATTATCGGCACTATCGTCGGCACCACGTTTGCCATCACCACGGGCGTGAAGCCGGATGTCGCCGTTGGGGTCGCCGTACCGTTTGCCGTGGCGGTTCAGATGGGCATTACGTTCCTCTTCTCCGTGATGTCCGGCGTGATGTCCCGCTGCGATCGCATGGCGGCCAACGCGGACACTAACGGCATTGAGCGGGTTAACTATCTTGCCCTGCTGGCGCTGGGTATCTTCTACTTCCTGTGTGCCTTCCTGCCGATTTACTTTGGTGCGGAACACGCGAAAACCGCCATTGATGTCCTGCCGGAACGTCTGATAGACGGCCTTGGCGTCGCGGGCGGCATCATGCCAGCCATCGGCTTCGCCGTGCTGCTGAAGATCATGATGAAAAACGTCTACATCCCTTATTTCATTATCGGTTTTGTCGCTGCCGCCTGGCTGAAGCTTCCGGTGCTGGCGATTGCGGCGGCCGCGCTGGCGATGGCGCTGATCGACCTGATGCGTAAACCACCTGAACCGGCGGCTCCCGCGGCCCAGAAAGAGGAATTCGAAGATGGCATCTAACCAAACTACCCTGCCGGGCGTCTCTGAAAATGAAGAGACCCTGCTCACCGGCGTGAATGAAAACGTCTATGAAGACCAGACCATTGGCGCAGAGCTGACGAAGAAAGACATTAACCGCGTGGCGTGGCGCTCCATGCTGTTACAGGCGTCGTTCAACTACGAGCGTATGCAGGCCTCCGGCTGGCTGTACGGGCTACTGCCCGCGCTGAAAAAGATCCACACCAATAAGCGTGACCTGGCCCGCGCCATGAAAGGCCACATGGGGTTCTTTAATACTCACCCGTTTCTGGTGACCTTTGTTATCGGCATTATCCTGGCAATGGAGCGTTCCAAGCAGGATGTAAACAGCATTCAGAGCACCAAAATTGCGGTCGGCGCACCGCTCGGCGGCATCGGCGACGCCATGTTCTGGCTGACCCTGCTGCCCATCTGCGGCGGTATTGGTGCCAGCCTGGCGCTGCAGGGTTCTATTCTGGGCGCCGTGGTCTTTATCGTCCTGTTTAACGTGGTGCATCTTGGCCTGCGCTTTGGTCTGGCGCACTACGCTTACCGGATGGGCGTCGCGGCCATTCCGCTGATAAAGGCCAACACCAAAAAGGTCGGCCATGCTGCGTCCATTGTGGGGATGACGGTGATCGGCGCGCTGGTAGCCACCTACGTGCGCCTGAACACCACGCTCGAAATCAAAGCCGGGGATGCGGTCGTTAAGCTGCAAACCGACGTGATCGACAAGCTGATGCCCGCCTTTTTACCGCTCGTTTACACCCTGACCATGTTCTGGCTGGTGCGCCGCGGCTGGAGCCCGCTGCGCCTGATTGGCATCACCGTGGTGCTGGGCGTTGTCGGTAAATTCTGTCACTTCCTGTAAAAGCAAAGAGGTTGCGATGTTAGGCATTATTTTGACGGGGCACGGCGGCTTTGCCAGCGGGCTTGAACAGGCGATGAGGCAGATTCTTGGCGAGCAGCCGCAGTTTATCGCCATCGATTTTCCGGAAACCTCCACCACTGCCAGGCTGACCGCTCAGCTTGCGCAGGCGGTGAGTGAGCTGGATCCAGAGCAGGATATTATTTTTCTCACCGATCTTCTCGGCGGCACGCCGTTTCGCGTGGCCTCGACGCTCGCGATGCAAAAACCGGGTAGCGAAGTGATTACCGGCACCAACCTACAGCTTTTGCTGGAAATGGTGCTGGAACGTGACGGGTTAAGCAGCGAAGCGTTTCGTCTGCAGGCGCTGGCGTGCGGCCACCGCGGCCTGACCAGCCTGGTGGATGAGCTTGGTCGCTGTCGCGAGGAAGCCCCCGCAGAGGAAGGGATTTGATCCGGCTACTTTCCGAACGCTCACCTTTGTAATCTTACATTGCGTGTCCCGGCGGCCTTACGGCATCTGATCGTAAGGCCTTTCTTTTCCTTTCCTTAGCTTTACCCTTTCCTTTCACGATCACACTTTTCGTTTTATTTCCTTTCTTTTATTGAACTTTCGATTTCTTTTCTATAGATTTTATTTAACAGCTAATGTGAAAAAGTGAAACGAAACGAAAGATAGCGACACGTATGCCAGCGTCTGATGTGGAATTCACACGACTAAGGACTGAGTTATGCAACAAACCACCGCCGCCACAACCGGCACCTGGACCGAAAAAGAGATCCGCCAGCAGCCAGCCAGCTGGCTCCGCTCACTCAACAACATCGATAATCTGCGCACCTCGATTGACGGTTTCCTTACGCCGCTGCTGCGTAAGCGCGATCTGCGGATCGTCCTCACCGGCGCGGGCACCTCCGCGTTTATTGGCGAGATAATTGCCCCCTGGCTTGCGAGCCACACCGGGAAAAACGTTTCCGCTATACCGACTACCGATCTGGTCACCAACCCGATGGATTACTTCAGCCCGGCACACCCGCTGCTGCTGGTCTCTTTTGCCCGCTCCGGCAATAGCCCGGAGAGTGTCGCCGCCGTTGAGCTGGCGAACCGGTTCGTGCCGGAGTGCTACCACCTGTCGATCACCTGCAACGAGGCGGGAAGCCTGTACCAGAACGCCGTCGAGAGCGATAACGCCTTTGCCCTGCTGATGCCAGCCGAAACGCACGATCGCGGGTTCGCGATGACCAGCAGCATTACTACCATGATGGCAAGCTGTCTGGCCGTATTCGCACCAGAAACGATCGGCAGCCATAACTTCCGGGACGTCGCCGATCGCTGCCAGGCGATCCTCACGTCGCTTGGGGATTTCAGCCAGGGCGTCTTTGGCAGCGAACCGTGGAAACGCGTTGTGTATCTGGGAAGCGGCGGTCTGCAGGGCGCGGCGCGCGAGTCTGCACTGAAGGTGCTGGAGCTGACCGCGGGCAAGCTGGCGGCGTTCTACGATTCGCCAACGGGCTTTCGTCACGGACCTAAGTCACTGGTGGATAACGAAACGCTGGTGGTGGTGTTTATCTCCAGCCATCCGTATACGCGTCAGTACGATCTTGACCTGCTGGCCGAACTGCGCCGCGATCGCCAGGCCATGCGCGTGCTCGCCATCGCCGCCGAAAACGATCCGGCCATTGAAGCGGGGCCGCATATCCTGCTGCCGCCTTCCCGTCCGTTCAACGATATGGAGCAAGCGTTCTGCTTTCTGATCTACGCCCAGGTCTTTGCACTGACCCAGTCTCTGCATGTTGGCAACACGCCGGACACGCCATCCGCCAGCGGAACGGTCAACCGCGTGGTACAGGGCGTGGTTATTCATCCGTGGCAGGCTTAAGAGGATCGCATTATGAGTATTATTTCGACCAAATATCTTCTTCAGGACGCGCAGGCAAAGGGCTATGCCGTTCCGGCCTTTAACATCCATAACGCCGAGACGATCCAGGCGATCCTCGAAGTGTGCAGCGAAATGCGATCGCCGGTGATCCTCGCAGGCACACCGGGTACTTTTAAACATATTGCGCTGGAGGAGATCTACGCCCTGTGCAGCGCGTACTCTCTCAGCTACGACATGCCGCTGGCGCTGCATCTCGATCATCACGAATCGCTGGATGACATTCGTCGCAAGGTACATGCCGGCGTACGCAGCGCAATGATCGACGGTAGCCACTATCCCTTTGAACAAAACGTGAAGCTGGTGAAATCGGTGGTCGATTTTTGCCACCTCAATGACTGTAGCGTTGAGGCGGAACTGGGCCGTCTGGGGGGTGTGGAAGATGACATGAGCGTCGACGCCGAAAGCGCATTCCTGACAGACCCACAGGAGGCGAAACGCTTCGTTGAACTGACCGGTGTGGATAGCCTCGCCGTCGCCATCGGCACCGCGCACGGCCTCTATACCAAACGCCCCAAAATTGACTTCCAGCGGCTGGCTGAGATCCGCGAGGTGGTAGCGGTTCCGCTGGTGCTGCACGGTGCGAGCGACGTTCCGGATGATGATGTGCGCCGCACTATTGAACTGGGCGTGTGCAAAGTTAACGTCGCAACCGAGTTGAAAATCGCCTTCTCTGATGCGGTCAAAGCCTGGTTTGCCGAGAACCCGCAGGGCAACGATCCGCGCTTCTACATGCGCGTCGGGATGGACGCCATGAAAGAGGTGGTCCGAAGCAAGATCGCCGTTTGCGGCTCGGCGAACCGTCTGCGTCTTCCGGCAGAAGCATAACGAAAAGGATCTTACCCTGATGAAAAAAGTGCTCACTCTCTCAATACTTGCCCTGTGCGTTTCCCATAGCGCGATGGCTGCGAACTATACGCTCGCTAATGACAAGATTGCCCTGTCCTTTGATGACGCCAATTCAACGGTAGTGGTGACTGATAAAAGGGCCAACCATCCCATCACCCCGCAGGAACTGTTCTTTCTGACGCTGCCGGACGAAACCAAAATCCACACCGCTGATTTCAAAATCAAGCACGTCGAAAAGCAGGACGGCGCCATTATCATCGACTTTTCGCATCCGGATTTTAACGTGACGGTGAAGCTCAACCTGGTGAAGGATAATTACGCCAGCATCGATTACACCCTCGCGGCGGTAGGCCAGCCGCGTGACGTGGCGAAAATCACCTTCTTCCCGACGAAAAAGCAGACGCAGGCCCCTTACGTTGACGGGGCAATCAACAGCTCGCCGATTGTCGCGGACTCGTTCTTTATTCTCCCGGACAAGCCCATCGTTAACACCTACGCCTATGAAGCGACGACCAACCTTAACGTGGAGCTGAAAACGCCGATTCAGCCCGCTACGCCGGTCAGCTATACCACGTATTTAGGCACCTTTCCGGAAACCAGCCAGCTGCGCCGCAGCGTAAACCAGTTTATTAATGCCGTGCGTCCGCGTCCGTATAAGCCTTACCTGCACTACAACAGCTGGATGGATATTGGCTTCTTTACCCCCTATTCCGAACAGGACGTACTGGGGCGGATGGACGAATGGAATAAGGAATTTATCGCCGGGCGCGGCGTGGCGCTGGACGCCTTCCTGCTCGACGATGGCTGGGACGACCTGACCGGACGCTGGCTGTTTGGCCCGGCGTTCAGCAACGGTTTTGGCAAGGTACGGGAAAAAGCCGACAGCCTGCACAGCTCGGTCGGGCTGTGGCTCTCTCCGTGGGGAGGCTACAACAAACCGCGCGACGTTCGCGTCTCGCATGCAAAAGAGTATGGGTTCGAAACCGTCGACGGGAAGCTGGCGCTGTCAGGGCCGAATTACTTTAAGAACTTCAATGAGCAGATCGTTAAGCTTATCAAAAACGAGCACATTACCTCGTTCAAGCTGGACGGGATGGGTAATGCCAATGCGCATATCCCCGGCAGCCCGTTCGCCTCGGATTTTGACGCCTCCATCGCTCTGCTGCATAACATGCGCAGCGCCAACCCGAATCTGTTTATCAACCTGACGACCGGCACCAACGCCAGTCCGTCCTGGCTGTTCTACGCGGATTCCATCTGGCGTCAGGGTGATGACATCAACCTGTACGGCCCCGGCACGCCGGTGCAGCAGTGGATGACCTACCGCGATGCCGAAACGTACCGCTCCATTGTGCGCAAAGGCCCGCTGTTCCCGCTGAACTCGCTGATGTATCACGGCATCGTCAGCGCGGAGAACGCCTATTACGGGCTGGAGCAGGTGCAAACGGACAGCGATTTTGCCGATCAGGTCTGGAGCTACTTCGCCACCGGCACCCAGTTGCAGGAGCTGTATATCACCCCTTCAATGCTCAACAAGGCGAAGTGGGATACGCTGGCGCAGGCCGCAAAATGGTCGCGGGATAATGCCAGCGTGCTGGTGGATACACACTGGATTGGCGGAGACCCGACGGCGCTGCAGGTTTACGGCTGGGCTTCGTGGAGTAAAGAGAAAGCCATACTCGGCTTGCGTAACCCGTCGGATAAGCCGCAAAGCTACTATCTGGATTTAGCGAAAGAGTTCGAAATCCCCACGGGAGGCGTGGCGCAGTTTAGTCTGAAAGCGGTGTACGGCAATAATTCAACCGTACCGGGGGAGTATAAAAACGCGGTGGTGGTTACGCTACAGCCGCTGGAAACGCTGGTGTTTGAGGCGATGCCAGGTAAATAAAAAAATGTTTAGTTGGCAGGTTAAGCCATAACCTGCCAGCTTCCCCCTTTCCTTGCCCCCAAGCGTTTTAATTTACCTTTTGTTTGCAAAGAACGGAGATAACGTTCTGCAGTGCGGGAAGTCACGCCCATTGCAGAGGCCAGCATCACCGCAGTCATTTGCGGTTGAACGGTAAGAAGCTCAAGGACTGTGTTTTCCTTTTCCGACAATTCTTCCGACATCTTTTCCGACATCTTTTCCGACATAATGGATGTCACATCCATGCCTTCCCGCAAAGCTTCGGCCAAATTTTGCAGCATAAACGCGACGATTGCAGTGCAATCACTGGCCCGATCGCATTGCCCTAAAATCTGGTAATAGCGCGCTTGCTGAAAGTGAATGAGTGTCTCAACGGGCAGCCATGCAAGCTCTGCACGCCACTGGCTTAAGATCAAGGTTTGCCACAGCCGCCCCATGCGGCCATTACCATCCGAAAAGGGATGAATAAACTCAAACTCGTAATGAAATACCGAGTTGGCAATCAGCGGGTGCAGATCGGTTTGCTTAAGCCAGGTAAGAAGATCGTCGATAAGGCGGTTCATCTGCGAGGCTGGCGGAGCCATGAGGACTAACTGGTTTCCACGGTACACGCCTACGTCCCCATTTCTGAGCTTTCCGGGATGATCGACCAGACCCAGCATCAATAATCGATGTGCACTGAGTATGTCATTAAGCTTCCAGGGCTTCCATTCGGGCAATTTCTCATAGGCCAGGATAGCATTGCGTACTTCCTGAATATCTTTTTCGGGTGCAAGCACGCGTTTGCCATCCATGATCGCCGTCACCTGCCCTGTCGTCAGCGAGTTGTGTTCAATGGCTAGCGAGGCCTGAATGGTTCGAATACGGTTCTCTTTACGGAGAAGTGGCGAAGTTCTACCTGAGTGTGCCGCCCAATGCCCCAATAGCTCACCAATCTCAACCACCTGATTGAGGATAAGAGGGGTGATGGTGAAAGGAGGCTGATAGCGGCTCATCTCTGTTACTCCCCCTGCTGCTCCAGCGCATACTTATACAGCGCATTTTTCTTCACGCCGTGTATTTCCGCCGCCAGCGCCGCAGCTTTCTTCAGCGGCAGTTCCGCCTGCAGCAGCGCCAGCGTGCGCAGCGCATCGGCAGGCAGGGCATCTTCTTCCTCCTTGTGCCCTTCGACAATCAGCACCATTTCGCCTTTACGGCGGTTTTCATCTTCCTTCACCCACGCCAGCAGTTCTCCTACCGGCGCGCCGTGAATGGTTTCCCAGGTTTTGGTCAGCTCGCGCGCCAGCACCACGTAGCGGGATTCGCCCCAGACGGTGACCATATCTTCCATGCTTTCCAGCAGACGGTGGGTGGATTCGTAGAAGATCAGGGTACGCGGCTCGGCTTCCAGTTCCTTTAACACATCGCGACGGCCTTTGGATTTGGCGGGCAGGAAACCTTCGTAGCAGAAACGATCGGACGGCAGACCCGCCGCGCTCAATGCAGCAATGGCGGCGCACGGCCCCGGCAGCGGCACAACGCGAATACCGGCTTCGCGACAGGTGCGCACCAGATGGTAGCCAGGATCGTTAATCAGCGGCGTCCCGGCGTCAGAGACCAGCGCGATGTTCTGCCCCTCTTTGAGCTTCGCCACCAGCGTTTCGGCTTTTTGTTGCTCATTGTGATCGTGCAGAGCAAACAAACGAGCGTTAATCGCGAAATGTTGCAGCAGTAAACCGGTGTGTCGGGTGTCTTCAGCGGCAATTAAATCAACAGCTTGCAATACGGTCAGCGCACGTTGGGTAATATCAGACAAATTCCCGATAGGAGTAGGTACAATATAAAGCTGGCCTTGAGAATTATCTGCCGTTTCGTGTTGTTTCATTGTTTCGTCCGTATTGCCGATTTAATATTGAGCATTGCGTAAAAAAATCACTGGATACAGTATGGTACCGTTAACGTTTCTTCGAAAAAAAGCCACGCGCAGCGTGCCGCTGCTGCTCGCAGCCCTGATTTTTGCAGGCTGTGGCACCCAGGCACCTGACCAGAGCACCGCCCATCTTCAGGGCTCCGCTCAGGCTGATTCTGGCTTTTATCTGCAACAAATGTCGCAGAGTACAAATGATACCAGGATCAACTGGCAATTACTCGCCATTCGTGCACTGCTGAAAGAGGGCAAAACCCAGCAGGCTGCCGAGCTGTTCGGCCAACTGCCGAAAGAGCTTAACGATACCCAGCATCTAGAGCAGAGCCTGCTCTCTGCCGAGCTGAAGGTCGCGCAGAAAGATTATGATGGCGCGAAAAAGATCCTGGGGAGCATCGACCTGAGCGCGCTGGATAAAAACCAGCAGGCGCGCTTCTGGCAGGCTGGCATCACCGCTGAACAGGGTCGCCCTTCCCTGACCCTGCTGCGCGCCTTGATTGCCCAGGAGCCGCTGCTCGCCGGTGCCGACAAGCAGAAAAACATTGATGCCACCTGGCAGGCGCTTGCCTCGATGACCCAGGATCAGGCAAAGGCGCTGGTCATTAACGCGGACGAAAACGTGCTTCAGGGCTGGCTCGATCTGCAGCAGATGTGGTTTAACAACCGCAACGATCCTAAGATGCTGAAAGCCGGTATTACCGACTGGCAGACCCGTTACCCGCAGAACCCGGGGGCGAAAATGCTGCCAACCCAGTTGGTAAACGTGCAGAACTTTAAACCTGCGTCGACAAGCAAAATTGCGCTGCTTCTGCCGCTAAACGGCCAGGCGGCCGTGTTTGGCCGTACGATTCAACAGGGCTTTGAAGCGGCGAAAAACGGCACCACGCCGGTAACGGGCAGTGCGGTACCGGTGCAGGCAGCGCAGGCGGCCAACGTAAACGACGTTGTCAGCCCCTCCGCGGCCGAGACCAGTGACCTGACCACGGCGCAAACCCCGGCGCAGGGCACGATGCAAAACCCGGTTACCGCACCGACTACCCCTCCAGCGACTGCCGCACCGGCAACACAGGCTCCGGCGGAGACACAAGCGATGCCTGCCCCAGAGGCAACGGCAGAACAGGCTCAACAGCAGCCTGCACAACCAGCGTCTCAGCCTGCCGCTCAGCCGCAGGCCGTGGCGACCACCAGCGCGAACCCTGGCGCTGAGCTGAAAATCTACGACACCAGTTCGAAGCCGCTTGACCAGGTGCTGGCGCAGGTTCAGCAGGACGGAGCGAGCATCGTTGTCGGCCCGCTGCTTAAGAACAACGTGGAAGAGCTGATGAAGAGCAACACCACGCTGAACGTGCTGGCGCTCAACCAGCCGGAACAGGTTCAGAACCGGGCCAATATTTGCTACTTCGCACTCTCTCCGGAAGATGAAGCCCGCGATGCGGCGCGTCATATCCACGAGCAGGGTAAACAGGCTCCGCTGCTGCTGATCCCGCGCAGTACGCTGGGCGATCGCGTGGCTAATGCCTTTGCCGACGAGTGGCAGAAGCTGGGCGGCGGCATCGTGCTGCAGCAGAAATTCGGTTCCGTTTCTGAACTGCGTGCGGGCGTTAACGGTGGAGCGGGTATCGCGCTCAGCGGCAGCCCGGTTTCCGCCAGCCTGCCGCAGCAGCAGAGCGTGACCATTGGCGGCCTGACCATCCCTGCCCCGCCTACCGACGCGCAGATAAGCGGCGGTGGTAAAGTGGATGCGGCCTATATCGTTGCCACGCCGCAGGAGATCGCCTTTATCAAACCGATGATTGCGATGCGTAACGGCAGCCAGAGCGGCGCAACGCTCTACGCCAGCTCCCGCAGCGCGCAGGGCACCGCAGGCCCGGATTTCCGTCTGGAAATGGACGGCCTGCAGTACAGCGAAATCCCGATGCTGGCGGGCAGCAACCCGGCGCTGATGCAGCAGGCGCTAAGCTCCGTACGTAACGACTACTCCCTGGCGCGTCTGTATGCGATGGGTGTCGATGCGTGGGCGCTGGCAAACCACTTTACTCAGATGCGTCAGGTGCCGGGCTTTGAGCTTAACGGCAACACCGGCGATCTGACCGCCACTCAGGACTGTGTGATTAACAGGAAGTTATCATGGCTCAAATACCAGCAGGGGCAAATCGTCCCGGCCAGCTAAGCCGTAAAGAGACCGGCGATGCGTGGGAGTTAAAAGCGCGTCGCTGGCTTGAAGGCAAAGGACTGCGCTTTATCGCCGCTAACGTCCGCGGGCGCGGCGGCGAAATTGATCTGATCATGAAAGACGGTCAGGTGATTGTGTTTGTAGAAGTCCGCTTTCGACAGTCTTCCCGTTTTGGCGGTGCTGCCGCCAGCGTGACGCTCGCCAAACAACATAAATTATTACAGACTGCCCACTTGTGGCTTGCCCGCCATAATGGGAGCTTTGATACTGTGGATTGCCGTTTCGATGTGATAGCCTTCACCGGAAATGAGATCGAATGGCTTAAAAACGCTTTTGGCGAAGACGCATAATTAAGATTTAAAAGGGATAACGTGCTCGAAAGAATTAAAGTGTGCTTCACAGAAAGCATCCAGACTCAGATTGCCGCGGCGGAAGCCCTTCCGGACGCGATCTCTCGCGCTGCAATGACGCTGGTGCAATCCCTGCTTAACGGCAACAAAATCCTCTGTTGTGGCAACGGAACCTCAGCCGCCAACGCACAGCATTTTGCTGCCAGCATGATTAACCGTTTTGAAACCGAACGCCCAAGTTTACCTGCCATTGCACTTAATACCGATAATGTGGTCTTAACAGCGATTGCTAACGATCGTCTGCATGACGAAATTTACGCAAAGCAGGTGCGCGCCCTTGGGCATGCCGGCGATGTGCTGCTGGCCATCTCCACGCGCGGCAACAGCCGGGACATCGTCAAAGCCGTTGAAGCCGCCGTTACCCGCGACATGACCATCGTCGCCTTAACCGGCTACGACGGCGGTGAGCTGGCGGGTCTGCTCGGGCCGCAGGATGTGGAAATCCGCATTCCGTCTCACCGTAGCGCACGTATTCAGGAGATGCATATGCTAACGGTAAACTGCTTATGCGATTTGATCGATAACACGCTTTTCCCTCACCAGGATGATTAAGGAGTTTTTATGAAGGCTTTATCGACCCTCGCAGTCCTTATGTCTGCATTAATGCTTCAGGGATGTATCGCTGCGGCCGTTGTGGGTACTGCCGCAGTGGGCACCAAAGCGGCGACCGATCCGCGCTCTGTGGGAACGCAGGTGGATGACGGTACGCTGGAGCTGCGGGTCAACAGCGCGCTGTCGAAAGACGAACAAATCAAGAAAGAAGCGCGTATCAACGTGACGGCCTATCAGGGCAAAGTCCTGCTGACGGGTCAGGCACCGAATACCGAGCTCTCCAGCCGCGCGAAGCAGATCGCGATGGGCGTTGAGGGCACCACGGAAGTCTTCAATGAAATCCGTCAGGGTCAGCCAATCAGCCTGGGCACCGCGTCGTCTGACACCTGGATCACCACCAAAGTCCGCTCCCAGCTGCTGGGTTCAGACCAGGTGAAATCCTCCAACGTGAAGGTAACGACCGAAAACGGTGAAGTGTTCCTGCTGGGTCTGGTGACCGACCGTGAAGGGAAAGCGGCGGCGGATATCGCCAGCCGGGTGAGCGGCGTGAAGCACGTCACCACCGCGTTTACCTACATTAAGTAATCCACACCTGACTGTAGGCCCGGTAAGCGCGAGCGCCACCGGGCTTTTTTTTACATCAACGCAATACTTCCCACCATCACCCCGCTCAACGCCACCAGCCCCGCCGTCAGCCACAGAGCTTTCGCCGGGAAAGACTTACGCAGCATGATGAGCGACGGCAGGCTGATTGCCGGCAAGGTGATAAGCAGCGCCAGCGCCGGTGCGGTCCCCATACCGGCCAGCATCATGGTCTGGACAATCGGAATTTCTGCCGCCGTGGGGATCACAAACAGGCAGCCTGCAACGGCCATCGCAATCACCCACATCAGCGTGTTGTCGATCGCCCCATCCGCATGCGGGAAGAGCCAGACGCGCGCCGCGCCCAGAACCAGTACCGCCAGGATATAGACCGGAATGGTGCTCCAGAAAAGCTGCCACAGCGCCTTACCCCAGCGAGTGAAGAAACCGCCCTGCGGTTCGCTGACGTCCAGTTCAACGGCTGCGGGTTCGACGGCAGTATCCTTCACCAGTTTTTGTACCAGCGTCGCCACCACCAGCACCGTCAGCAGCCCGGCAACCAGACGGATAGCGGCAAAATGCCAGCCGAGCACAAAGCCCATAAACACCAGCGTCGCCGGGTTGAGCAGCGGGTTCCCCATCCAGAACGCCAGCGCGCCGCCCATGGATACGCGCTGGCGGCGCATGCCCGCCGCAACCGGTGCGGCGCAGCAGGAGCACATCATGCCCGGCAGAGAGAAAATCGTCCCCAGCAGCGTGCCCTGAAAGCGCGGCTGCCCGAGTGTTTTCACCAGCCAGTTTCGCGGAATAAGCACCTGAATCAGCGAACCCAGGATCACCCCTAAGACGGCAGCTTTCCACACCGCCAGGAAGTAGACCATGGCGTAATCCCACGCCGCCTTCAGCGGGCTGGCATCAGCCTGAGCGAGAATAGATTTACCGATGCTGTGCGTTTCGGCAGCGGTGAAGGCTTTACCATAATACGGCTGCCATTTCACATACCAGAGGCCAATGATGACCACGAGAAAGAAGAGTGCGGGCTTCCACCATTGGACAGGTGTTGCCGCCTGAGATGAAGACTGACCAGTCATACCATTCCCCGGAGAGTGTTATTTAATAAGCCGGAGAAGTTTACGCCTCGCCCTGCGCGATTTCACGCAGTTTTGCCGAAGGGATGATATTGACGCCCTCCTGCGACGGTGCCAGCGCCTCTTTCAGCATCGCCTGCGCAACGTCCCGCGCCTCAATGGACTTCCAGTTGCCCGGCAGGATGCGAAACAGCGGGGCGAAGAAGGATTCGTTAAAACGCCGTTCGTCGCGGTGCCCCATCAGCATGGAAGGCCGCACGATTGTCAGACGCTCCCACTTCTGGGCAATCAGCGCCTCTTCCATTTTGCCCTTCACCTGATTGTAAAAAAACGGTGAGCCGGTGCTGGCGCCGTGCGAGCTGACCACCAGGAAATGTTTTGCCCCCAGCTTTTTCGCCGTCAGGGCGGTATCCACCACCAGCGTGTAGTCCGCATGAACAAAGGCTTCTTTACTGCCCGCCTCACGCCGCGTCGTGCCCAGGCAGCAAAAGGCGATATCTATCGGGTCCTGCACCTGCGCCAGCGCGTCGGTGAGCTGTGGATCGTGCGGGTTAAAGACGCCGGAGATGTCCAACAGCGGGCGACGCGTCGGTGCAGCGATGAAGTTAATATGGCGATCCTGGATCAGCAGCCGCAGCAGATGCCCGCCCACCAGCCCGGTTGCGCCTGTAATCAGTACCTGACTCATCTTATCCCCTTTACAGAATTGTCCGTTTGCGAACTCAGCGTGGTCGACCACACTTAGAAGTCTGTTACAGGTAAGTATTTACCACAAGCGGAGAAAAATCAGTCTGAAGCCAAAACAACGGAGGAAGCATGGGCAAGAAAATCGCAGTCTTGATTACCGACGAGTTTGAAGATTCAGAATTCACCTCTCCTGCAGAGGCGTTCCGCAAGGCGGGACACGAGGTCATCACCATTGAGAAAGAAGCGGGCAAAACGGTGAAAGGCCATAAGGGCGAAGCCAGCGTGACCATCGACGAAACCATCGATAACGTTAGCCCGTCTGATTTCGACGCCCTGCTGCTGCCAGGCGGCCATTCACCGGATTCCCTGCGCGGGGACGAGCGCTTCGTGACCTTTACCCGGGACTTTGTCGGCACCGGCAAGCCGGTCTTTGCCATCTGCCACGGCCCGCAGCTGCTGATCAGCGCCGAAGTGGTTCGCGGGCGTAAGCTTACGGCGGTGAAACCGATCGTTATCGATCTGAAAAACGCAGGGGCCGAGTTTTACGATCAGGAGGTGGTCAACGACAACGACCAGCTGATCACCAGCCGGACCCCGGACGATCTCCCGGCGTTTAACCGCGAGGCGCTACGCCTGCTCGGCGCGTAGCCAGTGAAGCTTCTTGCCGAAGCCCAGGGTGTTATCGGTAAATTTCAGCTCATCGAGGCGGATTTCCCACACCGGGGCTTTTAGCGCAGCGGCAACCGGGAAGCGGCGCGTGTAGCGTTTACGCTGCGCGTCGCTTTCCTCCCCTTCCAGACGACGAATCTCACCCTTAAACTGCACGCCGCGGATCAGCGCGACCGTTTTGGGCTGGCCGTTTACCGTGCCCGCCACCTTTGCCTGCTGGCCGGTCATCTGCGCATGCCGCGTTTTGTCCTCACTCATGACGTAAAAAGCGACGCGTTCAGGATCGTAGTAGTAAAAGGCGTTGGCGCACCACATCTCGCCCTCGCGATATACGCACCAGGTCACGACATGCTGCTTCGCCAGCCAGCGGTTAATGGCGGCCAGTGTTTCCATTTTCGTTCTCTCTCATGCTATGGTGCGTTCACCTTAACATACTGAATCTGTTTACCGTGTGCTGGTTTCTCTATCTTGTCCGAACCGCTGATAACGCACTCTACACCGGGATCACCACCGATGTGGCGCGGCGTTTTTTACAACATCAAACGGGGAAAGGGGCAAAAGCGCTGCGGGGGAAAGGCGAACTGCAGCTGGCTTTTTCTGCCGCCGTGGGCGACAGATCGCTGGCGCTCAGGCTGGAGTACCGCATCAAGCAGCTGACGAAGCGCCAGAAAGAGCGCCTCGTGACCGGAGACGGCTCCTTTGAGGCGCTACGCGAGAGCCTGATTAAAAGCGATTGAAATGATCGTGGTAGTCCACCAGACCATTTACGCCGTTCAGGGCATCATCCGCCAGGCGATGCACCTGGAAGGCGGATTCGGTACCCGGCCAGCGGCAGCGCAGATCGTAATGCGCGGCCTGCTCGAAGCCTAAACGGCCATAGAACGCCGGGTCGCCCAGCGTGACCACGGCGGCATAGCCAAACTCATTCAGCGAGTCCAGTCCTTCATAGACCAGCTGGCGCGCCAGGCCCTGCCCGCGGTAGTTTTCATCCACCGCCAGCGGTGCCATGCCCACCCACTGAAGATCTTCACCCTGAACGATCACCGGGCTGAAGGCGACATAGCCGACAACCTGACCTTCGTCATCGGTGGCAACCAGCCCCAGCGTGATCAGGCCGTCTTCACGGAGATCGTGGACCAGTTGGGCTTCCGCGTCGCTCTCAAAAGAGCGGCGTAATAACGCATCGATACCCGGTGCATCAATCCCTATTTCGACTCGAATCAGCATGGCTCACCTACTGAAGTGTGTTTACTGTCCGGCGGGGATTTCAGCCCCGCCTCAACGAAATCTGCCATTTGCATTAACATCACGCGCAGCGCCTTCGGCATCTGCTCCAGCTCAATGGCATCCATTAAATTCTTAACGTACAGGCCAAGCTCCGTGTCGCCCTCAATCACCAGACGTCGCTGGAAGAAGAGCGTATCCGGATCCTGCTTGCGCGCGGCAATCATCAGCAGGTCGCTGGCGCTGGCGCTAAAGCTCACGTCCGCCTCGGCGGACTCCCGAACGATCAGCTGGTCGTTCTCAACCGAAGTAAACCAGCGCAGCCCGATGTCACGTACCTCAATGCTTAACCAGCGGCCTTCAAGAAACTCCAGTTCACCGTCCTGCAGCGCCTGACGGAACTGCCAGCTCAGGACCTGCTCCAGCACCTGGCGTTTAAGCGCGAACGGCGCCAGCCTGACCGGCACGCTCAGCATTGATGGACCGAATTGTACGAGACGTGAACGCAGTTTATCCAGCACGAGCTTTACTCCCTGATAGCTATAGTCCCGCTATTTTGCCACATCCATTCCAGAACATAGCGGCGTAAATCAACAAACCGTCGTCCGATGTACCTCATTATTGGTGCCATCAATACGCCATTAGCTGCCTTAAATCAAAAATTGTCGCGTATGGGTTAATTAAAATCCCAGCTCGTTAACAATTTTGCTATCGACTACATCAGGATAATTTATGGAGCTGCTCTGCCCTGCCGGAAACCTTCCGGCGCTTAAGGCGGCCATCGAAAATGGGGCCGATGCGGTCTATATCGGGCTGAAAGATGACACTAACGCCCGCCATTTCGCTGGCCTCAACTTTACGGAGAAAAAGCTTCAGGAAGCCGTTAACTTCGTTCATCAGCACCGCCGCAAGCTGCATATTGCCATCAACACGTTTGCCCATCCTGACGGTTACGCCCGCTGGCAGCGCGCGGTAGATATGGCAGCACAGCTGGGTGCCGATGCGTTAATCCTGGCCGACCTCGCCATGCTTGAGTATGCGGCAGAACGCTATCCGCATATTGAGCGCCATGTCTCTGTTCAGGCATCTGCCACCAACGAAGAGGCGGTGCGTTTTTACCATCAACACTTTGACGTCGCCCGCGTGGTGTTGCCGCGAGTGCTCTCTATTCATCAGGTTAAGCAACTCGCGCGCGTCACGCCAGTACCGCTGGAGGTTTTTGCCTTTGGTAGCCTGTGCATCATGGCCGAAGGCCGTTGCTATCTTTCTTCTTACTTAACCGGTGAATCGCCGAATACCGTCGGGGCCTGCTCCCCTGCCCGCTTCGTCCGCTGGCAGCAAACCCCGCAGGGGCTGGAGTCGCGTCTGAATGAAGTGCTGATCGACCGCTATCAGGACGGTGAAAACGCGGGTTATCCGACGCTGTGCAAAGGCCGCTACCTGGTCGACGGCGAGCGCTACCACGCGCTGGAAGAGCCCACCAGCCTTAACACGCTGGAGCTGCTGCCGGAGCTGCTGGCCGCCAATATTGCCTCGGTGAAAATTGAAGGTCGTCAGCGCAGCCCGGCCTACGTGAGCCAGGTGGCGAAAGTGTGGCGTCAGGCCATCGACCGCTGCATGGCGGACCCGCAGAACTATGCCCCGCAAGCGGCGTGGATGGAGACGCTCGGATCGATGTCCGAAGGTACGCAAACCACGCTTGGCGCGTATCACCGTAAATGGCAGTGAGATAACCATGAAATATTCATTAGGGCCGGTGCTCTACTACTGGCCAAAAGAGACGCTGGAAGATTTTTACCAACAGGCCGCCACCAGCAGCGCCGATGTGATTTACCTCGGTGAAGCGGTATGCAGCAAACGCCGCGCTACCAAAGTGGGCGACTGGCTGGACATGGCGAAAAGCCTGGCCAGCAGCGGCAAACAGGTTGTGCTGTCAACGCTCGCGCTGGTGCAGGCCTCGTCCGAACTGGGCGAGCTGAAGCGCTACGTCGAAAACGGTGAGTTTCTGCTGGAAGCGAGCGATCTGGGCGTGGTGAACATGTGCGCCGAACGCAGGCTGCCGTTTGTCGCGGGCCATGCGCTGAACTGCTATAACGCCGTCACCCTGCGCCTGCTGCTCAAACAGGGAATGACGCGCTGGTGCATGCCGGTGGAGCTCTCCCGCGACTGGCTGGCAAACCTGCTGAACCAGTGCGACGAGCTGGGCATTCGCCATCAGTTCGAAGTGGAAGTGCTGAGCTATGGCCATCTGCCGCTGGCCTACTCCGCCCGCTGCTTCACCGCGCGCTCGGAGGATCGCCCGAAAGACGAATGCGAAACCTGCTGCATTAAATACCCGAACGGGCGCAGCATGCTGTCGCAGGAAAATCAGCAGGTATTTGTTCTGAACGGTATTCAGACCATGAGCGGCTATGTCTATAACCTCGGTAACGAGCTGGCGTCGATGGACGGGCTGGTGGACATGGTGCGCCTTTCGCCGCTGGATACCAGCGTGTTCGCGATGCTGGACGCCTTCCGCGCCAACGAAAACGGCGCGTCGCCGCTGCCGCTGACGGCAAACAGCGACTGCAACGGTTACTGGAAACGTCTGGCCGGGCTGGAACTTCAGGCCTAAAAAAGGCTCACTTTGTTAACAACGGTTATCATTTTTTAATGCAGTATTAAAGATTGACCGTCGACAAAGTGAGCTGTTATGACTGACAAAACCATTCCGTTTTCGGTGCTGGATCTGGCGCCGATCCCACAAGGCTCCTCCGCGCGAGAAGCCTTTTCGCACTCTCTCGATCTGGCTCAGCTGGCCGAAAAGCGTGGCTATCACCGCTACTGGCTGGCCGAACACCACAATATGGTGGGCATCGCCAGCGCTGCGACCTCGGTACTGATTGGCTATCTGGCAGCAAATACCACCACCCTGCACCTGGGCTCCGGTGGCGTAATGCTGCCGAACCACGCCCCGCTGGTGATTGCCGAGCAGTTTGGCACGCTGAATACTCTCTTTCCGGGCCGTATTGACCTGGGGCTTGGTCGTGCGCCGGGCAGCGATCAGCCAACCATGCGCGCCCTGCGCCGCCATATGAGCGGCGATATCGACAACTTCCCGCGCGACGTGGCGGAGCTGGTGGACTGGTTCGACGCGCGCGATCCGAACCCGCACGTGCGCCCAGTGCCGGGCTACGGCGAGAAGATCCCGGTGTGGCTGTTAGGCTCAAGCCTTTATAGTGCGCAGCTTGCCGCGCAGCTGGGGCTGCCGTTCGCGTTCGCCTCCCACTTCGCGCCGGATATGCTGCATCAGGCGCTGCACCTCTACCGCACGAATTTCAAACCGTCCGAGCGTCTGGAGAAGCCGTACGCGATGGTGTGTATCAACATCATTGCCGCCGACAGCAACCGCGACGCGGATTTCCTCTTCACCTCCATGCAGCAGGCATTTGTGAAGCTGCGTCGCGGCGAGACGGGCCAGCTTCCGCCGCCGGTGGAGAATATGCATCAGCTGTGGTCCGCCTCCGAGCAGTATGGCGTACAGCAGGCGCTGAGCATGTCGCTGGTGGGCGATAAGGCGAAAGTGCGTCACGGGCTGGAAGCGGTGCTGCGTGAAACGCAGGCGGATGAGATTATGGTCAACGGCCAGATTTTCGATCACCAGGCGCGCCTGCACTCGTTTGATTTGGCGATGCAGGTGAAAGAAGAAATGTAGTGCGTTTTGTTGCCCTCACCCCAGCCCTCTCCCACAGGGAGAGGGTGAAAAGAGGTATTTATTGATACACAGGTAATAGATTAAAGCTCGACAGCACGTGAACCACCGCGTTACCCACCCCAAACACCAGGATCAGGGCAATCATCGGCTTTCCGCCCCAGACGCGGAATTTTGGGCTGCCGAAGCGTTGACGTGATTTGCGCGCCAGCAGCGCCGGCACAATCGCCGCCCAGATGGTTGCTGCCAGCCCTGCATAGCCGATGGCGTACAGGAAGCCGTTCGGCCACAGCAGACCACCGACAATCGGCGGCAGGAAGGTTAGCAGCGCGGTTTTGAAACGCCCCATCGCGGAGTCATCAAAGCCGAACAGATCCGCCAGGTAGTCAAACAGGCCAAGCGTTACGCCGAGGAAAGAACTCGCCACCGCAAAGTTCGAGAAGACCACCAGCAGCAGATCCAGACTGCGGCTGTTCAGCACGCCGCTCAGGGCCTGCACCAGCACGTCGATGTTACCCCCCTTCTGCGCAATGCCGATAAATTCCGGACGCGGGATGTTGCCCATCGTCCCCAGCAGCCAAATCACATACAGCCCCAGCGCCAGCAGCGTGCCGTAGACCAGGCATTTCACGATGGTGCGTGGATCTTTGCCGTAGTACTTCATCAGGCTCGGCACGTTACCGTGGTAGCCAAACGACGCCAGGCAGAACGGCAGCGTCATCAGCAGATACGGGGTGTAGGAGGTGTTCACTTCCGCGACGTTAAACAGCGTGGCGGGCGTGACGTGCCCCAGCAGGCTGCCGAAGGTCAGGAAGAAGGTAATAACCTTCGCGCCCAGCACGATGGCCGTCATGCGGCTTACTGCTTTGGTACTCATCCAGACGATAAACGCCACGCCCAGGGCAAAGCACAGCCCCGCCAGACGCGCCGGAACGTTCAGCGACATCTCAGCAAAGGTATGATGCAGAATCGAGCCGCTCGCCGAGATATACGCGTAGGTCAGAATGTAGAGCACAAACGCGATGGAAAGCCCGTTCACCAGGTTCCAGCCTTTGCCCAGCAGATCTTTGGTGATGGTGTCGAAGCTGGAGCCAATACGGTAGTTCAGGTTCGCTTCAAGGATCATCAGCCCGGAATGGAGCATACAGAACCAGGTAAAGAGCAGCGCCGCCAGCGACCAGAAGAACCACGCACCGGACATGACCACGGGCAGGGAGAACATCCCGGCACCTATAATGGTTCCGCCGATGATCACCACGCCGCCAAGCAGCGAAGGTGACGTTTGGGTGGTGGTTAGTGTCGCCATACAGCCTTGTCTCCAGTTAATCATGCGGTTCTGCATTTTAGTGTGACGCACTGTACCAGTACAAGAGTACAAAGGGAATAAAAAAAGCCCCGATAGCGTGTATCGGGGTTGTATATTTTACTTTACGTCAGAAGCGTAATGCTTACGCGTCACCGAAACGACGACGGCTGGTGCCTTCTTCACGACGTGGGCCACGGCTTTCGCGGCGCTCGCCGGAGAAACGACGACCTTCACCACCGCGACCTTCGCTGCGACCGCCTTCACGACGCTCGCCGCCGAAACCGCGACCACCGCCACGACGTTCACCACCGCGGTCAGGACGTGGCTGTGCATCGCCCAGCAGCTGCATGTTCATCGGCTTGTTCAGGATGCGGGTGCGAGTAAAGTGCTGCAGTACTTCGCCCGGCATGCCTTTTGGCAGCTCGATGGTAGAGTGGGATGCGAACAGCTTGATGTTACCGATGTAACGGCTGCTGATGTCGCCTTCGTTAGCAATCGCGCCAACGATGTGACGAACTTCAACACCATCATCACGGCCCACTTCAATGCGGTACAGTTCCATATCACCCGCGTCACGACGTTCACGACGTGGGCGGTCTTCACCACCACGCTCTGGACGATCGCCGCGTGGACCACGATCGTTGCGGTCGCCACGACGTTCAAAACGATCGTCACGGTCACGGAACTCGCGCTTAGGACGCATCGGTGCATCTGGTGGCACGATCAGGCTACGTTCGCCCTGAGCCATTTTCAGCAGTGCTGCTGCCAGCGTTTCCATGTCCAGCTCTTCGCCTTCAGCAACAGGCTGAATCTGCGACAGCAGTGCACGGTACTGATCCAGATCGCTGCTTTCCAGCTGCTGCTGTACTTTTGCGGCGAATTTTTCCAGACGGCGTTTGCCCAGCAGGTCTGCGTTTGGCAAGTCCGCTTCCGGAATGGTCAGCTTCATGGTGCGTTCGATGTTGCGCAGCAGACGACGCTCGCGGTTCTCAACGAACAGCAGCGCACGGCCAGCACGACCCGCACGACCGGTACGACCGATACGGTGAACGTAAGACTCGGAGTCCATTGGGATGTCGTAGTTTACAACCAGGCTGATACGCTCAACGTCCAGGCCACGTGCTGCCACGTCGGTTGCAATCAGGATATCCAGACGACCGTCTTTCAGACGCTCCAGCGTCTGCTCACGCAGAGCCTGGTTCATGTCGCCGTTCAGCGCTGCGCTGTTGTAGCCGTTACGCTCCAGCGCTTCAGCCACTTCCAGGGTCGCATTTTTGGTACGCACGAAGATAATCGCCGCATCAAAATCTTCCGCTTCCAGGAAACGGACCAGCGCTTCGTTTTTGCGCATGCCGTACACGGACCAGTAGCTCTGGCTGATGTCCGGGCGAGTGGTCACGCTGGACTGAATACGCACTTCCTGCGGCTCTTTCATGAAGCGGCGGGTAATGCGACGGATCGCTTCTGGCATGGTGGCAGAGAACAGAGCGGTCTGGTGACCTTCCGGGATCTGCGCCATGATGGTTTCTACGTCTTCGATGAAGCCCATACGCAGCATTTCATCTGCTTCATCCAGTACCAGGCCGCTCAGTTTAGAGAGGTCCAGAGTACCGCGCTTCAGGTGATCCAGCAGACGGCCCGGCGTACCGACGACAATCTGTGGGCCCTGGCGCAGGGCGCGTAACTGCACGTCATAACGCTGGCCGCCGTACAGGGCTACCACGTTTACGCCGCGCATATGTTTAGAGAATTCCGTCATTGCTTCAGCAACCTGAACAGCCAGTTCACGGGTTGGAGCCAGGACGAGGATCTGCGGTGCACGCAGGTCCGGATCGATGTTGTTCAGCAGCGGCAGCGAGAACGCTGCAGTTTTACCGCTACCAGTCTGGGCCATGCCCAGCACGTCACGACCAGAGAGCAGATGCGGGATACATTCTGCCTGGATCGGAGATGGTTTTTCGTAACCCAGATCGTTAAGGGCTTCAAGGATAGGAGCCTTCAGGCCCAGATCTGCAAAAGTGGTTTCGAATTCAGCCATGTAGTACGAGTGCCTCAATGTCAATGGCGGCCAGTCTACTTAGCTCATCGTGAAAATGATTAGCAATTTTCATTGAAAAGTGTGAACCGGCTCAAAGTAGGTGTATTGACGAACAACAACGCCCTCACCAGTGAAGGTGATGGCAATCAAAAGATTACGGGCTGATGTTTATGTCGTCAGCTATTGCTGGTCCGATTCTGCCAGGTCGTCTTGCTCCTGGCCCAAGAGCGATAATTCCAACAATGCATAACGGTGCTCAACGAAGTTATGTACGTTGTTAGCAACCGCTAATTTGAACAGTGCCGTAGCGCTGTCCATATCCCCCAGACTTAGGTAGTACTTACCTAAATAGAAGTTGGTTTCACTGAGATGCTCAGCGAGCGAGGTGTTATCCGTTGCGTCCGCCTTGAGGCGTTCCATCAGCGTTGCTTCGCTAATGTTGCCCAGGTAGAACTCGACAATGTTCCATCCCCACTGTTCCTTGTCCGATTTATCGAAGCGCTGTTTCAGGGCTTCTTTTGCCTGCTTCTCATCGAGCTTCCGCTCAACGATGTAAAGCCACAGGCTACGGAAAGGATCATTAGGATCGTCTTGATAAAACGCCAGCAGATCATCTTGCGCTAACTTATCGCGACCGCCGTAATACAATGCGATACCGCGATTCAAGTGCGCGTAGTTGTAAGTTGGATCAAGCTCAAGTACAGAATCAAACGCTTCATAGGCAGCATCAAAATTGCCTGCCTGCGTTAAATAAATGCCTAAGTAATTGAATACTTCAGGCATATCAGGTCGGATAGCCAGCGCTTGTGAAAAATCATTTCGCGCTAATGCCCTCAGACCGAGACTATCATACAACACTCCGCGCTCATATAAAAGCTGTGCGCGTTCGTCATCGGTTAAAGCCCGACTGGCAAGTATTTGTTCCATGCGTGCCAGAATCACTTCCTGCTGCAAAGTCGGTTGCAATGGCACTGCGAGGACTTCGCTCTTACGCCAGGCAGAGTTGCTGCATCCTGCCAGCGTTAAAGCTGTCGCAACGAAACACCAGCGCAAAAAAGGCTTCATTTCCCACTCCCGAAGACAACTATTGGATGAACGTCCTGTCCCCCGGCGGCTTAACAAGGCGTCCTGCCTGATAATAAACCCTCCGCCGAAGCGGAGGGCAAATGCTACCTTACTCGCCTTGTTCTGCGGCTGGCGCTTCTGGCGCAGCGGCAGGAGACTGCTCGGTTGCTTCTTTAATGCTCAGACGGATACGGCCCTGGCGATCAACTTCCAGAACTTTAACCGGCACTTCCTGACCCATCTGCAGGTAATCGGTCACTTTTTCAACGCGCTTGTCAGCGATCTGAGAGATGTGAACCAGACCTTCTTTACCGCCACCGATGGCAACGAACGCGCCAAAGTCAACGATACGGGTCACTTTACCCGCGTAGACGCGGCCCACTTCGATTTCAGCAGTGATCTCTTCGATGCGACGGATTGCGAATTTCGCTTTCTCGCCGTCGGTAGCTGCAATCTTCACAGTACCGTCATCTTCGATTTCAATGGTGGTGCCAGTCTCTTCGGTCAGCGCGCGGATTACGGAACCGCCCTTGCCGATAACATCTTTGATCTTGTCTGGATTGATCTTGATGGTGTGAATACGCGGAGCGAATTCAGAGATATCACCGCGTGGCGCGTTGATAGCCTGTTCCATCACGCCCAGGATGTGCAGACGCGCACCTTTAGCCTGGTTCAGAGCAACCTGCATGATCTCTTTGGTGATACCTTCAATTTTGATATCCATCTGCAGGGCAGAGATACCGTCGCGGGAACCCGCTACTTTGAAGTCCATATCGCCCAGGTGGTCTTCGTCACCCAGAATGTCAGACAGAACAACGAAGTTGTCGCCTTCTTTCACCAGACCCATTGCGATACCCGCAACAGCGGCTTTGATCGGCACGCCTGCATCCATCAGCGCCAGAGAAGCACCACATACGGAAGCCATGGAAGAAGAACCGTTGGATTCGGTGATTTCAGAAACCACGCGAACGGTGTACGGGAATTTGTCAGCTTCTGGCATCACTGCCAGCACACCGCGCTTCGCCAGACGACCGTGACCAATTTCACGACGCTTCGGTGAGCCAACCATACCGGTTTCGCCCACAGAGTACGGAGGGAAGTTGTAGTGGAACAGGAAGTTGTCAGTACGCTCGCCCATCAGTTCGTCGATGATCTGCGCGTCACGTGCGGTACCCAGGGTTGCGGTAACCAGCGCCTGCGTTTCACCACGGGTGAACAGCGCGGAACCGTGAGTACGAGGCAGTACGCCAGTACGCACGTCCAGACCACGGATCATGTCTTTTTCACGGCCATCGATGCGCGGCTCGCCTGCCAGTACGCGGCTACGAACAACGTTTTTCTCGATAGCGTGCAGGATTTCGCTCAGCTCGTTAGCGTCCAGCGTTTCGTCTTCAGCGACCAGGGTGGCGATGGTTTCATCTTTGATCGCGTCAACCTGAGCATAACGCTCCTGTTTGTCGGTGATGCGGTATGCATCGCTCAGACGAGATTCTGCCAGTGCCGCAACGCGTGCGTTCAGCGCGTCGTTTGCCGCTTCTGGCTGCCAGTCCCAACGTGGCTTACCGGCTTCTTTCACCAGGTCGTTGATGTTCTGGATTACAATCTGCTGCTGCTCGTGACCGAACACCACAGCGCCCAGCATCTGGTCTTCGCTCAGCAGTTCAGCTTCGGATTCAACCATCAGCACAGCTGCTTCAGTACCGGCTACAACCAGGTCCAGCTTACTCTCTTTCAGCTCTTCCTGAGTTGGGTTCAGCACGTACTGGTCGTTGATGTAACCGACGCGCGCGGCACCGATTGGGCCATTGAATGGAATACCAGACAGTGACAGGGCAGCGGAAGCACCGATCATCGCAACGATGTCCGGGTTAACCTGTGGGTTAACGGAAACAACGGTCGCGATAACCTGAACTTCGTTAACGAAGCCTTCCGGGAACAGCGGACGAACCGGGCGGTCAATCAGACGCGCGATCAGGGTTTCGCCTTCGCTTGGACGGCCTTCACGACGGAAGAAGCCACCCGGGATTTTACCGGCAGCGTAGGTACGCTCCTGGTAGTTTACGGTCAGCGGGAAGAAGTCCTGACCTGGTTTAGCTTTTTTCTGGCCAACTACGGTAACGAATACCGCGGTGTCATCCATGCTTACCATAACGGCAGCAGTCGCCTGACGTGCCATCATGCCGGTTTCCAGCGTGACGGTATGTTGACCATACTGGAATTTACGAACGATCGGATTCAGCAAAATTCTGTCCTTTCTTAAATGTATGACAGCACACCGCCGGCGTGCTGTCGATTTAACCCGACCTTCTTCGCATCCTCGCGACTAATGACAACCGACACCCCCATGGGTGAAGCCTCTCATTAGCCGCGCGAACCTCTGCAATGAAGATCATTTATAGCAACAATACAATAGTTTCCATTGAATTGCTGCCGTCTGGTTGAAAAAAGGGGCCATCAGGCCCCCTTTTCTGAAACTCGCAAGACTTAGCGACGCAGACCCAGACGCTCGATCAGCGCGGTGTAGCGTGCAACATCTTTACGCTTCAGGTAGTCGAGCAGTTTACGACGCTGAGAAACCATGCGCAGCAGACCACGACGGCTGTGGTGATCTTTTTTGTGCTCTGCAAAGTGACCCTGCAGGTGGTTAATCTGTGCAGTCAGCAGTGCAACCTGAACTTCGGTAGAACCGCTGTCGTTAGTACCACGACCAAACTCAGAAACGATTTTAGCTTTAGCTTCAACGCTTAGAGACATTTTCAAACTCCAAAGTATAAAGAATGTAAGGGTGCCGATCTCTAATTCAGCGACCCCATGTACGCCCCGCAGATTGTTAAACAATTCACCGGGCGTTAAGCGGCGATATTCTACTCGTCTCCCCTGCTTATCGCAAGGTGAGCCGTTATCGCCGTCACGCGTCGACCGGATATTCGACGACCAGACGACGCGGCGCAACGCGCCCTTCACCGTCCATTTCGCCCATACCGATAAATTTCCCTTCGTCACCTTCCGTCACGCGTACCAGTCCATCCAGCGGCGCATTCGCCGTACGAACCGGGTTTCCGTTCTTAAAGTAAACGGACGATGTTAAAGGAAGATTAACGATCGGGAAGTCCGCTGCCGGACTGTCCATTGGCATCAGCAATGGATCCAGCAAATCTGCAGGTTCCACTCCCTGCGCTTGTGCCTGCTCAGCCAACGCGCGCAGCTGCTCAAGCGTCACCATGCGTTCCACAGGATATTTACTGACCGCCAGACGACGCAGGTAGATCACATGCGCGCCGCAGCCCAGCTTTTCACCCAGATCGTCAATGATGGTGCGAATATAGGTCCCTTTCGAACAGTGGACTTCCAGCTCCAGCTCATTGCCTTCGTGGCGAATGAACAGCAGCTCATACACGGTAATCGGACGGGCTTCGCGCGGGACGTCAATTCCCTGTCGCGCATATTCGTAGAGCTTCTTGCCCTGATATTTCAGCGCCGAATACATCGACGGCACCTGCATTGTGTCCCCGCGGAAGCTCTCCAGGGCCGCATCAAGCTGTTCGGCGCTGAAGGTCACCGGGCGCTCTTCTACTACCTGACCATCCGCGTCGGAGGTATCCGTACGCTGGCCCAGTTTAGCGATAACGCGGTAGCGTTTATCGGAATCGAGCAGGTACTGGGAAAACTTTGTCGCTTCACCCAGGCAAATCGGCAGCATGCCGGTCGCCAGCGGATCCAGCGCGCCGGTGTGGCCCGCACGGTTAGCGTTATAAATACGCTTCACTTTTTGCAGCAC
The DNA here is from genome assembly GCF_034107645.1 of Enterobacter sp. 118C5. Taxonomy (NCBI): domain Bacteria; kingdom Pseudomonadati; phylum Pseudomonadota; class Gammaproteobacteria; order Enterobacterales; family Enterobacteriaceae; genus Enterobacter; species Enterobacter sp. 118C5. The sequence goes on along the minus strand of NZ_JAWNEU010000009.1, from coordinate 111,213 downwards.
GTCGTTGCTGGATGCACCCTGCGGTTTATCCAGCAGCAGCACGCCATGCACGTCGCGACCGCGACGACGAGGACGACTCATCAGTCCTCCTTGCTGTCGTCCGTCGGGTTAACACGACGTTCGTCGTCATGTTTCACCACGCTGGTCACCAGGTTGGACATGCGCATACCTTCGACCAGCGAGTTGTCGTAGAAGAAGGTCAGCTCTGGCACGATACGCAGGCGCATCGCTTTGCCGAGCAGAGAGCGGATGAAACCAGAGGCTTCCTGCAGTGCTTTAATGCCGTTTTTAACCGCCGCTTCGTCCTGATCGTTCAGGAAGGTTACGAACACTTTGGCATAGGCCAGGTCACGAGACATTTCCACGCCAGATACGGTGGTCATCATACCGATACGCGGGTCTTTAATTTCGCGTTGCAGGATGAGTGCGATCTCTTTCTGCATCTCCTGCGCCACGCGCTGTGGGCGACCAAATTCTTTCGCCATAATAAATTCTCCAGACAAAAAAGGGGCTAAAAGCCCCTTTTAAAATTATTGCCGGGTGGCACGAGGCGATCCCGGCCTACATATGGACTTATCCCTGAAGGATTAGTCGATGCTGCGTTGGATCTCGATGATTTCGAACACTTCGATCATATCGCCAACGCGAACGTCGTTGTAGTTCTTCACGCCGATACCACATTCCATGCCGTTACGGACTTCGTTAACGTCATCTTTGAAGCGGCGCAGGGATTCCAGCTCGCCTTCGTAGATAACCACGTTGTCACGCAGTACGCGGATTGGGTTGTGACGCTTGATGGTACCTTCGGTAACCATACAGCCCGCGATAGCACCGAATTTCGGTGATTTGAACACGTCACGCACTTCAGCCAGACCGATGATCTGCTGTTTCAGCTCAGGAGACAGCATACCGCTCATCGCAGCTTTCACTTCGTCGATCAGGTTATAGATGACGGAGTAGTAGCGCAGATCCAGGCTTTCCGCTTCGATCACGCGGCGAGCAGATGCATCAGCACGCACGTTGAAGCCAACCAGGATAGCGTTGGATGCCGCAGCCAGGGTTGCGTCGGTTTCGGTGATACCACCTACGCCAGAACCGATGATCTTCACTTTCACTTCGTCGGTAGACAGTTTCAGCAAGGAGTCGGAGATCGCTTCCACAGAACCCTGAACGTCCGCTTTCAGGACGACGTTCACTTCGTGAACTTCGCCTTCAGCCATGTTCGCAAACATGTTCTCAAGTTTAGATTTCTGCTGACGAGCCAGTTTAACTTCACGGAATTTGCCCTGACGATACAGTGCCACTTCACGCGCTTTCTTCTCGTCACGCACCACGGTCACTTCATCACCGGCAGCCGGAACACCGGACAGACCCAGGATTTCCACTGGAATGGACGGACCTGCCTCCAGCACTTCCTGACCCAGTTCGTTACGCATCGCACGAACGCGACCGTATTCGAAGCCACACAGAACGATGTCGCCCTTGTTCAGGGTACCTTCGCGAACCAGAACCGTTGCAACCGGACCACGACCTTTATCCAGGAAGGATTCGATCACCGCGCCGCTCGCCATACCTTTACGAACGGCTTTCAGCTCCAGAACTTCAGCCTGAAGCAGGATAGCGTTCAGCAGGTCGTCGATACCGGTACCCGCTTTTGCAGATACAGGGATGAACTGCGCTTCGCCACCCCACTCTTCCGGCATAACGCCGTACTGAGACAGTTCGTTCTTCACGCGGTCCAGATCGGCTTCTGGCTTATCGATTTTGTTGACCGCAACAACCAGAGGCACCTGCGCCGCTTTTGCGTGCTGGATAGCTTCAATGGTCTGTGGCATAACGCCATCGTCTGCTGCAACAACCAGTACAACGATATCCGTAGCCTGAGCACCACGAGCACGCATTGAGGTGAACGCTGCGTGGCCTGGGGTATCCAGGAAGGTGATCATGCCGTTTTCGGTTTCTACGTGGTAAGCACCGATGTGCTGGGTAATACCACCCGCTTCGCCGGAGGCAACCTTCGTAGAACGAATGTAGTCGAGCAGAGAGGTTTTACCGTGGTCAACGTGACCCATGATGGTCACAACCGGTGCACGCGGTTCAGCCGCAGCGCCAGTGTCACGGTCGCTCATTACTGCTTCTTCCAGCTCGTTTTCACGACGCAGGATAACTTTGTGGCCCATCTCTTCGGCAACCAGCTGTGCGGTTTCCTGGTCGATAACCTGGTTGATGGTTGCCATTGCGCCCAGCTTCATCATCGCTTTGATGACCTGAGAGCCTTTAACCGCCATCTTGTTCGCCAGATCGCCAACGGTGATGGTTTCGCCAATCACGACGTCACGGTTAACCGCCTGAGCTGGCTTCTGGAAGCCCTGCTGCAGAGAAGAACCTTTACGCTTGCCGCCTTTACCACCGCGAACCGCTGCACGTGCTTCTTCACGGTCAGCTTTAGATTCAGCGTGTTTGTTACCTTTCTTCGCCGGACGCGCGGCTTTTGCATTACGACCACGGCCACGGCCGCCTTCTACTTCACGGTCGTTATCATCTTCAGCCTGACGCGCATGCTGAGAAGTGGTCACGTGATAGTCGCTGGTATCTTCAGTCGGTTCAGCGGTATTCACGCCATTCTTCTCGTTTTCTTCTGCCATACGGCGCGCTTCTTCAGCGACGCGGCGAGCTTCTTCTTCCAGCTTACGGCGGGCTTCTTCTTCCGCTTTACGCTTCAGCTCGGCAGCTTCATTTTCACGGCGGGCTTTTTCAGCCTGGGCGGTTTTGGTCATTTCGTCTGTCTGTTGATTGCTCACTTTGTCTTTTTCCGCAGCGTCACGCTTCACTTTATCACTGGCGTCGCGTTTCGCTTTTTCTGCGGCCTCACGTTCAGCTTTTAATTCTGCTTCACGTTTGGCGGCTGCTTCCGCCTCACGCTGAGCTTGTTCTTCCGCTTCACGCTGTGCCTGCTCTTCCGCGGCAAGGCGTTCTGCCTCTTGCGGATCACGTTTTACAAAGGTGCGCGTCTTGCGGACTTCAATTTGTACCGATTTGCTTTTGCCACCGGTACCAGGAATGTTTAACGTGCTGCGCGTTTTGCGCTGCAGCGTTAACTTGTCAGGCGTAGAACCGTGTTCGCGGTTCAGGTGCGTTAACAAGGTTTGTTTTTCTTGCGCGGTCACCGAGTCATCAGCGGACTTCGGGATCCCTGCATCAGCAAATTGCTGTACCAGGCGGTCCACGGAGGTCTGAATCTCAGCAGCCAGCGATTTTACAGTTACATCAGTCATGCTGTTCCTTCCTGCTACAGTTTATTACGCTTCGTCGCCGAACCAGCAAATATTACGTGCGGCCATGATGAGTTCGCCGGCTTTCTCGTCGGTTAAACCTTCGATATCGGCCAGGTCATCAACGCCTTGCTCAGCGAGATCTTCCAGCGTACAAACACCACGGGCAGCCAGCTTGAACGCAATCGCACGATCAAGACCTTCCAGATTCAGCAGGTCATCAGCCGGCTTCTTATCGCCAAGGCTTTCTTCCTGAGCCAGTGCCAGGGTGGTCAGTGCGTTTTTAGCGCGTTCACGCAGGGCTTCAACGGTTGGCTCATCCAGACCGTCAATTTCCAGCAGCTCTTTCATTGGCACATAGGCCAGTTCTTCCAGCGTAGAGAAACCTTCTTCTACCAGAACAGTGGCGAAGTCTTCGTCAATGTCGAGGTATTTGGTGAAGGTATCGATCGCCGCATGGGCTTCAGCCTGATGCTTAGCCTGCAGGTCATCAACGGTCATGACGTTGAGTTCCCAGCCGCTCAGCTGTGACGCCAGGCGTACGTTCTGACCGTTACGGCCAATCGCCTGCGCCAGGTTGCCCGCTTCAACAGCGATATCCATGGTGTGTTTGTCTTCGTCAACAACGATAGACGCGACATCAGCCGGAGCCATTGCGTTGATTACGAACTGCGCCGGGTTGTCGTCCCACAGAACGATATCAATACGCTCGCCGCCCAGTTCGGTAGAAACCGCCTGAACGCGCGCGCCGCGCATACCGACGCAAGCACCGACCGGGTCGATACGCTTGTCGTTGGTTTTCACCGCAATTTTCGCACGAGAGCCTGGATCGCGAGCTGCTGCTTTGATCTCAATAACTTCTTCGCCAATTTCCGGCACTTCGATGCGGAACAGTTCAACCAGCATTTCTGGTTTAGAACGGGTCACGAACAGCTGTGCACCACGCGCTTCAGGGCGCACGGCGTACAGAACACCACGAATACGGTCGCCCGGGCGGAAGTTTTCACGCGGCAGCATGTCTTCACGCAGGATCACGGCTTCAGCGTTGCCCGGCATCCCTTCGGATTTAATTTCCAGAGAGATGTTGTCGCGGTTCACTTTCTTCACCACGCCGGTGATGATTTCGCCTTCCTGATCGCGGAACTGATCGACAACCAGCGCGCGCTCGGCTTCGCGCACTTTCTGCACGATAACCTGCTTAGCGGTCTGGGTGGTGATACGGTCGAAGGTGACAGATTCAATCTGATCTTCAACGTAGTCACCCACGTTCAGACTTTCGTCTTCAAAACGTGCAGCTTCCAGGGTGATCTCTTTGGTCGGCTGGGTCACTTCTTCTACGATTACCCAACGACGGAATGTATCGAAGTCACCGCTTTTACGATCGATTTCTACGCGAACATCGATCTCTTGTTCGTATTTTTTCTTGGTTGCTGTAGCCAGTGCACTTTCCAGCGCTTCGAAAATCTTCTCACGCGGCAGTGATTTCTCGTTGGAGACGGCTTCAACAACAGCCAAAATTTCTTTGTTCATCGCGGGCTTTTCACCTCAATCCAGACTGTTAAAAGTGGGGAACCAGGTTCGCCTTCTGGATATTACTCAGCGCGAACACTTCATCTTTGCCTTCGACTGTCACCGTGATCATTTCACCATCAACGGCTTTGATAATTCCCTGCCATTTACGGCGGTTCTGTACGGCCATACGCAGAACGAGAGCCACTTCTTCACCGGTAAAGCGCACATAGTGCTCGGCCGTGAACATCGGGCGATCCAGGCCAGGTGAGGAAACTTCCAGGTTGTACGCAACGGTAATTGGGTCTTCAACATCAAGAACCGCACTCACCTGGTGGCTGACATCAGCACAATCATCAACATTGATGCCATCTTCACTATCAATATAGATGCGCAGCGTCGATGTACGGCCGCGAACGAATTCGATGCCGACCAGTTCGTAGCCCAGTGCTTCGACCGGTGCAGTAATCATCTCTGTTAATTTTTGCTCTAATGTGGACAAGCCCACCCCCAAGACATAAAAAAAGGGCGTAAAGCCCAGTTATTCTGTAGTCAGATAACAAAAAACCCCGATAAATCGGGGCTTTAGATAACTGAACCCTATAGCCACAACTGTGGCCTGGAGCACTCTCCGAAAGAATTTTTTCAAATCCAGCTACGAAGGCTCTAAGTCTTCACAGTATATTTGAAAAAGAACTTTATGGGAAAGTGGTTGCGGGGGCCGGATTTGAACCGACGACCTTCGGGTTATGAGCCCGACGAGCTACCAGGCTGCTCCACCCCGCGCCTGAAACGTGGCAAATTCTACGCGTTTTGGACAGAATTTGCAAATAATGCTGGGATTTGGTACCGAAGACGGGACGTAAAATCGGCGTTTAGTATATTGATAGTTGACCCCACCTGTCAACCCAGCTTCCGCCAGATAGAACAGACCAAATTTTTTACAAAAAACGCACGAGTCTCTTCCGGTATTCGATAAAAGATGATTAAATGAATACTCACTTATTTTGCATAAAAATGCACAAGAGAGCGAAAGCGGTCTCTAATCAGTCAATCAAGCAGGGTTTTATTCTATGACGACGATTCTCAAGCATCTTCCGGTAGGACAACGTATTGGCATCGCTTTCTCAGGCGGCCTGGATACCAGCGCTGCACTGCTGTGGATGCGCCAGAAGGGAGCGGTTCCGTATGCATATACTGCGAACCTGGGTCAGCCGGATGAGGACGACTATGATGCTATTCCTCGTCGCGCTAAAGAGTATGGCGCAGAAAACGCGCGACTGATTGACTGCCGTAAGCAACTGGTTGCTGAAGGCATCGCCGCTATTCAGTGCGGTGCGTTCCATAACACCACGGGCGGCCTGACCTATTTCAACACCACCCCGCTGGGTCGTGCCGTTACCGGCACCATGCTGGTTGCCGCCATGAAAGAAGATGGCGTGAACATCTGGGGTGACGGCAGCACCTATAAAGGTAACGATATCGAACGTTTTTATCGTTATGGCCTGCTGACCAACGCCGAGCTGCAGATCTACAAGCCGTGGCTGGACACCGACTTCATCGACGAGCTGGGCGGCCGTCATGAGATGTCCGAGTTTATGATTGCCTGCGGCTTTGACTACAAAATGTCCGTTGAGAAAGCCTACTCTACCGACTCCAACATGCTGGGCGCGACGCACGAAGCCAAGGACCTGGAATTCCTGAACTCCAGCGTGAAGATCGTTAACCCGATCATGGGCGTGAAGTTCTGGGACGAGAGCGTGAAGATCCCGGCGGAAGAAGTGACCGTGCGTTTTGAACGTGGCCATCCGGTTGCCCTGAACGGCAAGACCTTCTCTGACGACGTTGAACTGATGCTGGAAGCAAACCGCATCGGCGGTCGCCACGGTCTGGGCATGAGCGATCAGATTGAAAACCGTATCATCGAGGCGAAAAGCCGCGGTATCTATGAAGCTCCGGGGATGGCGCTGCTGCACATCGCTTACGAGCGTCTGCTGACCGGAATTCACAACGAAGACACCATTGAGCAGTATCACTCTCATGGTCGTCAGCTGGGCAAACTGCTGTATCAGGGTCGCTGGTTCGATCCGCAGGCGCTGATGCTGCGTGACGCGCTGCAGCGTTGGGTAGCGAGCGCAATCACCGGTGAAGTGACGCTGGAACTGCGTCGCGGTAACGACTACTCCATCCTGAACACCGTGTCGGACAACCTGACCTATAAAGCAGAGCGTCTGACCATGGAAAAAGGTGAGTCTGTGTTTTCTCCGGACGACCGTATTGGCCAGTTAACCATGCGTAACCTGGACATCACCGATACCCGTGAGAAGCTGTTCAACTACGTTGAGAATGGTCTGCTCTCCGCGAATTCCGGTAACGGCCTGCCGCAGGTTGAGAACCTGGAACACAGCGATAAGAAATAATCGACAGCAAGACATGCAAAAGGCGCCCCACGGGCGCCTTTTTTATTGGGCATTTGTAGGGCGGGCAAGCGTAGCGCCACCCGCCATTTTGCCAGCCACCACAATATACAGACGAAAAAAAAGACGTCTTTCGACGTCTTTCTTCTGGAATATTGGTACCGAGGATGGGACTCGAACCCACAAGCCCGTTAGGGCACTACCACCTCAAGGTAGCGTGTCTACCAATTCCACCACCTCGGTACGGAATACTTACTGCGGGATATCGCTGGTTGGCTTAGCCGGTGCAGCTGGCTGAGTCTGCTCAGTTTTCGCTGGCGCGCTCAGATTTTCCCACTCGCTTCCTTTGCTGGTCTTGTTGCTGTTGATATTTCCAAGTACCAGACTGATGATGAAGAACAGCGTAGCCAGAATCGCCGTTGTGCGGGTCATGAAGTTCGCAGAACCACTTGAACCGAACAGCGTACCGGAAGCGCCTGCTCCGAAGGAGGCTCCCATATCAGCGCCTTTACCTTGCTGCAGCATGATCAACGCTACGAGAGCGATGGCTACAATAAGGAAAACAACTAAAAGAGCTTCGTACATAATCAACCTGTTCCTTGCGGATTTGCCGCATACCAATGCTTCGACCAATTAGCAGGATTTTTGTTTCCCACTGAAGCGGGTGTGAATACTAACCAAAGCGAATCACCTTCGCAAGGGCATTTTCGACGCATTGTATCAACTGCGGAAAAAAACAGCAAAAAGCCATTAATTGCTTAAAACAAAGGCGACAAGCGCCGCCTTTTTAAACACTTACTGTGAAGGATTATGCAGCTTTTACGGCATCCGCAATACGGTGCGCAAATTCGGTGACCTGCGCTTCGTCTTCACCTTCCACCATCACGCGGATCAGTGGCTCGGTACCGGACTTACGCAGCAGCACGCGTCCGCGGCTGCCCAGAGCCGCTTCAACGTCAGCCATTACCGCTTTCACGTTGTCATTTTCCAGCGGATCGCCTTTACCGGCAGTGAAGCGCACGTTCACCAGGATCTGCGGGAACATTTTCATCCCGCTGCACAGATCGTGCAGGCTCATATGGTTGCGCGCCATCGCGGCAACCACCTGCAGCGCGGCCACGATACCGTCACCGGTAGTGGTTTTGTCGAGCAGGATCACGTGACCGGAGTTCTCGGCACCAATACGCCAGCCTTTCTCCTGCAGCTTTTCCAGCACGTAGCGGTCGCCCACTTTCGCGCGAACAAACGGAATACCGAGCTGTTTCAGCGCCAGTTCCAGACCCATGTTGCTCATCAGCGTCCCAACCGCGCCGCCGCGCAGCTGGCCCTGACGCAGGCCTTCACGGGCAATGATGTACAGGATTTGGTCGCCGTCGACTTTATTGCCTTCGTGGTCAACCATGATCACGCGGTCACCGTCGCCGTCCAGGGCAATGCCCAGATCGGCTTTTTCTGCCAGCACGCGCGCCTGCAGGGCGCGCACGTCCGTCGCCCCGACTTCTTCGTTAATGTTCAGACCATCCGGCTCGCAGCCGATGGCGATCACTTTCGCACCCAGCTCGCGGAAGACATTCGGCGCAATGTGATAGGTCGCACCGTTCGCACAGTCCACCACAATTTTAAGATGCGCCAGGCTCAGCTCGTTCGGGAAGGTGCCTTTACAGAATTCGATATAACGGCCCGCCGCATCGACGATACGGTTCGCTTTACCCAGTTCTGCGGAATCAACACAGGTGATCTCTTTTTCCATTTCGGCTTCAATGGCCTCTTCCACTTCGTCCGGCAGCTTGGTGCCGTCAATGGAGAAGAACTTGATGCCGTTGTCGTAGAACGGGTTATGAGACGCCGAGATCACAATTCCCGCTTCTGCGCGAAAGGTGCGCGTAAGATAGGCAACCGCAGGCGTTGGCATTGGGCCAGTAAAAGAGGCTGAAAGCCCTGCAGCCGCCAGACCCGCTTCCAGCGCAGATTCCAGCATATAGCCCGAAATACGGGTATCTTTACCAATAATGATCTTACGTGAGCCATGACGCGCCAGTACCTTACCAGCAGCCCAGCCGAGCTTCAGAACAAAATCAGGGGTGATTGGAGCATCGCCTACGCGCCCACGGATACCATCGGTACCAAAATATTTACGATTACTCATAGCGTTTGTTTTCCTTCGCTGCCAGTGTGGCTTCCACCACACGCATGGCTTCTACTGTTTCTTTGACGTCATGGACACGGATAATGTGCGCGCCTTGCATCGCCGCAATTACCGCGCAGGCCAGGCTGCCACTCAGGCGCTCGCTCGGTCCCACATTCAGCAATTGGCCAATCATCGATTTTCTCGACATCCCCACCAGCAGCGGCAGGCCAAAGTGATGAAATTCCGATAAGCGCGCAAGCAACGCATAATTGTGTGAGAGATTTTTACCGAAACCGAACCCCGGGTCGAGCAGCAATTTCTCTTTTGGGATGCCTGCACGCTCACAGCGTTCAATATGATCAATAAAGAAGCGATTCACGTCGGCAAAGACATCATCATACTTCGGCGCTTCCTGCATGGTTTTCGGTTGCCCCTGCATATGCATCAGGCATACCGGCAGGCCGGTTTCTGCAGCGGCCTCGATCGCACCCGGTTCGCTCAGCGAGCGGATATCATTAATAATGTGAGCACCCACTCTCGCCACTTCACGGATCACTTCTGGTTTGGACGTGTCGACGGAGATCCACACCTCAAAACGTTGCGCGATTGCCTCAACCACCGGCACCACGCGCGCCAGCTCTTCTTCCACCGAAACCTCCGCCGCGCCGGGACGCGTCGATTCACCGCCAACGTCAATGATGGTGGCACCCGCGTTGATCATTAAATTTGCGTGCTTAACCGCGTCGATAAGCGTGTTGTGCGTGCCGCCGTCAGAGAAGGAGTCAGGGGTAACATTCAGGATCCCCATCACGTGCGGATGTGAAAGATCGAGATGCGAGTCCTGGGCGAAGAGTTTCATGGTTAAATCCCTGCCTTTAGTATGGTTTAACGGAAAAGAAAAACCCCGGAGCAAGCTCCAGGGTTTGAGGTACAGACAAACGCTTCAACAGCAGTGACTTACTTGTCGCCCAACTGTTCTGACATGGTGTTGCCCGGGTTTGGCGTACGCGGTTCATCAACCGGACGCGGCGCGCGCGGGGTGCCATTGTTGTCAGAATTGTTGGAAGCGCCTGGGTCTTCCCAGCCTGCTGGCGGACGCACTTCGCGGCGAGCCATCAGGTCGTCAATCTGCGGTGCATCGATGGTCTCATATTTCATGAGCGCATCTTTCATCGAATGCAGGATGTCCATATTGTCGTTCAGGATCTGACGCGCGCGACCATAGTTACGTTCAATCAGCGCTTTCACTTCCTGGTCGATGATACGTGCCGTCTCATCGGACATATGTTTCGCTTTCGCCACGGAACGGCCCAGGAATACTTCACCCTCTTCCTCTGCATACAGCAGCGGACCGAGTTTGTCGGAGAAGCCCCACTGAGTCACCATATTACGCGCCAGGTTTGTCGCCACTTTAATATCGTTCGACGCACCGGTAGAAACGTGTTCTGGCCCGTAGATGATCTCTTCCGCCAGACGACCGCCGTACAGGGTTGAAATCTGGCTTTCCAGCTTCTGACGGCTGGCGCTGATCGCGTCGCCCTCAGGCAGGAAGAAGGTCACACCCAGCGCACGACCGCGCGGAATAATCGTCACTTTGTGCACCGGATCGTGTTCCGGTACCAGGCGGCCGATAATCGCATGGCCCGCTTCGTGGTATGCGGTGGACTCTTTCTGCGCTTCCGTCATCACCATGGAGCGACGTTCCGCACCCATCATGATTTTGTCTTTCGCTTTCTCGAACTCCACCATGGAGACCACGCGCTTGTTGCCGCGTGCGGCAAACAGTGCAGCTTCGTTGACCAGGTTAGCCAGGTCCGCACCGGAGAAGCCCGGGGTACCACGCGCAATGATTGCCGCGTCGATATCCGGCGCCAGCGGTACGCGACGCATATGCACTTTCAGAATCTGTTCACGACCGCGAACATCCGGCAGACCGACCACAACCTGACGGTCGAAACGTCCTGGACGCAGCAGCGCAGGGTCAAGTACGTCCGGACGGTTAGTTGCCGCGATAACGATAATACCTTCGTTACCTTCGAAGCCGTCCATCTCAACCAGCATCTGGTTCAGGGTCTGCTCACGCTCATCGTGACCACCGCCCAGGCCTGCGCCACGCTGGCGGCCTACGGCGTCGATTTCATCGATGAAGATGATGCACGGTGCTGCCTTCTTGGCCTGCTCGAACATGTCACGCACACGAGATGCACCGACACCCACGAACATTTCCACGAAGTCAGAACCTGAAATAGTAAAGAACGGCACCTTCGCTTCACCCGCGATGGCTTTCGCCAGCAGGGTTTTACCGGTACCCGGAGGGCCGACCATCAGAACGCCTTTCGGGATCTTACCGCCCAGTTTCTGGAAACGGCTCGGCTCACGCAGGTATTCAACCAGTTCACCCACTTCTTCTTTTGCTTCGTCACAACCGGCGACGTCAGCAAACGTGGTCTTGATCTGGTCTTCCGTCAGCATACGCGCCTTGCTCTTACCGAACGACATGGCACCTTTGCCACCGCCGCCCTGCATCTGGCGCATAAAGAAGATCCAGACGCCGATAAGAAGCAGCATCGGGAACCAGGAAATGAAGATCGAAGCCAGCAGGCTTGGTTCTTCTGGCGGCTCGCCTACCACTTTGACGTTTTTGGTCAGAAGGTTATCAAGCAGCTTAGGATCGTTCACCGGGATGTAAGTCGTGTAACGGTTACTATCTTTCTTGGTAACGTTGATCTCACGTCCGTTGATACGCGCTTCGCGAACCTGGTCCTGATTGACCTCTTGCAGGAAGGTAGAATAATCCACCTTGCGGCCATTCGACTCGCTGGGCCCAAAGCTCTGGAATACTGACATCAGCACAACGGCAATGACCAGCCAGAGTATTAGGTTTTTCGCCATGTCACTCAAGGGATTAACCTCATATTACAACTGTGTTAAAAACAGCGTCAGGATACTCTATATCCAGTTTCATTCAAACTTTCGCCTGAAATCTACCGGTTATCATTTTCGCCCGGTCGCTACAATATACACTTCTCGGGAACGGGCCCGGGAAGAGTCCGGCTTACGAACTTTGACCTTCGCAAACAGGGAGCGAATTTCCTTAAGATACTCCTCGAAACCTTCGCCCTGAAACACCTTCACAACAAAACTACCACCAGGCGCTAGTACATCACGACACATTTCTAACGCTAGCTCCACCAGATACATGGCGCGGGGGATATCCACCGCCGGTGTTCCGCACATATTTGGTGCCATATCCGACATGACAACCTGGACCTTACTATCACCAACACGATCAAGTAACGCTTTCAGCACTAATTCATCACGAAAGTCGCCCTGAAGGAAGTCGACACCGACGATGGGATCCATTGGTAAAAGATCGCACGCGATGATTCGGCCCGTTCCGCCGATCTGCGTTACCGCATACTGAGACCATCCGCCAGGTGCCGCACCGAGGTCAACAACCGTCATCCCCGGCTTAAAAAGTTTGTCACTTTGCTGTATTTCATCAAGTTTAAACCAGGCACGGGAACGTAACCCCTTTTTCTGTGCCTGTTGAACATATTTATCGCTAAAGTGTTCCTGAAGCCAGCGGCTGGAACTGGCAGAACGCTTTTTACCTGTCATTTAACATTTCCGTCCTGGTTCATCGTTGCTTGCCTGTGACGTAAATTTCTACGCAGCTATTTGGCGATATAAGGGAGATGGCGGTAGAATGAACCGTTTTCAATCCCAACGTAAGCAAAAATATACGATGAATCTGAGTACTAAACAAAAACAGCACCTTAAAGGTCTGGCACATCCGCTCAAGCCTGTAGTGATGCTTGGCAACAATGGTTTGACCGAAGGGGTGCTTGCCGAGATTGAACAAGCGCTGGAACACCACGAGCTGATCAAGGTGAAAATCGCCTCTGAAGACAGAGACACTAAAAACCTGATCGTGGAAGCCATCGTGCGCGAAACCGGCGCCTGTAATGTACAGGTCATCGGTAAAACGCTGGTGCTCTATCGCCCATCTAAAGAGCGTAAAATCTCGCTGCCACGCTAAGGATATCCTGAATCAATCACATTTTCTGTGTGAAACGAGGGATTTCTTTCAGCAGGCGAGCAAAATGCCATGCTCCTTGAGTTGATAAAAGGCCGCTACGCGGCCTTTTTCTTTTCTTTACAATGTATCAACATCTTAGTGGAGAAGCGAATTACAGGTATTCAACCTTAATAATTTCGTATTCCACTTCACCGCCAGGGGTACGGATGGTGACAACATCGTCCTGCTCTTTGCCAATCAGGCCGCGAGCAATCGGTGAGTTTACCGAAATCAGGTTCTGTTTGAAGTCGGCTTCATCATCGCCCACGATGCGATAGGTCTGCTCTTCGTCGTTGTCCAGGTTCAGAACGCTGACGGTAGAACCAAAAATCACGCGACCATTGTTAGGCATTTTGGTGATATCGATAACCTGCGCATTAGACAGCTTCGCTTCGATATCTTTAATACGCCCCTCACAGAAACCCTGCTGTTCGCGCGCCGCATGGTATTCAGCATTCTCTTTCAGATCGCCATGCTCACGGGCTTCCGCGATAGCGGCGATGATTTCAGGGCGACGCACGGATTTCAGGAAATCCAGCTCTTCGCGCAGTTTTTCGGCACCACGTAAGGTCATCGGAATAGCTTGCATTTGTTATACCTCTTAAACATTCCTGTTGGGAGCAGTGTTCCCTGCTCCTGCCCCCCGAAGCGGGCAAGAAGCAAAAAGAAAACCGACCCGGGAGCGACGCCCCAGGTCAGCAGCAATTTTTCAATTTGATACGCATTTTACCGCGAAGTTCACTATGGGTCATCGTTTACTTTGCAGTGCCATGCACCGTAGTATGACGGTTTGTTTTCGGGTTGTTAGCGCGAGATTATGCGATTTTCCAGTTTTATCATCGGATTGACTACCAGTATAACGTTCACCGCCCAGGCCGCGAATGTTGATGAGTACATTAATCAGCTCCCCGCAGGCGCGAACCTTGCCCTGATGGTGCAGAAGGTTGGCGCACAGGCTCCCGAGATTGACTATCACAGTCAACAGATGGCGCTGCCTGCCAGTACCCAGAAGGTGATCACAGCCCTCGCCGCCCTGCTCCAGCTCGGGCCTGACTTCCGTTTTACTACCACGCTTGAAACCAAAGGTAACGTCGAGGGTGGCGAACTGAAAGGCGATCTTATCGCCCGTTTCGGTGGCGATCCCACCTTTAAGCGCCAGGATATCCGCAACATGGTAGCGGTGTTAAAAAAATCCGGCGTGACAAAAATCGATGGCAATGTGCTGATCGATACCTCCATTTTTGCCAGCCACGATAAAGCCCCAGGCTGGCCGTGGAACGACATGACGCAGTGCTTTAGCGCCCCGCCAGCCGCCGCGATTGTTGACCGCAACTGCTTCTCGATCTCCCTTTACAGCGCGCCCAAGCCGGATGATTTAGCGTTTATTCGCGTGGCATCTTACTATCCGGTGACGATGTTTAGTCAGGTGCGTACGCTGGCAAAAGGCTCCCCGGATGCCCAGTACTGCGAACTGGACGTGGTGCCTGGCGATCTTAACCGTTACACCCTCACCGGCTGCCTGACGCAGCGCGCCGATCCCCTGCCGCTGGCCTTCGCGATTCAGGATGGCGCAAGCTATGCGGGTGCGATTCTCAAGGATGAGCTGAAGCAGGCGGGAATAACCTACTCCGGCACGCTGCTACGCCAGACGCAGGTCAACCAGCCGGGTACGGTCATTGCCAGCAAACAGTCGCCACCGCTGCACGATTTGCTGCGAATTATGCTGAAAAAGTCTGACAACATGATTGCCGACACCGTGTTCCGCATGATTGGTCACGCGCGCTTCGGCGTGCCGGGAACCTGGCGCGCGGGCTCAGACGCTGTTCGTCAGATCCTGCGCCAGCAGGCGGGGATCGATCTGGGCAACACTATCGCCGTCGATGGATCCGGATTATCGCGTCATAACCTGATTGCCCCGGCCACCATGATGCAGGTGCTTCAGTACATTGCACAGCATGACGCTGAGCTAAACTTTATCTCAATGCTGCCGCTTGCCGGACACGACGGTTCGCTGCAGTACCGCGCCGGGCTTCACGCGGCGGGTGTGGACGGCAAAGTCTCCGCTAAAACAGGTTCACTGCAGGGGGTGTATAACCTTGCTGGGTTCATCACGACCGCCAGCGGACAGCGCATGGCATTCGTGCAATATCTTTCCGGCTATGCCGTCGAACCGACCGACCAGCGCAACCGCCGTATACCGCTGGTTCGCTTCGAAAGCAGGCTTTATAAAGACATCTACCAGAATAACTAGCGATGAAACTCCTTATAGTTGAAGACGATCTGTTATTACAGGAAGGACTGGCTCTGGGACTCGCCAATGAAGGCTATGCCCTGGACTGTGCCGGCACCGCGGCAGAAGCCGATGCCCTGATCCAGAGCGGCGAATACAGCCTGGTGATCCTTGACCTGGGCTTGCCGGACAAAGACGGCGCGACGCTGCTCACCCAGTGGCGTCGCCGCGGCATCGCCAATCCGGTGTTGATCCTGACGGCACGCGACGCCATTGAAGATCGTATTACCGGCCTTGATGCTGGCGCTGATGATTACCTGGTGAAGCCCTTTGCGCTTGCAGAGCTTCAGGCTCGGGTGCGAGCGTTAATACGCCGCTATCAGGGCCATAGTGATAACTTACTAACCGACGGGGATATCACCCTGAATCTGCAAACCCAGCAGGTACTGCGTCAGTCCCAGCCCGTTGAAGTCACACCAAAAGAGTTCGCCTTGCTGACGCGTCTGATCATGCGAAGCGGACAAACGGTACACAGAGAAACCCTTCAGCAGGATATCTACTCCTGGCAGGACGATCCGGGGTCAAATACCCTGGAAGTCCACATCCACAACCTGCGTCGTAAGCTTGGCAAAGATCGAATTAAAACCGTCCGCGGCGTTGGCTACCGCCTGGAGAGCCAGAAATGAACAGCATGCGTCGGCGATTAATGGTGTTGCTGGCGGTCATCCTGTTATTTTTCCAGCTGATAAGCGTAATTTGGTTATGGCACGAAAGCCGCGAGCAGATTGGCTTTCTGGTTAACGAAACGCTGTCGGCAAAATCACGTAACAACCACGTCGAGAAAGAGATCCGCGAAGCGATTGCCTCGCTGCTGGTTCCATCTCTGGTGATGGTTGGCTTTACGCTATTTTTCTCGTTCTGGGCGGTCACCTGGATAACCCGACCGCTGAACAAACTGCGCGTGAGCCTGGCTAACCGTTCGGCGGATAATTTAACCCCGCTTCCTATGTATTCCGACATGGAAGAAATCGGCGCCGTGACCACCTCGCTCAATCAGCTACTCGCCAGGCTGGACAGTACCATTCAGCAGGAGCGTCTCTTTACGGCTGACGCCGCCCACGAACTGCGAACGCCCCTTGCCGGAATCAGGCTCCATCTGGAGCTCATGGCCCAGTCAGGCTCTCCGCAGGCTACGACGCTCATCAGCCGTATCGACCAGCTAATGCATACCGTTGAGCAACTGCTGATGCTGGCCCGTGCCGGCCAGGCGATGGCGAGCGGCCACTATGAAACCATCAACTGGACGGAGACTATCATCACGCCTCTTGGTCTTGAGCATGAAGCCAAAGCGCACACGGTGATATGGCCGGAGAAAAGTGCGCTCACGGTACAGGGAGACGCGGTACTGCTGCGGCTGATGCTGCGCAACCTGCTGGAGAATGCCGGGCGCTACAGCCCGACGGGCACCACGATTACCGTGACGCTCACCGAAGTCGAAGGCGGTACGCAGCTCAGCGTAATCGATCAGGGGCCTGGTATCGACGAAGCGCACCGACAGTCGATCACGGAGCCGTTCCGTCGTCTCGATCAGCGTTACGGCGGCAGCGGCCTGGGCCTGAGCATCGTACAGCGCATCCTGCAGCTTCATCACGGTAGGCTGATGCTGGAGAACGGTGCTGAAGGCGGGCTGATAGCAAGCTGCTGGCTGCCCTCAACGCTGGAATGAAAAAAGCCCCCAGGATGGGGGCTTCGGACAGATATTAGTGCTTGTAGATGAACTCGACGCCTTCTTCGTCGTCTTCATCCCAATCATCGTCCCAGTCGTCTTCCTCTTCCGCTTCCAGCTCTTCGAGCTGCTGGCGGTGGTAGTCATCCCACATGAATTCGACTTTCTCTGGCTGTTTCGCTTCTTCAGCCTGAACGACCGGGTTCTCGATGATGAAGGTCATCACATCCCAGCAGAGATCTTTCACGCCAACCTGACTTGCCGCGGAGATAAGGTAGTATTTATCTTCCCAGCCCATCGCTTCGGCAATCGCTTTGGCTTTTGCTTCGGCTTCCGCTTTATCCATCAGGTCGATCTTGTTGAAGACCAGCCAGCGTGGTTTACTCGCCAGTTTTTCGCTGTATTTTTCCAGCTCGCCGATGATAATGCGGGCGTTCTCAACCGGATCGGAACCGTCGATTGGATCGATATCAATGAGGTGCAGCAGGACGCGGCAGCGCTCAAGGTGCTTCAGGAAGCGAATACCCAGGCCAGCCCCTTCCGCAGCGCCTTCAATCAGGCCAGGGATATCAGCCACGACGAAGCTCTTTTCGTTATCCATGCGGACAACGCCGAGGCTTGGCACCAGCGTGGTAAACGGATAGTCCGCCACTTTGGGTTTCGCCGCAGAGACAGCGCGAATAAACGTCGATTTACCGGCGTTTGGCATACCCAGCATGCCAACGTCTGCCAGAAGCATCAGCTCCAGCTGCAAATCGCGCTTATCGCCCGGCGTACCCATCGTTTTCTGGCGCGGGGTACGGTTAACGGAAGATTTGAAACGGCTGTTGCCCAGACCGTGCCAGCCACCTTTTGCGACCATCAGGCGCTGACCGTGCTTGGTCATATCGCCCATGGTTTCACCGGTGCCCTGATCGATAACGCGCGTACCGACCGGAACCTTAATGGTCACGTCTTTACCGCGTTTACCGGTACAGTCCCGGCTCTGGCCGTTCTGGCCGCGCTCAGCGCGGAAGGATTTTTCAAAGCGGTAGTCGATCAGCGTGTTGAGGTTTTCATCCGCCTCCAGCCACACGTCACCACCATCGCCACCGTCACCGCCGTCAGGGCCGCCACGAGGAATATATTTTTCACGGCGGAAGCTTACACAACCGTTACCGCCATCACCTGCCACGACCAGAATCGTCGCTTCATCAACAAACTTCATTTTACTCTCCGTAACTCATTCGCCTGAGCGGGGGACTACTACAACCGCTTCATTTTTGCGCCAACGTCCCCAAAGACGATGACCAATGGCGGAATACATCGCGCCCGCAACCACGACAAACGCACCGAGATAGCCCAACAGGTTGAGCATCGGTCTGACGAAGACATCGGGCCAGGCCATTGATAACAAATCTGAAAATAACAGCGTAAACAGCGGGGTAAGCGTGATCAATGCGCTCACCTGTGCTGCCTGCCAGCGCGCCATCGCTTCCGCCAGCGCGCCATAACCGACCAGCGTGTTAAGCCCACAAAAAATGAGGCACGCCAGCTGCCAGTCGCTCAGCTGGGTAATGACGCCCGGCTTCGCTAACGGCAATAATGCCACTGTACACAAAGTGTACAGCAAAAAAAGGATCTGCTGTGAGGCCAGGCGACGCAATAATACCTTTTGCGCGACGCCATAGCTCACCCAGACCGTTGCTGCACCCACGCCGAAGATCACGCCCCAGGTGTAATCCGTAAGCCGGGTAAAAATCTCGATCAGGCTGGTGTTGAAGAACATCACCAGGCCGCATAGCAGCATGCTTGCCCCGATAATCTGCGTCCCGCGCATCTTCTCCTTGAGGATGAACACGCTCGCGACCATCATGCCCACGGGCGAAAGCTGACCAATCACCTGAGACGCCGTTGGGCTCAAATACTGCAGGGAAGAGCTGAACAGGATAAAGTTACCGAACAGACCGCCCGTCGCAATGGCCAGTAGCACCAGCCAGCGAGGGTTGCGGAAGAGCCGCAGCGGTGGAAGCTTACCTTTAACTGCAAGGATGGTCCCGAGACCGATGCTTGCCATCAGAAAGCGATAAAAGACCACCGTAGGCGGCTCCATCACTTCCAGTACCTGCTTCATTGCAATTGGCAGCGCACCCCAGCACATTGCGGTCGTGAGCGCCAAAAGAATACCAATGCCGGCCTGCTGCTTCATGCCCGTTTTCCCTACAGAAAATTTTCCGGGTTTCCAATGTAAAAAGCCCCGCAACACGTTGCGGGGCTTTAATCCGTTACCGGACCGAGAAAACCTTACTCAGCAACGATGCTGATGTATTTACGGTTGTTCGGGCCTTTAACTTCAAATTTCACTTTACCGTCTGCTTTAGCAAACAGAGTGTGGTCACGACCGCAACCTACGTTATTGCCAGCGTGGAATTTGGTACCACGTTGACGAACGATGATGCTACCCGCCAGAACGGATTCGCCACCGAAACGCTTAACGCCCAGGCGTTTAGCTTCTGAATCGCGACCGTTACGTGTGGAGCCGCCAGCCTTTTTATGTGCCATTTAAATCTCTCCTCAGGTCTTAGGCGCTGATGCCAGTAATTTTCACATCAGTGAACCACTGACGGTGGCCCTGCTGCTTACGGTAGTGTTTACGACGACGAAACTTAACGATTTTAACTTTCTCGCCACGACCGTGTGCAACAACTTCAGCTTTGATAACGCCGCCATCAACGAAAGGAACGCCGATTTTGACTTCTTCACCGTTTGCGATCATCAGAACTTCTGCGAACTCAACAGATTCGCCAGTTGCGATGTCCAGCTTTTCCAGGCGAACGGTCTGACCTTCGCTTACTCGGTGTTGTTTACCACCACTTTGGAAAACCGCGTACATATAAACTCCGCTTCCGCGCACGTCCTCGTATGAATCAGAGTGCGCTATAAATATTCACAATAGGGCGCGAATATTACGCAAAACGCGAGCCTTTGACAAGTGCTACCGTCAATACATGAAGAAAAAAAACACAACACGTACGGTAACGTTTATCTGAGCCGTTTTTTCAGTACAATCAGCACTACTATTGATAAACCGAAACCCTTCGTTACCCCATTGAAGATGGGATCAACAGGATAAAAAGCCCGGCTTTTGCGATGAATTTAGAAAAAATCAACGAGTTAACCGCGCAAGATATGGCGGGTGTAAATGCAGCAATCCTGGAGCAACTCAACTCTGACGTTCAGCTGATCAATCAGTTGGGCTATTACATTGTCAGCGGCGGCGGTAAACGCATTCGCCCGATGATTGCCATTCTGGCTGCCAGAGCCGTTGGCTATCAGGGAAATGCCCACGTGACGATCGCCGCGCTGATCGAATTTATTCACACCGCGACGCTTCTGCATGACGATGTTGTGGATGAATCCGATATGCGTCGTGGCAAAGCTACCGCAAACGCCGCCTTCGGGAATGCCGCCAGCGTTCTGGTGGGGGATTTTATCTATACCCGCGCCTTCCAGATGATGACCAGCCTGGGCTCTCTGAAAGTGCTGGAGGTGATGTCCGAAGCCGTTAACGTCATCGCTGAAGGCGAAGTGCTGCAGCTGATGAACGTCAATGACCCCGATATCACCGAAGAAAACTACATGCGCGTTATTTACAGCAAAACAGCGCGCCTGTTTGAAGCGGCCGCCCAGTGCTCCGGCATTCTGGCCGGCTGTTCTGAGGCACAGGAAAAAGGCTTGCAGGACTATGGACGCTATCTGGGTACCGCCTTCCAGCTGATTGATGATTTGCTGGACTACAGCGCGGACGGCGAAACGCTCGGCAAAAACGTTGGCGATGACCTGAACGAAGGCAAACCGACCCTGCCGCTGCTGCACGCTATGCGCAACGGAACGGCCGACCAGGCGAAAATGATCCGTGAGGCGATCGAACAGGGAAATGGTCGCCATCTTCTGGAACCTGTACTGGAAACCATGGCCATCTGCGGCTCGCTGGAATGGACCCGTCAGCGTGCTGAAGAAGAGGCTGACAAAGCCATTGAAGCTCTCCAGGTTATTCCAGACAGCCCATGGCGCGATGCCCTGATTGGTCTTGCCCACATCGCTGTTCAGCGCGACCGTTAATCTTGCCCCCCACCTCCCCGCATCCTTCGCGGGGAGGTTCAAAAACGCACCAGTAAATTCCGCATTCATGTAAATTCATCGGGTTAGAGCCCGCATGAATAAAGCCATGTCTTATTCTGAATATCCCTTCAAGTAACGCGAACTTTTTAGAACACGAATGTGAAATGAGTATAGTAAGCCAGTCGTTTCAGAAGAAACGGCGTAGGTGAATCCGAACTTAAGGACAGCGTTATGGATACGAAATTTATTGACTGGCATACGGCAGATATCATTGCGGCACTGCGCAAAAGAGGTACGTCACTTGCAGCAGAGTCCCGCCGCCATGGTCTGAGTTCTTCCACCCTGGCCAACGCCCTGACCCGCCCCTGGCCAAAGGGGGAATTAATTATCGCGACGGCGCTGGAAACGCACCCGTGGGTGATCTGGCCTTCACGTTATCACGATCCTGTTACTCATGAATTTATCGACAGAACGCGCATGATGCGCCAGAGAAAAGTAAAAACAGAACCGCAGGAATAACGGTTTTTTTGACAGGAATAGCAACCCCCCGGTCATTTCTGGCAGGGGGCTGCCGGAACGATTACTCGCCCTTCACACGCTCGATATTGGCACCCAGCGCGCGCAGTTTGTCTTCGATACGTTCATAGCCACGATCGATGTGATAAATACGATCCACCACCGTTGTGCCTTCCGCGATACAGCCCGCCAGCACCAGGCTTGCAGACGCACGCAGATCCGTTGCCATTACCTGAGCACCGGACAGTTTCTCGACGCCATGGCAAATCACGGTATTACTTTCGATCTCAGCATGTGCACCCATACGGATCAGCTCCGGTACGTGCATAAAGCGGTTCTCGAAAATCGTCTCGGTAATCACACCGGTTCCTTCGGCAACCAGGTTCAGCAGGGTGAACTGCGCCTGCATATCGGTCGGGAATGCCGGATGCGGCGCCGTACGCACGGTTACCGCTTTAGGACGCTTGCCGTGCATGTCGAGGCTGATCCAGTCTTCACCGGTTTCAACATCGGCACCTGCTTCACGCAGCTTCGCCAGAACGGCATCCAGAGTGTCTGGCTGTGCATTACGGCAGACAATCTTACCGCCAGAGATCGCCGCAGCCACCAGGAAGGTGCCGGTTTCGATACGGTCCGGCAGAACGCGATACACACCACCGCCCAGACGCTCAACGCCTTCGATGGTGATGCGGTCAGTCCCCTGGCCGGAAATCTTCGCACCCAGCGCCACGAGGAAATTGGCGGTATCCACGATCTCCGGTTCACGCGCGGCGTTTTCGATGATGGTAGTACCTTCTGCCAGCGTCGCAGCAGACATGATGGTGACGGTAGCGCCAACGCTCACTTTGTCCATGACAATGTGCGCGCCTTTCAGACGGCCATTGACGGAGGCCTTAACGTAACCTTCTTCCAGCTTGATCTCTGCGCCCAGTTTCTCCAGGCCAAAGATATGCAGGTCAACCGGACGCGCGCCGATGGCGCAGCCGCCCGGCAGCGAAACCTGACCCTGACCGAAACGTGCCACCAGCGGGCCAAGCGCCCAGATAGATGCACGCATGGTTTTCACCAGATCGTAAGGCGCAGAGAAGTTGTTCACGTTGCTGGCGTCGATCCAGACGGAACCGTTGCGCTCAACTTTCGTGCCCAACTGGGTGAGCAACTTCATGGTCGTGTCGATATCTTTCAGCTTCGGTACGTTCTGAATTTCTACCGGCTCTTCCGCGAGCAGCGCAGCAAAGAGGATTGGTAGCGCGGCGTTCTTCGCGCCAGAAATTGTGACTTCGCCCTGGAGACGCGTTGGCCCCTGTACACGAAATTTATCCATTGTGTGCTCTCTTATAAATTCAACCGTGCTGCGGGCCTGTCGCCCTCAGCTCAAAAACCGTTTAGTTTGCGATCGCGTGCCCACTCTTGCGGGGTGAACGCTTTAATCGACAGGGCGTGGATGCGGTTATCCGCAATATATTCCATCAGCGGCGCGTACACAGCCTGCTGCTTCTTCACACGGCTCATACCGTCGAACATCTCACCCACAGCAATAACCTGGAAGTGACTGCCATCGCCAGTGACGTGGGCTTCCTGAAGGGAGAGTGCATTCATCAGCACTGTCTGGATTTCATGATTTTCCATGGGCTCTTAATCATCTGATAGTGAAAACAAGCCCAACATCTTAGAGCAAAGTGGCGTCGTCTTAAACAAGCAAAAAGCCCCGACGATGAAACTGTCAGGGCTTTCGGAAGTAACGCACTGAAAATATTAACGAGGCAGTATGTCCTGAGGCAGATTGTAGAGTTGCGCAAGGGTAACGACATTGTCACTCGCGCCATGAAGCATGACGCTTGTTCCCTGCTTTTTGCCTACGGCAACCAGATGGGCAAGCAGCGCAACGCCTGCCGTATCCACCCGCGTGACGTCAGTTAAGTCGATAAGCGTCACGCCTTGCATCGCTTCATGGCGTTTATCCCACAGCGGGTTCAGCAGATCCTGGTCCAGTTCACCGGACAGCCTTAACGTCTCACCTTCACGCGACCAGCGGAGTTGCTGCGACATTACTTCTTCTCGTCCAGGGTAATTTTCTGGCGAGAAATAGACTGCAGCTGTGCGGTCAGGCCATCAATGCCCTTGGTGCGCAGCAGGTCACTCCACTCATTCTGTTTAGTGGTGATCATGCTCACCCCTTCGGCGATCATGTCATACGCCTGCCAGTGGCCGGTCTGGCTGTTTTTACGCCACTGGAAATCCAGACGCACCGGTGGACGGCCGTTAGGATCGTTGATGGTTACGCGAATAGGAATGATGGTGGCATCGCCAAGCGGCTGTTCTGGCGCAATCTGATAGGTCTGACCGTGGTACATCGCCAGCGCCTGGCCGTAAGCCTGTTTCAGGTATTCACGGAATGCAGCAAAGTAGGCTTCACGCTGCGCAGGCGTCGCGTCTTTGTAATAACGCCCCAGCACCAGCGCTCCCGCGTATTTGATCTGCACATACGGCAGCAGCTCCTGGTCAACCACGTCACGCAGATAGTCAGGATTCGCGCGAATTTTTGGCTGTTCGTTTTTGAGACGGTCGAAGGTTTTCTTCGCAGCTTCGTCCATCAGTTTGTACGGGTTGCTCTGATCCGCAGCATGCGCCGCAGTGATAGGGGCAATGACCAGCATGGCAACCATTAACAGTCGTTTAAACATGAATGACTTCTCCTGAATTAATTCGCAGCACCAGGGGTCGGCGCAACGTTGGTATGGTCTTCACTCTGCGCAGGGGCATCGTCAGACTTTTTATCATCCCCTTTACTGTTGTAAAGGAACTGACCAATCATGTCCTCCAGCACCATCGCGGACTTCGTATCCTGGATAACGCTACCGTCTTTAAGGATAGTCGTTCCCAGCTCAGGGTCTTCAAAGCCCACGTTAAGGGCCAGATATTGTTCACCCAGCAGGCCGGAAGTACGGATAGAAAGGGAGCTGGTGTCCGGAATGTGGTTGTAACGTTCTTCGATATCCATCGCGACGCGCGGCAGATACGTTTTCTCATCGAGCGTAATGTCAGATACGCGGCCGATCACCACGCCGCCAATACGGACCGGTGAACGTGCCTTCAGCCCGCCGATGTTATCGAATGTGGCATAGATGCGATACGTCGGCTCGGTGCGTACTGAGGTGATATCTGCCGCTCGCAGGCAGATAAACAGCGCCGCCAGCAGCGCCAGCAGCAGGAAAACGCCGACCCAAATTTCATTTTTTCTCGTTTGCATGAACTCAATTCCCAAACATCAGTGCGGTGAGCACAAAATCCAGACCCAGTACGGCCAGCGACGAATGTACGACAGTACGTGTAGTTGCACGGCTAATGCCCGCCGAGGTCGGGATGGCATCGTAACCATTGAACAATGCAATCCAGGTGACCGTAATGGCAAATACCACGCTTTTAATCAGGCAGTTAACCAGATCCATTCGCAGGTCGATGGCGTCCTGCATCGCGGACCAGAAGAAACCGGCATCAATGCCTTTCCAGTGGACCCCAACCAGCGAACCGCCCCAGATCCCCACGGCGACAAACAGAATAGTCAGTAGCGGGAGCGAGATCACCCCCGCCCAGAAACGCGGCGAGATCACGCGACGCAGCGGATCGACCGCCATCATCTCCATGCTGGAGAGCTGCTCGGTGGCACGCATCAGGCCAATCTCAGCCGTCAATGCCGATCCTGCACGCCCGGCGAACAGCAGCGCCGCCACCACCGGCCCCAGCTCGCGCAGCAGCGAGAGCGCCACCAGCATCCCGAGGCTGGTTTCCGCACTGTAGGTTGTCAGGACGAGGTAGCCCTGCAGCCCCAGCACCATGCCGATAAACAGACCGGAAACAATAATGATGAGCATCGACAGCACGCCGACATTGTAAAGCTGACGCACCAGCAGAGGGGCGTGCTTGCTAAACTCCGGCTTGCCGACCAGCGCGTTGAATAACATCAATCCGGCACGCCCGAACGTCCTGATGGTTTTTATGCCACGGTGTCCGAGAGCGGCCAACGCATTTAACAGCATGAGTGGCTTAACTCCCTATTCCCAGTAAATCGTCACGATAATCGCCCGCCGGGTAGCGGAACGGTACGGGTCCGTCAGCAATACCGTCAAGGAACTGCCGCACGCGCGGATCGCAATTTTCCTGCAGCGCCAGGGCGCTACCGTGTGCAACGATCTTTTTGTCCGCCACGATATAGGCGTAATCGGCAATGCTCAATACTTCCGGTACATCGTGAGACACCACGATACAGGTTACGCCAAGCGCGCTGTTCAGTTCAGAGATGAGCTTTACCAGCACGCCCATCGTGATAGGATCCTGCCCGACGAACGGTTCGTCGAACATGATTAAATCGGGCTCTAATGCAATGGCTCGCGCCAGCGCGGCGCGGCGCGCCATCCCGCCGGAAAGCTCCGAAGGCATCAGCTTCGCGGCTCCCCGCAACCCCACGGCTTCAAGCTTCATCATCACCGTGCTTTTCAGCAGCTCAGGCGGCAGGCTGGTATGCTCGCGTAGCGGATAGGCTACGTTATCAAAGACGTTCATGTCGGTGAACAACGCCCCTGACTGAAAGAGCATACTCATGCGTTTGCGGACAGTATACAGGCGCGAGCGCGACATCTCCGGGACGTTTTCGCCATCGAAGAGGATTTCACCGCTATCCGGTGGGATCTGACCACCAATAAGGCGCAGGAGAGTCGTTTTACCGATCCCGGACGGCCCCATGATGGCGGTGATTTTGCCACGCGGTACGGTCAACGAAATATCATCGAATATCAGACGATTGCCGCGAGAAAAACTCACCCCGCGGACATCGACAATATTCGCCATCGTTTGGCTCATTTATAGTTCCTTTCTTACCCTGCTCACGTTAAGGCGTGCAGCCTGAATCAGCCCTTAACCCCGCATTTTTACAGAATATTAGCCGTTGAGGTTAGCGAAAGCTGGCATTTGTTTTACTTTTCCGGCGCATAAAGTCAAAATTAGGAATTCGTTACGCCTCAGACCGTATGCAGTCCAGCCATTCCCGCGCGATGGACCGACAAGTATACCTGAAGAAAGGACTTTTGATGCTTTTAGCAACAGCACTGTTAATCATTGGTTTACTGTTAGTGGTCTACAGTGCTGACCGTTTAGTCTTTGCTGCATCTATCCTGTGTCGCCTGACGGGCGTACCGCCTGTTGTCATCGGGATGACCGTGGTCAGCGTTGGCACGTCACTTCCTGAAATCATCGTCTCCGTCTCGGCGTCGCTGCATGGTCAGTTGGACCTGGCAATTGGCACCGCGATTGGCTCTAACATCGTCAATATATTACTGATTTTAGGCCTTGCGGCACTGCTCCATCCATTTCGCGTCCATTCTGATGTTCTGCGACGTGAATTGCCGCTAATGTTAGTCGTAAGCCTGCTGGCAGGATGCGTATTCTATGATGGCGTACTGAGCTATAGCGACGGCATTTTCCTGCTGGCGCTGGCCGTCATCTGGTTACTGTATAGTGTTAAAATTGCCCGCCAGGCGGAAAAACAGGGTCAGGATAGCCTGACGCGTGAGCAGGTTGCCGAACTCCCGCGTGAAGGTACGCTGCCGGTCGCCCTGCTCTGGCTTGGCGTTGCGCTGATCATCATGCCGATGGCAACTCGCATGGTTGTGGATAACGCGACGGTACTGGCGAACTATTTCGCCATGAGCGAACTGACGATTGGCCTGACGGTGATTGCTATCGGCACCAGCCTGCCGGAGCTGGCCACCGCCATTGCGGGGGCGCGTAAAGGGGAAGATGACATCGCCATTGGTAATATCATCGGCTCCAACATATTTAATATCGCGATTGTCATGGGCCTGCCGGCTCTGATTACGCCGGGGCCGTTTAACCCTCTGGCGTTTTCACGCGATTACGGGGTGATGCTGCTGGTCAGCGTGATATTTGCCCTGCTCTGCTGGCGGCGGCAACGCCAGATCGGCAAAGGCGCAGGCGCGCTGCTGACGGGTGGATTTATCGTATGGATGGCGATGCTGTACTGGCTCTCGCCTCTTCTCTCTGGGTAAACGGAAACGCATTATGTCGCAAATAGAATTGCAGCCGGGTTTTGACTTTCAGAAAGCAGGCAAAGAGGTTCTGGAGATTGAACGTGAAGGTCTGGCGCAGTTAGATCAGTACATTAATCAGGATTTTAGTCTGGCATGTGAGAAGATGTTCTACTGTGCCGGGAAAGTCGTGGTGATGGGGATGGGCAAGTCCGGCCACATTGGGCGCAAAATGGCGGCAACGTTTGCCAGCACCGGAACCTCGTCCTTCTTTGTACACCCGGGGGAAGCCGCGCACGGCGACCTGGGGATGGTCACGCCGCAGGATATCGTTATCGCGCTGTCCAACTCCGGTGAGTCCAATGAAATTCTGGCATTGATCCCCGTACTGAAGCGTCTGCAGGTGCCGCTGATTTGCATGACCAGCCGTCCGGAAAGTAGCATGGCGCGTGCGGCCGATATTCACCTGTGCGTTAAAGTGCCGAAAGAGGCCTGCCCGCTCGGCCTGGCGCCAACGTCCAGCACCACCGCCGCGCTGGTCATGGGCGATGCGCTTGCCGTCGCGCTGCTCGAAGCCCGCGGTTTTACGCCGGAAGATTTCGCGCTCTCCCACCCGGGCGGCGCGCTGGGACGTAAGCTGCTGCTGCGGGTAAACGATATTATGCACACCGGGGATGAGATCCCTCACGTCAGTAAAGAAGCCTCCCTGCGTGATGCCCTGCTGGAAATCACCCGCAAGAATCTGGGGATGACGGTCGTGTGCGACGATCTGATGAAAATTCAGGGGATCTTCACCGATGGCGACCTGCGTCGCGTGTTCGACATGGGTGTAGATGTCCGCACGCTCGGCATTGCCGATGTGATGACGCCCGGCGGCATTCGCGTGCGTCCGGGTACGCTGGCCGTGGATGTGCTGAACCTGATGCAGTCCCGCCATATCACCTCCGTTATGGTTGCCGATGGCGACCAGTTGCTGGGTGTGGTACATATGCATGATCTGCTGCGCGCTGGCGTAGTGTAATAAAGGATAAGACAATGAGTAATGCGGGTGCATCCCTTGCAACCTGTTATGGTCCGGTCAGTACCCAGATGATGGCAAAGGCGGAAAATATTCGTCTGCTCATTCTGGATGTGGATGGCGTACTTTCCGATGGCCTGATTTACATGGGCAATAACGGTGAAGAGCTGAAAGCGTTTAACGTTCGCGACGGCTACGGTATCCGCTGTGCGCTCACCTCAGGTATCGAGGTTGCTATCATCACCGGACGAAAAGCTAAACTGGTAGAAGACCGCTGTGAAACCTTAGGCATTACCCATCTTTACCAGGGTCAATCCGATAAGATGGCAGCGTTCAACGATTTACTGGGTAAACTGGCTATCGCACCGGAAAACGTGGCCTACGTCGGGGACGACCTGATTGACTGGCCGGTGATGGCCGAAGTCGGTCTTAGCATCGCGGTTGCTGATGCTCATCCGCTGCTGATCCCACGCGCTGACTACGTTACCCACATCAACGGTGGCCGGGGTGCCGTCCGTGAAGTCTGCGATCTGCTTCTGCTGGCGCAGGGCAAGCTTGATGAAGCCAAAGGGCAATCGATATGAGTAAAACCAGACGTTGGGTTATCATTCTGCTTTCGCTTGTCGCACTGGTATTGATTGGCGTGAACCTTGCCGATCGCGACGATACGCAAACGGAAGTCGTCAACAATAACGATCCAACCTATAAAAGCGATCACAGCGACACCGTGGTCTATAGCCCGGAAGGTGCGCTGAACTATCGCCTGATTGCCCAGCACGTTGAATACTTTTCCGATGACGGCGTTTCGTGGTTTACCCAACCTGTCATGACCACTTTCGATAAAGACAAAGTGCCGACGTGGTCAATTAAGTCAGATCGGGCCAAACTGACAAATGACCGTATGCTTTATCTGTATGGCCACGTTGAAGTCAACGCCCTGACCGCTGACTCGCAACTGCGAAAAATTACGACGGATAATGCTCAGATCAACCTGGTAACCCAGGACGTGACGTCGCAGGATCTGGTCACACTGTATGGCACAACATTTAATTCCAGCGGTTTAAGAATGCGCGGGAACTTACGCAGCAAGAACGCCGAGCTGATTGAAAAGGTTAGAACCTCCTATGAAATTCAAAACAAACAAACTCAGCCTTAAAGTAATTATCGCCAGCGCGATGCTGGCGGCCAGTCTCCCCGCGCTTGCTGTAACGGGCGATACCGACCAGCCGATCCATATCGAGTCCGACACCCAGTCTCTCGATATGCAGGGTAACGTCGTCACCTTCACGGGTAACGTCGTCGTGACGCAGGGCACCATCAAAATCAACGCCGATAAAGTGGTCGTTACCCGTCCGGGCGGCGAGCAGGGCAAAGAGATCATTGATGGTTACGGCAACCCGGCCACCTTCTACCAGATGCAGGACAACGGCAAGCCGGTGAAGGGCCACGCCTCGCATATGCACTATGAGCTGGCGAAGGATCTGGTCATCCTGACCGGAAAAGCGTACCTGGAACAGCTGGACAGCAATATTACCGGTGACCAGATTACCTATCTGGTGAAAGAGCAAAAAATGCAGGCCTCCAGCGAGAAAGGCAAACGCGTAACCACCGTGCTGGTTCCGTCGCAGCTGCAGGACAAAGGCAAGGGCCAGGCCCCGGCACAGAAGAAGAGTAACTAATTCGCTATGGCAACATTAACTGCAAAAAATCTCGCGAAGGCCTATAAGGGCCGCCGTGTCGTAGAAGATGTCAGTCTGACCGTCAACTCCGGCGAAATTGTGGGCCTGCTTGGCCCGAACGGTGCGGGTAAAACCACCACCTTCTACATGGTGGTTGGCATTGTGCCGCGCGATGCCGGCAACATTATTATTGACGATGAAGATATCAGCCTGCTGCCGCTGCACGCGCGCGCGCGCCGTGGCATCGGCTATCTGCCGCAGGAAGCCTCTATTTTCCGTCGTCTGAGCGTCTTTGATAACCTGATGGCGGTCCTGCAAATTCGCGACGACCTGACCAACGAACAGCGTCAGGATCGCGCCAACGAGCTGATGGAAGAGTTTCACATCGAGCACCTGCGCGACAGCCTGGGCCAGGCATTGTCCGGGGGTGAACGTCGTCGTGTTGAGATTGCGCGCGCGCTGGCCGCCAATCCGAAGTTTATCCTTCTGGATGAACCGTTTGCGGGCGTTGACCCGATCTCCGTTATCGACATTAAACGCATTATCGAGCATCTGCGTGACAGCGGGCTTGGCGTGCTGATCACCGACCACAACGTTCGTGAAACGCTGGCGGTATGTGAACGCGCGTATATCGTGAGCCAGGGCAATCTGATCGCTCACGGTACGCCACAGCAGATCCTCGAAGACGATCATGTTAAGCGCGTCTATCTTGGGGAAGACTTCAGACTCTGATAGGGTAGAGGTAACGTAACGCCGAACCGGAGAAAAATGCTCTGAACATGAAGCAAGGTTTGCAATTAAGGCTCAGCCAACAGCTGGCGATGACGCCGCAGTTACAGCAGGCAATTCGTCTGTTGCAACTGTCCACCTTAGAACTCCAGCAGGAGCTCCAGCAGGCGCTGGACAGCAACCCCCTGCTGGAGCAAGCCGATCTTCATGACGAGGTAGATACCCAGCAGTTGCAGGACACAGAAGCGCTCGACACCGCGGATGCACTCGAACAAAAAGAGATGCCGGACGAGCTTCCGCTGGATGCCAGCTGGGATGAAATCTATACCGCCGGCACCCCTTCCGGCACGCGTGCAGACTACCAGGACGACGAGCTACCGGTCTACCAAGGTGAAACCACCCAGTCGCTGCAGGATTACCTGATGTGGCAGGTAGAGCTTACCCCCTTCTCCGATACCGACCGCGCCATTGCCACTTCGATTGTCGACGCCGTTGATGACACCGGCTATTTGACCGTCACGCTGGACGACATTCTGGAAAGCATGGGCGATGAAGAGATTGAGATTGAGGAGATTGAAGCGGTACTGAAACGCATTCAGCGCTTCGATCCGGTTGGGGTGGCCGCGAAAGATCTGCGCGATTGCCTGCTGATCCAGCTTTCTCAGTTCAGCAAAGAAACACCGTGGCTCGACGAGGCACGCTTAATCATCAGCGATCATCTGGATCTTCTGGCTAACCACGATTTCCGCACCCTGATGCGCGTGACGCGCCTGAAGGAAGAGGTGCTGAAAGAGGCGGTAAATCTCATCCAGTCCCTCGATCCGCGTCCCGGTCAGTCGATCCAGACCAGCGAACCCGAGTACGTTATCCCGGACGTGCTGGTCAGAAAACACAATGACCGCTGGGTCGTTGAACTGAACTCTGACAGCATCCCTCGCCTGCAAATCAACCAGCAGTACGCCTCCATGTGTACCAGCGCGCGCAACGACTCCGACAATCAATACATTCGCAGCAATCTTCAGGAAGCGCGATGGTTGATCAAAAGCCTGGAGAGCCGGAATGATACCCTGCTTCGCGTGAGCCGCTGCATCGTTGAACAGCAGCAGGCATTCTTTGAGCAGGGCGAAGAGTATATGAAACCGATGGTGCTGGCGGATATCGCCCAGGCCGTCGAGATGCATGAATCCACCATTTCCCGCGTCACCACGCAGAAGTATCTGCACAGTCCGCGCGGTATTTTTGAGCTTAAGTATTTCTTCTCCAGCCATGTGAACACCGAGGGTGGCGGCGAAGCCTCCTCAACGGCGATTCGCGCCCTGGTGAAGAAGTTGATCGCCGCGGAGAACCCCGCGAAGCCACTAAGTGACAGTAAGTTGACCACCATGCTGTCCGATCAGGGTATTATGGTGGCACGTCGTACTGTTGCGAAGTATCGAGAGTCTTTATCCATTCCGCCGTCTAACCAGCGTAAACAGCTGGTCTGACACAACCGATAAGGAAGACACTATGCAGCTCAATATCACAGGACACAACGTCGAGATTACTGAGGCTTTACGTGACTTCGTGAACGCTAAGTTCGCGAAACTCGAGCAGTATTTCGAAAGGATCAACCAGGTCTACGTTGTGTTAAAAGTGGAGAAAGTGACTCATATCTCGGATGCGACCCTGCATGTAAACGGGGGTGAGCTCCATGCCAGTGCGGAAGGGCAGGACATGTACGCGGCTATCGACGGCTTGATTGACAAGCTTGCGCGACAGCTCAATAAACATAAAGATAAACTGAAACAACACTAATTGTCCGGGCAGTTAACGGGTGCAGGACGGCCTGTTGTGAAACACAACAGGCCATTTGTACAGTTAGCGCTTAGGTGAAATTATGATGAACAACGATTCCGCTCTTCAACTGAGCAATGTCCTTAACCAGGAATGTACCCGCAGTGCCGTTCACTGCCAGAGCAAAAAACGTGCGCTGGAGATCATCAGTGAACTGGCTGCAAAACAGCTGGGCCTGCCGCCGCAGGTGGTGTTCGAAGCAATTCTGACCCGTGAAAAGATGGGCAGTACCGGTATCGGCAACGGCATCGCGATCCCGCACGGCAAGCTGGAAGAGGACACCCTGCGTGCCGTCGGTGTGTTTGTGCAACTGGAAACGCCAATCGCTTTTGACGCCATTGATAACCAGCCCGTCGATCTCCTCTTCGCGCTGCTGGTTCCTGCCGACCAGACCAAGACCCATCTGCATACGCTTTCGCTGGTTGCTAAACGTCTGGCGGATAAAACCATCTGCCGTCGACTGCGCTCAGCCCAAAGTGATGAAGAGCTTTATCAAATTATCACTGAAGCAGAAGGCAATCAGGATGACGCATAACCAGGTGATGGCCTTCACATCTGTTGTCCTGAGGAGAAACGGAACATGGTGCTGATGATTGTCAGCGGTCGTTCAGGGTCGGGTAAATCCGTTGCCCTGCGCGCGCTGGAAGACATGGGTTTTTACTGCGTCGATAACCTGCCGGTCGTGTTATTGCCCGATCTGGCACGCACGTTAGCGGAGAGACAAACCTCCGCCGCCGTCAGTATCGACGTGCGTAACATGCCTGAATCCCCGGAGATCTTCGAACAGGCAATGAGTAACCTGCCTGACGCGTTCTCGCCTCAGCTGCTGTTCCTTGATGCCGACCGCAATACCCTGATCCGCCGCTACAGCGACACCCGTCGTTTGCACCCGCTTTCCAGCAAGAATCTCTCGCTGGAAAGCGCCATCGACGAAGAGAGCGATCTGCTTGAGCCGCTGCGATCTCGTGCCGATCTGATTGTCGACACCTCAGAGATGTCCGTTCACGAGCTGGCGGAAATGCTGCGTACCCGCCTGCTGGGCAAACGCGAGCGCGAGCTGACGATGGTATTCGAATCCTTCGGCTTTAAGCACGGTATTCCGATTGATGCGGACTATGTTTTCGACGTGCGCTTCCTGCCGAACCCGCACTGGGATCCAAAACTGCGTCCAATGACCGGTCTGGATAAGCCCGTGGCGGCGTTCCTCGACCGACACACAGAAGTTCACAATTTTATCTACCAGACGCGAAGCTACCTTGAGCTATGGTTACCTATGCTGGAGACAAACAATCGTAGCTACCTCACGGTAGCGATTGGCTGTACCGGCGGTAAACATCGTTCGGTCTATATCGCCGAACAGCTGGCCGACTATTTCCGCTCGCGCGGTAAGAACGTTCAGTCCCGTCATCGCACGCTGGAAAAACGTAAAACATGACCGTAAAACAAACCGTTGAGATCACCAACAAGCTGGGCATGCATGCGCGCCCGGCGATGAAGCTGTTTGAGCTGATGCAGGGTTTCGATGCAGAAGTGCTGCTGCGTAATGACGAAGGCACCGAAGCGGAAGCCAACAGCGTGATTGCGCTGCTGATGCTGGACTCCGCCAAGGGGCGTCAGATCGAGGTAGAAGCCACCGGACCTCAGGAAGAGGAAGCCCTGGCGGCGGTAATTGCGCTGTTTAACGCCGGCTTCGACGAAGATTAGGCCTGCTATTCTGGCGGGTGGCGCTGCGCTTACCCGCCCTACATTAACGCATTTCTCTCCATAAACCCTTCCCCACCCAGCTGGCGCATCTGGCGCATGATCCACGCCTGACGGCTTCGCACGTACCCTGACGGGGCGCAGGCCTTGAAGCGGATAGGATTAGGCAGAACAGCCGCGAGCAGCGCCGCCTCCGACATGCTCAGCCTGCTGGCTGGTTTATTAAAATAGCGTTGTGATGCAGCTTCGACACCAAATACCCCGTCGCCGAACTCGGCGATATTAAGGTAAACGGTCAGAATACGCTTTTTGCTCCAGACCGTTTCCATTCCCAGGGTCAGGCCCGCTTCCAGCCCTTTTCGCACCCAGCTTCGGCCATCCCACAGGAACAGGTTTTTAGCCGTCTGCTGCGACAGCGTTGACGCACCGTGTACGCGGTTTTCGTGACGTTCGTTATGGGCCAGCGCCTTTTCAATCGCGGCCACATCGAACCCCCAGTGCTCCGGGAATTTTTGATCTTCCGCCGCGATAACCGCCAGCCCCATGAACGGAGAAATTTCATCCATGCTCACCCAGTCAGAATGGGCAACGTAGCCGAAATCACCGGAGAACCACGCGCTAAGCTGGCGCTCAACCATGACCGCTGAAAACGGTACCGGCAAAATGCTGAACACCGCCAGCCCACCTCCCCAGAACACCGCCAGCACGAGAACGATGCGTAGAAGAAGGCGTTTCACCCATGCGCCTGCGGAAAACTGACTCCTCATTCCGTCAGCACCAGTACCCGGGCGACCAGCTTTTCAATACCCACGGCGGCTTCCGCAATATTCTTCGCCAGCATATACGCGGGCGTGGTGACAACTTTGTTGCCTTCATCCACCACAATGTCATCGACCGGGCACGGAACGTGTTCGCCCCCCATCTCCTCGACGACCTCTGCGGTATCAATATCGGTTCCGATCGTCAGCCGTAACGGGAAATCGAAAATGTTTGGCAGCATGGCCGGCGCAATACAGATAAAGCCCAGCGGCTTGCCCGCGGCATGCATCGCCAGCGTCAGCGCTTTTAAATCAGGGTCCACCCTGCACTCGGCGCCTTCGGCAGCAAAGGTGCTGAGATTTTTCGCGGCGCCGAAGCCGCCCGGCACAATGAGGGCATCCAGTTCAGCGGCATCTGCCTGCACCAGCGGATGAATCTCTCCCCGGGCAATACGCGCGGCTTCAATCAGCACGTTGCGCGTTTCGGCCATCGGCTCGCCGGTCAGATGGTTAATCACATCCGCCTGATTTTTGTCGGGCGCAAAACAGATAACCTCTGCTCCCTGTTTTGCCAGGGCCAGCAGCGTGATTACGGCTTCATGTATTTCTGAACCATCAAAAACACCGCATCCGCTCAGGACGACACCAATTTTTTTCATCTTGACGATCCTTCTCTGCAACTCGCTGAAGCACATTAATAATTTTGATTAAAACGCTATGCTTCACACATTTCACTGATTCATGTAACAAACCATTTAAGATTTGCTATCTTATCTGCGTGCGGCCTAAATTTTTACGGCGGCGCCCATTAGAAAATTACTTTAAAAAACAGGCGCAGCCACGATTTCCCTGGTGTTGGCGCAGTATTCGCGCACCCCGGTCTAGCCGGGGTCATTTTTTTCTGGCGTCCACCCAGGCTTTAAGCACCGCAATATCGTTCTGCCACTCTTGTTTCATCTCTTCAACCCAATCACCCACGTTATCTTCCCAAGCTGGTAAATCAGGCGACTGAATCTGTTGACCCAGCTGCTGCAGGTGGCGTAACCCGACCGAGCCGGCTGCGCCTTTGATTTTATGCCCTTCTTCCACAATGCCCTTCTGGTCCCGCGCCGTCAGATTTGACTCCAGCACGCTCAGATAGCCCGGCATCATTTTTTCAAACACCGCCAGACCGTCGGTAATCAGTTTCGGGCCGACCAGATCGATATACTGCTCCAGCATCGCGGTATCGAGTATCGTTTGGGCTTTTGCGCTATCAACAGACGTCATGGTGCTCTCCTCTTCATCGTGGGTATCCCAGAACTTCTTGATCATGGCGGTCAGAGCTGGCACCGCCAGAGGCTTGCTGAGTACATCGTCCATACCGGCGTCGAGATACTCTTTTTTATCTTTCAGCACGTTTGCCGTCAGCGCCACCAGCGGCGGCAGTTCATCAGCCGCGTACTGACGCGTCAGTTCACGCGAGATATCCAGCCCGGTCATATCCGGCAACTGGATATCCAGCAGAACGAGGTCATATTCGCCCGGCTTAAACATCTCCAGCGCGGCTTTACCGGTCATCGCGACATCCACGCTGTTGCCAAGTTTTTCCAGCACCGAGCGCGCTACAATCACGTTAAGCTCAATATCCTCCACCAGCAGCACGTGCAGCGCAGGCAGCGGCATATCGTCGTTTTCAAAGGTATCCTCTACCTCTTCCGCCACCGCCGGCGCATGCACCGTCAGCGTGAAGGTTGACCCTTTGCCCGCCTGGCTGGCAACGGTGATGTCACCGCCCATGCTCTTCGCCAGCCGTTTAGAGACCGCGAGGCCGATCCCGGTGCCGGTGGCCGGTTTCCCGCCGTTGCTGTCCTTCACCTGGTAGTACATCGCGAAAATCTTGTCCTGCTCCTCCTGCGGAATACCAATCCCGGAGTCCTCCACCTCGAAGTGCAGCATGTCGCCTTCGCCATAGCGGATACGCACCGCCACCTGCCCCTTCTGGGTAAATTTCACCGCGTTGCTGATGAGGTTCCACAGGATCTGACGCAGCCGCGTGCCGTCGGTAACGACTTTATGCGGCAGCGGCAGGGTGGGCTCCATGACAAAATTCAGCCCCTTCTGCTGCGCCTGCAGACCAGACAAGTTTTCCAGATCGGCAAGGAAGCTGGTGAAATCAACCGGCTGGTTATCAAGCTGAACCTTACGCCGCTCCATCTTATCCATATCAATAATATCGTTGAAGATGTTACCCAGCGTGACCGCCGAGACATGAATCGTTTTGAGGTATTTTTCCTGCTCTGCGGTCAGGTCGGTGTCCAGCAGAATGCGGCTCAGCCCCACGATGCCGTTGAGCGGCGTACGCAGTTCGTGGCTGATTGTCGAGATAAAGGTGGTCTTGTCGCGGCTGGCGCGCTCCAGCGCATCCTGGTAGCGCTTACGCTCGGTAATATCGCGGCCAAAGCCCATCAGGCCGTGGCGCTTCCCGACGCGGTCATAGTACGGCACCTTGCGGATCTCAAAGCAGGCTTTACGCCCGTCCGGGTAATCCAGCCACTGTTCGTAGGTTAGCGAGACGTTATGACGGAACACTTTTTCGTCCGTCTCCATGACCTTGGCGGCCGCCTCTTCGGAGTAAACGTCCTGCGGCTTCAGGTGAATCAGCTGCTTTTCGCTTTTCCCGGTGAGGAGCTCCATCGCCCGGTTACAGCCGGAAAACTCTTTATCTTCATTGCGGTAGAACACCAGATCCGGCGAAGCATCCAGGAACGAACGCAGGAAGGAGGATTGCTGCTCAAGCTGGATCTGCGTCACCTCGCGCTCTTTCATTTCGATTTTCAGCTGTTCCAGCGTGGCCTGACGCTCTGCCTCCGCCTTCTCACGATCTGAAATCTCCTGATTCAGCTGCGCAATGTTGTCTTTAAGCTGAACGTTGAGCTTCAGGTCGCGCTCGCGCATCTCCTCGAGCTTATCGACCAGTTTTGATAAGCGCTGACGGGATTCCTCTAACTGTTCGACCACCACGGAAAGGAAATAGACCGCCCAGGGGGTAATGAGCAGGCCGAAGAAGATAGAGCGGATAACGTCGATACTCTCGACCTGACCATGCAGAACCATCGTAACGGCCATCTGCACGACAATGGCCAGAACGACCAGCGCCAGCGCCAGCAGCATGGAGAAACGCACCAGCCCAAGCTTCATCATCAGGTCGACGTAGTACTGGGCAAGCATTCGAATTTGCTTCATAGAGGATCCCTTCACGACTTTATCGCTCAATAATACTCAAATTCGAGGCGGGACGTTGAAGGTTGTGAGAAAAAGTGCGGGGTGAAACAGGAGATTAGCCTCGCCTCCGGTGAACCGGAGGCGAGGAGAGGTCAATCAGGAGCGTTTCAGCAGCAGCCAGAGGCTGATCAGGAAGAAGCTGGCGCTCGGCAGCAGCGCACCGATAATCGGCGGGATGCCATAAACCAGCGTCAGCGGACCGAAGATCTGATCGAGTACATAGAAGACAAAGCCGAAGCTAATACCGGTCACGACGCGCACGCCCATCGGCACGCTACGCAGCGGGCCGAAGATAAACGACAGCGCCATCAGCATCATTACCGCCACGGACATCGGCTGGAAGATTTTGCTCCACATGTTGAGCTGATAGCGTCCCGCATCCTGCCCGCTCGACTTCAGGTACTTCACATAGTTATGCAAGCCGCTGATAGAGAGCGCGTCAGGATCCAGCGCCACAACCCCAAGCTTATCCGGCGTGAGGTTGGTCTTCCAGGTGCCGGTCACCGTCTGTGACCCGGTAATCTGTTTTGGATCGGTCAGGTCAGATTCATCAACCTGCGACAAACGCCACTGCTTATGTTCCGCGTCAAACTTCGCCGAAGAGGCGTGTCGGACAGACTCCAGACGGCGCTGGTCATTGAAAGCATAAATGCTCACCCCGCCCAGTTCATCATTGCCCTTTACCCGTTCAATGTAGACGAAGTTTTTACCGTCTTTCGCCCATAAACCTTGCTGAGTCGAGAGCAGTGAACCACCGTACATGGCCTGAGCACGATAGTTACGCGCCATCTGCTCGCCCTGCGGTGCCACCCACTCGCCAATCGCCATGGTCAACAGCACCAGCGGGATGGCGGTTTTCATTACCGACAGCGCAACCTGCATACGGGTAAAGCCTGAGGCCTGCATCACCACCAGCTCGCTGCGCTGAGCCAGCATCCCCAGCCCCAGCAGCGCACCCAGCAGGGCCGCCATCGGGAAGAAGATCTGCACATCTTTTGGCACGCTGAGCAGGGTGTACATCCCCGCCCCCATCGCGTCATAGCTGCCCTGCCCGGCTTTTTTCAGCTGATCGACAAATTTGATAATGCCGGAGAGCGACACCAGCATGAACAACGTCATCATGATGGTGGTGAAAATGGTTTTACCGATATAGCGATCAAGAACGCCAAACGCCTGCATTAGATGGCTCCTTTACGCGAGAATCGGGCACGTATGCGGCGCACAGGCACCGTATCCCACAGGTTTAATCCCAGCGCCAGTAAGATGTACAGGCTGTTAACGAACCACGTCCAGACCATCGGATCCAGCTTACCCTTCGCGCCGTTAGAGCGAATCGAGGTTTGCAGCAGGAAGTAGATCAGGTAAAGCAGCATCGCTGGCAGCATAGAGAGCACGCGGCCCTGGCGCGGGTTCACCACGCTCAGCGGCACGACAATCAGTGCCATCATAAACACGGTGAATACGAGCGTAATACGCCAGTGGAACTCAGCCCGCGCTCTGTCGGTATCGGTATTCCACAGCGTGCGCATATCCATTTGCTCGGTATCCGTCGGATCGAGCGCCACCGCCTGATGACCAATAATGGCCTGATAGTTCTGGAAATCCGTAATGCGGAAGTCGCGCAGCATCGCGGTGCCTTCGAAACGGGTGCCTTTATTCAGCGTGACGACCTGAGAACCGTCTTTACGCTGGGAAAGCTGGCCAGAATCGGCAACCACTACGGACGGACGCGCGTTACCTTTAGGACGCAGCTGCGCCAGGAAGACATCGTTGAATTTACTGCCGTCAACGCTCTCAATAAACAGCACGGAGTTTCCGTCAGTCGCCTGCTGGAACTGCCCCTGCGCGAGCGCCGCCATGCCGGGGTTTGCTTTCGCTTCGGCCAGCACTTCGTCCTGATGACGGGAAGACATAGGGCCCGCCCACATCACATTCACCGCCGCAACAATGCCCGTGAACAGCGCCAGTATCATCGCCGCTTTCACCAGTACGGCTTTACTCAGGCCGCAGGCATGCATCACCGTAATTTCACTCTCGGTGTACAGCTTACCAAGGGTCATGAGCAGGCCGAGGAATAGACTCAGCGGCAGAATAAGCTGCGCCAT
Organism: Enterobacter sp. 118C5; assembly: GCF_034107645.1. Lineage (NCBI taxonomy): Bacteria > Pseudomonadati > Pseudomonadota > Gammaproteobacteria > Enterobacterales > Enterobacteriaceae > Enterobacter > Enterobacter sp. 118C5. The sequence goes on along the minus strand of NZ_JAWNEU010000009.1, from coordinate 70,105 downwards.
TTCCGGGATCCCCAGCCCAAGCAGGGAAAGCACCAGATTCGTTGGAATTTCGCCGTCAACGGCCGCACCGAGGATCTTCACCAGCTTCTGACAGAAAAAAATCAGCAGCAGGATGAAGAGGATCGCCAGTTGGCTTTTGAGCGTCTCCCGCACCAGATATCTTATGATTATCACTTTAAATACGCCCGTAAAAACCCGTCTCTTTGCTGGAAAATCGCTTGTTTCATGGCTTAAACGTCATTTATTCTCTTGAGTCGTCGAAATCGTCGCTAAGATTAAAACATCCGGCGGATTCACGCTTCAGGACTTTTTCTGACGTGTCGAAACCGTAGTAACGTAAGATTAACACGAAGTCACCACAACAGCGGACATGAGTTACGAAAGGTTTCAATTCTATCCGTAGCAGCCGCCGTTGTCTTTAAGATTCAGGAGCGTAGTGCATGGAGTTCAGTGTAAAAAGCGGTAGCCCGGAGAAACAGCGGAGTGCCTGCATCGTTGTGGGCGTCTTTGAACCGCGCCGACTCTCCCCGATCGCCGAGCAACTCGATAAAATCAGTGACGGCTATATCAGCGCCCTGCTGCGACGTGGCGAACTGGAAGGCAAACCTGGGCAGACGCTGTTACTGCACCATGTTCCGAACGTCCTGTCAGAGCGTATTCTGCTGATTGGCTGCGGCAAAGAGCGCGAGCTGGATGAACGTCAGTATAAGCAGGTTATTCAGAAAACCATTAATACGCTGAATGATACCGGTTCAATGGAAGCCGTCTGCTTCCTGACCGAGCTGCACGTCAAAGGCCGTAACACCTACTGGAAAGTGCGTCAGGCAGTCGAAACCGCAAAAGAGAGCCTGTACAGCTTCGATCAGCTTAAGACCAACAAAAGCGAGCCGCGTCGTCCGCTGCGCAAAATGGTCTTTAACGTGCCAACCCGTCGCGAACTGACCAGCGGCGAGCGCGCCATCCAGCATGGTCTGGCGATTGCCGCCGGTATCAAAGCGGCAAAAGATCTCGGCAACATGCCGCCAAACATCTGTAACGCCGCCTACCTCGCCTCTCAGGCGCGCCAGCTGGCTGATTCCTACAGCAAAAACGTCATCACCCGCGTCATCGGCGAACAGCAGATGAAAGAGCTGGGCATGCACTCGTATCTGGCGGTGGGTAACGGCTCGCAGAACGAATCCCTGATGTCGGTCATCGAATACAAAGGCAACCCGTCCGAAGATGCGCGTCCGATCGTGCTGGTGGGTAAAGGCCTGACCTTCGATTCCGGCGGTATCTCCATCAAGCCTGCCGAAGGCATGGACGAGATGAAATACGACATGTGCGGCGCGGCGGCGGTATACGGCGTGATGCGCATGGTCGCGGAACTTCAGCTGCCGATTAACGTCATTGGCGTGCTGGCAGGCTGCGAGAACATGCCTGGCGGACGCGCGTATCGTCCGGGCGACGTCCTGACCACTATGTCCGGCCAGACCGTTGAGGTGCTGAACACCGACGCCGAAGGCCGTCTGGTGCTATGCGACGTGCTGACCTACGTTGAGCGCTTCGAGCCTGAAGCAGTGATTGACGTGGCCACCCTGACCGGTGCCTGCGTGATTGCGCTGGGCCACCACATCACCGGCCTGATGTCGAACCACAACCCGCTGGCGCACGAGCTTATCGGCGCGTCTGAGCAGGCCGGCGACCGCGCATGGCGTCTGCCGCTGGGCGACGAGTATCAGGAACAGCTGGAGTCTAACTTTGCGGATATGGCGAACATCGGCGGTCGTCCTGGCGGGGCTATCACCGCGGGCTGCTTCCTGGCGCGCTTTACCCGCAAGTACAACTGGGCGCACCTGGACATCGCCGGCACCGCATGGCGCTCCGGTAAAGCCAAAGGCGCAACCGGCCGTCCGGTGGCGCTGCTGTCGCAGTTCCTGCTCAATCGTGCGGGTTTCAACGGCGACGAGTAAGTCAAAACGGCAGTAAACCGTAGGCCGGGTAAGGCGAAGCCGCCACCCGGCTTAAGCATTTAAAGCGAGCACAAGAAGCCCCATATATGAAGAATGCAACGTTCTACCTTCTGGACAACGACACCCATCAGGATGGCCTCAGCGCCGTTGAACAGCTGGTGTGTGAAATTGCCGCAGAACGTTGGCGCGCAGGTAAACGCGTTCTGATTGCCTGTGAAGATGAACAGCAGGCGATTCGCCTTGATGAAGCGCTGTGGGCGCGCCCGCCTGAGAGCTTTGTGCCGCATAACCTGTCGGGCGAAGGTCCGCGAGGCGGGGCCCCGGTCGAAATAGCCTGGCCGCAAAAGCGCAACAGCAGCGCGCGCGATATTCTCATTAGCCTGCGGACAGACTTTGCAGATTTTGCCACCGCTTTCACAGAAGTGGTAGACTTTGTCCCTTACGAAGAATCCTTGAAACAACTGGCGCGCGAACGCTATAAAGCGTACCGCCTGGCTGGTTTTAACCTGAATACGGCAACCTGGAAATAATGGAAAAGACATATAACCCACGCGATATCGAACAGCCGCTTTACGAGCACTGGGAACAGCAGGGCTATTTCAAGCCTAACGGCGACGAAAGCAAAGAGTCCTTCTGCATCATGATCCCGCCGCCGAACGTCACCGGCAGTTTGCATATGGGGCATGCTTTCCAGCAGACCATCATGGACACCATGATCCGCTACCAGCGCATGCAGGGCAAAAATACCCTGTGGCAGGCGGGGACTGACCACGCGGGTATCGCGACCCAGATGGTGGTTGAGCGTAAAATTGCCGCTGAAGAAGGTAAAACCCGTCACGACTACGGTCGCGAGGCGTTCATCGACAAAATCTGGCAGTGGAAGGCAGAATCCGGCGGCACCATTACCCGTCAGATGCGCCGTCTCGGCAACTCCGTGGACTGGGAGCGCGAGCGCTTCACCATGGACGAAGGCCTGTCCAACGCCGTGAAAGAAGTGTTCGTCCGTCTGTACAAAGAAGACCTGATTTACCGCGGCAAACGCCTGGTAAACTGGGACCCGAAACTGCGCACCGCCATCTCTGACCTGGAAGTGGAAAACCGCGAGTCCAAAGGCTCCATGTGGCACATCCGCTACCCGCTGGCCGACGGCGCGAAAACCGCAGACGGTAAAGATTACCTGGTGGTGGCGACCACCCGTCCGGAAACCCTGCTGGGCGATACCGGCGTGGCCGTTAACCCGGAAGATCCGCGCTATAAAGATCTGATCGGCAAATTTGTGGTGCTGCCGCTGGTAAACCGCCGTATTCCAATTGTGGGCGACGAACACGCCGACATGGAAAAAGGCACTGGCTGCGTGAAAATCACCCCTGCGCACGACTTCAACGACTATGAAGTGGGTCGTCGTCACGCCCTGCCGATGATCAACATTCTGACCTTCGACGGCGATATCCGCGAAAGCGCAGAAGTGTACGACACCAAAGGCAACGAATCCGACGTCTATTCCAGCGAGATCCCGGCGGAGTTCCAGAAGCTGGAGCGCTTTGCCGCACGTAAAGCTATCGTAGCTGCCGTTGACGCGCTTGGCCTGCTGGAAGAGATTAAGCCTCACGATCTGACCGTGCCGTACGGCGACCGTGGCGGCGTGGTTATTGAGCCAATGCTGACCGACCAGTGGTACGTACGTGCCGACGTGCTGGCGAAACCGGCTGTTGAAGCGGTTGAAAACGGCAGCATTCAGTTCGTGCCGAAGCAGTACGAAAACATGTACTTCTCATGGATGCGCGACATTCAGGACTGGTGTATCTCCCGTCAGCTGTGGTGGGGTCACCGCATCCCGGCATGGTACGACAACGAAGGCAACGTCTACGTTGGCCGTAGCGAAGACGAAGTGCGTCAGGAAAACAGCCTGAGCGCTGACGTTGCCCTGCGTCAGGATGAAGACGTGCTGGATACCTGGTTCTCCTCCGCGCTGTGGACCTTCTCCACTCTCGGCTGGCCAGAGAACACCGACGCTCTGCGTCAGTTCCACCCAACCAGCGTGATGGTGTCAGGCTTCGATATCATCTTCTTCTGGATTGCCCGCATGATCATGATGACCATGCACTTCATCAAAGACGAAGACGGCAAGCCGCAGGTTCCGTTCCATACCGTCTACATGACCGGCCTTATCCGCGACGACGAAGGCCAGAAGATGTCCAAGTCCAAGGGCAACGTGATTGACCCGCTGGACATGGTTGACGGTATCTCCCTGGAAGACCTGCTGGAAAAACGTACCGGCAACATGATGCAGCCGCAGCTGGCTGAGAAAATCCGCAAGCGTACCGAGAAGCAGTTCCCGAACGGGATCGAATCTCACGGTACCGACGCCCTGCGCTTCACCCTGGCGGCGCTGGCCTCTACCGGCCGCGACATCAACTGGGACATGAAGCGTCTGGAAGGTTACCGTAACTTCTGTAACAAGCTGTGGAACGCCAGCCGCTTCGTGCTGATGAATACCGAAGATCAGGACTGCGGCTTCAACGGCGGCGAAATGACCCTGTCCCTGGCAGACCGTTGGATCCTGGCGGAATTCAACCAGACGGTGAAAGCCTTCCGCGAGGCGCTGGACAGCTACCGCTTCGATATCGCAGCGGGCATCCTGTACGAATTCACCTGGAACCAGTTCTGCGACTGGTATCTGGAGCTGGCGAAGCCGGTGATGAACGGCGGTTCTGAGGCGGAGCTGCGCGGCACGCGCAACACGCTGATTACGGTTCTGGAAGGTCTGCTGCGCCTGGCGCATCCGGTCATTCCATTCATCACCGAAACCATCTGGCAGCGCGTGAAGGTCATTGCGGGCATCAACGCCGATACCATCATGCTGCAGCCGTTCCCGGAATTCGATGCGGCTAAGGTTGATGAAGCGGCGTCTGCGGATACCGAGTGGCTGAAACAGGCGATCGTTGCGGTACGTAACATCCGTGCCGAAATGAACATCGCCCCTGGTAAACCGCTTGAGCTGCTGCTGCGCGGCTGCAGCGAGGCTGCCGTTCGTCGCGTCACCGAGAACAACACCTTCCTGAAAACTATGGCGCGTCTGGAGAGCATCACCGTGCTGCCTGCGGATGACAAAGGTCCGGTTTCCGTGACCAAAATCATCGACGGCGCCGAGCTGCTGATCCCGATGGCGGGCCTGATCGACAAAGACGCGGAGCTGGCGCGTCTGGCGAAAGAAGTGGCGAAAGTCGACGTGGAAATTGGCAAAATCGAAAGCAAGCTGGCGAACGAAGGCTTTGTTGCCCGCGCGCCGGAAGCGGTCATCGCCAAAGAGCGTGAGCGTCTGGTTGCCTTTGCCGATGCGAAGACCAAGCTGATCGAGCAGCAGGCGGTTATTGCAGCCCTGTAATGCTTTTACCCCTTACGCTTCAGGGCGTAAGGGGTAACCTTCCTGAAAACTCCTCGCTTGCACTCCCTTTTCCGCGGTGCTATTAACAGCAACTGTGTGTCAATTTTTGTAATGAGTAATGCCATGAGCGTGATTACCCCCGTCGCGACGACGATGCGTCGGATCACTGAGCAGGACAATCCGGCTATCGCCGCCGTTATCCGCACCGTATCTGCAGAGTATGGGCTGACAGCGGATAAAGGTTACACCGTTGCCGACCCAAACCTGGACGAACTTTTCCAACTTTACAGCCAGCCGGGCCACGCCTACTGGGTCATCGAACAGGACGGTAATGTCGTGGGCGGCGGCGGCATAGCGCCGCTGAGCTGCAGCGAGCCGGATATCTGTGAGCTGCAGAAAATGTATTTCCTGCCGTCGGTTCGTGGACAGGGCCTGGCGAAAAAGCTGGCGCTGGTCGCCCTGGAGCACGCGCGCGCTCATGGGTTTAAACGCTGTTACCTCGAAACCACCGCCTTCCTCAAAGAGGCCATCGGCCTGTATGAACATCTGGGCTTTGAGCATATCGATGCGCCGCTGGGCTGCACGGGCCACGTTGACTGCGAAGTCAGGATGCTGAAAAGTCTGTAAGTTTCGTTCCTGCCCCCTTCTGTTAAGCGGCTGTAAACTGAATGCTCTACACTCTCAGTTCACACCACAACGGGGGAAACACGATGTCGAAGATAAAAAGCTACGCCGCACCGCAGGCGGGTGCAGAACTTGAGCTGTACGAGTACGATGCCGGCGAACTAAAAGCAGAAGACGTCGAAGTACAGGTTGATTACTGCGGGGTCTGCCACTCAGATCTCTCGATGATCGACAACGAATGGGGCTTCTCCAGCTATCCGCTGGTTGCCGGGCACGAAGTCATTGGCCGCGTCGTGGCGCTCGGCAGCGCCGCGCAGGACAAAGGGCTGAAGGTTGGCCAGCGCGTGGGCATTGGCTGGACGGCACGCAGCTGCGGCCACTGTGACGCCTGCATCAGCGGCAACCAGATCAACTGCCTTGAAGGCGCGGTGCCCACCATCCTGAACAAGGGCGGTTTCGCCGATAAGCTGCGCGCCGACTGGCAATGGGTTATCCCACTGCCGGACAGCATTGATATTGAATCTGCCGGTCCGCTGCTGTGCGGCGGGATCACCGTCTTTAAACCGCTGCTGATGCACCACGTCACCGCCACCAGCCGCGTGGGCGTGATCGGTATCGGCGGTCTGGGCCATATCGCCATCAAGCTGCTGCACGCGATGGGCTGTGAAGTCACGGCGTTCAGCTCTAACCCGGCGAAGGAAAAAGAAGTGCTGGCCATGGGCGCGGACAAAGTCGTGAACAGCCGCGATCCGGACGCGCTGAACGCGCTGGCGGGCCAGTTTGACCTGATCATCAACACCGTGAATGTCGATCTCAACTGGCAGCCGTACTTTGAAGCGCTGGCCTACGGCGGTAACTTCCACACCGTGGGTGCGGTGATGAAGCCGCTGCCGGTTCCGGCCTTTACCCTGATCGGCGGAGATCGCAGCGTGTCCGGCTCCGCGACCGGTACGCCGTACGAGTTGCGCAAGCTGATGAAGTTCGCCGGACGCACCAAAGTGGCGCCAACCACCGAGCTGTATCCGATGTCGAAAATCAACGAAGCCATCCAGCACGTGCGCGACGGCAAAGCCCGCTACCGCGTGGTGTTGAAAGCGGATTTTTGATGTGACATTGCCGGGGAATGTGCAACCTGATGCCCTCACCCCAACCCTCTCCCACAGGGAGAGGGCGCAAACACTAAAAACGGTAACGGTTGTTACCGTTTTGCTTCTACCATGGCCTTAAACACCTCTGCCACCGCAACCGCCCCCGGGTCCATTACCCCGTCCAGATTCTCTTTATTCACATACGATGAACGCCCTGCTCCGGCTTTTGCCATTTTTGCCGTTGCTTCGGCGCCCTGCTGCGCAGCCTGCGCCGCCGCCTGAAGATCGCCTTTCTGCAACGCTTCCAGCGCCGGTTGCAGCGCATCGATCAGCGTGCGATCGCCGAGATCTGCCCCGCCATACTGCTTCATCTGCGCCAGCCCGCTGAGCAAGGCTTCAGGTAGCGGCTGCCCTTCGTGAAGCTTTTGCCCGGCCGCCGTAAAGAAGATCGACATCAGTACGCCGCTCGATCCGCCCATGACCGTAGCCAGCCGTTCCCCCACCAGCAGCAGAAGCTCAGGCACATCATCAAGCGGGAGCGCGTTCTCCTCCAGACGCTGCGCAATATCCCGCGCCCCTTGCGCAAAGGTGGAGCCGGTATCGCCGTCGCCCACTTTGGCGTCCAGCGCGTTCAGGCGGTTTTCCAGCTCTATGAGCGTCTTCGTCACCCTTGAAACAGATTCCTTCACCTGCGGATTGTCAGAGGGGGTATATTCAACGCGATCGTGAATAGCCGTTTGCGGAACGGTACGCAGAGGGGCAAACGCCACGGGTTTCTGCCAGCCCAGCGTTTCCACCTCTTCATGCAGCGCTTTTTCGAACAAATCGTTGAGCTTCAGCAGCGTCAGAGAAAAGCCCTTCATGTCCAGGGCGCTCACCAGCGGTGCCGGACCAATGAGACAGGCAATGTTCTCTTTTAGCGCCGAGTGCGCCAGCTCTTTGGTCAGCAGCGCCATTTCCAGCGCCGAGACGCCGCCGAGGTTGTTAATCAGCACCGCGAAACGCCCCTCGCCCGCCTGCGCTTTGAGCGGCGTCACCAGCGTGTCGATAATCGCTTTGCTGTTTTGCGTATCAACCACCGAGGCACCCGGCTCCCCGTGGATCCCCAGCCCCAGCTCGACATGGCCCTGCTTGATGCGCCCTTCTTCATCGTCGCTGCCCGGCAGGTTGCAGGTTTGCATCGCAACGCCCAGGCTCCAGAGGTTATCGCAGGCCTGCTGCGCAATATCCCGCACCTCGCTCAGCGATTTTCCGTGCTCCGCCGCATAGCCCGCAATCTTATGCACCAGTGCCGTGCCGGCAATGCCGCGCGGCTGCTTGTTGTCGGGCAGCGCGATATCGTCCGCCACAATGACCATCTCGACCTTCAGGCCGTAGCGTTTGGCCTTCTCTGCCGCCAGACCAAAGTTCAGGCGGTCTCCTGTATAGTTTTTGACGATCAGCAGGCAGCCGCGATCGCCCGTCACCGCCACAATAGCGTTCAGCACCGCATCCACGCTTGGGGAGGCGAACAGATCGCCACACACTGCCGCCGTCAGCATGCCTTTACCGACAAATCCGGCGTGCGCCGGTTCGTGCCCGGAGCCACCGCCGGAGATCACCGCCACGCGGCTTTTATCCCAGTCGCCACGTGCCACCACGCGGATAGCCGGATCGATATCGAGCTTGACGAGATTCGCGTGTGGCGCAGAAAGGAGTATGCCTTCAATGGCATCGTTGACCAGCTGTTTGCGATCGTTAAAGAAGAATCTGGACATTGTTTTCCACTATTTTATGAACCGTATGCAAAAGCATAGCCCGCGCTGGACAATGCGCCGCAAAGTCAGCAATTTACTCAACCATTTTGCCGTCAGGTTGCCTATACTCCACCCAGGACTAAGAGAGGAAGCGCATCATGAGTACACCATTGTTAATTGCCCGGACGCTGGAAAAAGAACTGTATCTACTGCCCGCGATGGCGAACCGCCACGGTCTGATTACCGGCGCCACCGGCACAGGGAAAACAGTCACTCTCCAGAAGCTGGCGGAGTCACTTTCAGAGATTGGCGTGCCGGTCTTTATGGCTGACGTAAAAGGCGATTTAACCGGTGTGGCTCAGGAGGGTACCGCTTCTGAAAAACTGCTCGAACGGCTGAAGAATATTGGCATTACGGACTGGACGCCGCACGGCAACCCGGTGGTGGTCTGGGACATCTTCGGTGAGAAAGGTCACCCGGTGCGCGCCACCGTTTCCGATCTCGGCCCGCTGCTGCTGGCCCGCCTGCTCAACCTCAACGACGTGCAGTCCGGGGTGCTGAACATCATCTTCCGTATCGCTGACGATCAGGGGCTGCTGCTGCTCGATTTCAAGGATCTGCGCGCCATTACCCAGTACATCGGCGATAACGCAAAATCTTTCCAGAACCAGTACGGCAATATCAGCAGCGCCTCCGTCGGAGCCATTCAGCGTGGGCTACTGACGCTAGAGCAACAGGGCGCCGAACACTTCTTTGGCGAGCCTATGCTGGATATCAAGGACTGGATGCGCACCGACAGCAGCGGCAAAGGCATCATCAACATTCTGAGCTCAGAGAAGCTCTACCAGATGCCAAAGCTTTACGCCGCCAGCCTGCTGTGGATGCTCTCCGAACTGTACGAGCAGTTACCGGAAGCGGGCGATCTGGAAAAACCCAAACTGGTCTTCTTCTTTGACGAAGCGCACCTTCTGTTTAACGACGCGCCGCAGGTGCTGCTGGATAAAATCGAGCAGGTCATTCGCCTGATCCGCTCCAAAGGGGTCGGCGTCTGGTTTGTGTCGCAAAACCCGTCGGATATTCCGGACAATGTGCTGGGCCAGCTCGGCAACCGCGTGCAGCACGCCCTGCGCGCCTTTACGCCGAAGGATCAGAAAGCGGTGAAAGCCGCCGCGCAAACCATGCGCGCCAATCCGGCCTTTGATACCGAAGCCGCGATTCAGGCACTGGGCACCGGTGAAGCGCTGATCTCGTTCCTTGATGCGAAGGGCAGCCCCTCCATCGTCGAGCGCGCCATGGTGATCGCGCCCTGTTCGCGCATGGGGCCCGTTACCGACGATGAGCGCAACGGCCTGATTAACCACTCTCCGGTGTACGGCAAGTATGAGGACGAGGTGGATCGCGAATCCGCGTTCGAGATGCTGCAAAAAGGGGTACAGGCAACCGCCGAATCGCAGGATGCGCCACCCGCGAAGGGTCAGTCAGTCGCGGTGGATGACGGCATTCTCGGCGGGCTAAAAGACATTTTGTTTGGTACAACCGGGCCGCGCGGCGGCAAGCGCGACGGCGTGGTACAGACCATGGCGAAAAGCGCCGCGCGGCAGGTTACTAATCAGATTGTGCGCGGCATGCTGGGAAGCCTGCTAGGCGGCCGTCGCCGGTAGGCGGGGAACCCACGGCCGGCCCAGCGCCGACCCCTGCACGCCGTTTTCCTGAAGATAGCGGTCGATTTCCACCATCCCCGTCCAGCGGTTCTCACACCATAGCGGTGCCAGAAGCGTTGGGCGGCGGGCGCTGGCGGAGATGCGGTGATAGACAATCTCCGGCGGCGTGTGGCGAATCATCTCCCCTGCTGTCACCGTATATTCCTCAAGCTCAATACCGCTTAACCGCCCGGCTTCCCAGGCTTTGGCCATAATGCTTCCCGTAACGATATGCAGCGGGTGCAGCTTGATGCCGTCCACGCCGGTTTCAACGACTTTTTCCAGCGTCTCCAGGCCGTGCTGCTGCCCTTCACCAGGCAAGCCGACAATCAGATGCGAACAAACCTTCAGGCCGCGCTCGCGGGCCAGCCGCGTAGTGCGCTGGTAGCAGGCGAAATCATGGCCGCGGTTGATGCGGTGCAGGGTTTTATCATGCGCGGTCTGCAGGCCCAGCTCCAGCCAGATCTCGTAGCCCTGCTCTTTGTACTCGCTGAGCAGATCCAGCACCGCCTCCGGCACGCAGTCCGGGCGCGTACCGACGCATAGACCGACAATATTGGCCTGGGTGACCGCCTGCTGATACATGGAACGCAGCACCTGCACCTCCGCCCACGTGCTGGTGTAGGCCTGGAAATAGGCCAGATACTGCTTCGCGCGGTTCACCAGGCTTGCCTGATGGGCGAGCTGTTCCGCGATGGATTTATGCTGCTGGGCTTCGTCAGCAAACGACGCAACGTTACAGAAGGTGCAGCCGCCGCGCCCGATGGTGCCGTCGCGGTTCGGGCAGCTAAAGCCACCGTGCAGCGTCAGCTTATGAACCTTTTCGCCGTATCGCTGCAAAAGATCCCCACCAAACATATTGACTAATTTCTGTAACTGCATAATCTGATAGACCGTCCCGAAGAAAGGGGACAAGCCTGCCATTTTTAGCCTCTGTCGGCGATGACCTGGATCAATCGCCCTGGACGGCCTTTATCTATATGAATAAATACTCAGGATTACTGCAATTTCATTCACGCTATCTGTGATTACTTTTCCTTATGTTCTGATTGTTTTTTTCATTTATAGCGGCAACACTGAAAAACAGTGATTTTATGCGGGTTTGAATACATCACCAGATTATTATTCTGCTATAAATCAGCATTTCAGCACGCTGCATCAATAATACCGCTTTCATATAGTGAGTCAGATCACACTCCTTCACGGCTCCCCTGGCCTTTCGATGGTTATAAAAATAGTTAAATATCATTTAAAAACAAAGCGATAAGTAGTCTTTAGCACATATTTGTATAAATAAGATTGCCATTTGACCTGTGTACCAATTCCCGATAAGTTGGAAATCCGCTGGAAGCTTTCTGGATGAGCGGCCTGCTCATCATATTTATGCAGTAATTGAGATTCCCTCTGAAGCAAGTCCTCAAACTTGTTTACCTGCGCGAAAGGATGAAAAAGAGGGCGAATGCGAGGTCCGCGTATGAAACGCAAACCCCGTCGCCATGCTCTTTCTGCGCCTGTGCGCCACGGTAAAGTTCAGTGGGAATCCCGACGAGCCTGGGGAGGTTCACTGATATGTTGTACGATAAATCCCTTGAGAAGGATAACTGTGGTTTCGGCCTGATCGCCCACATAGAAGGCGAACCTAGCCACAAGGTAGTGCGTACCGCTATTCACGCACTGGCCCGTATGCAGCACCGTGGAGCCATCCTGGCCGATGGTAAAACCGGCGACGGTTGCGGCCTGCTGCTGCAAAAACCGGATCGTTTCTTCCGCATCGTGGCGGAAGAGCGCGGCTGGCGTTTAGCCAAAAACTACGCTGTCGGCATGCTGTTCCTGAATCAGGATCCTGAAAAGGCTGCCGCCTCACGCCGCATCGTTGAAGAAGAACTTCAGCGCGAAACCCTGTCGATTGTCGGCTGGCGCGATGTGCCAACCAACGAAGGGGTGCTCGGTGAAATCGCCCTCTCCTCGCTGCCTCGCATTGAGCAGATTTTCGTTAACGCGCCTGCGGGCTGGCGTCCGCGCGATATGGAACGCCGTCTGTTTATCGCCCGTCGCCGCATCGAAAAACGTCTCCAGGACGATAAAGAGTTCTACGTTTGTAGCCTCTCTAACCTGGTAAACATCTATAAAGGTCTGTGTATGCCGGCTGACCTGCCGCGCTTCTACCTGGACCTGGCGGACCTGCGTCTGGAATCGGCCATTTGCCTGTTCCACCAGCGCTTCTCCACCAACACCGTGCCACGCTGGCCGCTGGCGCAGCCGTTCCGCTATCTGGCGCACAACGGCGAGATCAACACCATCACCGGTAACCGCCAGTGGGCGCGCGCCCGTACCTATAAGTTCCAGACCCCGCTGATCCCTGACCTGCACGATGCCGCACCGTTCGTGAACGAAACCGGCTCGGACTCCAGCTCCATGGATAACATGCTGGAGCTGCTGCTGGCGGGCGGGATGGACATCGTGCGCGCCATGCGTCTGCTGGTGCCGCCGGCCTGGCAGAACAACCCGGATATGGACCCTGAGCTGCGCGCGTTCTTCGACTTTAACTCCATGCACATGGAGCCGTGGGACGGCCCGGCGGGCATCGTTATGTCCGACGGTCGCTTCGCTGCCTGTAACCTGGACCGTAACGGCCTGCGTCCGGCGCGCTACGTCATCACCAAAGACAAGCTCATCACCTGCGCCTCTGAGGTCGGCATCTGGGATTACCAGCCTGACGAAGTGGTCGAGAAAGGTCGCGTCGGCCCGGGCGAGCTGATGGTTATCGACACCCGCGGTGGGCGCATCCTGCACTCCGCCGAAACCGACAACGATCTGAAGAGCCGCCACCCGTACAAAGAGTGGATGGCGAAAAACGTGCGCCGTCTGGTGCCGTTTGAAGATCTGCCGGACGAAGAGGTGGGCAGCCGCGAGCTGGACGACGATACGCTTGCCAGCTTCCAGAAACAGTTTAACTACAGCGCGGAAGAGCTGGACTCGGTTATCCGCGTGCTCGGCGAAAACGGCCAGGAAGCAGTCGGCTCCATGGGTGACGATACCCCGTTTGCCGTGCTCTCCAGCCAGCCGCGCATTATTTACGACTACTTCCGCCAGCAGTTTGCGCAGGTCACTAACCCGCCGATCGATCCGCTGCGCGAAGCGCACGTGATGTCGCTGGCAACCAGCATCGGTCGCGAGATGAACGTCTTCTGCGAAGCCGAAGGCCAGGCGCACCGTCTGACCTTTAAATCGCCGATCCTGCTGTACTCCGATTTCAAACAGCTCACCACCATGACCGAGGAGCACTACCGCGCCGACACGCTCGACATTACGTTCGACGTGACCGAAGCGAGCCTCGAAGAGACGGTGAACGCGCTGTGCGACAAAGCCGAGCAGATGGTGCGTAACGGTACCGTGCTGCTGGTGCTGTCCGACCGCAATATCGCCAAAAACCGTCTGCCGGTGCCTGCGCCAATGGCGGTGGGCGCTATCCAGACGCGCCTGGTGGATAAGAGCCTGCGCTGCGACGCCAACATCATTGTGGAAACCGCCAGCGCCCGCGACCCACACCACTTTGCCGTGCTGTTAGGCTTTGGCGCGACGGCGATCTACCCGTACCTGGCCTACGAAACGCTGGCCCGTCTGGTGGACACCCGCGCCATCGACAAAGATTACCGCACGGTGATGCTGAACTACCGTAACGGCATCAACAAGGGCCTGTACAAGATCATGTCCAAAATGGGCATCTCGACCATTGCCTCTTACCGCTGTTCGAAGCTGTTTGAAGCGGTAGGCCTGCACGACGACGTCGCCAACCTCTGCTTCCAGGGCGTGGTCAGCCGCATCGGCGGGGCCGGTTTTGCTGACTTCCAGCAGGACCTGGTTAACCTGTCCAAACGCGCCTGGCTGGCACGTAAACCGCTGGATCAGGGCGGTCTGCTGAAATACGTTCACGGTGGCGAATATCACGCCTACAACCCGGACGTGGTGCGCACGCTGCAGCAGGCGGTGCAGAGTGGCGAATACAGCGATTACCAGCAGTACGCTGAGCTGGTGAACAACCGTCCGGCGGCGACGCTGCGCGACCTTATTGCCCTCAATCCGGGCGATGAAGCGGTCAGCATTGACGAAGTTGAGCCTGCATCCGAACTGTTCAAACGCTTTGATACCGCAGCGATGTCTATCGGCGCGCTGAGCCCGGAAGCCCACGAAGCGCTGGCGGAAGCCATGAACAGCATCGGCGGCAACTCCAACTCCGGCGAAGGCGGTGAAGATCCGGCGCGTTACGGCACCAACAAAGTGTCCCGCATCAAGCAGGTGGCATCCGGTCGCTTTGGCGTCACGCCAGCGTACCTGGTCAACGCCGACGTGATTCAGATTAAAGTCGCTCAGGGTGCTAAACCGGGCGAAGGCGGTCAGCTGCCGGGTGATAAAGTCACCCCGTACATCGCCAAACTGCGCTACTCGGTGCCGGGCGTGACGCTGATCTCCCCGCCGCCGCACCACGATATCTACTCTATCGAGGACTTAGCGCAGCTGATTTTCGACCTGAAGCAGGTCAACCCGAAAGCGATGATCTCCGTGAAGCTGGTTTCCGAGCCGGGCGTCGGTACCATCGCTACCGGCGTGGCGAAAGCCTATGCGGATCTCATCACCATCGCCGGCTACGACGGCGGCACCGGCGCAAGCCCGCTCTCCTCCGTGAAATACGCGGGCTGCCCGTGGGAGCTTGGCCTGGTGGAAACCCAGCAGGCGCTGGTGGCTAACGGTCTGCGCCACAAGATCCGTCTCCAGGTGGACGGCGGCCTGAAAACCGGCCTCGACATCATCAAGGCGGCGATCCTCGGCGCGGAAAGCTTCGGCTTCGGTACCGGCCCAATGGTTGCGCTCGGCTGTAAATACCTGCGTATTTGCCACCTGAACAACTGCGCAACGGGCGTTGCGACCCAGGACGAGAAGCTGCGTAAAAACCACTATCACGGCCTGCCGTTCAAAGTGACCAACTACTTTGACTTCATCGCCCGCGAAACCCGCGAGCTGATGGCGCAGCTGGGCGTGAAGCGCCTGGTAGACCTGATTGGCCGCACCGACCTGCTCAAAGAGCTGGAAGGCTTCACGGCGAAGCAGCAGAAGCTGGAGCTGTCTAAGCTGCTGGAAACCGCGCAGCCGCACCCTGGCAAAGCGGTTTACTGCACCGAGAACAACCCGCCGTTCGATAACGGCGTGCTGAACGCGCAGCTGCTGCAGCAGGCGAAGCCGTACGTGGACGACAAGCAGAGCAAAACGTTCTGGTTTGATATCCGCAACACCGACCGCTCCGTGGGCGCATCCCTCTCCGGCTACATCGCGCAGACGCACGGTGACCAGGGGCTGGCAGCGGATCCGATTACCGCGCACTTCAGCGGTACCGCGGGTCAGAGCTTCGGCGTGTGGAACGCAGGCGGCGTTGAGCTGTATCTGACCGGCGATGCCAACGACTACGTCGGCAAAGGCATGGCGGGCGGTCTGCTGGCGGTGCGTCCTCCGGTTGGCTCAGCCTTCCGCAGCCACGAAGCGAGCATCATCGGTAACACCTGTCTCTACGGCGCGACCGGCGGTCGTCTGTTCGCAGCAGGCCGTGCGGGCGAACGTTTCGCGGTGCGTAACTCCGGTGCGATCACCGTGGTGGAAGGTATTGGCGACAACGGCTGTGAATACATGACGGGCGGGATTGTTTGCGTTCTCGGTAAAACCGGCGTGAACTTCGGCGCAGGCATGACGGGCGGTTTTGCGTACGTCCTGGATGAAGACGGTGAGTTCCGCAAACGCGTGAACCCGGAGCTGGTGGAAGTGCTGGACGTTGATACGCTGGCCATCCACGAAGAACACCTGCGCGGTTTGATTACCGAACACGTGCAGCATACCGGTTCTTCGCGCGGCGAAGAGATCCTGGCGAACTGGCCGGCGTTCTCTGCGAAATTCGCGCTGGTTAAGCCGAAGTCCAGCGATGTTAAAGCCCTGTTGGGTCACCGTAGTCGTAGCGCAGCAGAGCTGCGCGTGCAGGCGCAGTAAGGAATTCAGATGAGCCAGAACGTATACCAGTTTATCGACCTGCAGCGTGTTGATCCGCCAAAGAAACCGCTGAAGATCCGCAAAATTGAATTTGTTGAAATCTATGAGCCGTTTTCGGAAGGCCAGGCCAAAGCACAGGCAGACCGCTGCCTGTCCTGCGGTAACCCTTACTGCGAATGGAAATGTCCGGTACACAACTACATCCCGAACTGGCTGAAGCTGGCCAATGAAGGGCGTATTTTTGAAGCCGCCGAGCTGTCTCACCAGACCAATACCCTGCCGGAAGTGTGCGGCCGCGTGTGTCCTCAGGACCGCCTGTGCGAAGGCTCCTGTACGCTGAACGACGAGTTCGGTGCGGTAACCATCGGCAACATCGAGCGCTATATCAACGATAAAGCGTTCGAGATGGGCTGGCGTCCGGATATGACCGGCGTGAAGCAAACCGACAAGCGCGTGGCCATCATCGGCGCGGGCCCGGCGGGCCTGGCCTGTGCGGACGTGCTGACCCGCAACGGCGTGAAGGCGGTGGTCTTTGACCGCCATCCGGAAATCGGCGGTCTGCTGACCTTCGGTATCCCGGCCTTTAAGCTGGAAAAAGAGGTCATGACCCGTCGCCGTGAAATCTTCACCGGCATGGGCATCGAGTTCAAACTGAACGTGGAAGTGGGCCGCGACGTGCAGCTCGACGACCTGCTGAAGGATTACGACGCCGTGTTCCTGGGCGTTGGCACCTATCAGTCCATGCGCGGCGGTCTGGAGAACGAAGACGCGCCGGGCGTTTATGATGCCCTGCCGTTCCTGATTGCCAACACCAAGCAGATCATGGGCTATGGCGAAACGGCCGATGAGCCATACGTCAGCATGGAAGGCAAACGCGTGGTGGTGCTGGGCGGCGGTGATACCGCGATGGACTGCGTGCGTACGTCCATTCGTCAGAACGCGGCGCACGTCATCTGCGCCTACCGTCGTGACGAAGAGAACATGCCGGGCTCTAAGCGCGAAGTGAAAAACGCGCGCGAAGAGGGCGTGGAATTCCAGTTCAACATCCAGCCTCTGGGTATTGAAGTGAATGCCAACGGTAAAGTGAGCGGCGTGAAGATGGCGCGCACGGAGATGGGCGCGCCGGATGCAAAAGGCCGTCGTCGCGCGGAGATTGTCGCAGGCTCTGAGCATGTGATCCCGGCCGATGCCGTGGTGATGGCGTTTGGTTTCCGTCCTCACAGCATGGAGTGGCTGGCGAAGCACAGCGTGGAGCTGGATTCGCAGGGCCGCGTGATTGCGCCAGAGGGCAGCGATAACGCGTTCCAGACCAGCAACCCGAAAATCTTTGCCGGTGGCGATATCGTTCGCGGTTCTGACCTGGTGGTCACGGCGATTGCCGAAGGTCGTAAGGCGGCCGACGGGATCCTCAACTACCTGGAAGTGTAAAAAAAACAGGCCCAATCGGGCCTGTTTTTTTATTTAACGACACGTAGCGCCGGTCGACCACCGCGAGGTGGCGGATCGTCATCAGGATCGTTGTCATCTTCACGATCGGGCTTATCGCCATCAATCACGGACATTACCGTTTCGCTTTCGCTGGCGGTGATGCCTTCGTCATCGTTGAGGCTGGCAACCTCTTCATCGTATGCCGCTTCCGGCTCGAACATCGTACCTGCACCGTTTTCACGCGCGTAGATAGCCAGCACCGCAGCCAGCGGCACGGAAACCTGACGCGGCACGCCGCCGAAACGCGCGTTGAAGCGCACTTCGTCGTTTGCCAGTTCCAGGTTACCCACCGCACGCGGGGCAATGTTCAGTACGATCTGTCCGTCACGCGCGTATTCCATCGGAACCAGCACGCCCGGCAACGTCACATCCACAACCAGGTGCGGCGTGAGCTGGTTATCCAGCAGCCATTCATAGAAGGCGCGCAGCAGATACGGACGGCGTGGGGTAAGTTGTGACATTTCCACAGTCATTAGCCTCGGCCGAGACGCATTTCACGTTCCGGTTCAGTTAAAGATGCCAGGAAAGAGTCGCGCTCGAATACGCGAGTCATATAGCCTTTCAGCTCTTTTGCGCCAGGGCCGCTGAACTCTACGCCCAGGATTGGCAGACGCCACAGCAGCGGGGCCAGGTAGCAATCCACCAGGCTGAACTCATCGCTCAGGAAGAACGGTTTCTGACCAAACACTGGGGCAATTGCCAGCAGCTCTTCACGCAGCTGCTTACGCGCAGCGTCGGCTTCAGAAGCGGAGCCGCTGGTGATGACGTTCATCAGCGAGTACCAGTCTTTTTCGATACGCTGCATGTACAGGCGGCTTTCACCACGCGCAACAGGGTAAACAGGCATCAGCGGCGGATGCGGGAAACGCTCATCCAGGTATTCCATAATGATACGGGATTCCCACAGGGTCAGCTCGCGATCCACCAGCGTCGGTACGCTTTGGCTCGGGTTGAGATCGATCAGATCCTGAGGCGGGTTATCCTTTTCCACATGCTCGATCTCAAAACTGACACCCTTCTCGGCCAGCACGATACGAACCTGATGGCTATAAATGTCAGTAGGACCAGAAAACAGCGTCATTACCGAACGTTTGTTGGCAGCGACAGCCATGAAAACCTCCAGGTATATTCAGAATTTTTACTGCTACCAGCCCAACAGGGGCCAGCCAGATGTTGTATCGCCCATCCCCGAGAAGACACATTGTTCAAGAATCGAACAAAAATTGAGTATTCACCGATATTTGGGCAGAAAATTGGATGATAGTTTACCAGATTTTGATGGCTTTGTGGTGAGGGGATTCTGGAAATGTGGAAAAAGAGAAGATATATGAAATGTTACTGTGGATAACCCGCGCATTATCCATAAAAAAACCCGCCGAAGCGGGTTTTTCGCCAATCGTTCTGCGTAAGCAGAATGGATTAACGTTTGGAGAACTGTGGACGACGACGTGCTTTACGCAGACCCACTTTCTTACGTTCAACCTGACGAGCGTCACGAGTAACGAAGCCAGCTTTACGCAGTTCAGAACGCAGGGATTCGTCGTACTCCATCAGAGCGCGGGTGATACCGTGACGGATCGCACCTGCCTGACCGGAGATACCACCACCTTTAACGGTGATGTACAGATCCAGTTTTTCTACCATATCAACCAGTTCCAGCGGCTGGCGAACTACCATGCGGGCAGTTTCGCGACCGAAGTACTGTTCCAGAGAACGCTGGTTGATTACGATTTTACCACTGCCCGGTTTGATGAAAACGCGAGCTGCGGAACTTTTGCGGCGACCAGTGCCGTAGTATTGATTTTCAGCCATTGCCTATAATCCCGATTAGATGTCAAGAACTTGCGGTTGCTGTGCCGCGTGGTTGTGCTCGTTGCCTGCGTAAACTTTCAGTTTACGGAACATAGCACGACCCAGCGGGCCTTTTGGCAGCATGCCTTTAACCGCGATTTCAATCACACGCTCAGGACGGCGGGCAATCATCTCTTCAAAGGTCGCTTCTTTGATACCACCGATGTGGCCGGTGTGGTGGTAGTACATTTTGTCAGTACGCTTGTTGCCGGTAACAGCAACTTTGTCAGCGTTCAGAACGATGATGTAATCACCGGTATCAACGTGCGGAGTGTATTCCGCTTTATGCTTACCGCGCAGGCGACGAGCCAGTTCAGTAGCCAGACGGCCCAGAGTTTTACCGGTCGCGTCAACAACATACCAGTCGCGCTGTACGGTTTCTGGTTTAGCTGTAAAAGTTTTCATTAAAAGCTTACCCAAATAATAAGTTACACGTTGGTGAACACCCAAACGTTTAGTCAGTTGAGGTTCACACGACAAAGTCCGGCAAACCTACCCCTTCGAATAGCACATGCCGACACATAGAAAGTTTCGGGAAAAAAACCTTCTCGTAACGTGGGGTCGCAAGATTATAGAGAAGTTGAGGTCAAAGATCGACCCTTAAATGTGATTTGGAATGGGTTTTTCGGGGGGCGAGTTTGTGCCGCCTGATGCCCTCTCCCCCACCCCCTCTGCCACGGGGAGAGGGGGGCTTTTATGGCATATGCTCCAGCTTCAGGTACTCCTCGCTCTGCATCTCCTGCAGGCGCGAGAGGCAGCGCTGGAACTCGAACTTCAGCCGCTCGCCCTGGTAGATCTCATATAAAGGCACCTCGGCGCTGACCACCAGCTTGACGTGGCGCTCGTAAAACTCGTCCACCAGAGCAATGAAGCGCCGCGCTTCGCTCTCCATCAGCCGCGTCATCACCGGCACATCCAGCATCATCACGGTGTGGAACAGGCGCGAAAGCGCAATGTAGTCATGCTGGCTGCGGGCATCCACGCAGAGCGTCGCAAAAGAGACCGCCAGCGTTTGGTTTTCTGCGCCAAGGGTTGGCAACGGACGATGGTTAATCTCCAGCGTCGGTGCGTTTTCGCGTTTTGCACCCGCCAGCGCCAGCCAGAGTTTATCCATCTCGCGGGTGGTGTCGGCGTTTAACGGCGAAAGCCACAGGTGAGCCTGCGTTAACGTGCGCAGACGATAATCAACACCGGCATCGACATTCATGATGTCGCAGTGCTGCTTGATGGCATCGATGGCGGGCAGGAAGCGCGCCCGCTGCAGGCCGTTGCGATAGAGTTCATCTGGCGGGATATTCGACGTGGCAACGAGCGTGATCCCGCGGGCAAACAGCGCCTTCATCAGGCCGCCTAACAGCATGGCGTCGGTGATGTCAGACACGAAAAACTCATCGAAGCAGAGCACGTCCGTTTCCGCCTTGAATCTGTCAGCCACAATCTCCAGCGGATCGCTTTTGCCCTGCAGCGCGGTCAGCTCTTCATGCACCCGCAGCATAAAGCGATGGAAGTGCAGGCGCTGCTTACGCTCACCCGGCAGGCTGAGGTAAAACAGATCCATCAGCCAGGTTTTCCCGCGACCGACGCCGCCCCACATATATAAACCGCGCACCGGCGTCTTGGCCTGCGTTGCTTTTTTGCCGAGCAGGCGCCCAAACGCGGCTTTGAGTCCACCGCTCTGTTCTACTTCAGCAGGTTTTGCCGTGAGCGCCTGATAAATCATCTCCAGACGGTTTACCGCCTCACGTTGAACGTCATCAGGCTGATGAGTGCCCTCATTCAGGGCCAGTTGATATCGCGATGCAGGGGACAGGTTTTGCATAATCTTATTGTTATTCCTTCAATTAACGCTCATCAGCAGGCGTGACTGATGAAAAAAAGGCCGTTCTACACTACGCGATGATACGTCAGGATTCCACTTCTGCGGAAATAGCGGTTATAGTGGCATTATCAGGCACAGGCAGGAGCCGAGCCAACACCCTACGGAACAACAAGACAACGGGAGAAGTTCATGACCTGGGAATATGCGCTAATCGGTTTAGTCGTCGGCATCGTGATCGGTGCTGTGGCCATGCGTTTCGGTAACCGCAAATTGCGTCAGCAGCAGTCACTGCAGTACGAACTGGAAAAGAATAAAGCAGAGCTGGAAGAGTATCGCGAAGAGCTGGTCAGCCACTTTGCCCGTAGCGCCGAGCTGCTGGACAACATGGCGACCGACTACCGTCAGCTCTATCAGCATATGGCGAAAAGCTCCAGCAGCCTGCTGCCGGAAATGACCGCGGAGACTAACCCGTTCCGCAACCGTCTGGCCGACTCAGAAGCCGGTAACGATCAGGCTCCGGTTCAGATGCCACGCGACTACTCTGACGGCGCGTCCGGCCTGCTGCGCGGTGGCGCAAAACGCGATTAATCGCACAACATAAATATATTTTACGGGCGCATCTCTTGCGCCCGTCCTTTCTTCCCGTCCCCAGCTATTATTTAGTCAAACACCTCATTGTTCAGCGGTATAAAATTCAATAACATCATCATGATTTTGGGCCGTTCTTCTTTCATTCCAGGATACGAGAGTCAGCATCAATGAAGAAAAAAAACCAGCTGTTGAGCGCGTTAGCGTTAAGTGTCGGGTTATCTCTCTCGGCGTCCTTCCCTGCCGGTGCGGCGCTGCCTTCGCAGGTGCCGGGACAGGCAGCCATTCCCAGCCTCGCGCCGATGCTGGAAAAAGTGTTGCCCGCAGTCGTGAGCGTTCAGGTAGAAGGCACGGCGGTTCAAAGCCAGCGCGTACCGGAAGAACTGAAAAAATATTTTGGCGATGAGTCCCCCAACCAGCAGGCTCAGCCTTTTGAAGGCCTGGGCTCTGGCGTCATCATTGATGCAGCTAAAGGCTATATTCTGACCAACAATCATGTCATCAGCCAGGCCGATAAAATCAGCGTCCAGCTGAACGATGGCCGCGAATTTGACGCCAAACTGATTGGCGGCGATGACCAGAGCGACATCGCGCTGTTGCAGGTGCAGAACCCGAGCAACCTGACCCAGATTGCCATTGCGGATTCCGACAAACTGCGCGTCGGTGATTTTGCCGTTGCCGTGGGCAACCCCTTTGGTTTAGGGCAAACCGCCACCTCCGGCATTATCTCGGCGCTGGGACGTAGCGGCCTGAATCTGGAAGGCCTGGAAAACTTCATCCAGACCGATGCCTCAATCAACCGCGGAAACTCCGGCGGGGCACTGCTCAACCTTAACGGCGAGCTGATCGGCATTAACACGGCGATTCTGGCGCCGGGCGGCGGCAGCATTGGGATCGGCTTTGCGATCCCGAGCAATATGGCTAAAACGCTGGCGCAGCAGCTAATCCAGTTCGGCGAAGTCAAACGTGGACTGCTGGGTATTAAAGGCATGGAGATGAGCGCGGATATCGCGAAAGCGTTCAATATCAACGTGCAGCGCGGTGCGTTTGTCAGTGAAGTGCTGCCAAACTCCGGCTCGGCAAAAGCAGGCATCAAATCGGGCGATGTGATCGTCAGCCTTAACGACAAGCCGCTGAGCAGCTTTGCTGAGCTGCGTTCGCGTATCGCCACCACCGAACCGGGGGCCAAAGTGAAGCTGGGCCTGATCCGTGACGGTAAGCCGCTGAACGTCGAAGTAACGCTCGACAAGAGCACCTCGTCCTCTGCCAGTGCGGAGCTTATCGCCCCGGCGCTGCAGGGGGCAACGCTGAGCGACGGGCAGCTGAAAGACGGTACGAAAGGCATTCGCATCGACACCGTCGAGAAGAGCAGCCCTGCCGCTCAGGCCGGATTGCATCAGGAAGATGTGATCATTGGCGTGAACCGCAATCGCGTGCAGTCCATTGCCGAACTGCGCAAGGTGCTGGAGAGTAAACCGGCGGTCATTGCCCTGCAGGTCATGCGTGGCAATGAGTCTATCTACATTCTGTTGCGCTAAGCATTTGCGATCCCGGACATCACCGCTGCGTGTGATGTCCGGATAACTCATGTTATGCTGCAAATCGTTCCTTTTATCACGACACGCGCATCATGCTTTTAAAGCTCTTACGTTCCATTGTCATTGGTTTGATTGTCGCTGGCCTGCTGCTGCTGGCGATGCCGTCTTTGCGTCAGTTTAATAAGCTGTCAGCACCCCAGTTCGACAGCACGGATGAAACGCCAGCGACCTATAACCAGGCCGTTCGCCGCGCCGCCCCTGCCGTGGTTAACGTGTATAACCGCGGCCTCAATAGCTCAGCGCAAAACCAGCTGGAGATCCGCACCCTCGGTTCCGGGGTGATTATGGACGAGCGCGGCTACATTATTACGAACAAACACGTGATCAACGATGCCGACCAGATCATCGTCGCCCTGCAGGATGGCCGCGTGTTTGAGGCGTTGCTTGTAGGTTCAGACAGCCTGACCGACCTGGCCGTGCTGAAGATTAACGCCACGGGCGGCTTGCCGGTCATTCCGATCAACCGTAAACGCACGCCTCATATTGGCGACGTCGTCCTGGCAATCGGTAACCCTTATAACCTCGGCCAGACGATTACCCAGGGGATTATCAGCGCAACCGGCCGCATTGGCCTCAACCCGTCAGGGCGGCAGAACTTCCTGCAGACGGATGCGTCAATCAACCACGGTAACTCCGGTGGCGCGCTGGTCAACTCGTTGGGCGAACTGATGGGCATTAATACCCTCTCGTTCGATAAAAGTAACGATGGCGAGACACCGGAAGGAATCGGCTTTGCTATTCCGTTCCAGCTGGCGACCAAGATTATGGATAAGCTGATCCGCGACGGACGCGTGATCCGCGGCTATATCGGTATCGGCGGGCGCGAAATTGCACCGATGCATACTCAGGGCGGCGGTATCGATCAGATTCAGGGTATCGTGGTCAACGAGGTGGCACCGGGTGGCCCGGCGGCTAACGCGGGGATTCAGGTTAACGATGTCATCGTGTCGGTCAACGGCACGCCGGCAGTCTCTGCGCTGGAGACGATGGACCAGGTGGCCGAAATTCGCCCTGGCTCGATCATCCCTGTGGAAATCATGCGCAACGATAAGAAAATGACGCTGCACGTGACGATTCAGGAATACCCGGCAACAAACTAACAGCCATAAAAAAACCGAAGCCAGTAAGTGCTTCGGTTTTTTTGCCGGGAGACGCTTCGTTTTACTTGTTAACGAACTCTTCACCCAGGGTGATATCTTTCTTCAGCGTGTCCAGCATGCCTTCCATCGCGTTTTGCTCAAACGCGCTCAGCGTACCGATAGACTTACGCTCTTCAATACCGTTTTTGCCCAGCAGCAGCGGCTGAGAGAAGAAGCGGGCATGTTCGCCGTCGCCTTCAACGTAAGCGCATTCAACAACGCCTTTCTCGCCCTGCAGAGCGCGAACCAGTGACAGACCGAAACGTGCAGCCGCCTGGCCCATAGACAGGGTTGCAGAACCGCCACCCGCCTTCGCTTCCACCACTTCGGTGCCCGCGTTCTGGATACGTTTGGTCAGGTCAGCCACTTCCTGCTCGGTGAAGCTTACGCCCGGGATCTGCGACAGCAGAGGCAGAATGGTCACGCCAGAGTGGCCGCCGATAACCGGCACTTCCACTTCTGTTGGCTGTTTGCCTTTCAGCTCAGCAACGAAGGTGTTGGAACGGATGATATCCAGCGTGGTCACGCCGAACAGTTTGTTTTTGTCGTACACACCCGCTTTCTTCAGCACTTCGGCTGCGATAGCAACGGTGGTGTTCACCGGGTTAGTGATGATACCGATGCACGCTTTCGGGCACACTTCAGCAATCTGCTGCACCAGGTTTTTCACGATGCCCGCGTTGACGTTGAACAGGTCTGAACGATCCATGCCTGGCTTACGCGCCACGCCTGCAGAAATCAGGACCACGTCAGCACCCTGCAGCGCAGGACGCGCATCTTCACCGGAGAAGCCTTTGATTTTTACAGCGGTCGGGATGTGGCTCAGGTCAACCGCCACGCCTGGGGTTACCGGAGCAATATCATACAGAGAGAGTTCTGAGCCTGAAGGCAGTTGGGTTTTCAGTAGTAGGGCAAGCGCCTGGCCGATACCACCAGCAGCGCCGAGGACTGCGACTTTCATCCTAAACTCCTTATTATGGTTAACTTAAGTATCTGTAAATCCGTTGCCGCGACCTTAAATCAGCAAGTCTTTAATTACAATTTTCGAAGCTAAAGAATTTGAGGTCACACGACTTTATCTCTCACCAGAAAGCTATCTGACAACAGATGGCAACGAATTAAGAGGTGGTTACAATACACCCTGCCCCGCCACCAAAACAACATCATTTTGATAACATTTAATTTACTTTTAAGCTTATTTGCGCGGCGTGACCCAGGCATGTTTTCTGATAACGAAATCTGATAAAATCACTCCCTTTCATAACATTATTTCAGCCTGCCGTTGAGCAGATAATTTGCATAAAAATTCATCCACATGCATAATAATGTTGTTTCTTTCGTCATATTCCGGGTGACTTATGCGAAGCTCGTCTAAGCAAGAAGAATTGGTAAAAGCGTTTAAGGCGCTACTTAAAGAAGAGAAATTCAGTTCTCAGGGAGAAATTGTTCAGGCGCTGCAGGAACAAGGCTTCGATAACATCAACCAGTCGAAAGTCTCCCGAATGTTAACCAAATTTGGCGCGGTGCGTACCCGCAACGCCAAGATGGAGATGGTCTATTGCCTGCCGGCAGAACTTGGCGTGCCGACCACCTCCAGTCCGCTCAAGAATTTGGTTCTGGATATCGACTATAACGACGCCGTCGTGGTCATTCACACAAGCCCGGGTGCCGCGCAGCTGATTGCCCGCATGCTGGACTCGTTAGGTAAAACAGAGGGTATCCTTGGCACCATTGCCGGTGATGACACCATCTTTACCACCCCGGCTAGCGGTTTCTCCGTTAAGGATCTCCACGAAGCGATTCTGGTTCTGTTCGAACAGGAACTGTAATGCGCTCTCCCCGTAGCGCCGCTGCGGGGATCATTCTGCTCTTGCCTCATTTCCCCCTTTATTTCTCTGCCCTTGCTTTGACGATTAGTGCTTTTTACCACTCATTAACATTCATCCAGTGAATAACAATCCCGTAAATCGCACAAAAAATCAAAATACAATATCCCTATGATTTACTTATAAATACCAGCGCAACTTGCTCATAAAACACCCAATATTATGCAATTAGGTTATAAAAAAAAGCGTGTTTAACACGTAATAACAAGGGAAACCATTAGTCTGGTATTAATTTTTGGCGTTATTAGTGTATACTTGATTTTGTGATGAGGGTCACGAAACAAGACCCCACTAAAAAATTCGACGAGGTAAGAATCATGAAAATCAAAACTACTGTAGCGGCGCTGAGCGTCCTGTCTGTCCTGTCCTTCGGTGCTTTCGCGGCTGACGCTATTAATGCTGACCAGGCGCAATCCCGTGAGGCAATCGGTACGGTTTCTGTCGGCGCTGTTGGCACGTCTCCAATGGACATGCATGAGATGCTGAACAAAAAAGCGGAAGAAAAAGGTGCGTCATCCTATCGCATCATCGAAGCACGTTCCGGTGACCACTGGCACGCCACCGCCGAGCTGTACAAATAAGTTTTAGTAATCACTGAAGACGTAATTCTCCACTCAACGGCACCAGGCATAAAAATAGCGGTTCAACCCTTCTCGCCGTTGAGCAAAAAACTTGTTCAGGAGTAAAAACTATGAAAACCAAATTGATCATCGCAACCCTGGGTCTGGCATCCGTTCTCTCTTTCGGCGCAAGCGCAGCCGTGCAGCAAGTGAATGCCGATCAGGCACAAAATCTGCAGCCGATGGGCAGCGTCTCCGTGACGTCAGTCACCGGCTCCCCGATGGACATTCGTCAGGAACTTGCCGCCAAAGCTGAGAAAGCAGGCGCCAGCAGCTATCGCGTCACCGAACTGAATCAGGGTGACCACTGGCATGCCACGGCAGAACTGTATAAATAAACCCTCGTCGTATCTCATCATACGACTTGCCCCTGGCCTCGTGGTCAGGGGCTTTTTTTCATTTAATGCCGCGCGTTAAAGCGCAGCTGTCCTTCAAGCTCTTCCTCCGCTTCATCGAAGAGTAATATCAGCGCGCCAAAACGTCTGCGCAGCTTATCGGGCAGATGGATAAACTCAATCTCCAGCGGTAGCGGCAGCATGCTGCCGGTGACCACATCCCACAGCGTATCCAGATTGGTCACGCTTTCCCGTTCAAGATCAAACGCCCGGATAAATTCCCGATAAAAGTCTTCCTGACTGTCGATTTCGTCAAAATCAAAAGTATAGGTTTTCATTGCCAGCCACCCAGTCCAGGCGGGCGGCAGATGCCGCCCTGTCTATTATAATCCCCCGATATGCAGGGTTTTAACTTCCAGATACTCTTCCAGCCCCAGCACGGATCCCTCACGCCCAAGACCGGACTCTTTTACGCCGCCGAAAGGCCCCAGCTCGGTGGAAACGGCGCACTCGTTAATGCCAATCATCCCGCTCTCGATGGCCTGTGAAACGCGGAAAACCCGGGAAAGGTTCTGGGTGTAGAAGTAAGCCGCCAGCCCGTAAGGCGTGTTATTCGCGCGCTGGATGACCTCATCTTCCGAGGTGAAGCGGAAACACGCCGCAACCGGGCCAAACGTCTCTTCTTCTGCCAGCTTCATGCCTTCGTGACAGTCGCCCAGCACGGTTGGCATCCAGAAATTGCCGCCCAGCGGATGGGGTTTGCCGCCCGCCAGCACGGTCGCCCCTCGTGCGACAGCATCTTCAACGTGCTCACGAACCTTGTCGACCGCGGCGGATTCAATCAGCGGCCCGACGACGACGCCGTCATCAAGGCCATTCCCCACCTTAAGGGCATTAACCGCATCTGCGAGCTTATTCACAAACTTGTCGTAGACGGTTTCCTGAATGTAGAAGCGGTTAACGCTGACGCAGACCTGCCCCGCATTGCGGAACTTATTGGCGATCGCGCCTTTTACCGCAGCCTCGATGTCGGCATCCTCAAAGACGATATACGGGGCATTTCCCCCCAGCTCCATGGAGACTTTTTTCATGGTTTCTGCGGCGTTGCGCACCAGCGTTTTGCCGACGGAGGTCGAGCCGGTAAAGGAGATTTTACGCACGTCGTGGCTGGCCATGATCGCATCGCTGATTTCATGGGTATTTCCGGCCACCGCGTTGAGCACACCGTTGGGCACGCCCGCCTGTTTTGCCAGCGTCAGCAGCGCAAAGGCGCTGAGCGGCGTGTTATTGGCCGGTTTGATCACCCCGGTACACCCGGCTGCCAGCGCCGGGCCTAACTTGCGGGTGAGCATCGCCATCGGGAAATTCCACGGCGTAATGGCCGCAACGACGCCGATGGGTTCACGGGTCGCCATAATGCGCGAGCCGGGCTTGATCGGCGGAATAATTTCACCGTTCGCGCGCTTGGCCTCTTCGGCAAACCACTGGATAAAGCTGGCGGCATACTCCACTTCCCCTTCCGCCTCTTTCAGAGGCTTGCCCTGCTCGATAGTCATTAACCGCCCGAGCCAGCTTTTATTTTCAATAATCAGTTCGTACCAGCGGTAAAGAATGGCCGAACGCTCTTTCGCGGTTTTGGCACGCCATGCCGGGAAGGCTTTGGTGGCCGCTGCGATCGCTTCTTCAGTTTGCGCTTTACCCGCTTTCGCCACTTTAGCGATGACCTCACCGGTCGCGGGGTTCAGCACATCAAACGTTGTGTCCAGCGTTTTCCAGATGCCGTCAACCAGATAGCCGGTCTGAAAAAGGGTGTTGTCCTGAAGCGCCTGAGTCGTCATGTGTCCTCCCTTCCTGAATGTAAGTACGTGCTGGAATAAGTATAGCCACAAAAAAACCGGCGCTTTTGGCGTCGGTTTTTTTTACTTCAGTCAGTTATCCGTGAGGGCATTCTGGTAGCGATGCAGCATAAACACCAGCCGCCCTACCGGCTCGGTCACCTGTGGCGGCGCTTGCCAGTGCTTGAGTTTTTCCTGATAAATATCCAGTTCTTCAAGCAGTTGGGTAAAGTAACGACGGCGTTTGTCGTCACTGCTGGCGGAAAGCACATGGTCGGCGGTACGACGCAGCTGACGGTGGAAGGCCGAGAGATCGTCGTTGATCGGCACCGGCGCGTTACGCAGACGCTGGTGCGCGATGATCATGGTTAACGCCAGGCGGAACTTCGCAACGTCGCCCGGGAACTTGTTCAGCAGTAAAAACAGCTGCTGATAGAGCGCTGGCAGGTGGTTCTCTTTACGACGCGCGGTATTGGTGGTCATCGACGACACGGCAGCCGATACAAACTGGTTCAACAGCACGCGCCCCGTGCGCGCCTGTGAGTTATCCCGTACCAGCAGAATCACCATCATCGCCAGGAAACAGCCCACCAGCTGGCCCAGCGCGCTGTCGAGGAACTGGCTGAAGTGGAAGGTCATCGGGTTATCCAGCACGATGATGTTAATCGTACTCGCCAGCGCCCCCAGCGATCCCAGGCGGCGCTTTTGCACTTCAATGCCTATAAAGAACGCCATCACCGCCAGGCTAATACAGAGCAGCAGCATGCTCTGCTGCGTGGACGGGATGATGACCAGGAAATAGAGCGCGCCAATCGGCAGCGCGGCGATGGTGCCGTAGAGGAAATCAATGGCGACCATGCGCGGGTTAGGCAGACGCATCGCCAGCGCGGTCACGACGGCAATCATCACCATCGCGCCGCTGCCGGACGTCCAGCCCGTCCAAAGCCAGAACAGCGTGCCGAGCATGCAGGCAAGCGTGGTACGC
Organism: Enterobacter sp. 118C5; assembly: GCF_034107645.1. Taxonomy (NCBI): domain Bacteria; kingdom Pseudomonadati; phylum Pseudomonadota; class Gammaproteobacteria; order Enterobacterales; family Enterobacteriaceae; genus Enterobacter; species Enterobacter sp. 118C5. Next base: position 39,446 of record NZ_JAWNEU010000009.1, on the reverse strand, counting down.
CAGAAGTTGACCATCGCGTGATGGCGCTCGGCTGATTCCGCCTTGATCACCACTTCGCCCTGGAGCACCTCTTCTTCCGCCGCGCTGATTTTGGTGTTACTGATTACACCGCGCTTCAGCAGCAGATAGCGCGTCGCGGCGCCGACCCAGGTATAGATGGTTACCGGCGTGTCGCGCTCCCCGGTCCAGGCAATCACCCGGCGCATGCGCTTAAGCTGCTTATGCACGTCCTGCACGGTCTCTACCGGCTCGGCAAACAGCTCGCGGAACGTATCGGTGACCGCTTCCGGGCGGGTATTCTGGATGAGATAGGTTTCGCATGCCTGGGTAATCAGCGTCAGGGAGACGGTGTTGAGGGCTTTAAGGCGACGATTCGCCCGCGCCCAGCGCGACGACTCCATATTGAGATTGCTGCGCATCCCTTCCAGCGCCTGCGTACGGCGTACCAGCCCGCTCCAGGCTTTATCCACCTCTTCGCTGTCGCCGTGTTTAATACACAGCTGCATCAGCTGGTACTGGGCAACGATCAGAGCGTCCAGCTCGCGATCCACCTCTTGCTTGATCGAGCGCGGAGAGAAAAGCAGATCAGCCACGATGGCGCAGACAATACCAATCACAATTTCGCTGCAGCGCTCCACGGCAAACTGCGGCGCGAGAAGCGGTTCGCTTTGGATGGTGATGACAATGATCAGCGCGGTATAGCCCGCCAGCCCCCAGGCGTAGGAGTTCTCCACTTTCACCAGAGACGAGATCCAGGTGCAGAAACCCGCCCAGATGCAGCAGACCATGAGCATCAGCAGCGGCGTGCGGATCATCAGAATAATAATGGTCAGCGCCGCGAAGCAGCCGATAAAGGTCCCGATGATACGCAGCATCCCGCGATAGCGGATCGCGCCAGAGTAGGGTTCTCCACCCGCGGCGAAGGCTGGGCCCGCTGCGACAATCGCGGCGGTCAGCACCGCCCAGCGAGGGGTTTCAAGCTGGAAGTGGAAGCCGACGAACAGCGCCAGCACGATGGCGCACGCCAGCTTCACGGCGAAGCGAATGTGCTGGCTGGCGATGGAAAAGATACCCATGGCGATTAACCAAACTCGCGCAGGCGATGGGCAATTTTACGGAAGAGGGAGTCCTGGCTGGCATCCCGGTCTTTTTCTCCGGTGATCACCACCGTCGCCGTGGTACCCGCTGGCCACAGGTTGCCCTGCTGCTCATCGAGATGAATACGTACCGGCACGCGCTGCGCCAGACGCACCCACTCCAGGTTAGAATCCACCGTCGCCATCCCTTTGGCATCGTTAGAGCTGCTGGAGTTGGTTACCCCTGCGGCGACGCTGTCAACGGTACCTTTAAAGACGCGGTTGCTGCCAAGCGGCGTGACTTCTGCGCGATAACCCGGACGGACGCCCTCCAGCTTGGTCTCTTCCATATAGGCGAGCACGTAGAAGGAGTTCTGTTTAACCAGCGCCACGGCGGTTGAGCCGCGGGTGATAAACTCCCCGGCATAGACGTTGAGGTTGGTCACCCAGCCATCGGCTGGCGCGCGGATCACGGTACGCTCCAGGTCGAGCTTCGCCAGATCGCGCGTTGCCTGCGCTTTCGCCAGCTGGTGCAGCACGGTTTGCAGCACGTTGTTGGACTGGTCAATCTCTTCACGGGACATGGCCTGAACGCCCAGCTGGTTGCGGCGGCCAGCCTCACGGCGTTTCTCCGCGGCCAGCGCCTGGTAATAGGCCACGTCTGCTTCTGCTTCCTCCAGCGCCTTCTGATAGCGAGGCTGGTCGATGGTAAACAGGACCTGATCTTTCTTCACCAGCTGGTTATCGTGAACGTTAACCGCCGTGATAAGGCCGGCCACGTCGGGGGCAATAGCCACCACATCGGCGCTGAAGCGCGCGTCACGCGTCCACGGTGATTCGGTGTAATAAACCCAGGCGCGAAAAATAGCGATGAACGCGAGGATAACCAGCGCCATGGTAATGGCGGTGCGGGAGATTTTTCTTGTTAGCGTTTTCACATCAACCTCAGACAAACATGCGCGATATCAGGTAAAACAGGCAGCAATACAGCGCGGTATTGAACAATGCAGGGTGCCAGACGAAATCGTAGATCCCGGTCGGGACCAGCACCTTGCGCACCAGCCAGAAGATCGCCAGTGATAAAAGAAGCTCGAAAAATATCGGTGGGAACGACAGACCGAACACCACGATAACGGGAAACAGACTCATGTTGACCTTGATAAGAGAGAGTGCAGGCTTCAGAATTTTTAAGCGCACGCCATCGCAGGAGAGCAAGAAACGCAGGGCGAGAATGGCGCAGCCGTTATGTAATTAATAATATATTAACGTAACTGTTATGCTGTTATCTATCATATGTGATCTAAATCACTTTTAAGCCAGAGTGAACAATGGAACGTTTAAAACGCATGTCCGTCTTCGCCAAAGTGGTTGAACTCGGCTCCTTTACCGCCGCTGCGCGCCAGCTTCAGATGAGCGTCTCATCCATCAGCCAGACGGTGTCCAAACTGGAAGATGAGCTTCAGGTTAAGCTGCTCAACCGCAGCACCCGCAGCATCGGGCTGACGGAAGCCGGTAAAATTTACTATCAGGGCTGTCGCCGCATGCTGCATGAAGTGCAGGATGTTCACGAACAGCTTTATGCCTTTAACAACACGCCGATCGGCACGCTGCGCATAGGGTGTTCTTCAACTATGGCACAAAATGTTCTCGCTGCCATGACGGCGGACATGCTGAAAGAGTACCCAGGGCTTACCGTCAATCTGGTGACGGGCATCCCTGCGCCGGACCTGATTGCCGATGGATTAGACGTGGTGATCCGCGTTGGCGCATTGCAGGATTCCAGCCTGTTCTCCCGTCGACTCGGGAGCATGCCGATGGTGGTCTGCGCCTCGAAGAGCTATCTGGCACAGTACGGCGTGCCGGAGAAACCTGCCGATCTCGCTAACCACTCGTGGCTGGAGTACAGCGTCCGCCCCGATAATGAGTTTGAACTGATAGCCCCGGAAGGGATCTCCACCAGGCTTCTGCCAGAAGGCCGGTTCGTCACCAACGATCCGATGACCATCTCCCGCTGGCTGGTGGCCGGCGCCGGGATCGCCTACGTGCCGCTGATGTGGGTGATCAATGAGATCAACAGCGGCGTGCTGGAGATCCTCTTCCCGCGCTACCAGTCCGATCCGCGCCCGGTCTACGCCCTGTATACCGAAAAGGACAAGCTGCCGCTGAAGGTGCAGGTGTGTATTAACTATCTGACGGACTATTTTGTGGACGTGGCGGAGCTATTTCAGGGGATGCGGGGGAGAAGGAAAGAGTAGGTCTTTCCCCTCACCCCGGCCCTCTCCCCAAAGGGGCGAGGGGGAAAAGACCGCACCGAGCAGTCCCCTCTCCCCGTTGGGGAGAGGGTTAGGGTGAAGGGGGAGGAAAAATTACGCCGTGCCGCCCACCGTCAGGTTATCAACCTTCAGCGTTGGCTGACCCACGCCAACCGGCAGGCTCTGGCCTTCTTTACCGCAAACACCCACGCCGTTATCCAGCTTCAGATCGTTACCGACCATGGAAATCTGCTGCATGGCTTCAATGCCGGAGCCAATGAGGGTTGCGCCCTTCACCGCTTTGGTCACTTTGCCCTTCTCAATCAGGTACGCTTCTGAAGTCGAGAAGACAAACTTACCGGAGGTGATGTCCACCTGGCCGCCGCCAAAGTTTGGCGCAAAGATACCGTAATCCACGGATTCGATAATCTCCTGCGGCGTGGATTTGCCCGGCAGCATATAGGTGTTGGTCATGCGCGGCATCGGCAGGTGCGCGTAGGATTCACGACGGCCGTTACCCGTCGGCGCTACGCCCATCAGGCGCGCGTTGAGTTTGTCCTGCATGTAGCCTTTCAGCACGCCGTTTTCGATCAGCACGTTGTACTGGCCTGGCGTACCTTCATCGTCGATAGAAATCGAGCCGCGGCGGTCAGGCATGGTGCCATCATCCACTACGGTGCATAGCTCAGAGGAGACGAGCTGACCCATCTGGCCGCTGAATACGGACGTCCCGCGACGGTTAAAATCGCCTTCCAGACCGTGGCCCACCGCTTCGTGCAGCAGCACGCCCGGCCAGCCTGCGCCCAGCACCACCGGGAATGTCCCGGCCGGCGCCGCAACAGCATTAAGATTCACCAGCGCCATGCGCACGGCTTCTTTAGCCCACGTGTCAGCGCGCGCTTCGCCGTCAACGTCGCCCAGGAACCAGTCATAGCCGAAACGACCGCCGCCGCCGCTTGAGCCGCGCTCGCGTTTGCCGTTGTCATCGACCTGCACGCTGATGGAGAGACGCACCAGCGGACGCACATCGGCCGCCAGCGTACCGTCCGTTGCCGCCACCAGAATCAGTTCATACACACCGCTCAGGCTGGCGGAAACTTCCTGCACGCGTTTGTCGGCGGCGCGCGCCACTTTGTCCACGCGGCGCAGAATGTCCAGCTTCTCTTCGCGGGTCATGCTCTGCAGCGGGTCGATGCTGGTATAAAGCGCGGAGTGCTGCACTTCACCCAGGGTTTTCACGCGACCGTCGCCGGTATCGCGCACAATGGTACGTGCGGCCTGAGCGCTCTGCTCAAGCGCGGCCAGGCTAATCTGGTCGGCATAGGCAAAACCGGTTTTTTCGCCGCTGATGGCGCGCACGCCGACGCCCTGGTCGATGTTATATGAGCCATCTTTGATGATGCTGTCTTCTAAAACCCAGGATTCGTGATAGCTCGACTGGAAATAGAGATCGCCGTAGTCGAGACGGCGTTCGGTCAGTTGACCAAGAATGGAGAACAGGTCCTGATGGCTCAGGCCGTTCGCTGCGAGCAAATGTTCACTTACCAGGTTCAGACTCATCGTATTGCTACTCGTTCGTTGCCGCCCGTGGCGGTATAAAGATCGTATTTATTGAGAGTGCGGCAATTACCAGCCCACGTCAAATCATTGCTGTGCATCTTTGCGCGGCTGGCGCAGCACCTCGTTAATCTGCGGTTTATCCACCGGGCCGGTAATGCGGTAGCGCAGAATGGAGACCTTGCTCCACAGCGGCCCCAGCACTTTACTGGCGGCAAACACCGCCGCACCGACAATCGGGTTCACCACAAAGGCCGCCGCCACGCCCACGCTTGCGGAAATTTCCGGCGCCACCACGGCTTCCATATCCAGCTCGCGACGCACGAGGTTGACCGAGCCTTTCATGGCGATGTCCGCTTCCAGCCCATCCACCAGGGTGTCGTCCGTATGCAAAACGCCGTCCTTGATCCACGCCGTACTGCGGATGGAGTCATAGTAGAAACCTTCGCTGAAGGTGTCGCTGAAATCGAAGCGCAGCTTGCGCAGCAGCGCATCAAAACTCAGCAGGCGCAGGATCTGCCCGGCACGCCCCGTGCTCACGTCGGCGATTTCACCTTTGCCAAAGTGGGTTTTCAGAATACCGTTCAGCGACGCTTCGTCCGGCGTCCACGGCGCGGCGCGCCAGTGAAGATCGTAATTAACGTTAAACGAGGAGCCGCGCAGCGGCGTGCTGATGCCAAAGAAGTTGGCCGCCGCATCCAGCTTGTTGCCTTTAATGTCGCCCTTCAGGGACGTGCGCTGCTCGCCCGGCTTGTTCACCCATTCTCCGCCCGCCGTCATGCGGCCAAAGCCGGTGTCGATCAACCCGCCGGAGAGCTTGAGCGTATTCCCCTGGATGGCAAAATCACCGTCGATACGGCCGTACTTTTGCCCCCACAGCCAGCACTCCGCGCAGCGCAGCTGCAGATCGGGCCAGCCGCTAAAATCGACGCGGGAAGTAGTACTCAGCGGGGATGTATTCGCCGGTTTATCTTTACTCGCGGCGGCCGGGTTGTAGTAGAGATAGCGGATCGCTGCCTGCCACGGCGCATTATTGCGCATGGTCAGCGTGCCGTTGATCTCCCGGCCCTGAGCCTCCACTGTTGAGCCGTTAGCGGTTGGCTGTGAGACAATGCTCAGGTTGTTCCACTGCTGTCCGCCCAGCATCAGCGACGGCGTGCGTACGGTAATGGTCTGCGGGAACTGGGCGGCTTCATCAACGTTTTGCCCAACGCCTTTCTGGAACAGCGCCAGCCACTCCGCGCCATCCATCGGCGGGAGATTCAGCTCAACGCCCGCATGCTCAGGCAACGGCGGCGTGGTTTTGCTGTCCGTCGTCCAGATGGCTTTGTCGAGGGTGAGCTTGCGGTTAAGCAGCCAGCGGCTGTTAAAGTGGTTTGTTCCGCCCGCGCTTCCGGTCAGCGCGAAGCTGTCCAGATTGCCATCCACGTTAAGCTTCACCGGCAGCGGCTGTCCGGCCTGTTTATCCAGCGGCGCAGGCAGCTGGCTTTGAATATTCTTCAGGTCGCCCGTGATGTCGACCTTATACTTTGCCCCGGCGTGATAAGGCAGGTCGATGGCCACTTTGCCCTGCCAGGCGACCGCGCCCGCCACTGACGCCTCAATCGGCTTCGGCAGGACGTCCATACGCGACGGCTGCCAGTTGCCGTCCAGATTGACGGCCACCTGATAAGCCTTTTGCCCCTCGGCTGTTGAGAAGTCGATATTCACCGGCTGATTAAACCAGCTGGCGGTAAGCGGCTCGCTTTTCAAATTACCGTTTACAAAGCTGAACTGTCCGCTGAGATTTTTCAGGGTGCTATCAAGCGGTTTAATGTACAGGCTGTTGTTCTTCAGACGGACGTCACCTTTGGCGGTGGTCATCTCTCCGTCCAGCGGGATATCAAGATGTAAGCGAGCATTCACATCGCCATCGAGCTGGAGCTGCTGAAGGGTCGCCGCCAGCGACTCTTTGAGTGGAGTCTCCTCAAAGTACGGTCCCACCGCTTTCCCGGGGCCGTTGATGTCGGCATCAATCAGCAGCTTCTCTTTTGAGTAGTCCGGGATGTTGGCCGTCAGGTTGCTGGCCGTTACGCCGCCCAGCGCGACGCTGTCCGCCTTCATCCATAATCCGTCGTTGAGGAAGTTAAGCTCGATATCCAGGTTTTTCAGCGCGGGCCAGCCCGGCTGGAACGCGAAGGTGGCGTCGTGCAGCGGCACCAGCACCTGGAACTGCCCCTCATTATGTTTGTACGGGAAAAGATGCGGGTTACCGCCGTAGACCAGCGTGGCGTTTTCCGCCTGACCGCCCTGAATTGCGCCGCTCAGATAGTCGACCAGCGCCTTCCCCATCAGGTTTTCCGGGAAATAGCGCCATGCCTGAGAGCCGTCATTGGTACTGATCCCGGCCAGAATACCCAGCCACGGTTCGTCACCCTGCGGCTGCAAATAGCGGAAGTCACCGCGCGCGTGTACCGCTTTGGCTTTAACGTCGATATGGCGACCATCAAGCTGGAAGCCCTTATCGTTACGGAGCCAGTTAAGCACCGCGCTGCCCTGTTCAATTTCCAGCGGCGCGCGGAAGACCGTCTCGTAAGGCATTTTAGCGTTGTGCATATCCGCCGTCAGCCTGCCGTTCTCCACGCTCCCTTCCAGCTTGCCGCTGAAATGCTCCGCGCCCGGCAGCATCTTCCACTGCTTCCAGGCAAGATCTTTCCAGGATGCCTGGAAACGGGTTTTTTCCGTCGCCTGAAGCGGGATATCCAGCGCAAGAGAATCAATCTTTCCGCTCGGCTGCGTCGCCAGCCAGATCTCGCCCAGGTCCGGAGAGAGCTTTGCCGCCATGGAGCGCAGGCCTTCAATAGCCGCCAGATCCAGGTTACTGGCGCGGATGCGCAGCTCGTCGCTGCGTTTACTGGCCGCGCCGCCCACGTCCTGTTCCGGCATCCAGGCCAGCGTCAGCGCACCGCGCGGCCACGGCTTGCCGTCCATCGTGATGCGCGTATCCGGGATGGCGAACTGCCAGCCCTCTTTTTCCTGCGTCACGTGCGCGGTGAGGTTATCAACGGAAAGCTGATGCTGCTGTTTTTCGCCCTTCCAGCTCGCGCCCCCCTGCTTCAGCCAGATATCGCCGCTGGCAAATTTCCCTTTCGTCAGGGTCATCCAGCCCTCAAGGCTGAAACGGGCGGTTTCCAGCTGCATGTTTTGCTGTAACCAGTCGCCGAGCCAGGGCTTAACATCCACATCGTCGGCCTGCAGCCAGACTTTGCCGTTGTTTAACAGGCCGTCATCGTCACGCAGGTCCATACGCACCTGCATGACGCCGTGCTGGCCGTTCAGGCTGGAGAGGTTAACCTGCCCCTCGGCGCGGTGCCGATCCTTGCCGTTGAGCCAGGTCAGCTGCGGGATCGCCAGCTCGGCGCGCTGGCCGGAAAGGGTAATAAAGCTCACTTCGCTGTCGCGCAGATCGAAATGATCGAACTGGCGGAGGAAGAGATCGCTGAAGCGGTTGGCTTCCAGGCCCTGATTGTTATCACCGCCCGTCAGCGGCGTATTGGTCAGAAACTGGAGTTGATAAAAGGTGAGATCGCGAAACTGCCAGCGCAGATGCAGCAGGCTCTGCCAGACGTCCAGCGCCAGGGTCACGCGTTTGATTTTCAGGTAGCCGCCGTCTTTCAGGCTGGCGTTGATGTCCCGGACATCGAGCGTCGGGCCAAAGTTCTGCCAGCTGGCGCTGACCTGGCTGACGTCCACCGGCACGCCGGTGGTGGATTCGATTTTCGCCAGCAGCTGCGGACGCCAGCTGTCCAGATGCGGTAACACGAGGCGTAGCCCGCTCACGAGCAACGCGACAATCACGACCAGCGTTGCCCCTGTAAGCAATAAAATCCCCGGCAATCGCCTCACGCATCTCTCCTTGTCAGCTTTCGTCACGCAGCGTACTGCGTTTTACATCATTACGACGTCAAACTGCTCCTGGTTATAGAGCGGTTCAATTTGTACTTTTACCTGTTTGCCGACAAAGATTTCCACTTCCGCCAGCGCGTGCGACTCTTCGCCTTTCAGCGCTTCAGCCACCGCAGGGGAAGCATAGACCAGAAAACGATCGGAGTCGTAGGCATGATGAACACGGACGATTTCGCGCATAATTTCGTAGCAGACGGTCTCAACCGTCTTTACCGTTCCGCGTCCATGGCAGGTTGGGCACTCATTACACAGCACATGCTCAACGCTCTCGCGGGTGCGCTTGCGCGTCATTTCCACCAGCCCCAGCTGAGAGAAGCCGTTGATGCTGGTCTTCACGCGATCTTTACTCAGCGCCTGCTCCAGCGAGTGCAGCACGCGGCGGCGATGGTCTTCATTACTCATATCGATGAAGTCGATGATGATAATGCCGCCGAGGTTGCGCAGACGAAGCTGGCGCGCAATCGCCTGCGTGGCTTCGATGTTGGTGTTGAAGATGGTGTCATCCAGATTGCGATGGCCGACAAACGCGCCGGTGTTGATATCGACGGTGGTCATCGCTTCGGTTTGATCGATGATCAGATACCCGCCGGACTTCAGTTCGACCTTACGCTCCAGGGCGCGCTGGATCTCGTTTTCGACATCATAGAGATCGAAGATCGGCTGACGCCCGGTGTAATGCTCCAGCAGGCCCGGCATTTCCGGGATGTATTCAGCGGTAAACTCCAGCAGCGCTTCATACGTCAGGCGAGAGTCCACGCGGATGCGGTCGAGCTGCGCGTCGGCAAAATCACGCAGCACGCGCTGCGCAAGCGCCAGCTCCCCGTAAAGCTGGTAGCGGGTCTGGTTGCGCTTTTTACGCTCCATCACTTTGGTCCAGACGCGCTTCAGGTAAGCCGCATCCGACGCCAGGTCTTCTTCGCTGATCCCTTCTGCGGCGGTGCGGATAATAAACCCGCCCTGTTCATCGCAGTAGGCGCTGACCACTTTCTTCAGCCGCTCGCGCTCGCTTTCGCTTTCAATACGCTGCGAAACGCCCACGTGCGACGCGCCCGGCATAAAGACCAGGTAGCGGGAAGGTAAGGTAATGTCGGTGGTCAGACGGGCACCTTTGGTGCCGAGGGGATCTTTCACCACCTGTACCATTAAGTCCTGGCCCTGACGCACCAGCTCGGAAATGTCGCGAACGGCAAACTGCTTTTGCTCTTCGCCCGCAACGCACTCGGTGTGCGGCATGATGTCGGAGGCATGTAAAAATGCCGCCTTATCCAGTCCAATATCTACAAAAGCCGCCTGCATACCCGGCAGTACACGACTGACACGACCTTTGTAGATATTGCCTACTATTCCGCGCCGCGCTTCACGCTCAATATGAATTTCCTGAAGAATGCCACCGTCAATATAGGCCACACGGGTTTCCGATGGCGTTACGTTTACCAACAATTCAGCCGTCATAATTATCCCTTCCCTCACGCAGTGAGTTAAAATTGCTCAGCAACTCATACGTTTCCACCAGCGGTAAGCCGACTACGGCGTGATAGCTGCCATTAATCTTCCTGACAAAACAGCCACCCAGCCCTTGAATACCGTATGCACCTGCTTTATCCATCGGTTCACCGCTGGCAATGTAAGCGGCGATCTCGTCGTCGGTAAGCACTCTGAACGTGACATCCGTAACCACCAGGCAATCCAGCACGTGCTGGCTGTCCGCCAGCGCGACGGCCGTCATCACCTGGTGCGTTTGCCCGGACATCTTGCGCAGCATGCGCGCCGCATGGTCGGCGTCATGCGGTTTCTCGAGGACTTCACCGTTAAGGATAACGATGGTATCCGCTCCCAGCACGGGCAGATCGCGCGGCACGCAGGCCACGCCTGCCAGCGCTTTCTCGCGCGCCAGACGAGACACGTACTGCCGGGCACTTTCGCCCTCAGCACGTTTTTCTTCAATGCCGGTCACGATGCGTTCAAAAGAGACCCCTAACTGCGCCAGGAGTTCCTGACGGCGCGGGGAGCCGGAAGCAAGATACAGAGACGTCATAGAAACCTTTTATTGCACAGCAAACTGCTGGCGAACCTTACGCATCAGCAGGAATAGCCACGGCCAGAGCACACCGTTTACTACACTACTCCAGAACACTTCCGGTCGGAAAGAGACGTTGATCACTAAAAACTCTGCCCAGAAAACAACGATATCCGCAGAAAGCGACAACAGCATCACGACCAGGGCCTGTTGCCAGAGCGCGAGGTTACGGAAGAGCTGGAATTTCAGTGCGACGAGGTACGCAATAATGCTCATGGACAGGGCGCGCACGCCCAGCGTAGAGCCACTAATGAGATCCAGTATGGCACCCATCACAAAACCCGTGCCGACATTTACGCGATGCGGCAGAGCAAGGATCCAGTAAAGTAAAATGAGCAAGACCCAGTTTGGCCGGAAAACGAGAATGTTATCCGGCCAGGGCATAATCTGCAGCAACAGTGCAATAAGGAACGAGAGCCAGATGACCCAGCGTCCCTGGCTACGATAGCTTGCCACTACTGCCCTCCCGAAGAGAGTTTAGGCGGTGGCGGCGCATCAGGCTGCGGCTGCGTTAACCCTGTTGCTGGCGCAGGCACGGGCGCAGGCGGCCCCATAGAGTCCGCTGGCGGGAGAACCTGCGGCATCATCTGCATCAGGCGTTCGTTCGCCACGCGATGCACCTCTTCAGGCGTCATCGGGTTAGCACCGTTACGATCGGCGCCCCAGAGCAGCAGCAGGTAGCGCAGACGCTGTAAACCGGCGGTTGGACGGGCCTGAATCACGGTGTATGCACGCTGCGTATCCAGCTTAACCGAAGAGACCACCGCAACCGGGTAGCCCTCAGGGAAGCGTCCACCGAGACCGGACGTCACCAGCACGTCGCCGACACGGATGTCCGTGTTAGCAGGCAGGTGTTCCAGCTGCAGATCGTCCGTGCAGCCGTTACCGGCCGCAATCACGCGGATATCGTTACGCAGGACCTGGATCGGCAGCGCGTGGGTGGCGTCGCAAATCAGCAGCACGCGGCTGGTCAGTTTGGCGACGGCAACAACCTGGCCTACTACGCCCTTATCACTGATGACGGGCTGACCTTCATACACCCCGTTCACGCTCCCTTTGTCGATCACAACCTGATCGCTATAAGGGTCGTTCACGGTGGAGATCACCTGGGTAACCATCTTCTGCTCGTCCTGACGCAGCGGCGAGCCGAGCAGTTCACGCAGACGCGCGTTTTCCTGCTTGTATTGCCCCAGCATCAGCAGTTCGCTGTTTTTCAGCAGCAGTTCCTGGCGTAATGCCCGGTTTTCAAGTTCGAGCTGGTCTCGTGAAGACAACGTTTGAGAAACGGAGTCGAGCAGTTCACGGGGACCATTTGATATAAAGTAGAAAGGACTGACGGCGGTATCCATGTACGTTCGGATCTGGCTGAACGTACCGAGGCGGCTATCGGCAATAATGACGCCAAGCGCAACCAGAACCGCCAGAATGAGGCGAAACTGTAGCGATGGGCCACGGCTAAAAATTGGCTTCATAGGCTATGCGTATTCTCGTGTCAGAGAGAAAGGGTAGCGATTCGCTACCCTTTCACCATGACTACTCTTCGCTGAACAAGTCGCCGCCGTGCATGTCGATCATTTCCAGCGCCTTGCCACCACCGCGGGCGACGCAAGTCAGTGGATCTTCTGCAACTACGACAGGAATACCTGTCTCTTCCATCAACAGGCGGTCGAGGTTACGCAGCAGCGCACCACCACCGGTCAGAACCATACCGCGCTCGGAGATGTCGGACGCCAGCTCTGGTGGACACTGTTCCAGCGCAACCATTACCGCGCTCACGATGCCCGTCAGTGGTTCCTGCAGTGCTTCCAGAATTTCGTTGGAGTTCAGGGTAAAGCCGCGTGGAACACCTTCCGCCAGGTTACGGCCACGCACTTCGATCTCACGCACTTCATCGCCCGGATATGCAGAACCGATTTCGTGTTTGATACGCTCTGCGGTGGCTTCACCGATCAGAGAGCCGTAGTTACGGCGCACGTAATTGATGATGGCTTCATCGAAGCGGTCACCGCCGATACGTACGGAGGAGGAGTACACCACGCCGTTCAGAGAGATAACGGCTACTTCAGTGGTACCACCACCGATATCCACCACCATAGAACCGGTGGCTTCAGAAACAGGCAGGCCCGCACCGATTGCCGCAGCCATTGGCTCTTCAATCAGGAACACTTCACGTGCACCAGCACCCTGGGCGGATTCACGGATTGCGCGACGTTCTACCTGAGTTGCACCAACCGGCACACACACCAGCACACGCGGGCTTGGGCGCATGAAGCTGTTGCTGTGAACCTGCTTGATGAAGTGCTGAAGCATTTTTTCAGTCACGAAGAAGTCAGCGATAACGCCGTCTTTCATTGGGCGAATAGCGGCAATGTTGCCAGGGGTACGACCCAGCATCTGCTTCGCGTCATGACCCACTGCGGCCACGCTTTTCGGCGAGCCTGCACGATCCTGACGAATGGCCACAACAGAAGGCTCATTCAATACGATGCCTTGTCCTTTTACATAAATAAGGGTATTCGCGGTACCCAGGTCAATGGACAGGTCATTGGAAAACATGCCACGAAATTTTTTCAACATACTAAGGGATAATCCTGAAAGCTGGGGCGGAAAACAAAATCCGCTTACTTTACCAACCACACGCAGCAGCGACAAGGCGCAAAAATCATCTGCAACGGTGAAAATTTGTGCAGTACGTTTCCTGATGTTACAAATTCATCCCCTGACTCCCTAAGGGCTGAGTAAACAGTCGTGTTCCTCACTGACATTTGTAACCCGTTAAAGGTCGTTCACTGGCTTTTTGCTCGACATACTCAAAGCTACAGGCGCGATATTCTACGTGAAAACAACGTAAACGGCAGGTCAAACAGAGTATCTTTGCAAATATTTTTTCACGTTGGTGTCAAGCGGCTGAGAGGCAGCAAAAAAATCGCCCTGACCACCCGTTACCCCGCGCTCTGCTAACATCTGCCATTCGCCTCTGGAGCGCACGCCTGCGGCAAATACTTGCGTTCGCGTTCCCTTACACGCTTCAACCAGACTCTGAACCAGCAGTTGGTTTTCCGTGCGCTTTTCAATATTCCTTACCAGCCCCGGATGTAGCTTTAATAGCTCCACATCCAGCTCCTTGATCCAGCTGGTGCTGACCAGCGTTAAACCAGCCTGCGTTACCGCGACACGGGCACCGAGCGCGTTGATCAAACGGACCACCGGACGCAACCGGCTGATGTGTTGACCCACATCCGCCTCAGCAAGTTCAAAAATAATGCGTTTGCGTTGCGATTTTTCGCATTGCATTAATGTATCACGCAGCCAGCGCTGAAAACGCGGGCGTATTAATGACTCAACGGTGACCTGTAACGCCAGGTTCTCTTCGGGCCAGAATGATAAAAACGGAATCAGGCGTGTAATTTGCTGGCGGTCATACTCTTCGGAGAGCCCAAATTGCAGCACCATCGGCAGATATTCCCCAGAAATAACCTCTTCCGTCCCGTCGAAAATACGGCACATCAATTCCCGGTGATGAACATAGCCGTTTTTCATGACCGCCGGTTTTTGATAAATACGTGGCCCACCGCGACTCAGCATTTGCTCAATCAAAGTTCGCCAGCGCACGTTTCCGCGCCCTTTTTCCGGCAGCGAATCATCGTAGACCGCCCATCCGTTCGCCCCCTGCAATACCGCGTTGCGGGTGGCCGCTTCCGCATGCTCCATCACCTGCTCTGTCGACTGTCCGCCGCGCCAGGCGCAGATCCCCATATGGACCATATCGTCTCTGTCGAGCATTTTGCTCTGCGGCAGCGCGTCGACGGCCTTAAGCAGCTGGCTGGCAATGCTTTCTGATTCCTTCAGCGTGCGGTGCGGCAGCAATACGGCAAAGTCGCTGCGGTGGTAACGGGCCAGCAGCGCGCCCGGATAGCGCATAATAAAGGTGGAGAGGAGGTTGATCAGCGTAAAGAGATTTTCTTCCGCCGCCCGCTGTCCCCATGTGTCGCGCAGCAGATCAAAATCGGGCAGGCGAATCATCATCACCACCCCGTGCGTGCCCACTTTCTCCGGGTCGTCGAGCAGCGTGGCGAGTTGATTGTCAAAGAAAAGGCGGTTGTTAAGGCCGGTTTTATTATCCTGCGCGGCATAAGAGCGGATTAGCGTATCCATACGGCTGCGCTGGTCGCTGGCAAACTGGATCTCTGAGAGCAGCGTATCCAGCGCGCTGCTGGCGCGTGACGGCCATTCATGGACCGAGCCGCGCACCTGCGGGCCGCGTTCACCGTTCAGGATACGCACGGAGCGGTTCTCCAGCAGTTCCTGACCGGAGAGCTGGCGGCGCAGCCAGCGGACCGCGAGAAAAATCAGCAAAATAATGAAGCCGACGGCGACAGTGAGCGGCGCGGTGGTCATCATGGAACGGAAATAGCTGGCCATCGGATCGAGGTAGACCATGCGTATGGTCATCCCCGGATTTTTAAGGGAGTGCACCGTTACTTCCCGATACTGGCTCACCACACCCGCAGGTCGATAGCTGTCCTGCCGTTCATGGCTTAAAACCGCATGCTTCCCCTGCTGAATGTCGACCTGAATAATATCAACCGGCACCATCAGCTCATCCAGCTCCCGGGAAAGCTCAGGAAGCGGAGTGGTCAGCAGACGCGTATCAATCACCGACGCAACGGACTGCACCCGGTTGACCAGTTTGTCCTGGATGGCGTTATAAAAGCTCAGAGAGCAACCAAGAAGCGTGACAAAGATGGTAAGCCCCGTCAGCAGGGTGATAAAAGCCGAGAACTTCGTCGTTAATCGCATCCTTGAGATTACTCCGTGGGTTGATGGGGTAGCGAGTAAGCGCTAACTTGCATTTCAAATGCGGCATACTACCAAACCTGGCGTATCTGGCAATTTATTGCGTTAAATCGGCATTGCTTTACCCTGAGCGAGTATAGTCTCCAGGAACTATTTTCCAATCATCTGAGCCGTGAGGACTCCATATGCAGGCTTTAATCCTAGAACAGCAGGACGGCAAAACGCTTGCCTCCGTACAGGCCGTAGAAGAGACTCGCCTGCCGGAAGGCGACGTCACCGTCGACATCGACTGGTCCAGTTTAAATTATAAAGATGCGCTCGCGATCACCGGTAAGGGTAAAATCATCCGAAATTTCCCTATGGTGCCCGGTATTGATTTTGCTGGCCGGGTTCACAGCAGCGAAGATCCTCGTTTTCATGCGGGCCAGCAGGTGCTGCTCACCGGCTGGGGCGTGGGCGAAAATCACTGGGGCGGGCTGGCAACGCAGGCGCGCGTGAAGGGCGACTGGCTGGTGCCTATGCCGAAAGGCATAGATGGCCGCAAAGCGATGATCGTTGGTACCGCGGGCTTTACCGCCATGCTGTGCGTGATGGCGCTGGAAGATGCAGGTATTCGCCCCGAGTCGGGTGAAATTGTCGTGACCGGGGCCAGCGGTGGCGTGGGCAGCACGGCGGTCACGCTGCTGCACAAGCTGGGTTATCAGGTTGCGGCGGTTTCCGGCCGTGAAAGCACGCATGATTATCTGCGTCAGCTCGGCGCCAGCCGCATTCTTGGCCGCGATGAGTTTGCCGAGACCCGCCCGCTGGAAAAACAGGTCTGGGCAGGCGCGGTGGATACCGTCGGTGATAAGGTGCTGGCTAAAGTCCTGGCGCAGATGAACTACGGCGGCTGCGTGGCAGCCTGCGGCCTGGCGGGCGGATTTGCCCTGCCAACGACCGTCATGCCATTTATTCTGCGTAACGTCCGCCTGCAGGGCGTGGATTCCGTGATGACGCCTGCGGCTCGCCGTGCAGAGGCATGGGAGCGTCTGGTGCGCGATTTGCCGGAATCTTTCTATACCCAGAGCGCCACCGAAATTACGCTCAGCCAGGCACCTGAATATGCCAGCAAGATCATGGATAACCAGTTCCACGGCCGCGCGCTGGTGAAAATCGCCTAATCTTCAAATTTTCGTGACATATTCGCGCTAACGCTTCTCCTCCGTCATGCTTAGAAAAACGCATGACGGAGGATGCCATGAAAAACCGAAAACTGACGGAAGCCGACGTAACGTCTGAGTCTGTCTTTATGTTACAGCGCCGCCAGATCCTGAAAATGCTTGGCATCAGCGCCACGGCACTGACGCTCTCTCCAGCGGCGCACGCCGACCTGCTCGACTGGTTTAAAGGCAACGATCGCCCAAAGGCCCCTTCCGGTGCCCCGCTTACCTTTACCCAACCCGCCGAATGGCAAAACAAGCTGGCGCTCACGCCGGAAGATAAAGTCACCGGCTACAACAACTTCTACGAATTTGGTCTGGATAAAGCCGATCCTGCCGCCAATGCCGGCAGCATGAAAACCGATCCGTGGACGCTGAAAATCGACGGCGAAGTGGCAAAACCGCTGACGCTGGACCATCACGATCTGACCACCCGCTTCCCGCTCGAAGAGCGTATCTATCGCATGCGCTGCGTAGAGGCCTGGTCGATGGTGGTGCCTTGGGTAGGCTTCCCGCTGCATAAGCTGCTGGCGATGGTTGAACCCACCAGCAACGCAAAATACGTCGCCTTCCAGACGCGCTACGCCCCGGACGAGATGCCGGGCCAGAAAGATCGGTTCATCGGCGGCGGGCTGGAGTATCCGTACGTTGAAGGGCTACGTCTTGACGAAGCCATGCATCCCCTTACCCTCCTGACCGTCGGCGTTTACGGCAAGGCGCTTCCGCCGCAGAACGGTGCCCCCATCCGTTTAACCGTGCCGTGGAAATACGGTTTCAAAGGGATTAAATCAATCGTCAGCATTAAGCTGACCCGCGAACGTCCGCCAACGACATGGAACCTGGCGGCGCCGGGTGAATACGGCTTCTTCGCCAACGTGAACCCGCATGTGGATCATCCCCGCTGGTCGCAGGCGACGGAACGCTTTATCGGCTCCGGCGGCGCGCTGGACGTGAAGCGCCAGCCCACGCTGCTGTTTAACGGGTATGCGGATGAAGTGGCGTCTCTTTACCGTGGCCTTAATTTACGGGAGAACTTCTGAGTGCGATTAACGGCAAAGCAGATAACCTGGCTGAAAGTGCTGCTGCATTTAGCCGGGATACTTCCTTTTCTGTGGCTGTTCTGGGCGGCCAGCCAGGGCCTCTTTAGCGCCGATCCGGCAAAGGATATCCAGCATTTTACGGGTCGGATGGCTCTGAAATTTTTGCTGGCCACCTTGCTCGTCTCGCCGCTGGCGCGCTACGCTAAACAGCCATTATTGATACGCACCCGTCGGCTTTTGGGGCTATGGTGTTTTGCCTGGGCGACCCTGCACCTCACCAGCTACGCCCTGCTGGAACTGGGAATTAACAATCTGACACTGCTTGGCCGCGAGCTGGTGACTCGACCTTATCTGACGCTGGGTATTGTGAGCTGGGTGGTTTTACTGGCGTTAGCGCTGACGTCCACGCAATATGCGCAGCGAAAGCTGGGCCGTCGCTGGCAGTTGCTGCACAACTTCGTCTATCTTGTCGCGATCCTTGCCCCCATTCATTATCTGTGGTCGGTGAAGATCCTCTCTCCGCAGCCGGTCCTTTACGCGCTGGCGGCCGTGGCGCTTTTAGCATGGCGTTACAAGAAGTTCCGCCAGTGGTGGCGATAGTTCGCGAAACTGTGCGTTTTCCCGCAGATTACCTCTCAACCGCAAATCTTTTATGGATTGCGGTTGATAATCTTCCCTGATAAGACCAGTATTTAGCTGCCAAATGCTACGAAATCGTTATAATGTGCGACCTTGATTCGCCTGACAGCGGTTTTGGGCCTCTGAAAAGGTGACATTTGCGCTTCGACGGTATATTTTGTTTTTTACCCGAAAATCGCAGGAGATAGCGGCATAATGACTGATAAGTTCCATATCTTAGTTTTAAACGGACCGAACCTGAACATGCTCGGCACCCGTGAGCCAGAGAAGTACGGCACGCTGACATTGAGCGAAATTGTTAACCGTCTGAGCACGGAAGCAGCCTCGCTGAATGTGGATTTGGATCATTTTCAGTCAAACGCGGAGTACGCAATCATCGACCGTATTCATCAGGCTAAAGACACTGTGGACTATATCCTGATCAATCCGGCCGCGTTTACGCACACCAGTGTTGCTATCCGCGACGCACTGCTTGCGGTGAGTATCCCGTTTATCGAGATCCACCTGAGTAACGTGCACGCCCGAGAGCCGTTCCGCCACCATTCGTATCTGTCGGATATCGCTGCTGGCGTTATCTGCGGACTGGGCGCAGACGGCTATTCATACGCTTTACAGACAGCGGTAAAACGCTTGTCACAATCACACTAAACAAGAGTACGGAACCCACTCATGGATATTCGTAAGATTAAAAAACTGATCGAGCTGGTTGAAGAATCAGGCATCTCCGAACTGGAAATTTCTGAAGGCGAAGAGTCTGTACGCATCAGCCGTGCAGCCCCAGCCGCTAGCTTCCCGGTAATGCAGCAAGCTTACGCTGCGCCAGTGCAGCAGCCTGCGCTTTCCGCAGCCGTTGCGCCAGCAGCAGCTGAAGCCGCACCTGCCGCTGCAGCAGAAATCAGTGGTCACATCGTACGTTCCCCAATGGTTGGTACTTTCTACCGCACCCCGAGCCCGGACGCGAAGGCGTTCATCGAAGTGGGTCAGAAAGTCAACGTAGGCGATACCCTGTGCATCGTTGAAGCGATGAAAATGATGAACCAGATCGAAGCAGACAAATCAGGTACTGTGAAAGCGATTCTGGTCGAAAGTGGTCAGCCGGTTGAATTTGACGAGCCGCTGGTCGTCATCGAGTAACGAGGCGAACATGCTGGATAAAATTGTTATCGCCAACCGCGGCGAGATCGCACTGCGTATTCTTCGTGCCTGTAAAGAATTGGGCATCAAGACCGTCGCTGTGCACTCAAGCGCGGATCGCGATTTAAAACACGTATTGCTGGCGGATGAGACGGTCTGTATTGGCCCGGCTCCGTCCGTAAAAAGCTATCTGAACATCCCGGCTATCATCAGCGCCGCTGAAATCACCGGCGCGGTGGCAATTCATCCGGGTTACGGCTTCCTCTCTGAGAACGCCAACTTTGCTGAGCAGGTTGAACGTTCTGGCTTTATCTTCATCGGTCCGAAAGCCGACACCATTCGCCTGATGGGCGACAAAGTGTCTGCAATCACCGCGATGAAAAAAGCCGGTGTTCCAACCGTACCAGGCTCTGACGGCCCTCTGACCGACGACATGGATGCTAACCGTGCTCATGCTAAACGCATTGGCTACCCGGTTATCATCAAGGCGTCCGGCGGCGGCGGCGGTCGCGGTATGCGCGTTGTGCGCAGCGACGCTGAACTGGCACAGTCCATCTCCATGACCAAAGCGGAAGCGAAAGCGGCTTTCAGCAATGACATGGTGTACATGGAAAAATACCTGGAAAACCCACGCCACATCGAAATTCAGGTGCTGGCTGACGGTCAGGGTAACGCGATCTATCTGGCAGAACGTGACTGCTCAATGCAGCGTCGTCACCAGAAAGTGGTCGAAGAAGCGCCAGCGCCGGGCATTACCCCGGAACTGCGTCGCTACATCGGCGAGCGTTGCGCCAAAGCGTGCGTCGATATCGGCTATCGCGGGGCGGGTACCTTTGAGTTCCTGTTCGAAAACGGCGAGTTCTACTTCATTGAAATGAACACCCGTATTCAGGTTGAACACCCGGTGACCGAAATGATCACCGGCGTTGACCTGATCAAAGAGCAGCTGCGTATCGCAGCCGGTCAGCCTCTGTCCATCAAGCAGGAAGAAGTCGTGGTGAAAGGCCATGCGGTAGAATGCCGTATCAATGCCGAAGACCCGAACACCTTCCTGCCAAGCCCGGGTAAAATCACGCGTTTCCACGCGCCGGGTGGCTTTGGCGTGCGTTGGGAATCTCATATCTACGCCGGTTACACCGTACCGCCGTACTATGACTCAATGATCGGTAAGCTTATCTGCTACGGCGAAAACCGTGACGTGGCGATTGCCCGCATGAAGAACGCCCTGCAGGAATTGATCATCGACGGTATCAAAACCAACGTTGACCTGCAGATGCGTATCATGAGCGACGAGCACTTCCAGAATGGTGGAACTAACATCCACTACCTGGAGAAAAAACTCGGCCTGAACGAGAAGTAAGAGAGCTGTGTTGCTAAAAGGCCGGATTATCCGGCCTTTTTTTATTTCTGGGGATCGCAAAGCCCCATCATGTACAATCCCCGCTTTCTGCATCCACAAGGGACAAAAAATGGACAAACGTTTTGTTCAGGCCCATAAAGAAGCGCGCTGGGCGCTATGGCTGACCCTTCTCTATCTTGCTGCATGGTTAGTAACTGCTTACTTACCTGACTCTGCTATTGGCATCACCGGCCTGCCGCACTGGTTTGAAATGGCCTGCCTGCTGGTACCGCTGGTGTTTATTCTGCTGTGCTGGGCGATGGTGAAATTCATCTACCGGGATATTCCGCTGGAGGACGATGATGCAGCTTGAAGTCATTCTGCCGCTTGTCGCATACCTGCTGGTCGTGTTTGGTTTATCCATTTATGCCATGCGTAAAAGAGCGACCGGCACTTTCCTGAATGAGTATTTCCTCGGCAGCCGTTCGATGGGTGGCGTCGTGCTGGCGATGACGCTTACCGCGACCTATATTAGCGCCAGTTCGTTTATTGGCGGTCCCGGTGCGGCCTACAAATACGGGTTAGGCTGGGTATTGCTGGCCATGATCCAGCTACCTGCCGTCTGGCTCTCCCTCGGTATTCTGGGCAAAAAATTTGCCATTCTGGCGCGCCGCTATAATGCCGTCACGCTCAACGACATGCTGTTTGCCCGTTACCAGAGCCGCTTACTGGTGTGGCTGGCGAGCTTAAGCCTGCTGGTGGCCTTTATCGGCGCGATGACCGTACAGTTCATCGGCGGGGCGCGCCTGCTGGAGACGGCGGCCGGGATCCCTTACGAGACAGGCCTGATTATCTTCGGGGTAAGCATTGCGCTGTATACCGCGTTTGGCGGGTTCCGCGCCAGCGTGCTGAACGATACGCTGCAGGGAATGGTCATGCTCATCGGCACGATCGTTCTGCTGGTGGGGATTGTTCATGCCGCGGGTGGACTCACTCATGCGGTGGAAACCCTTGAAGCGATTGACCCGAAACTGGTCTCACCGCAGGGCGCGGATGATATCCTCTCGCCGACCTTTATGACCTCATTCTGGGTGTTAGTCTGCTTCGGGGTGATTGGTCTGCCGCATACCGCCGTGCGCTGTATCTCCTATAAAGACAGTAAAGCCGTTCACAAGGGCATCATCATCGGGACGATTGTGGTCGCGGTCCTGATGTTTGGCATGCATCTGGCAGGTGCATTAGGGCGCGCGGTGATCCCCGACCTTACCGTGCCGGATCTGGTGATCCCGACGCTGATGGTTAAAGTGCTGCCGCCCTTCGCCGCCGGGATTTTCCTCGCTGCGCCAATGGCCGCCATTATGTCGACCATTAACGCCCAGTTACTGCAAAGTTCCGCTACGATCATTAAAGATCTCTATCTGAACCTGCGCCCTGAGCAGGTTGAAAATGAACGTCGCCTGAAGCGGATGTCTGCCGTCATTACGCTGGTATTAGGCGCTTTGCTGATGTTAGCCGCATGGCGTCCGCCGGAGATGATTATCTGGCTGAACCTGCTTGCGTTTGGCGGTCTTGAAGCCGTTTTCCTGTGGCCGCTGGTATTAGGTCTTTACTGGGAACGCGCGAACGCTGCAGGCGCGCTGAGCGCGATGATTGTTGGCGGCGTGCTGTATGCCATCCTTGCGACATTTAAGATTCAGTATCTGGGCTTCCATCCGATTGTGCCTTCGTTACTGCTAAGTTTACTGGCGTTTGTGGTGGGGAACCGTTTCGGTCAGCCCGCACCACAACCCGCTATGATTTCTACTGATAAATAAAGAGTTTTGCCATGCCGTGGATCCAACTAAAACTGAACACAACCGGCGCGAACGCCGAAGAGCTGAGCGATGCGCTGATGGAAGCCGGCTCTGTCTCCATCACCTTCCAGGACACGCACGACACGCCGGTCTTTGAACCGCTGCCGGGCGAAACGCGCCTGTGGGGTGATACCGACGTGATTGGCCTGTTTGATGCCGAAACCGACATGAAAGAGGTGGTGGCGATTCTGGAAAACCATCCTCTTCTGGGTGCAGGTTTTGTGCATAAAATCGAACAGCTGGAAGACAAGGACTGGGAACGCGAGTGGATGGACAACTTCCACCCGATGCAGTTCGGCAAACGTCTGTGGATCTGCCCCAGCTGGCGCGAGGTTCCCGATGAAAACGCGGTTAACGTGATGCTCGACCCAGGCCTGGCGTTTGGCACCGGCACCCACCCAACCACGTCCCTGTGCCTGCAGTGGCTGGATGGTCTGGATCTGGAAGGTAAGACGGTGATCGACTTCGGCTGCGGTTCCGGGATCCTTGCGATTGCCGCCCTGAAACTGGGCGCGGCGAAAGCTATCGGGATCGATATCGATCCGCAGGCCATTCAGGCCAGCCGCGATAATGCCGAGCGTAACGGCGTCTCCGATCGCCTGGAGCTATACCTGCCGGAAGCGCAGCCAGAAGCCATGAAAGCCGATGTGGTGGTCGCAAACATCCTCGCGGGCCCACTGCGTGAACTGGCGCCATTAATCAGCGTGCTGCCCGTTGAGGGCGGTCTGCTGGGACTTTCTGGCATCCTGGCAAGCCAGGCAGAGAGCGTTTGCGAAGCCTACGCCGATCTTTTCGCTCTCGACCCTGTTGTGGAGAAGGAAGAGTGGTGCCGTATTACCGGTCGTAAAAAATAAGTATTTGGCGTGGTCCTCTGACCACGCCTTTTCTCCTCGAATATTCCTCCCGCCCCTGGCCTGCCTCCGGTAAAATAACCATGCAAATCATATTGATATGTTTTGATTTGGATAATAAAAATTCACAGGAAGAATATTATGAAACACGTTTATGGCAAGGCAGCGCTGTTAGCGCTGAGCATGATCTCGGCTTCAGCATACGCATCACACTGGAGCTACAAAGGAGAAAGTTCACCGGAGCACTGGGGCGAACTGGATGAAGCGTACAAAACCTGTCAAAGCGGAATGTACCAGTCTCCGATTAATATTGACTCGACCGTTAACGCCCACCTTTCCCCGCTGCAAACGCACTACATCGACGGCCCTGTGACGCTGACAAACAATGGCCATACCATTCAGGCAAGCGAGCAGGCCGACACACGCGACACCATCACGCTGGATAAGCAAACCTGGACGTTACAACAGTTCCACTTCCACGCGCCGAGCGAAAACACCGTGCATGGCAAGCATTACGAAATGGAAATGCACCTTGTGCATAAAAACGCGAAGGGGGAACTGACGGTGGTCGCGGTCATGTTCGACAAAGGGGCCGAGAATCCGGAGCTGGATAAATTGTGGAGCGTGATGCCTCAGCAGGCCGAGCTGAACGTCTCCATCAAGCAGGAGCTCAATCTGAATAAGCTGCTGCCGGATGATAAAACGTACTGGCGCTTTAGCGGTTCGCTAACCACGCCACCGTGTTCAGAAGGCGTCACCTGGATCGTGCTTAAGCATCCTCTGACGGTCTCCGCCGAGCAGCTTGAGAAATTCACCCACACAATGCATCACGATAATAACCGTCCGGTACAGTCCCTCCATGGTCGTCTTGTGGTCGAATAACCTGCATTTTTTGCCCTGAGATCATGTTCTAAAATGCGACGTAGATCGCAATGAAGCGGGGAAATCTGCTGCTAAAAACAGCAGATTATCCCGCTCATATGTCGCATTTATTCAGAATTGATGAGAAGTTACGGGAAATTGTAAGCGCCCATAAAACAACCATTCAAGCATAACCTAATGATTTAAATAATGAATAATTTTCAACAGAAAGATTGAGCGGCGATTCCTTGATCTATAACAGTGGATTGTTCAAAGTTTGGCCTTTCATCTCGTGCAAAAAATGCGTAATATACGCCGCCTTGCAGTCACAGTATGGTCATTTCTTAACTCATGCGCATCGGACACCACCAGCTTAGAAATCGCCTGATCGCAGCCCCAATGGCAGGTATTACAGACCGGCCGTTCAGGACGCTGTGCTATGAGATGGGAGCCGGTTTAACCGTATCCGAGATGATGTCGTCTAACCCGCAGGTTTGGGAAAGCGATAAATCCCGCCTTCGGATGGTGCACATTGATGAACCTGGTATTCGCACCGTGCAAATTGCCGGAAGCGTGCCTGAAGAGATGGCAGATGCCGCGCGTATTAACGTGGAAAGTGGTGCCCAGATTATTGATATCAATATGGGTTGCCCGGCCAAAAAGGTGAATCGCAAGCTTGCAGGTTCAGCCCTTCTGCAATACCCCGACCAGGTGAAAGCTATCCTGACGGCGGTTGTCAGCGCAGTGGACGTTCCTGTTACGTTGAAGATTCGCACGGGTTGGTCGCCGGAACACCGTAACTGTGTAGAGATTGCCCAACTGGCCGAAGATTGTGGTATTCAGGCCCTGACCATCCACGGACGCACTCGCGCCTGTTTGTTCAATGGTGAAGCTGAATACGACAGCATTCGGGCAGTTAAGCAGAAGGTTTCCATTCCGATTATCGCGAATGGCGACATAACTGACCCGCTTAAAGCCAGGGCTGTACTCGACTATACGGGAGCTGATGCTCTGATGATAGGACGTGCAGCTCAGGGAAGACCCTGGATCTTCCGGGAAATCCAGCATTATCTGGACACTGGGGAGCTGCTTGCCCCACTGCCTCTGGCAGAGGTAAAGCGCTTGCTTTGTTCGCATGTTCGGGAACTGCATGACCACTACGGTCAGGCAAAAGGGTACCGAATTGCGCGTAAACACGTCTCCTGGTATCTCCAGGAGCACGCTCCAGATGACCAGTTTCGGCGCACATTCAACGCCATTGAGGATGCCAGCGAACAGCTGGAGGCGTTGGAGGCATACTTCGAAAATCTTGCGTAATGAAATAAAGAGCTGACAGAACTATGTTCGAACAACGCGTAAATTCTGACGTACTGACCGTTTCTACCGTTAACTCTCAGGATCAGGTAACTCAAAAGCCCCTGCGTGACTCGGTTAAACAGGCACTGAAGAACTATTTTGCTCAACTGAATGGTCAGGATGTTAATGACCTGTATGAGCTGGTACTGGCTGAAGTTGAACAGCCACTGTTGGACATGGTGATGCAATACACCCGCGGTAACCAGACCCGCGCTGCGCTGATGATGGGTATCAACCGTGGTACTCTGCGTAAGAAACTGAAAAAATACGGCATGAACTAATTTCGATTAGCTAACTGCTTGTTTAAAAAGGCGCTACCTGGCATGGGGATGCGCCTTTTTTATTGTCGTTTTCTGTCACCGTCAACGCTTTGTAAACCTTCGCTTATCCCGCTTTTAAACCGCATCTTTTCGTGTATATTTCCACCACTTCAGTGGCTCTCTCTTTTCGCGGAATGACACAATGATTCGTAAATACTGGTGGCTGGTTGTCTTTGCAATCTCCGTTTTCCTTTTCGATGCCCTCTTGATGCAGTGGATTGAACTGATGAGCACCGAAACCGACAAGTGCCGCAATATGAACTCCGTCAATCCGCTGAAATTAGTGAACTGTTCAGAACTCGATTAACGTCCTGCCGTCACCGACCTCCCCGTATTACCCACTAAAAACGGGGATTTAAATCCCTTTGAGCCGTTACCTGACGGTGATAATGTCTCGCCCTTCTCTACCTCTCCTGCGTAACGTCATACTCGAGTAGAACCGACCATGCTGGTTAGCCAATACAACCCTATCCTTGTAGCCCTCTCCTTTGCTGTTGCCATCCTTGCCGCTTATACCGCGCTGAATATGGCAGCACGTGTCGCCGGGAGTCAGGGCGTCGCAGCGCGCGTCTGGCTGGCGGGAGGCGGTGTTGCAATGGGCATTGGCGTATGGGCCATGCACTTTATCGGCATGCTGGCGATGGATCTCTCCATGAGCATGAGCTACAACGCGACCCTGACGATTTTATCTATGGTCATCGCCGTGGGGTCGTCACTGTTTACGCTATGGCTCGTCAGCTGTGAACAGCTGCGCATGCGCCGCCTGCTCCCCGGCGCTCTGGTGATGGGAATCGGTATTGTTGCCATGCATTACACCGGTATGGCTGCGCTGGAGGTGGTGCCGGGGATAGTCTGGGACACGCTGTGGGTAGCCATTTCGGTCGTGATTGCGCTTGCCGCTTCGCTTGCGGCATTGTGGCTGACCTTCCGCCTGCGCCACGAAGCCGCTCAGGAGGTGCTGATGCGCCTGGGTGCCGCCATCACAATGGGAATTGCCATCGCCGGTATGCACTACGCCGGGATGAAAGCCGCGCAGTTTCCAATGTCTACCATGGTTCACCATCACGGTATTAACGGCAGCTGGCTGGCCGTGCTGGTCAGCGTCGTCGCGCTCTCTATTCTTGGGATCACCCTGCTGGTGTCGATGCTGGATGCCCGCCTGCAGGCACGAACCGCCCTTCTGGCTTCGTCGCTGGCAGAAGCGAACCGGGAACTTGCGCAACTGGCGCTGCACGATACGCTGACGCGTCTGCCCAACCGTATCCTGCTGGAGGACCGGCTCGATCAGGCCATCAGCAAAGCCGATCGTGAAGGTACCCATTTCGCCCTGATGTTCATGGATCTCGACGGTTTTAAAGCCGTCAATGACGCCTACGGCCATGATGTCGGTGACAGGCTGCTGGTCGCCGTTACGCAGCGTCTGCTGCATCTCCTGAAGGGCCAGTTTACCCTTGCACGCATTGGCGGCGATGAGTTTGTTCTGCTGGCTGAGGGAGAAGGTCCGGACGATGCGGCCTCGCTGGCAAATTCGCTGGTGCGGGCGATCGATAGCCCGTTCACTCTAGACCCCTATGAACTGATGGTAACGCTTAGCATTGGTATCGCCCTCTACCCTCACGACGGCAAAACCGAACCGTGAGCTGATGTTTAACGCCGACGCGGCGATGTATCACACCAAGCATATGGGCCGAAACGGGTATCACTTTTTCCAGCCCTCCATGAACACGCTGGCGCAGACCCATCTTCAGTTAATGAACGATCTGTGGATGGCTATCGATCGTGATGAACTGCGCCTGCTTTATCAGCCAAAATTTCACGCGCCCGCGGGCCCCCTGCTCGGGTTTGAAGCGCTGCTGCGCTGGCAGCATCCGAAGCAGGGTTTACTGACGCCGGATCTTTTCCTGCCGCTGGCGGAAAAAACCGGGCTTATCATTCCTATTGGTAACTGGGTGCTCAATGAAGCCTGTCGCCAGCTGAGGGAATGGCATCTTCAGGGGCATCGAAACTGGTCAATGGCAGTAAACCTGTCGACGCTGCAGTTCGAACAGCCCTCGCTGGTTAAAACAGTGCTCGACTGCCTGGAGCGTCATCACGTCCCGCCGGAAATGTTGATCCTGGAAGTCACGGAAACTACGGCGATGAGCAACCCCGATGAAAGCGTGCGGGTGCTGACAGAGCTTACGGATGCTGGGGTGAAAGCCTCGATTGATGATTTCGGGACCGGATATTCGAGCCTGCTGTATCTCAAGCGTTTACCGGCCTGTGAACTGAAGATAGACAGAGCGTTTGTGAAAGAGTTAAGCGGTGAAAGCGAGGATGCCACCATTGTCTCTGCGATAGTGGCCCTCGCGAAAACGCTCAATCTCAAAGTCGTGGCTGAAGGTGTGGAAACCGAAGCGCAGCAAACCTTTTTGACGGAGCTGGGCTGTAATACCTTACAGGGTTATCTGTTAGGTAAACCCGCCAGCGCGCAGACCATCGAGGCGCTTTGCGCAAGGGGTGAAATGTTGCCAGGCGCTGTGGAGTAATCATCACGAGGCGACACGCGCAAGAGAGGGAGTGTCGCCAGAATACAATCGACCAGGGCTGGCGCCTGCTGATAAAGATTGAAACTGTCGGTATTCATTAACCAGTTTTTAATGATGCCGCTAAAAAAACCGTGGAATACGATTATGGTCAGATCAACGTTCATCTGCGACGAAATGATGTTCCGAGAAATACATTTTTCCAGCGTAACGCGCAAAAAATCATAATTGAACCCAATGCGTTTCCGAATTTCATTCTCTGAAATCATATCGCTAGTAAATTCACACTTATGATACAAAATTTGTAACAGCGCACATTGACGGGGTTCGTGCGCGATATACTGCAACGCAGTAATAAATTGCTCACGAAGCATTAACAACGGGTCATCATTTTCGGAGAGAGAAAGCCTGTCGCGAATGATGTCACGTAGTGGTAATTGCTGTTCCCATATGGCATTAAATATTTCTGCTTTACTGGTAAAGTGCCAGTAGATAGCACCGCGCGTAACCTTTGCGGCATCTGCGATATCCGTCAGCGTCGTGCTGGCTACGCCTCGCGTCGCAAACTGCCCGATAGCCGCCTCTATCAACTGCTGTCGGGTTTGTTGAGCCTCTTCTTTCTTTTTACGCGCCATTGACAGCTACTCTTTACTCACTGGGTATATACGTAACATCAGGTACGGATGGCTGGAAGTATTCACTAAAACCCGTTTTAATTTTGCACAAAAAAAGGCAATTCACTTAATCTATAAGTAACCTAAATACATACCTGGAATTAAATTCACGAAATAAATGATTTGCGTATTAAACCCTATTAACCTGATTTATCGGGCAGAAGTATATCCCTCTTTTCTACGAGACCGATTCTGATTTTCCCCTCAGGCCTCGTCATTCGCACTTATAAATTAAAAAACATTAAATACCCTCATTATTATACGCAGCTACATTTTATTTTTTCCCTCTGCCCCAACTACCGATCTACGGCAAACATCGGTTAATGGGTATTTAAAGGAACAGTAATGACGAATCATTTCAGACGTTTACCCTTAGCCGGTTTCATTGTCTGCGCTGTACTGCTCACTGGATGCGATGGCCAGGAAAATCAACAACAACATGCACAGGCGCCTCAGGTCAGCGTCCATATCGTGAAAAGCGCGCCGCTGGCCGTCACAACTGAACTCCCGGGCAGAACAGATGCGTTCCGCGTTGCGGAGGTTCGTCCACAGGTTAGCGGTATCATTCTGCGTCGCAACTTCACGGAAGGTAGCGATGTAAAAGCAGGGGATTCACTTTATCAGATTGATCCTGCCACCTATCAGGCGGCTTACGACAGCGCGAAAGGCGAGCTGGCAAAGGCGCAGGCGGCAGCCAATATTGCACACCTGACGGTGAAACGTTATCTCCCACTGGTGGGAACACAGTACGTCAGCAAGCAGGAGTATGACCAGGCCGTGGCCACGGCCCAGCAGGCAGATGCCAGCGTTGTCGCCGCAAAAGCGGGCGTTGAAAGCGCACGTATCAACCTTGCGTATACCAAAGTAACGTCCCCTGTCGATGGCCGCATCGGCAAATCCAGCGTGACGGAAGGGGCGCTCGTCACGAACGGGCAAGCCGCAGCGCTGGCGACGGTCCAGCAGCTTGATCCGATTTATGTCGATGTCACCCAGTCGAGCAATGAATTTATGCGCCTGAAGCAGACGAGCCTGCAAAAAGGTGACACGGCCAGCAGCGTTGAGCTGCTGATGGAGAATGGCCAGCCCTATCCGCTGAAAGGCACCCTGCAGTTCTCCGACGTTACGGTGGATGAAAGCACCGGCTCAATCACGCTGCGCGCCATTTTCCCGAATCCTCAACACCTGCTGTTACCGGGGATGTTCGTTCGCGCCCGCATTGATGAAGGCATACAGCCAGATGCCATTCTGGTTCCGCAGCAGGGTGTGACCCGTACGCCGCGAGGCGACGCAACCGTGCTGGTGGTTAATGATAAAAACCAGGTTGAATCACGTACCGTCGTTGCGCCTCAGGCCATTGGCGACCGCTGGCTGGTGACGGAAGGGCTGAAAAACGGTGACCGCGTGATTGTCAGCGGATTACAAAAAGTCAGACCAGGGGCTACCGTCGTCGCCACGCCAGATACCACCACGACTCCCGCCGGTTAAGGAACGACGACATGGCTAATTTCTTTATTCAGAGGCCGGTTTTCGCCTGGGTACTTGCCATCATTTTGATGATTGCAGGCGGGCTGGCTATTCTCAAACTGCCCGTTGCCCAGTATCCGACGATTGCTCCGCCTGCCGTGGCAATTTCCGCAACCTACCCCGGCGCTGACGCCCAGACGGTGCAGGATACCGTGACCCAGGTTATCGAACAGAACATGAACGGCATCGATAACCTGATGTATATGTCTTCCACCAGCGATTCGGCAGGTAATGTCACCATCACCCTGACCTTCGAGTCAGGAACGGATCCGGACATCGCCCAGGTGCAGGTGCAGAACAAGCTGCAGCTCGCCATGCCGCTGCTGCCGCAAGAGGTACAGCAGCAAGGGATTGGCGTTGAGAAATCCAGCAGCAGCTTCCTGCTGGTCGCCGGTTTTGTTTCGGACAACAAAAACCTCACTCAGGATGATATCTCCGACTATGTCGCCTCGAACGTCAAAGATGCTATCAGCCGCACGACGGGCGTCGGCGACGTTCAGCTGTTTGGTGCCCAGTATGCGATGCGCATCTGGCTCGACAGCAACGCGATGAACAAATACCAGCTGACACCGCTGGATATTATCAACCAGTTGAAAACGCAGAACGATCAGATAGCGGCAGGCCAGCTGGGCGGTACGCCGTCTGTGCCCGGACAGCAGTTGAATGCCTCCATCATCGCGCAGACTCGCCTGAAATCACCCGAAGAGTTTGGCCGCGTGACGCTCAAAGTGAACCAGGACGGCTCGATGGTTCACCTGAAGGATGTCGCTCGCATTGAGCTGGGTGGCGAAAACTACAATATGGTGACCAAAATCAACGGGCAGGCAGCCACTGGCCTGGGGATTAAGCTGGCAACCGGGGCAAACGCGCTGGATACAGCGGCAGCCATCAAGAGCAAACTGGCGCAACTGCAACAGTTCTTCCCGCAGGGGCTGAAGGTCGTCTATCCCTATGACACCACGCCTTTTGTGAAAATTTCTATTCATGAAGTGGTGAAGACCCTTTTTGAAGCGATCGTTCTGGTCTTCCTGGTCATGTATCTGTTCCTGCAAAACCTGCGGGCAACCCTTATCCCCACGATTGCGGTGCCGGTCGTGCTGCTGGGGACTTTCGCAGTACTGGCGGCGTTCGGCTTTTCCATCAACACCCTGACGATGTTCGGGATGGTGCTGGCGATAGGGCTGCTGGTTGATGACGCCATCGTGGTCGTTGAGAACGTTGAGCGCGTGATGGTCGAGGACAAGCTGCCGCCGAAAGAGGCCACGCAGAAGTCTATGGAACAGATCCAGGGCGCGCTGGTGGGGATCGCCATGGTTCTCTCGGCGGTCTTTGTTCCGATGGCCTTTTTTGGTGGCTCGACAGGTGCCATCTATCGTCAGTTCTCGCTGACTATCGTTTCCGCCATGGCGCTCTCCGTGCTGGTTGCGCTGATCCTGACGCCTGCACTCTGCGCAACGCTGCTTAAGCCCGTCTCTGGCGATCATCATGAGAAGAAAGGGGGGTTCTTTGGCTGGTTCAATGCGCTCTTTGATAAGAGCGTGGAGCACTACAGCAACAGCGTAAGCGGTATTTTGCGTAAGACCGGTCGCTATCTGGTGGTGTACGTCATTATTGTCGGTGGGATGGCGGTGCTGTTCCTGCGCTTACCTACCTCCTTCCTGCCTGAAGAGGATCAGGGGGTATTTATGACGATGGTCCAACTCCCGGCGGGTGCGACCCAGACGCGTACTCAGCAGGTTCTCGACCAGGTTCAGGACTACTATCTGACCAAAGAGAAAGCGAACGTTGAATCCGTCTTTACCGTTAACGGCTTTAGCTTTAGCGGCCAGGGCCAGAACTCCGGTATCGCCTTCGTTAGCCTGAAGCCATGGGAAGAACGTTCTGGAGAGGAAAATAGCGTTGGGGCCATCGTGGGCCGAGCGACAAAAGCGTTCAGCCAGATTAAAGACGGCCTTGTATTTCCGTTTAACCTGCCTGCCATTATCGAGCTGGGAACCGCAACGGGCTTCGACTTTGAACTTATCGATCAGGCAAACCTGGGGCATACCCAGCTGACGCAGGCGCGTAACCAGCTGCTCGGTATGGTGAAAGAGCACCCTGACCTGCTGGTTCGCGTGCGCCCTAACGGTCTGGAGGATACACCGCAGTTCAAGCTGGACGTCGATCAGGAGAAAGCGCAGGCGCTGGGTATTAGCATATCTGACGTCAACCAGACGATATCGACGGCATTGGGTGGTACCTATGTGAATGACTTTATCGATCATGGCCGCGTGAAAAAAGTTTACGTCCAGGCGGATGCGAAATTCCGTATGTTGCCGGGGGACATCAACAACCTCTACGTGCGCAGCGCGAATGGGGAAATGGTGCCGTTCTCATCCTTCAGCAGCGCTCACTGGGTTTACGGTTCCCCTCGTCTGGAACGCTATAACGGCATGCCGTCCATGGAGATCCTCGGTGAGTCAGCCCCAGGGAAAAGTACCGGTGAGGCCATGGTGATGATGGAAAGCCTGGCGGCAAAACTGCCTTCCGGCATCGGCTATGATTGGACGGGAATGTCTTATCAGGAGCGCCTTTCCGGTAACCAGGCGCCTGCCCTGTACGCCATTTCGCTGATCGTGGTGTTTCTGTGCCTGGCAGCGCTGTACGAAAGCTGGTCCATTCCCTTCTCTGTCATGCTGGTTGTGCCGCTGGGCGTCATCGGGGCGCTTTTCGCAGCGTCGCTGCGCGGGTTAAACAATGACGTCTATTTCCAGGTCGGTCTATTGACGACGATTGGCTTATCGGCGAAAAACGCCATTCTGATCGTCGAATTTGCTAAAGACCTGATGGAAAAAGAAGGTAAAGGGATTATTGAGGCCACGCTGGAAGCCTCACGAATGCGCCTTCGCCCGATCCTGATGACCTCCCTGGCCTTCATTCTTGGCGTTATGCCGCTGGTGGTCAGCTCCGGGGCCGGGAGCGGTGCGCAAAACGCCGTTGGTACGGGCGTAATGGGAGGCATGCTTTCCGCAACGCTTCTGGCGATTTTCTTCGTGCCCGTTTTCTTTGTGGTGGTCCGGCGACGATTTACCAACCATAAGGATTAATATATCCCTGAAGGCACCGTTTGGTGCCTTTTTTATTTTTAATATAAACAAAGGATTAGTCATTATCGGATTGCACATTAAAACCTCATGAGTTTGCATTAAGTAAAAATGCCCTCTTGCGTCTCCATAATTTCTCCATGAATTCATTCATGAAACGTTTTTTCTCCATGATTTTTACAAACTACATAATTTGAGATTATTCCACGTGTAACGGGAACTTATCCTGGTGGTAAAATAATCTCCAGTTCGTTAATAGCCCTCCTGGCTTTGTAGCGAATGAGAAATAATACTGAGGTAACATCATGAAAAGATTCATTTCCGTTGCACTTCTCGCTGCGCTGCTTGCTGGTTGCGCGCACGACTCTCCTTGTGTACCGGTTTACGATGACCAGGGTCGACTGGTCCATACCAATACCTGTATGAAAGGCACCACCCAGGATAACTGGGAAACAGCGGGTGCTATCGCCGGCGGCGCTGCCGCCGTAGCGGGTTTGACGTTAGGTATTGTTGCCCTGACGAAGTAACATCTGCTCAGAAAGCGCGGCTCCGGCCGCGCTTTTGCTTTTAATGAGTGCACCATTTTCTAATAAATAAAAAAGTACCGTATTTATTCTTATATGTAATTTCATCCAACCGCTATCAACACTTTTTTATATCTGATGATTTTCGTACATTAATACTATTGAATACTCTGCCAATATTCACTGCTGAAACTATCTCGTCTTTTATCTCATCCCGATTAAAACTTTTGCTCCAATTTGTGGCACAGGTTGTAATTTCGCACTGTTTCGGGGCGCTCATTTTATTTAAGCCTGTCTACACTCTGCATTAAGCGTTCAGTTATCACTTATTTCGCTGAACGCAAAACTGGCATTACGTTTGCTTTATAAACGTTGGCCAATGCCACAGACAGGTTAAGCGCTTAAAAACGCTTCTATAACAATAAATTTCGCCACACAGGATCCATTATGAAAAAGACGATGATAGCCAGCCTGACCGCTGCAGGCATGTTGTTTGCCATAGCTGGTCAAGCCCATGCGGGAACGACGCTGGATGCCGTTAAAAAGAAAGGTTTTGTTCAATGCGGTATCAGTGACGGTTTGCCTGGCTTCTCTTATGCCGATGCGAACGGCAAATTTACCGGTATCGATGTGGATGTCTGCCGTGGCGTCGCCGCTGCGGTTTTTGGTGATGACAGCAAAGTAAAATACACCCCGCTGACGGCGAAAGAGCGCTTTACGGCGCTGCAGTCCGGCGAAGTTGACATGCTCTCGCGTAATACCACCTGGACCTCTTCCCGTGACGCAGGCATGGGGATGTCATTTACGGGCGTGACCTATTATGACGGCATCGGCTTCCTGACCCACAATAAAGCGGGCCTGAAAAGCGCCAAAGAACTGGACGGCGCCACCGTGTGTATCCAGGCGGGCACCGATACCGAGCTGAACGTCGCGGATTATTTCAAAGCAAATAAGATGAAATACACCCCAGTGACTTTCGACCGCTCGGATGAATCAGCCAAAGCGCTGGAATCTGGTCGCTGCGACACGCTGGCCTCTGACCAGTCACAGCTGTATGCCTTACGCATTAAGCTGAGCAATCCGGCGGAATGGATTGTTCTGCCTGAAGTAATCTCCAAAGAACCTCTCGGACCGGTTGTTCGTCGTGGCGATGAAGACTGGTTCTCTATCGTTCGCTGGACGCTGTTTGCCATGCTGAATGCAGAAGAGATGGGCATCAACTCGAAAAACGTCGATGAGAAAGCGGCGAATCCTTCCACACCGGATATGGCGCACCTGCTCGGTAAAGAAGGTGACTTCGGCAAGGATTTGAAGCTGGATAACAAATGGGCTTACAACATCGTCAAACAGGTGGGTAACTACGCTGAGATCTTCGAGCGTAACGTGGGATCGGAAAGCCCGCTGAAGATCAAACGCGGCCAGAACAATCTCTGGAATAACGGCGGCATTCAGTACGCGCCACCAGTACGTTAAGTCATAGCTGTAACGGGCACTGCTCGGGCAGTGCCCACTCCAGAGTCATGGTTACTGAGGTTTCTTTATGTCCCATCGCCGCTCAGCCGTAAAAGGATCGCTATCCTTTTCTCATCCCGCGGTCCGCGCCTGGCTATTCCAGATTATTGCTATTGTTGCGGTTGTTCTTATCGCCGTGTATCTCATCCATAACACCATCACTAACCTGAATAATCGCGGTATTACCTCCGGGTTTGCGTTTCTGGATCGCAGCGCGGGGTTTGGGATTGTTCAGCACCTTATCGACTATCAGGAAGGAGACACGTACGGACGCGTGTTTGTGGTTGGTTTACTGAATACGCTGTTGGTATCCGCACTGTGTATTGTCTTCGCGTCCATCCTGGGCTTCTTTATTGGGCTGGCGCGTCTTTCTGAAAACTGGCTCCTGCGAAAGCTTTCCACTATTTATATTGAGACGTTTCGCAACATCCCACCGCTGCTGCAGATCTTTTTCTGGTATTTCGCGGTGCTGCGTAACCTTCCCGGTCCCCGCCAGGCCGTCGATGCGTTTGAGCTGTTTTTCCTGAGTAATCGTGGGTTATACATTCCCTCTCCGCAGGTTGCCGAAGGGATTTACGCCTTTATCGTCGCTATTATTGTTGCGCTCGCGATTTCCGTCGGCCTGTTCCGCTATAACCGCAAGCACCAGATTAAAACCGGACAGCTTCGTAAAACATGGCCAACTGCCGCTGCGCTGACTGTTGGCTTACCGTTAGTTGCTCACTGGCTTTTTGGTGCAGCCCTGCACTGGGATATTCCTCATCTGCGCGGGTTCAACTTCCAGGGCGGTATGGTGTTAATTCCTGAACTGGCAGCACTAACGCTGGCGCTTTCAATTTACACCTCCGCGTTTATTGCGGAAATCATCCGCTCCGGGATCCAGGCCGTACCTTACGGGCAGCACGAGGCGGCACGTTCACTCGGTTTGCCGAATACCGTGACGCTTCGCCAGGTCATTATTCCGCAGGCTTTACGGGTGATCGTTCCGCCCCTGACCAGCCAGTATCTCAACATTGTCAAAAACTCGTCGCTGGCAGCTGCCATTGGTTATCCGGATATGGTGTCTCTTTTCGCCGGAACCGTGCTTAACCAGACCGGACAGGCTATAGAAACCATTGCCATCACCATGTCCGTCTATCTGATCATCAGTCTGGCCATTTCGTTGCTGATGAACCTTTATAACCGTCGTATAGCACTGGTCGAGCGCTAAGGATCTATGATGACAAAAGCGATACTGTCGCACTCCTCGCGCCCTGCCAGCTCGACGGGTGGACGTTTTATTCTCTGGGCGCGTAAGAATCTATTCTCCAGCTGGAGTAATAGCCTGCTGACGATTGTCTGCCTGTGGCTCATGTGGGAATTGATCCCTCCCCTGCTGAACTGGGCGGTTATACAGGCCAACTGGGTCGGTTCAACCCGAGCAGACTGCACAAAAGCTGGCGCTTGCTGGGTATTTATTCATGAGCGCTTCGGTCAGTTCATGTATGGATTGTATCCGCATGAACAGCGCTGGCGGATTAATCTGGCGCTGGTCATCGGCCTGCTCTCTATCGCGGTGATGTTCTGGAAAAAGCTGCCTCATCGTGGACGGTATATTGCCGGCTGGGCAGTGGTATATCCAATTATTGTCTGGGTGCTGATGTATGGCGGTTTCCTGGGGCTGGAACGTGTTGAAACACGCCAGTGGGGCGGTCTGACGTTGACGTTGATTATCGCTTCAGTAGGGATCGCCGGCGCGCTGCCGTGGGGCATTTTACTCGCCCTGGGTCGCCGTTCAAAAATGCCGGTCGTACGCGTGCTTTCCGTTATCTTTATTGAATTCTGGCGCGGCGTACCGCTTATCACCGTACTGTTCATGTCGTCGGTCATGCTGCCGCTGTTTATGGCGGAAGGCACAACGATCGACAAGCTGATCCGTGCCCTGGTCGGGGTGATTCTCTTCCAGTCCGCCTATGTCGCTGAAGTTGTGCGCGGTGGCCTGCAGGCGTTGCCCAAAGGCCAGTACGAAGCGGCGGAATCGCTGGCGCTCGGTTACTGGAAAACGCAGGGGCTGGTGATCCTTCCGCAAGCGCTCAAGCTGGTTATCCCTGGGCTGGTCAATACGATCATTGCTCTCTTCAAAGATACCAGCCTGGTGATCATCATCGGATTGTTCGATCTCTTTAGCAGCGTACAACAGGCAACCGTTGACCCTGTCTGGCTGGGTATGTCCACCGAGGGCTATGTCTTTGCCGCTCTGATCTACTGGATCTTTTGTTTTAGCATGTCGCGCTATAGCCAGCATCTGGAAAAGCGCTTTAACACCGGGCGTACACCGCACTGAGGAAATTATGAGCCAGATTACTATGACACCCGCCAACGCGATGATTACGCTGGAAAACGTCAATAAATGGTACGGACAGTTTCATGTCCTGAAGGACATCAATCTTAAGGTAAAGCAGGGCGAACGCATCGTCCTTTGCGGCCCTTCCGGTTCAGGTAAATCCACAACCATTCGCTGTATTAACCATCTTGAAGAGCATCAGCAAGGGCGCATTGTGGTTGATGGTATCGAGCTGAATGAAGATATCCGCAATATCGAACGCGTGCGGCAGGAAGTGGGAATGGTATTCCAGCACTTTAATCTGTTTCCACACCTGACCGTTCTGCAGAACTGTACGCTTGCGCCGATTTGGGTCCGAAAGATGCCGAAACAGGAAGCGGAGGCGCTGGCGATGCACTACCTGGAACGCGTTCGTATCGCGGAGCACGCCAATAAGTTTCCCGGCCAGATCTCGGGCGGACAACAGCAGCGTGTGGCTATCGCCCGTTCGCTTTGCATGAAACCCAAAATCATGCTGTTTGACGAACCAACATCTGCGCTGGATCCCGAAATGGTGAAAGAGGTACTGGATACCATGATTGGGCTGGCGCAATCCGGTATGACGATGCTCTGCGTGACGCATGAGATGGGTTTTGCCAGAACGGTGGCAGATAGGGTGATCTTTATGGACCGCGGCGAGATTGTTGAGCAGGCGGCGCCGGATGAGTTCTTTGCGCATCCGAAGTCAGAACGTACGCGAGCATTCCTTTCGCAGGTGATTCATTAGTCGTTTGCTCTGCCGGGTGGCGGCTTCGCCTTACCCGGCCTACGGTTTGTGCAGGGCAGAAACGCAAAAAGGCCATCCTTGCGGATGGCCTTTTCACTTATTTGATGTCTGGCAGTTCCCTACTCTCACATGGGGAGACCCCACACTACCATCGGCGCTACGGCGTTTCACTTCTGAGTTCGGCATGGGGTCAGGTGGGACCACCGCGCTAAAGCCGCC
>NZ_JAWNEU010000008.1:0-159267 GCF_034107645.1 Enterobacter sp. 118C5 | reverse complement strand
ACATTAGACTCATCAAGAAGCTCAACAATAAGTGATTGAACCCCCTCTGTAGAACAACCAACTGATAGTGTACTTAATATAATTAAGCATACTCGAATGATCATAAAACCTTTACTTGTTAGCAACATGTTTGTTATAAATCATTATCCAAATATACTTTCTATAATGGTTGATGCACGAAGCCATAATTTCCAACACGTTATAATTAATGAATGCCAAAATTTACATGATGAGTATCAGTTAATATTTACAACATCCATGATATCTCCAGAGTTAAACGACACTTCATATTGTGTTGGCCCTTATTATCCTAAAGGCACTCACACACTTAATCTATAAATACATGTAAACCCGGAAATATTTCTCTCATAAAGCAATTTTCCGGGTTTCATCTATCTTTGTAGCAGATTCTAGAGCGCGTAATTAGTTTGTTACCGAATCTATACCAAGAGTGCTCCATACCCCCTCAAAAAAGCCTTGAATACCACTACGGAGAACTTTTAGGTGAAAACCAATAAAATGTATTCACATCCCATAAAAACGGCTCTTAAAGCGATACAGGAAAGATTTGACTGTCTTTGTTAATTTCCCGCTTTCATTCTGAGCTTGGATGTTGAAAAGATCCTGTGCCCTTCTCCAGATGAAAATTTACCGCTGTTTTTCGCAAGGTACGAAATACGCTCAACAAAATCAGCAAGGGAATCATGATGACCCCTTACGATAGAGTATCGGCCATTCTCAGCTAAATGCACACGGCTGGTATCGTCTGTCAATTCATTCCAAAGCTCACTTATCAACCCAATCATGCCTGTGTTACCAAAGCCAGCGGTTTGAACTTGGAAATGAGGTAATGCTATCCAGCAGTGGTAATGAACCTGCATAGCCCTTTCCTTTTCTCGAACCCAACCGTAAGCAAATTTTTTTATTGGTTGTCCATTCCACGCCTTCTTTTTAAAGCGCCCTCTCAATCGTTCAAAAAGATCACTCACTAATCCATTACTTTCCGAAACAGGCATTCCCTCCGGTACTGACAAATCGAACCGGAAAGCAAAAACCTTGCTGTAGTGCGATTGCATTGCATGGATCTGCTTAATGAACGCATCAATGATTTCTTTTCTGATCGGATGATAACCCTTCTTCATCGAATCATAGTTCAAACGGTATACAAGCCCATCAAGTACATATTCAGAGCTATGGATAAGTGAGTAACGACCATCATCACGATGATTGGTTATTTTTTGAACAGCAGGGAAAGGCAGATCTATGGACATACAACTAACACCACATAGCAGATATTAATAATAACCAGTATGAGGGAGAGACTCTTGGGGAGGACCAAGCCCAACAGCTACTGGCATAAATGCGGTGTTAGTAGATAAATAGAAACTCTGAAAAGTTTCCACAGTAAATTTCCTTCACTATACACCACAAAATTATTTATGGCAACGATTTTATGGTGAGGTTAGTTTTTCAAGATGGATCAAGTAAGCCATAGCCTCTTCGCGATTTTTATGGCACATATCGAGTGAAGGGCGCAGACTGCTACACACCGTGGGGCGGTGGATTGACCCAAAGATGTTGCATAGATTATCTTCCGATAACTGTACACATCTTACATTTGCTGGCTTTCCCTGTGGCATCCCTGGGATTGGAGATGAGATGGAAGGAGCAATACAACAAGCCCCACAATCGCTACGACAGTCCATTTAGCCTTCTGTTCAAAATTTAGCTCAATCGTCAACAATAACAGAAAGACACTTCCACAGACAGGTCACTGTTTAGAGGCAACTAAATCAAAATGGGAAATGCTTACTAACCAATTGAAAAATATAAAAATACGTAGTGCTGTCTTTAAGACATCTAGCCTCATCATTTTCTGATGTAGAATTTGTTAGGATTTTCGTTGACTCACATTCTCATGCTACCTATTACATGGAGTTACTATGGGCATTTACGTTAGGAAAAGCATTCGCGTTGGACCGATAAGATTCAACCTATCCAAATCTGGAGTCGGCGCATCTATTGGCATAAAAGGGCTGAGATTCGGTACTGGTCCAAGAGGAAATTACATCCATGTTGGTGCTGGCGGAGTCTATGATCGTGCTTCGCTTTCACCAAGCATGATCCCAGAGAACGGTAAAAAGGTCCAACGTGTACCTAATGAATCCCCAATTGAACATGACACTACACATGCACCTCTCGAGGAAATCGAGTCATCCCATATCTCGGAAATCGTTGATTCAAGTTCCCGAGAACTGCTTGAAGAGTTGAACAACAAACGTAAGAAGTCACAAATATGGCCCTTGGTCATGTGCCTTTCGATTGCGCTGTTACTTTACGGTTTTTCACAGACATGGCCTGAGTGGTGCCTCGCTATAGGCTTTATCGTAGGGGTAGCAATCTCTGTTTTTGCTTACATGTACGATCAGCTAATAAAGACTACTGTTCTTTTTTATGACTTTGATGATCAAATGATGGCATGTTACCAGCAACTTCATGATAGTGGAGCCAAGCTCGCAAGCTGCTCAAAAGTATGGCATATAGAAGCTTCTGGAGCCGTTTATGACCCCAAGTATCATGCCGGAGCTGGTAACTTACTACGCAGAAAAGTCACCTCAATCAGCAAATCAAAGCCTCCCTTTGTTAAAACAAATATTGAGACGATTGCTATCAATGTCGGTCGCCAAACATTGCATTTTTTTCCAGATAGAGTACTGGTTTATGACCGTGAAGGTGTAGGCGCTGTTGGTTATAACCAGCTATTCGTTAATGTAGGTGATAGTCGATTCATTGAGAGCGAAGGTGTACCTGGAGATGCCATAGTCGTTGGCAGGACATGGAAGTATGTGAACAAGTCTGGAGGCCCAGACAGAAGATTTAAAGACAATTCAGAACTTCCTATATGTCTTTATGAAAACCTTTCGTTTACAAGTCATTCTGGACTAAATGAGTTATTACAACTGTCTAAAACTGGCTATGGAGAAAGCTTTTCACATTCAATTGAAACACTTAGCAAAAAAGTCATTTCTGCTTAGCTATGTCATTTTTTATACTGAGAATAATTGACTGTTAGGCTTGCCTTCAGGCATACCTGGAATGGGGCTTGAAATGGACGGAGCGGTACAGCACGCGCCGCAATCTGGACGACAATCCATACATGCTCTCTCAGTGGCGAACGCCCGTACAGTCGGGCATCGGGCGCACAGTAACACCTTTTGCGTATTGATAGCAAAAGCCACGAATTCCTCTTGCCTGAAAGGCCGCGCGCGAGTAATTTGGCGCGATATTTTTTACCTCCCGTAGACAGGATTACTGCAATGCCAAGAGCGAACGAAATTAAGAAAGGTATGGTACTGAATTACAACGGCAAACTGCTGATTGTGAAAGACATCGACATTCAGGCACCAAGCGCCCGTGGTGCAGCGACGCTGTACAAAATGCGTTTCGCCGATGTGCGTACCGGCCTGAAGGTGGAAGAACGCTTTAAAGGTGACGATATCGTTGATACCGTGACCCTGACCCGTCGCTACGTTGATTTCTCCTACGTCGACGGCAACGAATACGTGTTCATGGATAAGGAAGATTACACCCCGTACATCTTCACCAAAGATCAGATTGAAGAAGAGCTGCTGTTCATTCCTGAAGGCGGGATGC
Organism: Enterobacter sp. 118C5; assembly: GCF_034107645.1. Lineage (NCBI taxonomy): Bacteria > Pseudomonadati > Pseudomonadota > Gammaproteobacteria > Enterobacterales > Enterobacteriaceae > Enterobacter > Enterobacter sp. 118C5. The sequence goes on along the minus strand of NZ_JAWNEU010000008.1, from coordinate 155,613 downwards.
CAGACATGCAGGTGCTGACCTGGGACGGCGTGCTGCTGGCGCTGGAACTGCCGCAGACCGTGGATCTGGAAATCGTTGAAACCGCACCGGGCATCAAAGGCGCGTCTGCAAGTGCGCGTAACAAGCCAGCTACTCTGACCACCGGCCTGGTTGTGCAGGTGCCGGAATACCTCTCCGCGGGCGAGAAGATCCGCATCCATATCGAAGAAAAACGCTATATGGGTCGTGCTGACTGATTGTGGCTTTTGTCGGGTGGCGGCCTCCCCCCCCCCCAATTCCGGTTACAGAAGCTCCGGATACTTCGTCATCTTCAGCGCCAGCTCAACGCCGCGCACTTCCGCCATCCCCTTCAGGCGGCCAATCGCCGAATAGCCCGGGTTGGTTTTCTTACGCAGATCGTCCAGCATCTGGTGTCCGTGGTCCGGGCGGAACGGAATAGGACGCACATCGCCCGCCCGCTTGCGACGCGCCTCTTCAGCCAGGATAGCGTCTACGACCGCCACCATGTTTACGTCTCCGCCCAGGTGCGCGGCCTCGTGGAAGGTTTTTGGATTTTCTTCACGGCAGGTCGCACGCAGGTGCGTGAAGTGAATGCGATCGCCAAAGGTTTCAATCATCCGCACCAGGTCGTTATCCGCGCGAACGCCGTAGGAGCCGGTACACATGGTAAAGCCGTTATAGATGCTGTTTACCGTCTCTTTCAGCCACTGCATATCTTCAAGGGTGGAAACAATACGCGGCAGGCCGAGAATAGGACGCGGCGGATCGTCCGGGTGCACCGCCAGACGCACGCCGGCCTCTTCCGCAACCGGCACGATAGCGCGCAGGAAATACGCCATGTTTTCACGCAGCTGGTTCTTATCAATATCGCCGTATTCCGCCAGACGCGCGCGGAACTGATCCAGCGTGTAGCCCTCTTCCGCACCCGGCAGGCCAGCAATGATATTGCGGGTCAGCTTTTCAATGTCCGCTTCACTGGCGGCATTGAACCATTCAAGGGCCTGCTGCTGCTCTTCATCGGTATAATCCGCTTCGGCGCCAGGGCGTTTCAGAATATGCAGCTCGAATGCCGCAAAGGCAATCTGGTCAAAACGCAGCGCTTTCGAGCCGTCCGGCATCTGATATTCCAGGTCGGTACGCGTCCAGTCCAGAATCGGCATGAAGTTATAGCAGACCGTATCAATGCCGCAGGCCGCCAGGTTGCGAATGCTCTGCTGATAGTTTGCAATCCAGGACCGGTATTCCCCGGAATGGGTTTTGATATCTTCGTGAACCGGAATGCTTTCCACAACAGACCAGGTTAATCCCTTCTCCGCCAGCAGCGCCTGGCGCTGTTGAATCTCCTCAACCGGCCAGACCTGGCCGTTAGGAATGTGATGCAGCGCCGTGACGACACCCGTTGCGCCAGCCTGACGCACATCATCAAGAGAAACCGGATCGTTCGGCCCGTACCAACGCCAGGTTTGTTCCATTGCCTCTTCCTCTCAAGTTGTTATACCAATATGGGTTACCGCAATGACGACTACCATACATGTTTGCCGTGAAGGGTCAACACACCGCCACACATTGATTGATCAATCTCACAGAACGGGGATATTTACGGCTCACCAATTTTATTTGCTGTCATATAACTTTACACTGGCATTGTTAATTAATGGTTAATCAGGTGTGTATTTCATGAAGACAATTGCCTCCGCCGCCCTTCCAGCCCAGGTTCAACAACCGCGCTACGATCGCAAGCAGCTGCGCTCCCGCATCGTCCATTTTGGCTTCGGTGCGTTTCATCGCGCGCATCAGGCATTGTTAACAAACCGGGTGCTGAATGAAAAAGGCGGCGACTGGGGTATTTGTGAGATTAGCCTGTTCAGCGGCGACGTGCTGATGAGCCAGCTGCGCGCGCAGGATCACCTGTTTACCGTGCTGGAGAAAGGCGCTGAAGGAAATCAGCCGATTATTGTCGGGGCCGTACATGAATGCCTGAATGCAAAGCTGGACTCTCTGCCCGCCATCATAGAGAAGTTTTGCGAGCCGCAGGTGGCGATCGTATCGCTCACCATTACGGAGAAAGGCTACTGCATCGATCCCGCGACCGGTAAGCTGGATTTACAAAACGCCCGGATCGTTCACGATCTGGAAAATCCCGCTGAGCCGCATTCCGCGCCGGGGATCCTGGTAGAAGCCCTGAATCGGCGCCGCGAGCGCGGCCTGCCTGCGTTTACCGTGCTTTCCTGTGACAACATTCCGGACAACGGTCACGTGGTGAAAAATGCGGTGCTCGGCATGGCGCAAAAGCGTTCCCCGGCGCTGGCCGAGTGGATCGAAGGCCACGTGAGTTTTCCGGGAACGATGGTCGACAGAATTGTTCCCGCCGCGACGGAGGACTCGCTTGCAGAAATCGCCGACGCGCTCGGCGTTGACGATCCGTGCGCCATCAGCTGTGAGCCGTTTATTCAGTGGGTAGTGGAAGATAATTTCGTCGCCGGGCGTCCGGAGTGGGAAGTGGCGGGCGTTCAGATGGTGCAGGACGTTCTGCCGTGGGAGCAGATGAAATTACGCATGCTCAACGGCAGCCACTCCTTCCTGGCGTATCTGGGGTATCTCGCCGGGTACGCGCATATTAATGAATGCATGGAGGACGCCACCTTCCGCGAAGCCGCCCGGCGGTTAATGCTGGATGAACAGGCGCCCACGCTGCGTATAAAGGATGTCGACCTGACGGCCTATGCCGACAGCCTGATTGAGCGCTTTGCTAACCCGGCGCTGCAGCACCGTACCTGGCAAATCGCGATGGACGGCAGCCAGAAGCTGCCGCAGCGGATGCTGGATGGGATCCGCGTCCACCTTGAGCGTAAAACAGCATGGCCGCTGCTGGCGCTGGGCGTCGCCGGCTGGATACGCTACGTCAGCGGGTTCGACGAACGCGGCAACGCGATTGACGTCCGCGATCCCCTCAGCGATAAAATACGCACGATTGTCGAGGCCAGCAGCGATGCCGACCGCGTCAACGCGCTGCTGGGGCTGAGCGAGGTCTTTGGCCACGATCTTGCGCAAAATAGCGTTTTCGTTGAGGCTGTCAGCCAGGCCTGGCAGCGCATCACCCGCCGTGGCGCACGCCAGGCTGTTATTGAAACGTTAAATCTTTAGCGATTATTGCGCTTAATGCGAACGGATATCGCCTCCGTTCGCCCTCCCCCTTCTCATTGCGCCCGTTTTTCGCCAGGATAAGAGCATAGTGTTATAGCATCACAATTCTCTTGCGGAGCGCACGTGACCAAAACCAACCTCATCACCGGTTTTCTCGGCAGCGGTAAAACCACCTCAATTCTTCATCTGCTGGCGAATAAAGATCCGGCAGAGAAATGGGCCGTGCTGGTCAATGAATTCGGCGAAGTGGGCATTGATGGCGCTTTGCTGTCATCCAGCGGCGCGATGATTAAAGAGATCCCCGGCGGATGCATGTGCTGCGTCAACGGCTTACCGATGCAGGTAGGCCTCAATACGCTGCTGCGTCAGGGCAAACCGGACCGCCTGCTGATTGAACCTACCGGTCTGGGCCATCCGAAGCAGATCCTCGATTTACTGACCGCCCCGGTTTACGAGCCGTGGATCGATCTGCGCGCCACGCTGTGCCTGCTCGATCCGCGTCAGCTTCTGGATGAAAAAGCGGTGGCCAATGAGAACTTTCGCGATCAGCTCGCCGCAGCAGACGTTATTGTCGTCAATAAAGACGATCGCGCCACGGCGGAAAGCCGGGCCGCGCTGGACGCGTGGTGGCAGCATTTCGGCGGCAATCGGACGCGGGTGCAGGCCACTCAGGGGAACATTGATAGCGCCCTGCTGGACCTTCCCCGCCTGAACCTGACGGAACTCCCGGCCAGCGCGGAGCATGCGCATCACCATCCTGCAAAGCAGGGTCTGGCCGCGCTAAGCCTGCCGGAACACCAGCGCTGGCGTCGTAATTTGAACAGCGGTCAGGGGTATCAGGCCTGCGGATGGATTTTCGATGCCGATAGCGTTTTCGACACCATTGGCGTCCTTGAGTGGGCCAGGCTTGCGCCGGTCGACCGCGTGAAAGGGATCATGCGCACGCCTGACGGGCTGGTGCGGATAAACCGCCAGGGCGACGATTTCTTTATCGAAACGCAAAACGTCGCGCCGCCTGACAGCCGAATAGAGTTAATTAGTGCGGTTAACGCCGACTGGAATGCCCTGCAGTCCAGCCTGTTGAAGCTTCGTTTAAGTTCGGGCGGCTAACGTTGCCCCAGTTTTCCTTCTATGCTGAACGTTATGACAACTCGAATTCCCCAGATATTACTGCTTAATGTCGCCGGTCTGGCGCTTTTCTTCTCCTGGTATATCCCGGTGAATCACGGTTTCTGGTTCCCGCTGGATTCAAACCTGTTCCATTTCTTCAACCAGGGGCTGGTGAAGAGTGACGCCTTCCTGTGGCTGGTGGCAATTACCAACAACCGCGCCTTTGACGGCTTTTCCCTGCTGGCCATGGGCTGCCTGATGCTCTCTTTCTGGCTGAAAGAGGATGTTACGGGGCGTCGCCGTATTCTGATTATCGGACTGGTGATGCTTCTGACTGCGGTGATCATTAATCAGCTGGCGCAACATCTGATGCCGGTAAAACGCGCAAGTCCTTCGCTCTCTTTACCGAATATTTATCGCGTGAGTGAACTGCTGCATATTCCAACAAAAGATGCCTCGAAAGACAGCTTCCCGGGCGATCACGGCATGATGCTGCTTATTTTTTCTGGGTTCATGCTGCGCTATTTCGGCAAGAAGGCGTTCGCAATTGCCCTGCTTATTGTGGTGATATTTGCCTTCCCGCGCGTGATGATAGGCGCTCACTGGCTGACGGATATTGTCGTGGGTTCGCTTTCTGCGGTACTGATTGGTCTGCCGTGGGTTTTGATGACGCCATTGAGCGATCGCCTGATTGCCGTTTTCGATCGCCATCTCCCGCGTAGAAAGCAACAAGAATTAAACAAATAACCAACGTTTTTTAACGTTAACGCTCGGGGATCATAGCGATCCCTGATAGCATTCCTCCAACGATCCTTCCGCCCTGTCATATTCTCGTCATCGTATTCATGATAAAAATGAAGCAATTGCGCGATAACGCTGCGGATCTGGCGCTATTTTGCTCAATTACGGATTTTTACTTTCTGTATCACAATTTCTTATAAAAAAACGTTTTTTTTTACTCGCAATACCCCTGGCAATCGGTTAATCTCGAACTCGTTTTGCCCCATAGAGATAATTATTTCGATGGTGAATAATTTTGTGCGCTGCGCCACAAATGTCACCAGAAACAATTGTCTCATTGTGAACAGATAATTAGTCTCGTCACGTTTGGCATTTTTATAACGATATTTGTCGTTAAGGACTTCAAGGGAAAATAAACAAAATGGTCAAATCTCAACCGTTTCTGAGATATATCTTACGGGGGATCCCGGCGATAGCAGTCGCGGTACTGTTATCTGCATGTAGTACATCGAACACCGCAAAGAATATGCATCCTGAGACGCGTGTTGTGGGAATGGAAGATTCCTCTTCACTGCAAGCCTCTCAGGATGAATTTGAAAATATGGTACGTAATCTGGACGTGAAGTCCCGCATTATGGACCAGTATGCTGACTGGAAAGGCGTGCGTTACCGTCTTGGCGGCAGCACCAAAAAAGGCATTGATTGTTCCGGTTTTGTACAGCGTACCTTCCGCGAGCAATTTGGGTTAGATCTTCCGCGTTCGACCTACGAACAGCAGGAGATGGGCAAGTCGATTTCACGTACCAAACTGCGCACCGGCGATTTAGTGCTGTTCCGTGCAGGTTCTACCGGTCGACATGTGGGCATCTACATTGGTAATGACCAGTTTGTACATGCCTCCACCAGCAGCGGTGTGACCATTTCCAGCATGAATGAACCGTACTGGAAGAAGCGCTACAATGAAGCGCGACGCGTACTGACCCGCAGTTAATATGATAATTGTATCGTTGGTTATCCCTTGGCTGGCGATACAATAAAAAAAAGCACTGCTTCGGCGGTGTTTTTTTTTGCCCGTTACAATGAATACAATCAGCGGCAATTCAGGAACCACGACGTTTATGCTCACCCGCTACTTCTCCAGTCATCGAAAGATACTGTTCCTCAGTATCATTACCGGCCTGATCGCCGCCCTGCTCCTGGGTTCATTGCAGTTTTTCTGGAGCTACCACAAGCGGGAAATCCGATTCGATACGCTGATCATGGATGTGCGCATCTACATGGAGAGCTATTTTGAAGAGCTGAAAGCCTCGATCGACGTGCTCCAGCCGCTCACGCTCAATAATTGCCAGGACGTTAACGCAGAGCTGACCTCGCGCGCGGCCTTCAGCCTCAACGTACGCGCCTTCCTGCTGGTCAGAGATAAAATGGCGTTCTGCTCGTCAGCCACAGGGCCAATGAACGCCCCGATGGAGGAGCTGATACCCGAGCTGCACATCAACAAGCAGGTTGATATCGCACTGCTCCCCGGCACGCCCATGCTCCCCAATAAGCCCGCGATTGCCATCTGGTATCGTAATCCGCTTGTGAAGGACGGCGGCGTATTCACCTCGGTGAATCTCAACCTGACGCCGTACCTGCTCTATACCGCGCGCCAGGACGAGTTTGCAGGCATCGCAATCGTCATCGGCGACAATGCGTTGTCCACCACGTCGGGCACCCTCGTCAGGGCGCAGGATTTACATGAAACGCCGGCGCGCACCGCAACGCTCAAAGAAGTTCCTCTGACCATCAACCTGTACGCCGAGGAGTGGACGACCGATGAGATACTTTACGCCCTGTTCTTCGGGCTGGTGTGCGGGATTGCGGCAGGATCGCTTAACTTCTACATCCTCACGACGCGTCTCAATCCGGGCAAAGAGATTCTGAGCGCCATCAAGCGCGGCCAGTTTTACGTGGTTTATCAGCCCGTTGTCGACGCCAAATCGCTCAGGATGACCGGGCTTGAAGTGCTGATGCGCTGGAAGCACCCGACCATGGGTGAGATCCCGCCGGACGCCTTTATCAATTTTGCCGAAGCGCAGAAGCTGATTGTTCCGCTCACGCTGCATCTTTTTGACCTGATTATTCACGATGCGCCAGTGCTACAGACCGTGCTGCCGCCAGGTGCCAAAGTAGGCATTAATATCGCGCCGGGGCATCTGCATGCGGAAAGCTTCAAAGACGATATGCGCACCTTCAAGGCCCTGCTGCCGCCTGATTACTTCCAGATCGTACTGGAAATTACCGAGCGCGACATGCTGAACCATCGGGAAGCTAACAGCCTCTTCGAATGGCTGCATAACGAAGGGTTTGAAATTGCCATTGACGATTTCGGCACCGGCCACAGCGCGCTGATTTATCTTGAACATTTCACCATGGACTATCTGAAAATCGACCGTGGTTTTGTCAACGCCATTGGTACAGAAACCGTGACCTCCCCGGTGCTGGATGCCGTACTGACGCTGGCAAGACGGCTGAATATGTCGACCGTTGCGGAAGGGGTGGAAACGCCGGAGCAGGCGGCCTGGCTTCGCGAGCATGGGGTTAATTACCTGCAGGGTTACTGGATTAGCCGCCCGATGCCGCTGGAGCAGTTCCGCACGTGGCAAAATACGCTGTCGCCCGACGGGGAATAATTTCACATTGCCCGTGGCGTCACTTATTATTCAGCTTAACTGAGCCGGTCTGTAAAAAAGGGAGCCGCCGCGAGATGTTTATGCGCTTTATGTTGCTTTGGTTGGCAGTCGTGAGCCTGTCCAGCCAGGCGCAAACCATCAAAGAGAACATCGCGTTCGCCGTGATTGGCGAGCCAAAATACGCGGTCAATTTTACGCACTTCGATTACGTCAATCCTGCCGCCCCTAAGGGTGGAAAAGTCACGCTCTCGGCAACGGGAACGTTCGACAACTTTAACCGCTTCGCCCTGCGCGGCGTGGCCGCGGCGCGAACGGAATCGCTCTATGACACGCTTTTTGTTACGTCTGATGATGAACCCGGCAGCTATTATCCGCTGATTGCCGATAACGTGCGCTACGCGGATAACTTCGCCTGGGCCGAAATTATCCTAAACCCCCGGGCCCGCTTTCACGACGGCACGCCGGTCAAGGCCAGCGACGTGGCCTTTACGTTTCATAAATTTATGACCGAAGGCGTTCCCCAGTTCCGCATTGTGTATAAAGGCACAACGGTGCGCGCCATTGCGCCCCTCACCGTACGCATTGAGCTGAGCGAACCAAATAAAGAGAATATGCTCAGCCTGTTCTCGCTGCCGGTAATGCCTGAATCGTTCTGGAAAAACCATAAGTTAAGCGACCCGCTCTCCACGCCGCCGCTGGCGGGCGGCCCTTACCGCATTACCGACTGGCGCATGGGGCAGTACGTCGTCTATTCCCGCGTGAAAGATTACTGGGCGGCTAACCTGCCGGTAAACCGCGGGCGCTGGAATTTCGACACCCTTCGCTATGACTACTATCTCGACGATAACGTAGCGTTTGAAGCGTTCAAAGCCGGCGCCTTCGATTTGCGCGTGGAGAACAGCGCCAAAAACTGGGCGACCCGCTATATCGGTAAAAACTTCACGAAAGGCTACATCGTGAAAGACGAGCATAAAAACGAATCCGCCCAGGACACGCGCTGGCTGGCGTTTAATATTCAGCGCCCGGTATTTAAAGACCGCCGCGTTCGGGAAGCAATCTCCCTGGCCTTTGATTTTGAATGGATGAACAAAGCGCTGTTTTACGGGGCGTACAGCCGTGCGAACAGCTATTTCCAGAATACCGAATATGCCGCACGCGACTACCCGAAAGCCGAGGAACTGGTCCTGCTGGCGCCGCTGAAAGCGGAAGTGCCGCCGGAGGTGTTTACCTCGGTGTTTCAGCCGCCCGCCTCAAAGGGTGACGGTTACGACCGGGACAACCTGCTGAAGGCCAGCAAGCTGCTGGATGAAGCAGGCTGGCAGCTGAAGAACCAGAAACGCGTCGATGCGAAAACCGGCAAGCCTTTAAGCTTTGAGCTGCTGCTCTCCTCCGGCGGCAACGATCAGTGGGTACTGCCGTTTAAGCACAACCTTGCGCGGCTGGGGATCACCATGAACATTCGCCAGGTTGATAACGCGCAGATCACAAACCGAATGCGCAGCCGTGATTACGACATGATGCAGCGCCTGTGGCCCGCGCAGCCGTGGCCCAGCTCGGACCTGCAAATCTCCTGGGCCTCCAGCTACATCGACTCTTCGTACAATGCGCCAGGCGTAAAAAGCCCGGCGATTGATGCCCTGATTGCGAAAATTGTGGCGGCGCAGGGTGATAAAGACAAGCTCCTGCCGCTCGGTCGCGCCCTCGACAGGGTGTTAACCTGGAATTACTACATGCTGCCCATGTGGTATATGGGCGAAGACCGCCTTGCGCGCTGGGACAAGTTCTCCGTGCCTGCCGTGCGCCCTGTCTATTCCCTGGGCTTTGACACCTGGTGGTATGACGTAAATAAAGCCGCCAGACTGCCCGCCGAGCGGCGATAAGGAATTACCATGGGTGCCTATTTAATACGCCGTCTTCTGCTGGTCATTCCCACTCTGTGGGCCATCATCACCATTAACTTTTTTATCGTGCAAATTGCCCCGGGCGGGCCGGTCGACCAGGCCATTGCCGCCATTGAGTTTGGCAACAGCGGCGGCATGCCCGGCGGCGGCGGAGAAGGCATGGGTGCCAGCCATGCGCGCACCGGCGTGGGGAATATCAGTGAAAGCCACTACCGCGGCGGGCGCGGGCTGGATCCTGAGGTGATCGCCGAGATCACCCACCGCTACGGCTTTGATAAGCCGATTCACGAGCGCTATTTCAAAATGCTCTGGGATTATATCCGCTTTGATTTTGGCGATAGCCTGTTCCGCAGTGCCTCCGTGTTAACGTTGATCAAGCAAAGCCTGCCGGTCTCGGTCACGCTGGGGCTGTGGGGGACGCTGATTATCTATCTGGTCTCTATACCGCTCGGGATCCGAAAAGCGGTGCACAACGGCAGCCGCTTCGATATCTGGAGCAGCACCTTCATCATCATCGGCTATGCTATTCCGGCGTTTCTGTTTGCCGTTCTGCTGATCGTCTTCTTTGCCGGGGGCAGCTATTTCGACATCTTCCCGCTGCGGGGGCTGGTCTCCGCCGATTTCAGCACGCTGCCGTGGTACCAGAAAATCACCGACTATCTCTGGCATATCACGCTGCCGGTGCTGGCAACGGTGATCGGCGGGTTTGCCGCCCTGACCATGTTGACCAAAAACGCCTTTCTCGATGAAATCCGCAAGCAGTATGTCGTCACCGCCCGCGCCAAAGGGGTCAGCGAAAAGCAAATCATGTGGAAACACGTTTTCCGCAACGCCATGCTGCTGGTGATTGCCGGATTTCCGGCCACGTTCATCAGCATGTTTTTTACCGGCTCGCTGCTGATTGAGGTAATGTTCTCGCTCAACGGTCTCGGCCTTCTGGGTTACGAAGCCACCGTGTCGCGCGATTATCCGGTAATGTTCGGTACGCTCTATATTTTCACCCTGATTGGCCTGCTGCTGAATATCATCAGCGATATCAGCTATACGCTGGTCGATCCCCGAATTGATTTTGAGGGCCGCTGATGCCGCGTTTAAGCCCCGTCAACCAGGCCCGCTGGGCCCGTTTTCGTCACAACCGCCGCGGCTACTGGTCGCTGTGGATTTTTGCCGTCCTGTTTGTCCTGAGCATGTGTTCGGAGCTGATCGCCAACGACAAACCGTTGCTGGTGCACTTTAACGACCGCTGGTACGTGCCGGTACTGGCTAACTACAGTGAAAGCGACTTCGGCGGCCCGTTTGCCACGCCTGCGGAGTATCAGGATCCGTGGCTGCGCCAGCAGATAGAACAGCACGGCTGGGCCCTCTGGGCGCCGGTGCGCTTTGGCGCCAACAGCATTAACTTCGCGACCACAACCCCCTTCCCTTCTCCGCCTTCTTCGCAAAACTGGCTGGGAACGGACGCCAACGGCGGCGACGTGCTGGCGCGCATCCTCTACGGTACGCGGATTTCGATTCTTTTTGGGCTGATGCTGACCGTCTTCTCCAGCGTAATGGGCGTGGTGGCCGGCGCCGTTCAGGGCTACTACGGCGGGAAAATTGACCTGTGGGGGCAGCGTATCATCGAAGTCTGGTCCGGTATGCCAACGCTGTTTCTGATCATTCTGCTTTCCAGCGTGGTGCAGCCGGGCTTCTGGTGGCTGCTGGGCATCACCGTTCTGTTTGGCTGGATGGCGTTGGTCGGCGTGGTGCGGGCAGAGTTTCTGCGCACCCGTAATTTCGACTATATCCGCGCCGCGCAGGCGCTTGGGGTAAGCGACCGGGGGATCATCTTCCGCCATATGCTGCCTAACGCCGTGGTGGCGACCCTCACCTTCCTGCCGTTTATTCTGTGCAGCTCCATTACTACCCTCACCTCGCTGGACTTTCTGGGCTTCGGCCTGCCGCTGGGGTCGCCGTCGCTCGGCGAACTGCTGCTGCAGGGCAAGAACAACCTGCAGGCACCGTGGCTGGGCATCACCGCCTTTCTTTCCGTGGCCGTGCTGCTTTCGCTGCTGATTTTTATTGGCGAAGCCGTGCGCGATGCCTTCGATCCCAACAAGGCGGTATAAGATGACGCAGCCTCTTCTCAGTATTGATAACCTGTCGATTGCCTTCTCGAAGCAGGGCGAGACCCGCACCGTGGTCACCGACCTGTCGCTGCAGATCCAGCGCGGTGAAACGCTGGCGCTGGTGGGGGAATCCGGCTCAGGCAAGAGCGTCTCGGCGCTCTCCATCCTGCGTCTGCTGCCCTCTCCGCCCGTAAGCTATCCGCAAGGGGATATTCTTTTCCACGGTCGTTCGCTGCTGCACGCTGACGAACATACCCTGCGCGGTATTCGCGGCAATAAGATTGCTATGATCTTTCAGGAGCCCATGGTTTCCCTTAACCCGCTCCATACCCTGGAAAAACAGCTTTATGAGGTGCTCTCCCTGCACCGGGGGATGCGCAAAGAGGCCGCGCGGGGCGAAATTCTGGATTGTCTGGAACGAACGGGCATACGCAACGCGGCCAAACGGCTGAATGATTTTCCACATCAGCTCTCCGGCGGTGAACGCCAGCGGGTGATGATCGCCATGGCCCTCCTCACGCGCCCCGAGCTGTTAATTGCCGACGAGCCAACGACGGCGCTGGACGTCACGGTGCAGGCGCAAATTCTTACGCTCTTACGGGAGCTGCGTGACGAGCTGGACATGAGCCTGCTGTTTATCACGCACAACCTGAGCATCGTGAAAAAGCTGGCCGACAGCGTCGCGGTCATGCAAAACGGGCGCTGCGTTGAACAGAATATCGCGTCCACGCTGCTGAGCGCGCCGCAGCATCCCTATACGCAGCGCCTGCTCGACAGCGAGCCTTCCGGCGACCCGGTGCCACTCGCGGCAGACAGCACACCGCTGCTGCGCGTCGATGATTTATCCGTCTCGTTCCCGATCCGCAGAGGCATTCTGCGGCGCATCGTCGACCAGAATCCGGTGCTGAAAAACATCCGCTTCTCGCTGCGACCGGGTGAATCCCTGGGGCTGGTGGGCGAATCCGGTTCGGGGAAAAGCACTACCGGTCTGGCGCTGCTGCGCTTAATTGCCTCTCAGGGCGAGATCCTGTTTGACGATATGCCGCTGCACCGCTGGAACCGCCGCCAGATGCTGCCCGTACGTCCGCGCATGCAGGTGGTGTTTCAGGATCCCAACTCCTCGCTTAACCCGCGCCTCAGCGTGTTGCAGATTATCGAAGAGGGCCTGCGCGTTCACCAGCCTGGCCTGAGCGCGCAGCAGCGGGAACAGGAGGTCATGCGGGTGATGGCGGAAGTGGGCTTAGATCCCGACACCCGCCACCGCTACCCTGCGGAATTTTCCGGCGGACAGCGCCAGCGTATCGCCATCGCCCGCGCGCTGATCCTGAAACCGGAGCTGATTATTCTGGATGAGCCGACCTCGTCTCTGGACAGAACCGTCCAGGCGCAGATCCTGGCGCTGCTCAAAGGGCTACAGGAAAAGCACCGGCTGGCCTATATCTTTATCAGCCACGATCTACAGGTGGTTCGGGCGCTATGCCATCAGGTGATTGTGCTGCGACAGGGTGAGGTGGTCGAACAGGGTGATTGCCAGCGCGTATTTACTGCGCCAACGCAGAGCTACACGCGCCAGCTGCTCGCGGCAGACTAGCGCTTAAAACGGATACTGGCCGGAGAAAGGCTCAGCAATCGCAACGCCAAAGTTTTTCAGACGGCAGGTCGCGGCGAATTCGTCCTGGCTTTTCACAAACAGGCACGGCTCCCCTTCGCACTCCAGTACGGAGCTGTCCACTTCGATATCCGTCAGGGCCTGGCTGAGACGCTCCATCACCCGCCACGCATTTTCGTCGCTCGGGCTCAGCAGCTTGAGCGCCACCAGGCAATTCTCACAGCCCGCGACGCTTTGCGGAATCGGTTCAACTTTCGAACCTGCAAAACCCGCCGACCAGCGATAGCTCTGGGGCAAGCGATGGACAATGGAGAGTTGTAATGTATTCACGTTCGTTCCCCGGAAGCAAAATTTACTTCACAATTTATTTACATTTATAGTAACACATCATCGCCAACCTGCACTATTCAGCGCTTTTTTATCGGTATCGAGGCTCGCGTCGGCGCTATATGTACCCGTTTCTGCGATCTAACTCAACCTTTTTGAATACAATGATGTGACTTTTTACATAAATAGATTTTACATAAAATAAACAAACACGGGATAAACGAACGCGAGTTTGGTTGATGTGTGTCAACAAAAAAGGCCCTTTCGGGCCTTATCTGCGCGTTAGTGTGCCGCTTTTCGCGGCCGGCTGGCGTAAAGACAGAAGAGAACAGAGCTGGATGCGCAAAATGCCATCGCCCACAGCATGGGCCAGGCCGTAGTAAAAGTCGCCATAGAGAGTAACGCCCCGACGATGGCACCAATTCCGAAGCGGAAGGTTCCCGCCAGAGACGATGCGGTTCCCGCCATGTGCGGGAACTCGTCGAGGATCACCGCCATCGCATTGGACGAGATCATCGACACGCAGCCGACAAAGGCCGCCACGCCGATCACCAGCGCCCAGAAGCCCACGCCCAGGAACGCGCTCACCACCAGCCAGACCGCCATCACAAACTGGATCCACAGCCCGGCGCGGAACATGTTCAGCGCCCCGACGCGTCGGACAAAGCGGCTGTTAATGATGGTCAGGACAAACAGGAAGACGATATTGAGCGCAAAATAATAGCCAAAGTGCTGCGGCGAAACGTGGTTCAGCTCGATATAGACAAACGGCCCGGCGCTCAGGAAGGAGAACATTCCGGCGAAGCTGAATCCGCTCGCCAGCATGTAGCTCAGCACCCGCTTGTGGCGAAACAGCGAGGCAAAGTTACCTATCGTGGTCCGAATATGAAATTTCTGGCGGCGCTCGACGGGCAGCGTTTCATCAATAAAGAAGAAAATCATCGCCGAAGCCAGCAGCGCGGCCAGCGCCAGGATCCAGAAAATTGCGTGCCAGCTAAACCACACCAGCACCGCCCCACCGGCCATCGGTGCCACCAGCGGCGCAATCGTCGTCACCAGCATGACGAACGACATCATGCGGGAGAACTCTTCTTTCGGGTAGATATCGCGCATCAGGGCGTTGATCACCACGCTCGCCGCGGCAGCGGCCAGCCCGTGCAGGAAGCGCATGATAATCAGCTGATCGATACTCTGCGCCAACGCACAGGCGACCGCAGCGGCCGCAAAGACCAGCGTCCCGCCCAGAATCACCGGTTTGCGCCCCAGGCTGTCGGCCATTGGGCCATACAGCAGCTGTCCGAGCGCGAAACCGAGAATATAGGTGCTGAGCGTCATCTGCGCGCTGCCTGCCGGTACGCCAAACTGCGCGGAAATCACAGGCAGCGCAGGCAGATACATGTCGATAGACAGCGGCATCAGCATCGCCAGCAGGCCAAGAATGAAGACAATTTTGAACGACGAGTGTGGCCTGGTGGTCACAGGGTTCTCCTGAAATTAGTGCGAAGGCAGACCGACGCTGGCAATCTCTTCTTCCGTCAGCGGACGATATTCACCGGGCGCCAGGTCGGGATCGAGCGCAATCGCACCGATGCGTTCACGGTGCAGGCCCACAACGTGGTTACCCACGGCGGCAAACATACGTTTCACCTGATGGTAGCGCCCTTCGCTGATGGTCAGACGGACCTCCGTCGGGGTGATGACCTCAAGCACGGCGGGTTTAGTCAGATCTTTTTCATTATGCAGCTGAACGCCTTTCGCGAATTGCTCTGCCGTGTCATCAGAAACCGGCGACTCCAGCGTGACCAGATAGGTTTTCTCGCAGTGGTGGCGCGGGGAAGTAATGCGGTGCGACCACTGACCGTCGTCGGTCATCAGCACCAGACCGGTGGTGTCGATGTCGAGGCGGCCCGCGGCGTGCAGCTTATGCGCAACCGGTTCGTCGAGGAAATAGAGCACCGTCGGGTGATCCGGATCGTCCGTTGAGCAGACATAGCCTTCCGGCTTATTGAGCATGAAATAGCGGGGACCGTGCTGCTGGGTCAGCGGATTGCCGTCGTACTCAACCTGATGGTCAGGCTGGAGTTTGAACGCGCTGTCTCGCACAATGTCGCCATCCACGGTAACGCGGCTGGCGCGTATTTCGCGCCCGGCAATAGCGCGGCTTACGCCGAGTTGCTGAGCGATAAACTTATCAAGTCGCATGAAATCTTTTTAGCCTTAATGGTGCTGGAAGTCGGACCGTGCGTCCGAAAAAAGAAGCAGTCAGGAACGGTTCAGTATAATGGTCTGGTTGCGCCACTCAAGGGAAAAAGTTTCGTGGCATACTATCTATACCCTAAATAATTCGAGTTGCATGAAGGCGGCAAAGGAGTGAATCCCCGGGAGCTTACATAAGTAAGTGACCGGGGTGAACGAGTGCAGCCAACGCAAAGGCAACTTGAAGTATGACGGGTATATGTGCGGAATAACGAAACCGAGACCCTATGACTTTTACACTTCGTCCCTATCAGCAGGAAGCCGTTGACGCGACCCTCGCCTGGTTCCGCAAACACCGGGAACCGGCGGCCATTGTCCTCCCGACCGGTGCAGGCAAGAGCCTGGTCATTGCCGAGCTGGCCCGCCTGGCGCGCGGTCGCGTGCTGGTGCTGGCGCACGTCAAAGAGCTGGTCGCGCAAAACCATGCCAAATATTGCGCGCTGGGGCTGGAAGCCGACATTTTCGCCGCCGGGCTGAAGCGCAAAGAGAGCCACGGCAAAGTGGTTTTCGGCAGCGTACAGTCGGTGGCCCGCAACCTGGATCTGTTCCGCAGCGAGTTTTCGCTGCTGATTGTCGACGAATGTCACCGCATCAGCGATGACGACGACAGCCAGTATCAGCAAATCCTCACTCACCTTAAAGAGGTGAACCCTCACTTACGCCTGCTCGGCCTGACGGCCACCCCGTTTCGCCTGGGCAAAGGCTGGATCTATCGCTTTCATTATCACGGCATGGTGCGCGGCGACGAGAAAGCGCTGTTCAGCGACTGTATCTATGAACTTCCGCTGCGCTACATGATTAAGCACGGCTACCTGACGCCGCCCGAGCGGTTGGATATGCCGGTGGTGCAGTATGATTTCAGCCGGTTGCAGCCGCAGAACAACGGCTTGTTCAGCGAAGCTGACCTCAATCAGGAGCTGAAAAAGCAAAAGCGGATCACGCCGCACATCATTAGCCAGATCGAAGAATTTGCGCAGACGCGCAAAGGGGTCATGATTTTTGCCGCCACCGTTGAGCACGCGCGCGAAATCACCGGCCTGCTGCCCGCTGACGACGCGGCGCTGATCACTGGCGAAACGCCCGGCCCGGAGCGCGACAGGCTGATTGAGGCCTTCAAAGCGCAGCAGTTTCGCTATCTGGTCAACGTCTCTGTTTTGACTACCGGTTTCGATGCCCCGCACGTGGATCTGATCGCCATTCTGCGCCCTACCGAATCCGTCAGCCTGTATCAGCAGATTGTCGGCCGCGGCCTGCGCCTGGCCCCGGGAAAAACCGACTGTCTGATCCTCGATTACGCGGGTAACCCGCACGATCTCTACTCCCCCGAAGTGGGCACGCCGAAAGGCAAAAGCGACAACGTGCCGGTGCAGGTGTTTTGCCCGGCCTGCGGCTTTGCCAACACCTTCTGGGGGAAAACCACCGCCGACGGCACGCTGATTGAACACTTTGGCCGCCGCTGTCAGGGCTGGTTTGAAGATGATGAGGGACATCGCGAGCAGTGCGATTTCCGCTTCCGCTTCAAAAACTGCCCGCAGTGCAACGCCGAAAACGACATCGCCGCCCGCCGCTGCCGCGAGTGCGACACGGTGCTTGTCGACCCGGACGACATGCTGAAAGCGGCGCTGAAGCTGAAGGATGCGCTGGTACTGCGCTGCTCCGGCATGGCGCTGCAGCCCGGCGCGGATGAAAAAGGCGAATGGCTGAAAATCACCTATTACGACGAGGATGGCGCCGACGTCAGCGAACGGTTCAGGGTTCAGACGCCTGCCCAGCGCACGGCATTTGAGCAGCTCTTCATCCGCCCGCATACCCGTACGCCTGGCGTGCCGCTGCGCTGGATAACCGTCGCGGATATCGTTCATCAGCAGGTGCTGCTGCGCCACCCCGACTTCGTGGTCGCCCGCAAGAAAGGCCAGTTCTGGCAGGTTCGCGAGAAGGTCTTTGACTATGAAGGCCGCTTCCGTCGGGCAAATGAATTGCGCGGTTAACGGGACTTTTCATTGATGTGCGGGGCATTTGAGTATAAAATGCCGCCCGCTTCACATCCGTGGAGCAGAACACTCACCTGCTGCTGGGTCGCCTGTAGTAGGGTTTTAAATACAGAGAGAAATCAATGTTCACTATCGAAGCAGAAGTACGTAACGTGCAGGGTAAGGGTGCGAGCCGCCGCCTGCGTACCGCTAACAAGTTCCCGGCTATCGTTTACGGTGGCGAAGCTGCTCCAGTTGCTATCGAACTGGATCACGACAAAGTATGGAACATGCAGAACAAAGCTGAGTTCTACAGCGAAGTTCTGACCATCGTTGTTGGCGGTAAAGAAGAAAAAGTGAAGGTTCAGGCCGTTCAGCGTCACGCGTTCAAGCCAAAACTGACTCACATCGACTTCGTTCGCGCGTAATCGCAAACCAGTCGAAAAAAAACCCCGCAGCTGCGGGGTTTTTTTATGGCTGTTATTTACCGCCAGAGGTGCGGCGCTGAAGCTGATCGCGCAGGTTCGGCGGCGTACCTTTGATGGTCAGGGTGTCGGTGGCCGGATCCCAGAAGATGCGTTCACCTAACAGCATGGCGTCAAAGTTGATGGTTAACCCACCGCCGCTGCCGGCAAATTTGGTTAACTGACGCAGCGTGCTGCGATCCGCCGGGAAGCTCTCCTCAAGCTCATAGCCTTTCTCCGCGGTAAATTCCTGGAAGCTCACTTCGCTGACGCCCGCCAGCTCTTTTGACAGCGACTCTAGTTCAATCTCTTCCCCCGCCTGCAGCTGCTCGTTGCAGTAGCTGTAAACCTGCTGGCGTACGGTCTGGCGTTCAGATTTATCGAGCTGCGCTTCAGCCGTAAAGTCATCAACGGCCTGCAGCAACCCTTTGTTCTGCGCTTTGGCGTTCAGGCCTTCACTGGCGCCGAGGAAGTCCATAAAGAAATCGGCCACCTTACGGCCCACGCGCCCCTTCAGGAAGGTGAGGTAGCGGGTCGACTCCGGGTTGGTTTCCCACTCGGTCAAATCAATACGCGCCACAATATCCGCATGGTTGATATCCAGATAGTGCGTGGAGCTGATGTCCAGCTGCTCGTTCACGCGCATGCTGCTTAAGTTGTTCAGCACGCTGACCAGAAGATATTCGACCGCCAGATAACGATAGTGGCAGAACAGGACGATGCCGCCGTCGGCGAACGGATATTTTGCCAGCTCGTCGCGCAGACGCCCGGTTGCCGCACGGCTAAACGCCAGGAAATCCTCTTCGCCCTGACGCTGCAGGCGCAGGCTATCGGCCAGCTCACTCTCTTCGCTGAACAGACCATAGGCTTTATTTTTAGCGCTGTAGACGCGATGCAGCTCTGCCATCATTTCCACAACGGTTGCCGTGGGTTCCAGTAACGAATCGCGTAGCACCACTTCAAGGGTTTGCTCATCACGCTTGATAAGCTGGTGCAAGGCAATCTGGTTGATTTCCAGACTCATGATAAACTCTCCTTTTAGACCGGGCGGTATTCAACCACCACCAGGACATGTGTGCAACAACAGATAAAAAAGGGGAAAAAAAGCTGTTGCTACGGTAATATGTTGCCCTTTCATCAACAAACTGATTTTGATTTATGCCACAACATTCCCGCTACAGTGATGAACACGTTGAACAACTGCTCAGTGAGCTGGTCAACGTACTGGAAAAACAGAAAACGCCGACCGATCTCTCCCTGATGGTTTTGGGAAATATGGTCACCAACCTTATCAACACCAGCGTTGCTCCGGCTCAGCGTCAGGCGATCGCCAAATCTTTCGCCCAGGCATTACAGTCATCCGTCAGCAACGACCAGGCCCATTAAGGGAAACGAACAACAGTTTATGGTGACGAATCGTCAGCGCTACCGTGAAAAAGTCTCCCAGATGGTCAGCTGGGGACACTGGTTTGCCCTGTTCAACATTCTGCTAGCGACGGTAATTGGCTGTCGTTATCTGTTTGTCGCAGACTGGCCCACAACGCTAACCGGGCGTATCTACTCCTGGATAAGCGTTGTCGGTCACTTTAGCTTTTTGGTCTTCGCCACCTATCTGCTGATCCTGTTTCCTCTGACGTTTATCGTCATGTCGCAGCGTTTGATGCGGTTCTTGTCCGCAATCCTTGCGACGGTGGGGATGACGCTGCTGCTTATCGACAGTGAAGTGTTCACCCGTTTCCACCTGCATCTCAACCCTATCGTCTGGGAACTGGTAATAAACCCGGACCAGAACGAAACGGCCCGCGACTGGCAGCTGATGTTCATCAGCGTCCCGGTGATCCTGTTGATCGAGATGCTGTTTGCCACCTGGAGCTGGCAAAAGCTCCGCAGCCTGACCCGACGCCGCCATTACGCGAAGCCCGTCGCCGCGCTCTTTTTCGTCTCATTTATCAGTTCGCACATCATGTATATCTGGGCGGATGCGAACTTCTACCGCCCTATTACCATGCAGCGCGCTAACCTGCCGCTCTCTTATCCGATGACGGCCCGTCGTTTCCTTGAGAAGCACGGCCTGCTTGATGCCCAGGAGTATCAGCGCCGTCTGGTCGAACAGGGTAATCCGGAAGCGGTTAGCGTGCAGTATCCGCTGAGCGATCTGCGCTATCGCGATATGGGTCGCGGGCAAAACGTCCTGCTGATTACCGTCGATGGCCTGAACTATTCCCGTTACGAGAAGCAGATGCCTGCGCTGGCCGATTTCGCGAGTCAGAACGTGTCGTTTACCCAGCATATGAGTTCAGGTAACTCAACCGATGCGGGTATCTTTGGCCTGTTCTACGGCATTTCTGCCGGATACATGGACGGCGTGCTGTCTGCGCGCATTCCTGCGGCGCTGATCACCGGGCTTAATCAGCAGGGCTATCAGTTAGGGCTGTTCTCATCGGACGGCTTCAACAGTTCACTGTACCGCCAGGCGCTGCTCTCTGATTTCTCACTGCCTGCCGCGCAGAGCCAGTCTGATGCCCAGACCGCAAACCAGTGGATAAACTGGCTGAATCGCTATGCGCAGGAAGATAACCGCTGGTTCTCGTGGGTGGCCTTTAACGGCACGACGCTTAACGACAGCAACCAGGCTGGCTTTGCGCGCCGCTACGGCCGCGCGGCCAGCGATGTTGACGCACAGATTGGCCGCGTGCTTGACGCGCTACGTGAATCGGGCAAGCTTGATAACACGGTCGTGATCGTGACCGCGGGGCATGGCGTACCGTTAGGCGACGAGACGAAGAGCATGAGCTGGTCACGTCCAAACCTGCACGTTCCGCTGGTGATCCACTGGCCGGGAACGCCGGCGCAGCGCATCAATATGCTCACAGAACATAAAGACGTTATGACGACCCTGATGCAGCGCCTGCTGCACGTCAGTACGCCAGCAAACGAGTATTCCCAGGGGCAGGATCTCTTCAGCGCCACGCGCCGCCATAACTGGGTGACAGCAGCTGACGGCAACACGCTGGTGGTGACCACGCCGAAGCTGACGCTGGTGCTGAACAGCAACGGGAACTATCAGACCTATAATCTGCAGGGTGAACGGCTGAAGGACCAGAAACCACAGCTTAGCCTGCTGCTGCAGGTCCTGACGGATGAGAAACGTTTTATCGCTAACTGATTAATTATAAACCAGTTAGCGACAGATTCCCTTGCATTCGAAACGGAATCGAGTAGTATCTTTTTATGCGTCGGCACGTAGCGCAGCCTGGTAGCGCACCGTCATGGGGTGTCGGGGGTCGGAGGTTCAAATCCTCTCGTGCCGACCAAAAATACATTGAAAACCAGCCTCTTATGGCTGGTTTTTTTATTGCCTGTAAAAAAGCCAGCCCGCAGGCTGGCTTCTTATAGCAGATAAACGCTTAGTGTTTTTCACGTCCGCCCAGGAAGAAAATGCCCAGCGGGATTGCCAGCAGAACGGTGAAGACAAGGCTGTAAACGAAGATCATCGCCGACTGCAGCACATACATGCTGGTAGTCCAGGCGGAGAGAGGAATGTTGTACTGTTCGATGACGCCAACAATGGTGGCCCGCCCGACGCAGGCGGCAGCAATCATAAACACGACAAGTAGCGCCAGGAGGAACTTGCGGCCTTCAGGTGTTTTCAGTTTTGCACGAACCATCTCTCTTCCCTTTCACAGATGAATAACATTATAGAGGGTCTAAAATAACACGAACGCCCGTCACACTCCACACCAGTACAAACACCTGCCAAAACGGTAAATATTAAGTTTATTACGCTACATATAATGAAAATGTAGGTAAATCACACCAATCATTCATACTCGTTATGTTAGTCTGTTCAGGACCGTTTTGACATAAAGGAATGAAAATGAAAAACGCACCTAAATTTGCCATCGCGCTTCTCGCCGCCGCGTGCGCCAGCACCAGCGCTTTCGCCAGCGACGCCCAAAAAGCGCAGCCGCTGGAAAAAGTTGCCCCCTATCCGCAAGCGGAAAAAGGCATGAAGCGTCAGGTGATTCAGCTGCCGGTTCAGCAGGACGAAGCGAATTACAAAGTGGAACTGTTAATTGGCAAGACGCTGGAAGTGGACTGCAATCAGCATCGTCTGGGCGGTCAGCTGGAAAGCAAAACCCTGGAAGGCTGGGGCTACGACTATTACGTCTTTGATAAAGTGACCTCTCCGGTTTCCACCATGATGGCCTGCCCGGACGGCAAGAAAGAAAAGAAATTTGTGACGGCGTATCTGGGCGACAACAGCCTGCTGCGCTACAACAGCAAGTTGCCGATCGTGGTTTATACGCCTGAAAACGTGGAAGTAAAATATCGCGTGTGGAAGGCAGAAGAGACGGTCGGACAAGCGGTAGTACGCTAAAAATAAGTCGGGTGGCGGCTTCGCCTTACCCGACCCGGAAAGGGTGCGCTCTGGTGCCCTCACCCCACCCCTCTCCCACCGGGAGAGGGAGAAAACGCTAAAAACGGTAACGGATGTTACCGTTTTGCTTTTACCTTACAGCGCAATATCCGCAACCGGTTTGTTTTCCGGCTGAGGCTTCAGCTCCGCCTTCGGTGCAGCGTCCGCAGCCTGCGGCTTAACGTACTGCAGCTGCAGCACGCGGCTGGTGTACTCCAGCTCCTGCTCCGTCGCATCCACGTTACCGTTCAGCTTCGTGCCGTAGGAAGGAATAATGGTTTTCAGCTTCGCCTGCCATTCCGGGCTGGCGACTTTATCTTTAAACACTTTTTCCATCAGGTGCAGCATGATTGGCGCAGCGGTAGACGCACCCGGTGACGCACCCAGCAGCGCGGCGATCGTGCCATCCTTATCGCTCACCACTTCGGTACCCAGACGCAGCACGCCGCCCTCTTTCGGATCGCGCTTGATGATCTGCACGCGCTGACCCGCCTGCCACAGACGCCAGTCTTCTTTCTTCGCCTGCGGATAGTACTCTTTCAGCGCCTCGAAGCGTTCTTCATCAGAAAGCATCACCTGGCTAATCAGGTATTTCACCAAATCGAAGTTATCCAGCCCCACGTCCATCATCGGTTTAACGTTAGAGGTGGTGGTCGCGCTCAGCAGATCCCACAGTGAGCCGTTTTTCAGGAACTTGGTGGAGAAGGTCGCGAACGGTCCGAACAGCACCACGCGTTTACCGTCAAGCATGCGGGTGTCGATGTGCGGGACGGACATCGGTGGCGCGCCTACGGAAGCCTGACCGTACACTTTCGCCAGATGGCGATTCACCACTTCCGGGTTCTCGGACACCAGGAACTGACCGCCGACCGGGAAGCCCGCGTAGTCGTCAGCTTCAGGAATACCGGACTCCTGCAGCAGCTTCAGCGCCGCGCCGCCCGCACCGATGAAGACAAACTTCGCCTTAATGACGTGCTCGGCTTCATTGTTTTTCAGATCGGCAACGGTCACGCTCCAGCTGTTGTCCGCATTGCGCTTAAAGCCGCGCACTTCGGTGCTGAGCTGCAGATTGAAGTTATCTTTCTTCTTCAGGGACGCCACCAGCTGACGGGTAATCTCGCCGTAGTTCACGTCGGTCCCGATTTCGGTGCGGGTCGCCGCCACTTTCTGGTTCGGGTCACGACCTTCCATGACCAGCGGTGCCCACTCTTTAATCTGCGCGTGGTCTTCAGAGTATTTCATCCCGCGGAACAGGGTGCTCTGCTGCAGCGCAGCGTAGCGCGCGCGCAGGAAATTCACGTTCTGCTCGCCCCACACAAAGCTCATGTGCGGCACGGTATTGATGAAGGAGTGCGGGTCGTGCATCACGCCGCTGTTGACCTGGTGAGACCAGAACTGACGCGAGATCTGGAACGCTTCGTTGATCTCTACCGCCTTCTCGATACTAATGGAACCGTCCTTTTTCTGCGGCGTATAGTTCAGTTCCATGAGTGCCGAATGGCCCGTACCGGCGTTATTCCAGCCGTTCGAACTCTCCTGCGCCACGCCATCGAGGCGCTCGACCATGGTCATGGACCAGTCCGGCTGCAGTTCTTGCAGATAGGTTCCCAGCGTGGCGCTCATGATGCCGCCACCAATCAAAAGGACGTCCGTTTCCTGCTCTTTTGGTGCGTCTGCTTTCGCTGCCATTGAGACGGCGCTGAGCCCAACGGCCAGAGAAAAGAGCATGGCAGTCATTTTTTTCATAATTTATGCCTTAGTGTAAAAGTGCTTGATGCGTGGAAATTGCAGGTGAAAAAAGCTGCGTGGGCACGGTAACAACTTTTAAATATTGTTTAAAGGTTACGAAATTATTGTAATTGTGAAATTTAATGATGGATTGTTTGTAGGGGATTGCGGCGCGCAACTGGCATTAGGGGGAATTTATGGCTACTATGCTGCACTTTGTGATCGCGCGCACGGAAGCCTGCCCTAACCAGCGAACTGTTATGTCCTTACCCCATTCTGCTGTATCCCCTGAAGACAGCGTAGCCAGCGTGCTGCGCTCTCCTAAACAACTGACGCGTGAAACGCTGGCGGGCGTAATTACCGCTCTGGCGCTGATCCCCGAGGTCATCTCATTTTCCGTGGTGGCGGGCGTTGACCCGAAGGTTAGCCTGATCGCCTCCGTGGTGCTGTGTCTTACTCTCTCTGTGCTGGGCGGTCGTCCGGCGATGGTCACGGCTGCGGCCGGTTCCGTGGCGCTGGTGATTGGCCCGATGGTGCATCAGCACGGGGTACAGTACATTCTTCCCGCCGTGCTGATGGCTGGCGCGATCCAGATTTTGTTTGGCGTGCTGGGCATGGCAAGACTGATGCGCTTTATTCCCCAGTCGGTGATGACCGGATTTGTTAACGCCCTGGGCATTTTGATTTTCTTCGCTCAGGTGCCGCATTTCTGGAGCCGAAGCCCGCTGATTGTGGGCCTGTTCGTCCTGACGCTGCTGATTGTGCTGTGGGTGCCGCGCTATATTAAAAGCGTCCCTTCCCCGCTGATTGCGATTGTGCTGTTAACCCTTTTCACCGTCACCACCGGTCAGATCCTGCCGACCGTCGGTGATGAAGGCTCAATGACTGGCGGTCTGCCTGGATTTACCCAGCTGCTGGTGCCGCTTAATTTGCAAACGCTGAGCATTATCTGGCCGTGCGCGTTGAGCATTGCCTTCGTCGGTCTGCTGGAATCCCTGCTGACGGCAAAACTGGTGGACGAACTGACGGTTACGCCCTCCAGCAAGCGTCGCGAGAGCATCGGGCTGGGCGTCGGAAATATCATGGCCGGGCTTTACGGTGGCATTGCGGGCTGCGCGATGATCGGACAAACCATCGTTAACGTGGAGATGGGAAAAGGGCGAAGCCGCATTTCAACCATTGCGGCGGGCATCGTGCTGCTGATCCTGGTGACGGCACTCAGTGAAGTGATGGCTAAAATCCCGATGGCGGTGCTGGCGGGGATTATGGCGATTGTCGCCGTCAAAACCTTCAGCTGGCACAGCCTTCAGCCCGCCACGATAAAAAATGCCCCGGTTGCAGAAACGGTAGTAATGCTGGTGACCGTTGCCGCAACGGTTTCAACCGGCAATCTGGCGGTTGGCGTACTGGGCGGGATTATCGTCATGGCACTGATCCCCGCCCGGATTAAGCGTCGGGTTAAAGCAGAAAAATCGTTGCCAGCCCAAGAAAAATAAAGAAGCCGCCGGTATCGGTGATGGCGGTGATCATCACGCTCGACCCCACCGCGGGGTCGCGCCCCAGTTTGGTCATCGTCAGCGGGATAATGACGCCCATCATCGATGCCACCAGCAAATTCAGCACCATCGCCAGCATCATCACGCCGCCTAAAGCCATATCGTCATACAGCCACCAGGTGATGCCGCCCATAATGCCGCCCCATACCAGGCCGTTGATCAGCGCCACCCCCATTTCCCTGAAGATCAGAAAGGCGAAGTTACCGGGCTGAATATTTTCCAGCGCCAGCGCGCGGACGATCATGGTGATGGTCTGGTTTCCGGTGTTGCCGCCAATCCCGGCCACAATAGGCATCAGCGATGCCAGCGCCACCAGCTGCGAAATGGTGTGTTCAAAGCCGTCAATCACGCGGGAGGCGATAAAGGCGGTACACAGGTTAATAGCCAGCCACGCCCAGCGGGTTTTCACCGCCTTGCCGACGGAGGCGTGGACGTCATCTTCGGCGCTGATCCCGCCTAGCGCGCGGAGGTCGTTATCGGTCTCTTCATAAACCACGTCAACGATTTCATCGATGGTCAGACGACCCATCAGCTTGCCGACGGAGTCTACGACCGCCGCACTCACAAGGTCATCACGTTCAAAGGTACGCGCCGCTTTTTCCGCATCGTCTTCCGGGGAGAAGACCATCGGCTCGTTTTCCATCACCTCGCTCACCTTCCGCTGTGTGCTGTTGAGCAGGATGGTTTTCAGCTCCAGCTCGCCTAGCAGGGTTTTATCCCGCGCGGTGACAAACAGCTTATCGGTGTTGTCCGGCATTTTGCCCAGGCGGCGCAGGTAGCGCTGTACGGTACCGAGCGTGACGTCCGGACGTACCGTGATAACGCCAAACTCCATGATCGCGCCAACGCTGTTTTTCTCGTAGTGCATCACCTGACGCACGCGCGCGCGTTCATCGGCAGGCAGAGAGGCCAGCAGGCGACCGGTCAGATTACGCGGCAGGTGCTGTACAAGGTAAATCTGCTCGTCGATATCCAGGGTTTGCAGGGCGTCGAGGATGTCCCGGTCGCTCATCTCGTCGATCAGGTCATCCCAGACGTTTTCGGATGCCTCAAGCAGGACCTGGCCACGCTCGTGATCCTGCACCAGGCGCCACAGGGCGTGACGCTCTTCCGAAGGAAGCGCTTCCAGGGTATCCGCCAGATCCGGCGGCGGTAAATGAGCAACCAGCGCA
This sequence comes from Enterobacter sp. 118C5, assembly GCF_034107645.1. Taxonomy (NCBI): domain Bacteria; kingdom Pseudomonadati; phylum Pseudomonadota; class Gammaproteobacteria; order Enterobacterales; family Enterobacteriaceae; genus Enterobacter; species Enterobacter sp. 118C5. The sequence continues at coordinate 128,432 of NZ_JAWNEU010000008.1, read as the reverse complement.
CCTACCTCAGCAATATCGTCGGCTAAGGTGCCGACATCATATTGCTCAGCCAGGGTCAGTTTGCCTAATAGCGTAGACGTGACCGCTTTATCTGTCGTGAGAAGCCAGATGAGTCGCGCACGTTCCTGGTCACGCTGCCTGGCGCTGTTTTTCTTTAATACCGACATCAATCATAAATCCATTAAATGAGTTGGCGTTAAGCATAGCGCGGGGATATGTAAATAAGAATAAACAACGGGCCGAGGTGGAGAAAAAAACGTCATTACAGCCACGATCTATCCCCTCTCCCTGTGGGAGAGGGTTAGGGTGAGGGCATCAGGCCGTACGCGCCACCGCATCACGCGATGCCGCATCGCGCTCGTCGCCGGTCAGCTCGCTCAGCCTGCCGTCGCGCATCTCCAGCAGACGGTCGGCGTGAATGAAGTAATGATCGTCGTGGCTGATGGCGAAAATGGTCTTGCCCATCTCCTGCATCAGCGGCAGCAGCACCTGATAAAACTCGCGGCGGAAGTGCGGATCCTGATCCGCCGCCCATTCATCCAGCAGGATGATGTCACGCTCTTCCGCCAGCGCCAGCAGCAGCGCCACGCGCTTCTTCTGCCCCTTGGAGAGCTTGAGGTTCAGGATTTTACCGTCCTGAAGCTCCAGCTTGTGCGCCATCTGCAGCTGCGTAAGCCATTTTTCCACCAGCTCAGGATTGGCCTGCTGCCCTTCCGGCCCCAGCAGCTGGTCAAACAGCCAGACGTCAGTGAATACCGCTGAGAAAAGCTTGCGGTAATCCTCGGGCTTCTCCGCACTTAGCGCCTTGCCGTCCAGCAGGATCTCGCCCGACTGCGGCTGGTAAAGTCCGGTGAGCAGCATCGCCAGCGTAGATTTTCCGCTGCCGTTGCCGCCGATGAGGAACAGCAGTTCGCCGCGGTGAATCGTCAGGTTGACCGGCCCCACGGAGAAGTCGTTGTCCTGATAGCGGAACGTGACGTTACGTAGCTCCAGGGTCTGCCAGTTCGGGAAAGCCTGCGGACGCGGGAATTCGGCTTTGAACGGCGCGAGATCGAATTTTTTGAGCTTATTAAACGCCACCTGTGCGCTCAGCAAGGTGGGCAATGCGCCGACGGCCGAGAGCAGCGGCGTACGCAGGAACAGCAGCGTCAGCGAGTAGGTCGCCGCCACGTTGGTGTCAGCCCAGCCCAGGCTGTTCGCCATCCAGAACACCAGGCCAATGGCGCCCAGCATCATAATGTTGGACCAGTTCACCGCGCTCAGGTGGAAGGTATCGGCGCGAATAATGTGGTGCCGGTATTCGCGCGCGTCCGGAATATAGAGGTTATTGAAGATATGCTCGGCACGCTCGCGGTTGAGGGTCAGCTCTTTACGCCCTTCGAGCACCGTCTGGTAATCGTTATAGAGCTTATCTTCCGTTTCGCGCAGGACCGCCATGTGTTTATAGACGCGCGACACCAGCACGAAACCGCCCCAGATGGTGATGGCAATCCACACCGCGGTCACCGCCAGCATTTTTGTCGAAAGCCAGGCGAGATAGGCCGCCGAGCCAAAGGTCAGGATGATCCCCTGCACCAGCTCCGGCAGGCGGACAAACGCGATGGTAATCGCGCGTACGTCGCTGGTCAGCCCCGCCAGCAGGGAGGCGCTGCCGAGCTGCTCCACGCGCTCAACCTGCGTGTCGAGGATCCGCTTGATGAACTCGCTGCGCAGGCGGAAAACAAAATGGTGGCCAAGCGCGGTCAGCGCCAGCTGAGAGCCAAGCGTAACCGCCATCAACAGCAGCAGCAGGCCGAGAAACTCCGGCAGCACCGAGAGTGAGGTATCGACCATTTCGATTAGCCGCACGTTGATAAACGCGATCAGGCCAATACCCAGCGCGGCGCTGGCGAGGCTTAAGGCCATTACGGCAATAAAGGGCCAGCGGTACTGACGCCAGACAAGAAGAAGTAGTTGCATGCAGGCAATCCGGACAATAAAAATCAGCCAGCAGTGTAAACTGCCCTGCGCGGACATCAAGAATAATTCTTATTTTTGTTTGCTCAATCCCGCCTGACGGAACGTCAGATTATAGCGGTACTCGCCAGTAAGGGGATGAACCCCGGGCTTCAGGGGCTGAATGCCGTGATAGTACAGCCGTGACTCCCTGCCCCACACCACCACGTCGCCATGCTCCAGCATAATGCGCCTGAGCGGATCGTTGCGGCGCAATCCGCCAAACTGGAAGACGGCGGGCAGACCTAACGATACCGAGACGATGGGCGCCCGCAGATCGGGTTCATCTTTGTCCTGATGCAGGGAGAGCTTCGCGCCGACGGCGTAGCGGTTAATCAGGCAGGCATCCGGCCGGAAGTCCGGGTAACCTGCCGCAACGGCAGCCTCGTGGCAGAGCGCCTGAAAAGCTGCCGGCATCGGGGGCCACGGCTGGCCGGTGGCGGGATCGTTCGGGGCATACAGATAGCCGCGCACGTTCGTCGCCCACCCCAGCTCCCCGCAGTTGGCCATGACTACCGACATGGTGTAGCCGCCCGGCGTCACCATATGGCGAAACGGTGAAACGGCCGTCACCTCTTCTATGCCGGCAAGCAGCGCCTGCGCGCGTGAGAGTGCAAAGCGGCGCAGGATCGTCGCTCCAGGCGCAAGCGGCTCCTGCCAGGGTTCAGCATCCGCAAAAAGATCGAGCATTATCCCTCCCGGCGTTTCGCCTCACGTTTCAGTAATAGTGCTTTTCGCGCCGCCCCCCAGCGATAGCCCGACAGCGCGCCGTCGTTACGAACCACGCGGTGACAGGGGATCACAATCGCCAGCCTGTTTGCCGCGCAGGCTCCGGCGACGGCACGCACCGCGTTGGGCTGGCCAATCGCCTGCGCCACCTGCTGATAGCTGGCCGTTTCCCCGCAGGGGATGTCACGAAGGGCCTGCCAGACCCGCTGCTGGAACGCGGTGCCGCGTATATCCAGCGGCAGCGCCAGCGGCGCCGCGCGGTTATCAATACTGGCAATGACCTGACGGATACGCTGCGCAAAGGCATCTTCCCGTGGAGCAGGCTCCGCGTTTGGAAACAGCGTCGCCAGCTCTTCGGCTAATTCAGTATCGCTGTCGCCCAGCAGTATCGCGCAAATCCCCCGCTCGCTTTCAGCGACCAGACAGCGTCCTAACGAACAGTCGTCAATGGCGTACTGCACCGATACCTCACCTTTGCGGTACTGTTTCGCCGTCATCCCCAGCGCGTCGTTGGCCTTGCGGTAATAGGTGCTGCTGTCGGGAAAACCTGCCGCCAGCACGGCATCGGTAATTTTGTTTCCCTGCGCAAGCGCCGCGCGCAGACGTTGCCCCCGCGCCGCCTGCTGCCAGGCTTTTGGCGTCATCCCGGTGACGGACTTAAACAGCCGATGGAAATGGAAAGGACTCATGGCGACCTGCTGCGCCAGGCCTTCCAGCGTCAGCGCGGGATCCTGCTCCAGAAGACGGCAGGCGTGCTCCACTTTCGCCAGCTTCTGCTGCTGCGGATCGCGTTTGTCCGGCATACAGCGCTTGCACGGGCGAAACCCTGCCTGAATGGCATGCTGGACATCGGGATAAAAGCAGACGTTTTTACGCAGCGCATGACGGGCGCGGCAGGACGGGCGGCAGAAAATCCCCGTCGTCTGCACGGCAAAGACAAACCGATCGTCAGCGCGTGGATCGCGAGCCAGAACGGCCTGCCAGCGATCCTCATCGTTCATGTAGGTTGGATTTTTCATCATCAGCTCCTCTTACAAGCATACCTTTAGCGTGCATGAGCGCCAGTGATAAAAAACCCGCAACCTTGCTTTTTAATTTTTGTCGTTCACCAGGAAGCTGTTGAACTGCGGCGAGCTCCAGGTTTTGAACCCGTCGCCCTCTTTAGTGATCATATAAACCGCCAGCCCTTCCTGACGAACCACCTCTTTGGCTTTTTCCGGGCCGAGAACCATTAAGCCGGTATCCCAGGCATCGGCTTCCAGCGCGGTAGGGGCAATCACGGTCACCGAGACCAGGTTATGCGTGATGGGACGCCCGGTCTGAGGGTCAATCACGTGCGAAATACGCTTCCCGTCGAGTTCGTAATAGTTACGGTAGCTCCCGGACGTGCTGATGCCGTGCCCGTTAATATCCACTATGGCCTGCACGGCGTTTTGCCGATCGGTCGGTTTTTGAATCGCCACGCGCCACGGTTTACCGCTGGCGTTCATGCCCCGGCTGACTAACGCGCCGCCCACGGAGACCAGGTAGCGCGATATCCCTTCCTGCGTCATCAGCGCGGCAAGATGATCCGCCGCGTAGCCTTCACCTACCGTCGACAGATCGACAAACAGATCCGGGATGTCTTTCTGCAGATACTGCTGGCCGTACTGGTTGATCACCGTCAGATGCTTTAGCCCTGTCCGGGCGCGGGCATCATCAATGGCCGCCCGATCGGGTGTGGTCACCGGCTGTTTGTTGGGACCAAATCCCCAGAGATTGACCAGAGGCCCGACGGTGACGTCCATCGCGCCGTTGGTTTTATATCCCACGCGCATTGATTCAGTGACGATATCGGCCATCGCTTCGCTCACCGGCCACAGGGAGGTACTGGTGGAGAGATTGAAGCGCATCAGCGCCGAGTCATTTTTATAGGTTGAGAGCAGCTGATCGTCGGCATCCAGCTGAGACTGGATTTTACCGCGAAGTTCATCAACGCGGGTTTTATCCAGGCCCATCACGCTGACGCGCCAGAAGGTACCCATCGTTTTGCCTTCGAGCACCGTCGCGGCGGGTGCATCGGTTTTCGCCACGGGCGCGGAATCGTCACACGCGGTCAGGAAAAAAAGCATAGCCAGAAAGCTGGCGCGTAAAAAAGTCATGTCCATTCATTATTATCCTCATGCCAGGGCGGCAAGAGTACACCAAAACGGTTGCATTGTGAGGCCCCAAAAAGGCACAAAAAAGGGGCCATCCGGCCCCTTAGTCACACGATGACGCGATTAGAACTGGTAAACCAGACCCAGCGCGACGATATCATCAGTACCGATACCGGCCTGACGGGTGAACTCATTTTCATCAACCAGGTTGATTTTGTAATCCACGTAGGTGGACATGTTTTTGTTGAAGTAGTAAGTGGCACCCACATCAACATATTTCAGCAGATCCTGATCGCCGTAACCTTCGATGTCTTTACCTTTGGACTGCAGGTAAGCCACGGATGGACGCAGGCCGAAGTCGAACTGGTACTGAGCAACCACTTCGAAGTTCTGCGCTTTGTTAGCAAAGCCGTAAGCGGTAGTCGGGCTGTCGCCGTTAGAAGTACCGAAGCGGGTTGCGTTGTAGGTCTGAGAGTACTGCGCAGCCAGGTAGATGTTGTTGGCATCGTATTTCAGGCCGCCAGAATAGACTTCTGCGTGATCGCCGTTACCATAAACGCCCGGTGCGTTCTGGTCAGCTGTACGTTTGGAGGAGGACATCGCACCACCCACGCTGAAGCCTTCGCCCAGGTTATAGGTTACGGATGCACCGTAGCCGTCGCCGTTCTGTTTCAGCAGGCTGCGTCCACCGACGTTTTCGCCGCTTACGCTACCGTTTTTACCCTGATACTGCAGCGCAAAGTTCAGACCATCCACCAGACCAAAGAAGTCCTGGTTACGGTAGGTCGCCACGCCGTTAGCACGAGACTGCAGGAAGTTGTCTGAGCCGTAGGTATCGCCGCCAAATTCTGGCAGAACGTCAGTCCAGGAAGTTACGTCGTAGATCACGCCGTAGTTACGACCGTAATCGAAAGAACCTGCTTCAGCGAATTTCAGACCGGCAAACGCCACACGCGTCCAGGACTGGTTGTCGCTCTCAGTGGTGTTACCCTGGATCTGGTATTCCCACTGGCCGTAACCGGTCAGCTGATCGTTAACCTGAGTTTCGCCTTTGAAGCCAAGACGCATGTAGGTCTGGTCGCCGTCAGCACCCTTGTCGTCAGAGAAATAGTGCAGACCATCAACTTTACCGTACAGATCTAATTTGTTGCCATCTTTGTTATAAATTTCGGCCGCATTTGCTGCGCCTGCTACCAGCAGTGCTGGTACCAGGAGGGACAGTACTTTAACTTTCATTTTATTAACCCTCTGTTATATGCCTTATAATTGCCACTGCTTACTGGTTAACCCTCATTAACCAGTCGGCAATTTCATTCTCCGCAAAATTACAGAATAATCCAATGCGAATATGATACGAAAACTTTGAAGATGTTTCATTTATCTATCAACATGTTTCAAGGTGTAAATGAAAAGGAACTTTTACAAAGCACAAAAAGCTTAGAAATTTAGCACTTATAATCAAAAAGAAAAAACAACCAATATATATCAAAGAGTTAAAATAAAAAACGTTACCGCACTGAATGACAAAACAAGATCGACGCCAGTCTCTAAAATAACTCTCGCTATCATCATTAACTTTATTTATTACCGTCATTCAGCTTTGAATGTCTGTTTATCCCTAATTCAACCGGATGCATCGCATTCGGTTTTTTTTTTACCCTTCTTTACGTAACTTTTCTTTTTTTGTGCTACCGCACCGTAATTGTAACGACTATTAACTAAATTCACGCCAGCCCCTCTGCATAACAGGAAAATTCGCTCAAAACTTAATTTCTTGTTAATTCGTGCTATTTTCTGGCGAAATGGATTTTTTATTTGTACATGCCCTGTGTGCTTGTACACATTTAAGGCGCACTTCATCTCTCGCGCGGGTCATCGAAAAAGTCGCTTGTTCCAGAACAGTGGCGCTGGAAATTCAGTTATTACCCTTTATACTGCCCTATCGCCACAGAGCACGACCATCACGGGTTAAAGATATCAATGAGTCAGACTGAAACTACCGCCCAGAGCAAATTCTCCCTCCTTCCCGGGAGCATCACCCGTTTCTTTCTTCTTTTGATCGTGGTGCTGTTGGTCACAATGGGCGTGATGGTGCAGAGCGCGGTTAACGCCTGGCTAAAAGATAAGAGCTATCAGGTGGTGGATATTACCCACGCCGTCCACAAGCGCATTGATACCTGGCGCTACGCCACCTGGCAGATTTACGACAATATTGCGGCAGCGCCTGCCAGCTCGTCCGGGGATGGGCTTCAGGAGACGCGGCTGAAGCAGGATGTCTACTATCTCGAAAAACCGCAGCGTAAGACTGAGGCGCTTATCTTTGGCTCTCACGACAGCGCGACCCTTGAGATGACGCAGCGTATTTCGACCTACCTCGATACCCTCTGGGGCGCCGAAACGGTACCGTGGTCGATGTACTATCTGAACGGTCAGGACAACAGCATGATCCTGATCTCGACCCTGCCGTTGAAGGATCTCTCCTCCGGATTTAAAGAGACGACGGTCGGCAGCATTGTCGACTCCCGCCGGGCAGAAATGCTGCAGCAGGCCAACGCCCTTGATGAACGTGAGAGCTTCTCATCGCTGCGCCGCCTGGCCTGGCAGAATGGTCACTATTTTACCCTGCGTACCACCTTTAACCAGCCGGGACATCTGGCGACGGTCGTGGCCTTCGATTTACCCATTAATGATTTGATCCCGCCGGATATGCCGCTCGACAGCTTCCGTCTGGAGCCAGACAGCAGCACCCAGAACATGCGCGCGGCGTCTGACAAAGAGGCCGCAGAGAGCGTCACCATCTCCTTTAACGGCTCAAAAATTGAAATTGCCTCGTCGCTGAACTCAACCGGCATGCGACTGGTGTGGCAGGTACCGTTCGGCACGCTGCTGCTTGATACCCTGCAAAATATTCTGCTGCCGCTGCTGCTGAATATTGGCCTGCTGGCGCTGGCCCTGTTTGGCTACAGCACCTTCCGTTTCCAGCCGGGACGCCAGAGCGACGCGTCTGCGGTCTCCGCAGGCAACACCAACGAGCTGCGCGTAATGCGCGCGCTCAATGAAGAGATTGTCTCCGTGCTGCCGCTAGGGGTGTTAGTTCACGATCAGGAAGCGAACCGCACGGTGATGAGCAATAAAATTGCTGACCATCTGCTGCCGCACCTTAACCTGCAGAACATCACCGCCATGGCGGATCAGCACCAGGGGGTTATTCAGGCCACCATTAACAATGAACTGTACGAGATCCGTCAGTTCCGCAGCCAGGTGGCCCCTCGTACGCAAATCTTCATCATTCGCGATCAGGATCGCGAAGTGCTGGTGAATAAAAAGCTCAAGCAGGCGCAAAGGCTGTATGAGAAGAACCAGCAGGGACGCGCGGCATTTATGCAGAATATTGGCGATGCCTTCAAGCAGCCGTTAAAAACGCTGGCGACCCAGGCGGCGGCGTTGAACACGTCTGAAAGCCACCAGCTCGCCTGCCAGGCCGACTCGCTGGTCCGTATGGTGGATGAGATCCAGCTGGCAAACATGCTGGAGAATGATTTCTGGAAAGGCACCCCTTCTCTCTTCTCCATTCAGGATCTGATCGATGAAGTGGTTCCCGAAGTCCTGCCCGTAATTAAGCGCAAAGGGCTGCAGCTGCTGATCAACAACCATTTACCCGCCAATGACGAACGTCACGGCGACCGCGAGGCGCTGCGTCGTATTCTTCTGATGATTATTCAGTACGCCGTGACCACCACGCAAATCGGCAAGATCACCCTTGAAGTGAGCACCGACGAGTCGGCGGAGGATCGCCTGACGTTCCGTATCCTGGACACCGGAGAAGGTGTCACGGCGAGTGAAATTGATAATCTGCACTTCCCGTTCCTGAATGACACGCAAAGCGATCATTACGGCAAAGCTAACGCCCTGACCTTCTGGCTGTGCGATCAGCTGGCGCGTAAGCTCGGCGGCCATCTGAATATTAAGGCCCGTGAATCGCTCGGCACCCGTTACTCTCTGCACGTGAAAATGGCCGCCAATCCGCAGGAAGAAGATGAAGAACGCCTGCTGGATGATGTCGTGGTGATGGTGGATGTGACCTCAAACGAGATCCGCAATATTGTGGTTCGTCAGCTCGAAAACTGGGGCGCGACCTGCATCACGCCGGATGAAAGGCTGGCAAGTCAAGAATTTGATCTGTTTTTAACTGATAATCCGTCTAATCTTACTGCCTCGGGCTTGCTTTTAAGCGATGATGAGTCAGGCGTGCGGAAAATCGGCCCTGGCCAGCTGCGCGTCAACTTTAATATAAGCAATGCGATGCAGGAAGCTGTACTACAACTAATAGAAGAGCAGCTGGCGCAGGAAGAGATAACGGAATCCCCGTTAGGCGGCAATGAAAATGCCGAGCTTCACGCCAGCGGATATTATTCCCTCTTTGTTGATACAGTACCAGATGATGTGAAGCGGTTGTATACTGAGTCCGCTGCGAATGATTTTGCAGCGCTGGCACAGACAGCACACCGGCTTAAAGGGGTGTTTGCCATGCTTAATCTGGTTCCCGGCAAGCAGTTATGTGAAACGCTGGAACATCTAATTCGTGAGAAAGATGCCTCTGGCATTGAAAAATACATCAGCGACATTGACGCCTACGTCAAAAGCTTGCTGTAGCAAGGTAGCCTTATACATGAACAATATGAACGTAATTATTGCCGATGACCATCCGATTGTACTGTTCGGTATTCGCAAATCACTTGAACAGATCGAGTGGGTGAATGTAGTCGGTGAATTTGAAGACTCTACAGCACTGATCAATAACCTCCCAAAGCTTGATGCACACGTGCTCATTACCGATCTCTCCATGCCTGGGGATAAATACGGTGATGGGATCACGCTCATCAAATATATTAAACGTCACTTCCCGGACATCTCGATCATTGTTCTGACCATGAACAACAACCCGGCGATCCTGAGCGCCGTGCTGGATCTGGACATCGAAGGGATTGTGCTGAAGCAAGGCGCCCCGACCGATCTGCCAAAAGCGCTGGCTGCGCTGCAGAAAGGCAAGAAGTTCACGCCTGAGAGCGTCTCTCGTCTGCTGGAAAAAATCAGCGCGGGTGGCTACGGTGACAAACGCCTGTCGCCGAAAGAGAGTGAAGTTCTGCGCCTGTTCGCCGAAGGTTTCCTGGTGACCGAAATTGCCAAGAAGCTGAACCGCAGCATTAAAACCATCAGCAGCCAGAAGAAATCCGCAATGATGAAGCTGGGCGTGGACAACGATATTGCCCTGCTGAACTATCTCTCCTCCGTTACGCTGAGCGCATCGGATAAGGATTGATCCAGGACGGGTGTGCGGCCTGATGCCCTCACCCTATCCCTCTTCCACAGGGAGAGGGTGAAAAACATAAAAGGCCCTTGCGGGCCTTTTTTATATTCTCGTTTTTCTCACGCGATCCGCGTAAATCGACAACGTCTGCTTCAGCACGTCCAGCGTCACCGGTTTCGACAGGCAGCTGTCCATGCCCGACTCCAGACAGCGCTGTTTCTCTTCCGCCAGCGCGTTCGCCGTTACGCCCACGACCGGCAGCGTCAGGCCAAGCTGTCGGATGCGCTGCGTCAGACGGTAGCCGTCCATGTTAGGCATGTTGACGTCGCTTAGCACGATATCAATATGATTTTTACTCAGCACATTCAGCGCATCCACGCCGTCATTGGCGGTTTTGCACTGGTAGCCCAGCGATCCTAGCTGGTCAGCCAGCAGGCGACGGTTAATCGGATGGTCATCCACCACCAGAATCATCATATCGTCATTCACGGACGCCAGACCTTCCGGTGACGGCAGCGCGCCTGCACCGTCGTTCTCTTCCAGCTCGACTTTATAGATACGGGCCAGCAGGCTCAACAGCTCATGCGGCGTTGCGACGCTGTGCACCCATTCCCCCGGCGAACGTTCAACCGGGATGCCAATGTGGCGACGGCAGAAGAGCACCGTTCCTCTCCCCTGCCACGGCTGCTCCGGCATCTCGTCGGTGATGAGCACATCGTCCACGTCCGGCGTCTGGCCTTCATAGCGGCAGACCCTCACGCCGCTATGGCTGAGCAGCGCCGACAGATAGTCATTCAGCGAGGCGTTATTGACCGCCAGCCAGCAGCGCTTATCGCTCAGCCCGTCAACCGTGGCTTTCGCCGGATACTGCGCGGAATAGAGCGGAATACGGATGGTGAACTGGCTGCCCATGCCGGGCTCGGTATCCACCGAGATATCACCGTCCATCATGCTGACGAGCTTCTCGCAAATCGCCAGGCCCAGACCGGTGCCCTGGAAGTTACGCTGCACGCCGGTCCCGACCTGGAAGAACGGGTCGAACAGACGAACCACTTCTTTCGCCGGAATGCCTACCCCCGTGTCGCGCACGCGGATGCTGAGGTAATCTCCCGCCCGGCAGACGTGTAGCACAATGCAGCCGATATCGGTGAATTTGATGGCGTTGCTGAGCAGGTTAGAGATGACCTGCTGCAGACGCATCGGGTCGCCGTGCAGCGTCAGCGGCACGTCCGGTTCGATGAAGCAGTAGAGCCCCAGCTGTTTACGCACCACCAGCGGCAGATAGTTGGCGCTGATGTGGTTCATGACCTCACGCGGCGAAAACTCGCGCGGCTCGATTTTCAGCTGCTCAGACTCAATTTTGGAGAAGTCGAGAATATCGCTGATGATCTTCAGCAGCAGGCTGGAGGAGTTGTTCATCGCCGTTACCAGCCGGTCGACGCCTTTCGGCAACTCCTTCGTCTGCAGCAGATCGAGGTTACCGATAATCCCGTACAGCGGCGTACGCAGCTCGTGGCTGACGGTGGCCAGGAACATGGATTTCGACTGGCTGGCCTGCTCCGCGGCCTGCGCCATCTCCTGCAGCGACTCTTCCATCTTCACGCGCGCGGAGACATCCACCAGCACGCAAATCGCCACGTTTTCATTGCGATAGCGGGAATGGACAAAGCTGATCTGCAGGTTGGTATGGGTGCTGGTGAGCACGTCGACAAAGTTCACCTGCTGGCCGCAGATGATTTGCGTCAGCCTTTGCCGGTCCTCGTGCGTCAGCATGTTCAGGTAGTTGTGCGCCAGCTCGTTACTCAGGATATTGGTCCCGTCCTGAGTACGCAGAATGCAGATCCCCACCGGAGCCGAAGCGACAATCTTGCGGTTGAACTGCTCGTGCTCCTCCAGACGCTGGGCGTCACTTTCGGCGGGAATAAAGATTCTCCGCTCATACATGCGCGCCAGCGTAAACAGCGCCCCGCCCACCAGCAGGTTCAGCAGAATCGCATTCATGATAAGAATGCGTATCCGCTCAAGCACCATATCCACCGGCAGCGAGTAAACAATGCTCAGCGACGATGGCGGCAGGCTTTTTTTCAGCACCAGCTCGCGGAAGCCGGAGGTGTAGCCGAACCATGAGCGTTCCTGCATCCAGTGCGGATCGACGTTCAAACTTTTATCCGGCCCGGCGAGGGAGATCAGCTGATGCCCGTTTTCATCCAGAATGGTCACGCCCATCGGCAGGCTGCCCGGCGTGAAGAAGTTTTCCATGCGGATGGTCTGCTCAATCCCCAGCAGCGCCTGCAGGCGATTGCCCAGGTAGACCGGCGTCAGCGCGTAGAAATAGCCCACGCCCATGCGCGGCCCCTGGCTAATCCAGAAGATGTTGTTCCCGCGCTCGTCCTGCGGCGCATTACGATATTTCACAATACGCTCGTGCAGGCTTTTCAGCGCATCATCGCGCTCGACGGGCACATCGCGCAGGCCGAAGTCGGCCATGCAGAGATTTTCGCTGCCAATCAGGAATACGCGGTTGAGATCGTAGGCGGCGGAGAAATTGTCGCGCCAGTAGCGCATAAACCAGGCGAGGGATTCCAGCGACCCGCGCCAGGTGCTGCTCATGGTGGAGCAATCGGAGTCCGGGAACAGCGGCTGGAAGTCCGGCACTTCGGTTTTGTCATTGCGCCCGCGCAGGGCAAGGATACCGTTTTCCGCCGTCAGCCGGTTTTCGGCAATATACTTCAGCTCCTTCATCACGTCAGACGTTCGCTGAATGTAGCGCTGGGCCTGATCGGAGCTTAAATTAAACTCCTGGCGGATCTCCGCTTCTTTCTGGTGCAGCGCATTGACGATGTAAAACACCGACAGCAAGGCCACCAGCAGCCAAAGCAGGAGCGCCAGCGCCCGGAACAGATAGCGAGAAACTTTCAGCGTGGTACGAAAGGAGACGAGGTATTTCAAAGGGGCGAGGCTCCGCCGTCGGGGTCAAAAGAATGTGGTTAAGGTAGCGGTAAACGCGGCTTGTCGCAACGTTCACGTATCTGCATCTGCAAAAGAAAAGGGCCGGAATCCGGCCCTTTATGCGTCAGAAGAGATTACTCGTCAGCGTCATCCGCTGCGTCGTCGTCGGTCTCCGCTTCCGGTGCGATTTCATCATCACCTTCCGCGACGCTGCCGTCGATGGAGTCGAGCTCTTCGTCGTCCACCGGCTCAGCTACGCGCTGCAGACCCACCACGTTTTCATCTTCCGCCGTACGGATGAGGATCACGCCCTGGGTGTTACGGCCCACCACGCTGATCTCGGATACGCGGGTACGCACCAGCGTACCGGCATCGGTGATCATCATGATCTGGTCGGCATCGTCCACCTGCACCGCGCCCACAACGGACCCGTTGCGCTCGGTAACCTTGATGGAGATAACGCCCTGCGTGCCGCGCGACTTGGTCGGGTATTCGCTTTCCGCCGTACGTTTACCGTAGCCGTTCTGGGTGACGGTCAGGATTGCGCCTTCGCCACGTGGAACGATCAGGGAAACAACGGAGTCTTCACCCGCCAGCTTGATACCGCGTACGCCGGTCGCCGTACGGCCCATTGCGCGCACGGCGTTCTCTTTGAAGCGCACCACTTTACCGGCCGCAGAGAACAGCATCACTTCATCAGAACCGGAGGTCAGATCCACGCCGATCAGCTCGTCGCCTTCGTTCAGGTTCACCGCAATAATACCGGCAGAACGCGGACGGCTGAACTCGGTCAGCGCGGTTTTCTTCACGGTACCGCTGGCGGTCGCCATAAAGACGTTCACGCCCTCTTCGTACTCGCGTACCGGCAGGATGGCGGTGATACGTTCGTTCGCTTCCAGCGGCAGCAGGTTGACGATTGGACGACCACGCGCGCCGCGGCTCGCTTCCGGCAGCTGATAGACCTTCATCCAGTACAGACGACCGCGGCTGGAGAAGCAGAGGATCGTGTCGTGGGTGTTGGCCACCAGCAGGCGGTCAATAAAGTCTTCTTCTTTAATACGTGCCGCAGATTTGCCCTTACCGCCACGACGCTGTGCTTCGTAGTCGGTCAGCGGCTGATACTTCACATAGCCCTGGTGAGACAGGGTGACCACCACGTCTTCGCGGTTGATCAGATCTTCAATGTTGATATCAGAGCTGTTCGCGGTGATTTCAGTGCGGCGCTCGTCGCCGAACTGATCGCGGACCAGCTCCAGCTCTTCGCGGATCACTTCCATCAGGCGCTCGGCGCTGCCCAGGATGTGCAGCAGCTCTGCAATCTGTTCCAGCAGCTCTTTGTACTCGTCGAGCAGTTTTTCATGCTCAAGGCCGGTCAGCTTCTGCAGACGCAGATCCAGAATCGCCTGGGCCTGCTGTTCAGTCAGGTAGTACTGACCGTCACGCACGCCGAATTCAGGCTCCAGCCACTCAGGACGCGCGGCGTCATCGCCCGCACGTTCCAGCATCGCCGCCACGTTACCCAGATCCCACGGACGCGCAACCAGCGACGCTTTCGCTTCGGCCGGGGTTGGCGCACGACGGATCAGTTCGATGATTGGGTCGATGTTGGCCAGCGCAACCGCCAGCGCTTCAAGGATGTGCGCACGATCGCGCGCTTTACGCAGTTCGAAGATGGTACGACGGGTCACCACTTCGCGGCGGTGACGCACGAACGCGCTCAGGATCTCTTTCAGGTTCATGATCTTCGGCTGGCCATGGTGCAGCGCAACCATGTTGATACCGAAAGAGACCTGAAGCTGAGTCTGGGAGTACAGGTTGTTCAGCACAACCTCACCCACCGCGTCGCGCTTGATTTCAATCACGATGCGCATACCGTCTTTGTCAGACTCGTCGCGCAGCGCGCTGATGCCTTCAACGCGTTTCTCTTTGACCAGCTCGGCGATTTTTTCAATCAGACGCGCTTTGTTCACCTGATACGGGATCTCGTGAACAATGATGGTTTCACGGCCGGATTTGGCGTCCGCTTCTACTTCAGCGCGGGCACGGATGTAAATCTTGCCGCGACCGGTGCGGTACGCTTCTTCAATGCCGCGACGACCGTTTATGATCGCCGCCGTCGGGAAGTCCGGGCCCGGGATGTGTTCCATCAGCCCTTCAATGCTGATGTCTTCATCGTCGATATAGGCCAGGCAGCCGTTGATCACTTCCGTGATGTTGTGTGGCGGAATGTTGGTTGCCATACCGACGGCGATACCGGACGAGCCGTTCACCAGCAGGTTAGGGATCTTCGTTGGCATAACGTCAGGAATTTTTTCCGTGCCGTCGTAGTTATCAACGAAATCAACCGTCTCTTTTTCCAGGTCGGCCATCAGCTCATGGGCAATCTTCGCCAGACGGATTTCCGTATAACGCATTGCCGCGGCGGAGTCGCCGTCGATAGAACCAAAGTTACCCTGACCATCTACCAGCATGTAACGCAGCGAGAATGGCTGCGCCATACGGACGATAGTGTCGTACACCGCGGAATCACCATGGGGATGGTATTTACCGATTACGTCACCAACGACACGGGCAGATTTTTTGTAGGCTTTATTCCAGTCATTGCCCAATACGTTCATGGCGTATAGTACGCGACGGTGTACCGGCTTCAGGCCATCGCGGACGTCCGGCAGCGCACGGCCAACAATGACCGACATCGCATAGTCCAGATAGGAGCTCTTCAGCTCTTCCTCGATGTTAACCGGTGTAATTTCTCTCGCAAGGTCGCTCATCTAACCGCTATCCCTCTACTGTATCCCGGATTCAAAGGTCGCAAATTATAACACAGCCGCGGTGATACAGGTAAACCTATACGCTTTATTCACAGGGATTGCCTGATATACTCATTTGTCTTGCTAAATAAGGAGTAAAAGCGCCCATGAATGCCGAAAAATCCCCGGTGGCACACAACGTTGACCACGAAGAGATTGCCAAATTTGAAGCGGTGGCGTCCCGCTGGTGGGATCTCGAAGGTGAGTTCAAACCGTTGCATCGCATTAACCCGCTGCGTCTGGGCTATATCGCGGAGCGTTCCGGCGGTCTGTTCGGTAAAAAAGTGCTCGACGTCGGCTGCGGCGGCGGCATCCTGGCGGAGAGCATGGCGCGCGAAGGGGCCACCGTCACCGGCCTGGACATGGGCTTTGAGCCGCTGCAGGTTGCCCGTCTTCATGCGCTGGAGTCCGGTATACAGGTGGATTACGTGCAGGAAACCGTGGAAGCGCACGCGGCAAAACATGCCCACCAGTACGATGTGGTGACCTGCATGGAGATGCTGGAGCACGTTCCCGATCCGCAGTCCGTGGTCAACGCCTGTGCAAAACTGGTGAAGCCGGGCGGCCAGGTCTTCTTCTCGACCATCAACCGCAACGGCAAAGCCTGGCTGATGGCCGTCGTCGGCGCAGAATATGTGCTGCGCATGGTGCCGAAAGGCACGCACGACGTGAAGAAATTCATCAAGCCGGCCGAGCTGTTAAGCTGGGTTGACCAGACGTGGCTGAAAGAGCAGCACATCACCGGCCTGCACTACAATCCCCTGACCGATAAATTCAAACTCGCACCGGGCGTGGATGTTAACTATATGTTGCACACAACCGCCAAAAACGACTAACGTCATTCGTTATTCTTATAAAGATTGCGCGACATCATGTTGCGCAATTCTGACCTCCCGTTGAAGAAATCAGCACTCGATCAAATTTTGAATTTTTTTTCTTAATTATTGACATGTCGTCCAGGCCTTACGGTACGAGGACTTACGCTTTTTTACCCTTTCACAACCTCAATTTAACGTCAAAATCAACCCTTGTGCTGAAAAGATTCGATACTAGAATACTCACCATATAGCGTTTTTCTTATCGCAAACCCCCTATATGTAGTATTTATCCACAGAGTTAGTCACAAGACGGATCTGTGGATAAGCGGGGGATATTTTTTATTTCACGGACAGGTAAAACCCACATGAATCAGAGTCTGCTGGTGACAAAGCGCGACGGTACTACCGAGCGTATCAATCTGGACAAAATCCATCGAGTTCTCGACTGGGCAGCAGAAGGACTGAACAACGTATCTATATCCCAGGTTGAACTGCGTTCTCATATTCAGTTCTACGACGGCATCAAAACGTCTGATATCCACGAAACGATCATTAAAGCAGCGGCTGACCTTATCTCCCGCGAAGCGCCGGATTATCAGTACCTCGCTGCGCGTCTGGCGATTTTCCACCTGCGTAAGAAAGCCTACGGCCAGTTTGAGCCGCCGAAGCTTTACGATCACGTGGTGAAAATGGTCGAGCTGGGCAAATACGACACGCATCTGCTGGAAGACTATACGGAAGAAGAGTTCGAGCAGATGAACGGGTTTATCGATCACTGGCGCGACATGAACTTCTCCTACGCGGCGGTGAAGCAGCTCGAAGGCAAATACCTGGTTCAGAACCGTGTGACCGGTGAGATCTACGAAAGCGCCCAGTTCCTCTATATTCTGGTGGCCGCCTGCCTGTTCTCAAACTACCCGCGCGACACCCGTCTGGACTACGTGAAGCGTTTCTACGATGCGGTATCGACGTTCAAAATTTCTCTGCCAACGCCAATCATGTCTGGCGTGCGCACCCCGACCCGTCAGTTCAGCTCCTGCGTGCTGATCGAGTGCGGTGACAGCCTGGATTCCATCAACGCCACCTCCAGCGCCATCGTGAAATACGTTTCCCAGCGTGCCGGTATCGGCATCAACGCCGGTCGCATCCGCGCGCTGGGCAGCCCGATTCGCGGCGGTGAAGCGTTCCACACCGGCTGTATCCCGTTCTATAAGCACTTCCAGACGGCGGTAAAATCCTGCTCTCAGGGCGGCGTGCGCGGCGGCGCAGCGACCCTGTTCTACCCGATGTGGCACCTGGAAGTGGAAAGCCTGCTGGTACTGAAAAACAACCGCGGCGTGGAAGGCAACCGCGTGCGTCACATGGACTACGGCGTGCAGATCAACAAGCTGATGTACACCCGCCTGCTGAAAGGGGAAGACATCACCCTGTTCAGCCCGTCCGACGTCCCGGGCCTGTACGACGCGTTCTTCGCCGATCAGGACGAGTTCGAGCGTCTGTACACCAAATATGAAAAAGACGACAGCATCCGCAAACAGCGCCTGAAGGCGGTAGACCTGTTCTCCCTGATGATGCAGGAACGTGCCTCTACTGGCCGTATCTACATCCAGAACGTTGACCACTGCAACACCCACAGCCCGTTTGATCCGGTGGTTGCGCCAGTGCGCCAGTCTAACCTGTGCCTGGAGATCGCCCTGCCGACCAAACCGCTGGAAGACGTGAACGACGAAAACGGCGAAATCGCCCTGTGTACGCTGTCCGCGTTCAACCTGGGTGCGATTAAGAGCCTGGACGAGCTGGAAGAGCTGGCCGTACTGGCGGTTCGCGCGCTGGATGCCCTGCTGGACTACCAGGATTACCCAATCCCGGCCGCTAAGCGCGGTGCGATGGGCCGTCGTACCCTGGGTATCGGCGTGATCAACTTCGCCTACTGGCTGGCGAAAAACGGCAAGCGTTACTCCGACGGCAGCGCTAACAACCTGACGCACCAGACGTTCGAAGCCATTCAGTACTACCTGATGAAAGCTTCTAACGAGCTGGCGAAAGAGCAAGGCGCGTGCCCGTGGTTCAACGAAACCACCTACGCAAAAGGCATTCTGCCGATCGACACCTATAAGAAAGACCTGGATGCGATCGTCAGCGAGCCGCTGCACCTGGACTGGGAAGGCCTGCGCGAGTCCATCAAAACGCACGGCCTGCGTAACTCCACGCTCTCTGCCCTGATGCCGTCCGAGACCTCTTCGCAGATCTCCAACGCCACCAACGGTATTGAGCCACCTCGCGGCCACGTCAGCATCAAAGCATCGAAAGACGGCGTGCTGCGTCAGGTGGTGCCGGATTACGAAACGCTGGGCAACAACTACGAGCTGCTGTGGGAGATGCCAAACAACGACGGCTACCTGCAGCTGGTGGGTATCATGCAGAAGTTTATCGACCAGTCGATCTCTGCCAACACCAACTATGACCCGACGCGCTTCCCGTCCGGCAAGGTTCCGATGCAGCAGCTGTTGAAAGACCTGCTGACCGCCTACAAATTTGGCGTGAAAACGCTGTACTATCACAACACCCGTGACGGTGCAGAAGACGCGCAGGACGACCTGGTACCGTCAATTCAGGACGATGGCTGCGAAAGCGGCGCATGTAAGATCTAATGAAGGGCGGGGATATCCCCGCCTTTATTTCGTAAGACAGGACACACTCATGGCATATACCACCTTTTCACAGACGAAAAACGACCAGCTCAAAGAGCCGATGTTCTTCGGCCAGCCGGTCAACGTGGCACGCTACGATCAGCAAAAATACGACATCTTCGAAAAGCTGATTGAAAAGCAACTCTCCTTCTTCTGGCGTCCGGAAGAAGTGGACGTTTCCCGCGACCGTATTGACTACCAGTCGCTGCCGGATCACGAAAAGCATATCTTCATCAGCAACCTGAAGTACCAGACGCTGCTGGACTCCATTCAGGGCCGCAGCCCGAACGTGGCGCTGCTGCCGCTGATCTCCATTCCCGAGCTGGAAACCTGGGTGGAAACCTGGGCGTTCTCCGAGACGATCCACTCCCGCTCTTATACCCACATCATCCGCAACATCGTGAACGATCCGGCGGTGGTGTTTGACGATATCGTCACCAACGAGCAGATCCAGAAGCGCGCGGAAGGCATTGCGCACTACTACGACGAGCTGATCGAGATGACCAGCTACTGGCATCTGCTGGGTGAAGGCACCCACAGCGTGAACGGCAAAACCGTTACCGTGAACCTGCGCGCGCTGAAAAAGCAGCTCTACCTGTGCCTGATGAGCGTTAACGCCCTGGAAGCGATCCGCTTCTACGTGAGCTTCGCCTGCTCCTTCGCCTTTGCCGAGCGCAAGCTGATGGAAGGCAACGCCAAAATCATTCGCCTGATCGCCCGTGATGAAGCCCTGCACCTGACCGGCACCCAGCACATGCTGAACCTGCTGCGCAGCGGTACGGACGACCCGGAGATGGCGGAAATCGCCGAAGAGTGCAAGCAGGAGTGCTATGACCTGTTCGTGCTGGCGGCCCAGCAGGAGAAAGAGTGGGCAGACTACCTGTTCCGCGACGGCTCCATGATTGGCCTGAACAAAGACATCCTGTGCCAGTACGTTGAGTACATTACCAACATCCGCATGCAGGCGGTTGGCCTGGACCTGCCGTTCCAGACGCGCTCTAACCCGATTCCGTGGATCAACACCTGGCTGGTATCCGATAACGTTCAGGTTGCGCCGCAGGAAGTGGAAGTGAGCTCTTATCTGGTCGGTCAGATTGATTCTGAAGTCAACACCGACGACCTGAGCGACTTCCAGCTCTGATGAGCCGCGTAACGCTGAGCCTTTCTGGCACCGAAGTGCTGTGCCAGGAAGAGCACCCTTCACTGCTGGTGGCGCTTGAAGCGCATCAGGTGGAGGTAGAGTACCAGTGTCGTGAAGGCTACTGCGGCTCCTGCCGCTGCCGTCTGGTCGCAGGCCAGGTGGACTGGCTGACCGAGCCGCTGGCCTTTATCAGTGATGGGGAAATTTTGCCCTGCTGCTGCCGGGCAAAAGGCGATATTGAGATCGAGATGTAAAAAAGGGCCTTACGGCCCTTTTTTCTATTTTAAGAACGTCACCGCTTTATCCGGGAAATCCGTAAACAGCCCGTCCACGTCCGCCTGCTTATACAACACCTCGTAAAGCTGATTCACGTCCGTGGCATACGGCGGCAGCTGGTCTGCACGCACCGTATAAGGATGCACCTGCATCTTACTGGCGTGCGCCTCTTTCACCATCGCCGTCAGCTTCACGTGGCCAGGCGTTGAGCCTTCCGCCACCAGCATGTGGTAATCCGGCCCGATGCCGTCGGCGTACTGCGCAATCTGCTTCATCGCGCCTGGCTTAAACATCCAGTCGTAGCTGTAGTTCACCCACTTCCCGTCCAGCTGTTTCTCCTGGGTTTCGTTCCAGTCGGTATAGGCAATCAGCTGCACCAGGTTGAGATCCATCCCCATCTTCGGCTCCAGCTCGGTTTTAATGCGCTTCAGCTCGGCGGCGTCAAAACACTGCAGGTAAACTTTGTCCTTCTTGCTGGTGTAGCCGTACTGTTTCAGCACCTCCAGCGTCTTCGCGGCAATGTCCTTCCCTTCCTGATGGTGGAACCACGGCGCTTTGATTTCCGGGTAGATACCGATGTTTTTCCCGGTAGAGTGGTTCAGCCCCTGAACAAACTCAATCTCTTCCTGGAAGGTATGGATCCGGAAGTCGGATTTGCCCATCGGGAAGCGACCCGGATAGACCTGCACCTTCTTGCCGTTTTCAATCTCAAAGCCTTCGGTAAACTTCAGAGAGCGGATTTCATCCAGAGTAAAGTCGATGGCGTAATAACGACCATCTTTGCGCGCGCGGTCCGGGAAACGCTCCGCCACGTCGGTCACGCGGTCAAGATAGTGGTCATGCAGGACGACCAGCTGGTCGTCCTTGGTCATCACCAGATCCTGCTCCAGATAATCCGCGCCCTGGGCATAGGCCATCGCTTTCGCCGGCAGCGTATGCTCCGGCAGATAGCCGCTGGCACCGCGGTGGGCGATAACAATTTTATCCGCCGCCAGCGCAGAGCCTGTCATCAGGCCTGCCAGCAGCAGGCCGGTGGTTAATTGAGTTAATTTCATCGCAATGCTCCTTATTGACGACGCGCCAGCACTTCCGCGTGGTGACGTTTCTCGCCGATCATCACAATAACCAGCAGCAGAACCGCCAGCACGCTACCGCCGATCATCACCATAAAGCCGCCGTCCCAGCCGAAGAAGTCAACGGTATAGCCCACAATGGCGCTCGCCGCGACCGAACCGCCGAGGTAGCCAAACAGACCGGTAAAGCCTGCCGCCGTGCCCGCCGCTTTTTTCGGCGCCAGCTCCAGCGCGTGCAGACCAATCAGCATCACCGGACCGTAAATCAGGAAGCCGATAACGATCATACAGGCCATGTCTACGGACGGGTTGCCCGGCGGGTTGAGCCAGTAAACGACAGTGGCAATGGTCACCAGGGTCATGAAGAACACGCCCGTCGCGCCGCGGTTGCCTTTAAACACTTTGTCCGACATCCAGCCGCAAATCAGCGTGCCCGGGATCCCGGCGTATTCATACAGGAAGTACGCCCAGGAGGATTTATCCAGCGCGAAGTGCTTCACCTCTTTCAGATAGGTCGGAGACCAGTCGAGGATGCCGTAGCGCAGCAGGTAAACGAACACGTTCGCCACCGCGATGTACCACAGCAGCTTGTTCGGCAGCACGTACTTCATGAATATCTGTTTCGCGGTCAGCTCTTCTTCGTGCTTCTCGCTGTAATCGTCCGGATAGTCGTTCTTGTACTCTTCAATTGGCGGCAGGCCGCAGGACTGCGGCGTATCGCGCATCAGCGCAAAAGCAATAATCGCCACCAGAATAGCGCCAAAGGCAGGCATGTAGAGCGCCGCGTGCCAGTCGTTGAACCAGGCCATCCCCAGCAGGAACAGCAGAGGCGGAAGCCCGCCCCCGACGTTATGCGCGCAGTTCCACACCGATACAATGCCGCCGCGCTCTTTCTGCGACCACCAGTGCACCATGGTACGTCCGCACGGCGGCCACCCCATCCCCTGGAACCAGCCGCAGAGGAACAGCAGAACAAACATAATGGCAATGCTGGACGTCGCCCACGGCACAAAGCCCATGAACAGCATCACCGCTGCCGCCAGGATCAGACCGGCAGGGAGAAACACGCGCGGATTCGAGCGATCCGACACGGAACCCATGATGAATTTAGAAAAACCGTAGGCGATAGAGATCCCCGACAGCGCGAATCCCAGATCGCCGCGTGAAAAGCCCTGCTCCACCAGATACGGCATGGCGAGCGCAAAGTTTTTACGTACAAGGTAGTACGCCGCGTACCCGAAGAAGATCCCCAGGAAAATTTGCCAACGCAGACGACGGTATAGCGGATCAATTTCTGCCTCTGGCAGACGCGCCCGATGCGGCGCAGGTTTGAAGATACTGAGCATAACAGCCTCCGTGGCCTTTCAAAAAATGA
The DNA here is from genome assembly GCF_034107645.1 of Enterobacter sp. 118C5. Taxonomy (NCBI): domain Bacteria; kingdom Pseudomonadati; phylum Pseudomonadota; class Gammaproteobacteria; order Enterobacterales; family Enterobacteriaceae; genus Enterobacter; species Enterobacter sp. 118C5. The sequence continues at coordinate 105,130 of NZ_JAWNEU010000008.1, read as the reverse complement.
CCAGGCATCTCGCGCCCGGTTACAGAGGCGGGGATGTTAAAAAAACATGCGGTTTGTTACTGTGAATCAACGCACAGATTGTTACAGAAATATGACAGGATGCGCAAAATAGCGCATGAAATCACGTTTCAGTTTCGAATTTCGCGCGTTTATGTTCGAAATCAAACAAACCACACGATCTATGTGGCTAAATGCTAAAAAACGAACATAGAGGAAAGGCAATGACAATTCACGATCCACGCTACAGCGATGTGATTATCATTGGCGGTGGCGCAACCGGCGCCGGCATCGCACGCGACTGCGCCCTTCGCGGCTTAAGCGTCACGCTTCTGGAGCGCCACGATATTGCCACGGGCGCAACCGGACGAAACCACGGCCTGCTGCACAGCGGCGCGCGGTATGCGGTTACCGACGGTGAATCCGCGCGCGAATGTATCGCTGAAAACCAGATCCTCAAGCGCATCGCCCGGCACTGCATTGAGCCAACCGACGGCCTCTTTATTACCCTTCCCGAAGATGACCTCGCCTTTCAGAAAACCTTTATAACCGCCTGCACTGCGGCGGGTATTCAGGCTGAGGCTATGGATCCGGCGCTAGCCCGGCGGCTGGAGCCGTCGGTGAACCCGTCACTGATCGGTGCGGTGAAGGTGCCTGACGGCACCGTGGATCCGTTCCGCCTGACCGCCGCCAACATGCTGGACGCCCGCGAGCACGGCGCGCGCATTCTGACCGGGCATGAAGTGACCGGGCTTATCCGCGAGGGTCATCGCATCTGCGGCGTGCGGGTGTTTGATACGCAGTATAACGAGCACGGCGAGCTGCACGCCGCCGTGGTGGTCAACGCGGCGGGGATCTGGGGCCAGCGCATTGCGGAGTATGCCGACCTGTCGGTACGTATGTTCCCGGCCAAAGGCTCGCTGCTGATCCTCGACCACCGCATCAATAACCACGTCATCAACCGCTGCCGCAAGCCGTCTGACGCCGATATCCTCGTGCCGGGCGACACCATTTCGTTAATCGGCACGACCTCCACCCACGTGGACTACAGCGAGATTGACGTCAACCGCGTGACCGCCGAGGAGGTCGACACCCTGCTGCGCGAAGGGGAAAAACTGGCGCCGGTGATGGCGCAAACGCGTATTCTGCGCGCCTACGCGGGCGTGCGCCCCCTTGTCGCCAGCGATAACGATCCGAGCGGACGCAACGTGAGTCGGGGCATTGTGCTGCTCGATCACGCCGAGCGCGACGGCATGGACGGGTTTATCACCATCACCGGCGGCAAGCTGATGACCTACCGCCTGATGGCCGAGTGGGCGACCGATGCCGTCTGCCGCAAGCTCGGGAATACCGAACCGTGCGTTACGGCAGAACAGCCGCTGCCGGGATCGCGCCAGCCTACCGAAAAAACGCTGCAAAAAATCATCTCCCTGCCCGCGCCGCTGCGCGGTTCGGCCATCTACCGCCACGGCGACAGAACGCCACAGTGGCTCGGTGAAGGAAGATTGAGCCGCAGCCTGGTGTGCGAGTGCGAAGCCGTTACCGCAGGCGAGGTGCAGTACGCGGTAGAGAACCTGACGGTCAACAGCCTGCTGGATCTCCGCCGCCGCACCCGCGTCGGAATGGGAACCTGTCAGGGCGAGCTGTGCGCCTGTCGTGCGGCCGGGCTGCTGCAGCGTTTTCATACCACCACCGCCACCCAGTCGCTCGATCAGCTCAGCGCATTTTTGAACGAGCGCTGGAAAGGCATTCAGCCTGTCGCCTGGGGAGATGCCCTGCGCGAAAGCGAATTTACCCGCTGGGTCTATCAGGGGCTTTGCGGCCTGGAGAAGGAGCAACACGATGAAATTTGACACCGTCATCGTCGGCGGCGGGCTGGCAGGCCTGCTCTGCGGCATCAAACTCACGAGGCAGGGGCTGCGCTGCGCCATTATCACCCGCGGCCAGAGCGCCCTGCACTTCTCGTCGGGCTCGCTGGACCTGGTGAATGAAGCGTACCGCGACAGGCTGGCGCCGGAGCACCCCTACCACCTGATTGGCGCACAGCATATTGACCGCTTTGCGCTGGAAGCCGAAGCGCTGCTGGCGGACTGCGGCGCGCGTCTGCAGGGAAGCGCCAGGCAAAATCATCAGCGCATTACGCCGCTCGGCACCCTGCGATCCGCGTGGCTCAGCCCGGAGGAAGTCCCCGTTGCCCCCGTCAGCGCGCGACGAGTGCGGGTGGTGGGTATCAGCGGCTTTCTGGATTTTCAGCCCCATCTCGCGGCAGCATCGCTCTGTCGCCAGGGCGTCAACGCCGACACGGCGGAAATAGAGCTGCCCGAGCTGGATATCCTGCGCGATAACCCGAGCGAGTTTCGCGCGGTGAATATCGCCCGTTTTCTGGATAACGAGGACAAATGGCCGCTGCTGTATGACGCGCTCAGGCCGCTCGGCGAAACCTGCGATGCCCTGTTAATGCCCGCCTGCTTTGGTTTAAACGACAACCGCCTGTGGCGCTGGCTGTCGGACCGTCTGCCCTGCTCGCTCGGCCTGCTGCCCACGCTGCCCCCTTCCGTACCCGGCATTCGCCTGCATAGCCAGCTCCAGCGCCAGTTTGTTGCGCAGGGCGGCGTGTGGATGGCGGGTGACGAGGTGAAAAAAATCACACTGACCGACGGCGCGGTGAGCGAAATCTGGACACGCAACCACGAGGATATCCCGCTTCGCGCCCGCTATACGGTGCTGGCGAGCGGGAGCTTCTTCAGCAACGGGCTGCTGAGCAGCCGGGAGGGCATCCGGGAAGCCATTATGGGGCTGGACGTGCGGCAAAGCGCCTCCCGCGCGGACTGGTATCAAAGTGATTTCTTTACGCCGCAGCCCTGGCAGCAGTTTGGCGTGATTGTCGATAACCGGCTACATCCGCAGCGTTCCGGTCAGCCCGTCGGTAATCTTTTTGCCATCGGCTCGCTGCTGGGCGGATACGATCCGATCGCCCAGGGATGCGGCGGCGGGGTTTGCGCCGTCACAGCGCTGTATGTGGCAGAGCAGATTAGCCAGCGCGTGGAGGCTGAACGATGAACGACACCCGTTTTGAAAGCTGCATTAAATGCACGGTGTGCACCACCGTCTGCCCGGTCAGCGGCGTGAACCCGCGCTACCCTGGGCCAAAGCAGGCCGGGCCGGACGGCGAGCGCCTGCGCCTGAAGGACGGCAAGCTGTACGACGAGGCGCTGAAATACTGCATCAACTGTAAACGCTGCGAGGTCGCCTGCCCGTCGGACGTGAAAATCGGCGACATCATCCAGCGCGCCCGGGCGCGCTACAGCACGCAAAAGCCGTCGCTGCGCGATGCGATCCTGAGCCATACCGACCTGATGGGCAACGTCTCAACGCCGTTTGCCCCGCTGGTGAATGCCGCGACCTCACTCAAGCCGGTACGCCAGCTGCTGGATGCGACGCTGAAGATAGACCATCACCGCAGCCTGCCGAAATATTCTCACGGCACCTTCCGCCGCTGGTACAAGTCCGTCGCGGCGGAGCAGGCGCAGTACGACGATCGGGTAGCCTTTTTCCACGGCTGCTATGTGAATTACAACCACCCACAGCTGGGCAAAGACCTGCTGAAGGTTTTGAACGCGATGGGAATCGGCGTCCAGCTGCTCAGCAAAGAGAAGTGCTGCGGCGTGCCGCTGATTGCCAACGGGTTTACCGATAAAGCGCGCAAGCAGGCCAAAAGCAACGTTACCTCCCTGCGGGAAGCGATTGTCGATAAAGGCATGCCGGTGCTGGCGACGTCGTCCACCTGCACCTTCACCCTGCGCGATGAGTATCCGCATCTGCTGGACGTGGATAACGCCGGCCTGCGCGAGCACATCGAGCTGGCGACGCGCTTCCTGTGGCGCAAGCTCGACAGCGGGAAGACGCTGCCGCTGGGAACATTGCCGCTGAAGGTGGTCTATCACACCCCGTGTCATATGGAGAAAATGGGCTGGTCGCTCTATACGCTGGAGCTGCTGCGGTTAATTCCGGGGCTGGAGCTGACGGTGCTGGATTCGCGCTGCTGCGGCATCGCAGGCACCTACGGCTTTAAGCGTGAAAACTACGAAACCTCGCAGGCGATTGGCGCCCCGCTGTTCCGCCAGATTGAAGAGAGCGGCGCGGATATCGTGGTGACGGATTGCGAAACCTGTAAATGGCAGATTGAGATGTCCACCAGCAAGCGCTGCGAACATCCGATTACCCTGCTGGCGAAAGCGCTGGGCTGAACGTTGCCGGGGCGAAAGGCCCCGGCACAGGCATTACTCAACGAACAGCGACTCGACAACGTTAATCCAGCCGTGCTCGCTGGCGACCTCTTTGCCGTTGAGCCAGCGGCGCAGCATGTTCAGCGCCATCATGGCGCACACCTCCTGACGCACCGCCAGGCTATGGCGGGTGATGCTCATTTTTACCCGCAGCGCCCAGGTGCCTTCCGGCGTCGCCAGCGCGAAGTTGAGGAAATCCTCATCCAGCCCGCCGACAAACAGCGCCAGACCGGCAAAATGCTTCACCCTTCTCTCGGACGCCCAGCGGGCGGTTTGCGCCAGGGTCTCCTGCTGGAACGGCACCACTTCGCTGGCGAGCAGCGGCGCGTTGACGCGCGACAATTGCAGCGCCAGCAGGCCACCGGTGAACTGCTCGCTTAAGGTCACGCTGAGCTGGCGAGTCTGGAGATGCTTTGCAATCTGCTCAGGTAACCCTTGCGTTCCTTCAAAGATCAGGCTTTCGCCTGCCACGCGCTGCACCTCAGGCCACAGGGCCAGCATCGCCTCTTTTTGCGTGGCCGGTCCTGTCAATTTGAGTTCAATGATCGGCATAGAGGAGCGATAGCCCATGGACACGCCCGGCGGCAGCGGCAGGTGATCAAGGCTCTGGGCCAGATCGCTTTCCGAGCGGCCAAAGGTGGTCAGGCGCAGGCACAGCGGGGGTTCAGGCAGGGTAAAACGGTCGCGAAGGCGCGGCAGGATCTGCTGCTCGACCATTACCTTAAATTCGGAGGGCACGCCCGGCGTGAAGAACATCAGGCAGCGGTTCAGCTGCATGGCAAACCCGCATGCGGTACCAACCGGGTTATCGACCAGCTCGGCGCTGGCGGGAATTTCAGCCTGCTTGCGGTTGCTGGGGGCCATGACGCGGCCACGTTCGGAGAAGAAGCGTTCCATCTGTGAAAGCCACGCCTCGTGCAGCACCAGCCCTTCGCCTTTTGCGGTCGCGGCGGCCAGCGCGCTGAGATCGTCACCGGTGGGGCCGAGCCCGCCGTTCACGATCAGCACGTCGCACTGTTCGCTACGCTCGCGCAGAATGCTGACCAGGGACTCAAGATTGTCTCCCACCGTATTGCGGCGCGTTAACGGTAATCCTTGCTCAAAGAAAAGATCGGCAAGCCAGGCAGCATTGGTATCAATAATCTGTCCATGCAGCACTTCGTCGCCGGTGGATAACATCTCCACGTTAATCATTGTGTTCTCCCGCTTATTTAGTCAAAACACTATAGCGCAAACGCGGGGTGGAGATGAGAGAAACTGGCGCGACGGAACGCCGCGCCGGAACGATTAGAAGCCTGCGCTCACGCCCACGTACGGGCCGTCAGCCAGCGCGTTATCGCGGTTGCCGTCTTTACCGGCCAGGTTCAGATAACGATAGCCCGCTTCGATGGTAATCGGACGCATGATGGTCCAGCGCGCGCCGGCGTTGGCTTCTTCATAGCTGTCGATGCCGCTGGAGAGGGAATCCGGAGAGTAATAGTACTCGCCAAACAGGCCGAAGCTGTCGCCAATTTTCCACTGCAGGCCGCCACCCACGGCCGCCGCATACCCTTCATCACCGTCGTTCGGGTTGGTATAGATACCTTTACCGCCAACGGTGGCCAGGAATGGGCCAAGAGGAATATTCAGACCGAGGCCGAGGCTTGCCGCATCGCCGTCGTCATCGTTGTGCGTCCAGCCGCCGGTCATTGCCAGACCGGAGGTGTCAGTACCCAAACCAAAACCGAGGTGGGTATAGTCCTGACCCGCCGAACCATTAATGCTAATGGCGTTAGCCGCCGCAGATACAACCATCAGGCCGAGGCCCAGTAATACCACTTTTTTCATTGTCGCGATCCCGCATAATTATAGAGAAGTCCCCAAAACCGCGAGATTTTAACCTGAGTCTCCCGGGGATCAAGCACTCTGCGTGCGGCGGACAGGAAGATTGTAACGATTTGAAACCTGCGGCTTTTTTACGTAAGCAGCAGAAAGCGCATTTTGACGCACAGACCACCCAGCGTTTCGCTGCGGGTCAGCTGCAAATGGCTGCGGTGCAGCCGGGCGATGTCCCCCGCCAGCGCCAGCCCAATCCCGGCACCGGGGGCGTCCCCGACGTTGTCCAGCCGATGGAACGGCAGCATCGCCTGGTAGATTTGATCCTCTTCAATGCCAGGTCCGCTGTCCTCAACGCTCAGCTCAACGGCAGCACCGTCCACGCGCAGGAAAACGGTCACGGTTCCGCCTGCAGGCGTATATTTAATCGCGTTCTCCAGCAGGTTGGCGCACAGTTCACCCAGCAGAACGTCATCGCCCTCGATCGTCACTGGCTGCTGTACACCGTCATACCCTAAATCGATCGCTTTGCTCCGCGCCTGCGCCAGCCGGGAGAAGCAGCAGTTCTGCACCACCTGAACCAGATCCACGGGCGTAAAATGACGCTCCCCCTGCTCTTTTCCCTTCACCGCTGAAAGCTGCAGCAGCCGCTCGGTGAGCACGATAGTGTCGTCCAGGGTGGCATTCATTGCCCGCAGGCTCTCCTGCCACAGGGCGGGATCCTGACGCGAGAGGGCGACGGAGACCTGGGTTTTAAGCACCGCCAGCGGCGTTTTGAGCTGGTGCGACGCATCCGCGTTAAAGCGTTCCTGACGCGAAAGCACGCCGCGCAGCCGGTCGATATAGCGGTTAAAGGCGACAATCAGCAGCCGGGTCTCCGACCAGGGCAGCAGCTCCGGCAGCGGTGCGAGCAGGCCCGGCTCGCGCCGCACCATCAGAGACGAAAGCTGGCGCATTGGGCGCAGCACGCGGCGCAGCAGCCACGCGGTCAGCACCAGCGTCAACAGCACCAGCAGCCCCTGCGAAACCCAGGATGAAAAAAGCAGCTGGCTGGCGAGATAGCGGCGGGACTGGAGCGTCTCCGCGACGTAAATCTCCGCCATGCCAAAAATATTATCTTCATTTACGGGCTGCAGCAGGCGCGCCACCCGAATCGCCTGGCCGCGATATTCGGTGTGGTAAAACCACGCCAGCGCCGGATAGAGCGTGGTGCGCGACGTCGCAGGCGGCATCTTCGGCAGATCGTCATAGCCGGAGATCACCCGGCCGTCGGGGTCGACCACCTTATAGTAGAGCCGGTCGTTCATGTTGAGTTCAAAGCTGTCGAGCACCACCCAGGGCACGTCCACCGCCAGCCTGCCGTTGCGTACCTCTAGCCGCTCCGAGATGGTGCGGGCAGAGGATAACAGCGTGCGGTCATAGGCCTGCGTGGCCGCCTGCAGCGCGCTGACGTAGCTGTTAAAGGCCGACAGTCCCCACAGCAGCAGCAGCGGCAGGCCCAGGAAAAGCAGCAGTTGGAGGTAGAGCGACTGCGGCTTAACCCACCTCATCGCCGCACTCCAGCACGTACCCAAGCCCCCGCAGGGTGGTGATCCGCACGCCGCTGCCGGTCAGCTTCTTACGCAGCCGGTGAATATAAAGATCGATGCTTTCAGGGCTGACGTCGTCGTTCAGGCTGAACACCTGGTCGAAAAGCTGCTGGCGTGAAACCGGACGGGTCCGGCGGTGCATCAGCACCTTCAGCAGGGAGAGCTCCCGCGGCGTCAGGGAAAGCGGTTCATCGCGCAGCAGGAAAAAGCCCTCGTCGTCATACTCCAGCTCCCCAAGGCGCTGGCGCTCCTGCGTCCGCCCCTCGCTTCGGCGCAGCAGGGCGCGCAGGCGCGCGTCAAGCTCCTCCAGCTCAAACGGTTTTGGCAGATAGTCATCTGCCCCGGCGTTCAGCCCCTTAACCCGATCCGCCACGTTGCTGCGGGCGGTAAGAAACAGCACCGGCAGCGTCTGCCCCCGTTTTCTGAGGCGCTGGACCACTTCCAGGCCGTCAAAACCGGGCATGCCGATGTCCAGAATGGCAACCGCGTAGTTTTCACCCTGCAGTAGATGGTCGGCGGCACGTCCGTCGGAGACGCAGTCCACGGCAAAGCCTTCCTGCACCAGCGCTTTCTCCAGCCAGTGAGCCAGCTCACGATTATCTTCTGCCAGTAAGAGACGCATGTCACATCCTGTAAAGTTGGTGCCCCATTGAAAGGGAAATGAAAGGTTATTGTTTTAACAATCACGCAACGGAACCGCTACAAGGTGGTTCACATAATCAGAAAAAAGACCCATACCCGTACCCCGGCGTGAGGATAAACGATGAAAAAACAATTGCTTTCTACCCTTGCTGCAAGCGTATTGCTGTTGAGTACCTCTGTCGTTCAGGCCCAGGACGCTCCGTCCCGTACCGAATGTATCGCCCCGGCCAAGCCGGGCGGCGGCTTCGATCTCACCTGCAAACTGATTCAGGTCAGCCTGCTGGAGACGAAGGCCATTGAGAAACCGATGCGCGTCACCTACATGCCAGGCGGCGTGGGCGCGGTGGCCTATAACGCCATCGTCGCGCAACGTCCAGCGGAAGCGGGAACGGTGGTGGCCTTCTCCGGCGGCTCGCTGCTGAACCTGTCGCAGGGCAAGTTTGGCCGCTACGGCGTGGACGACGTGCGCTGGCTGGCGACCGTCGGTACCGACTACGGGATGATCGCCGTACGTGCCGATTCCCCGTGGAAATCCCTGAAAGATCTGCTGACCGCTATGGAAAAAGATCCGAACAGCGTGGTGATTGGCGCGGGGGCGTCTATCGGCAGCCAGGACTGGATGAAAGCGGCCCTTCTCGCCCAGCAGGCGAAGGTTGACCCGCACAAGATGCGCTACGTGGCCTTTGAGGGCGGCGGCGAACCGGTCACCGCGCTGATGGGCAACCACGTTCAGGCCGTTTCCGGCGATCTCAGCGAGATGGTGCCGTACCTGAGCGGGGATAAGATCCGCGTGCTGGCGGTCTTCTCGGAAAACCGTCTGCCGGGCCAGCTGGCGAACGTCCCGACCGCCAAAGAGCAGGGTTATAACCTGGTCTGGCCGATCATCCGCGGGTTCTTCGTCGGGCCAAAAGTGACCGATGCCGAGTACCAGTGGTGGGTTGACACGTTCAACAAACTCCAGCAGACCGAAGAGTTTAAGAAGCAGCGCGATCTGCGCGGGCTGTTTGAGTTCAACCTGACCGGTAAGCCGCTGGATGAGTACGTCAAAAAACAGGTGAATGACTATCGCGAACAGGCGAAAGCCTTTGGCCTGGCGAAATAACCGGAGGCGCTATGAGCGATCGTATTTTTGCCGGGATATGGCTGCTGCTCTGCGTTGGCGGGATGTTTGTCGCCTGGCAGATCCACAGCGAATACAGCTATGAACCCGTAGGGCCCCGCCCCTTTCCGATGGGCATCGTCGGCCTGATGCTGCTCTGCTCGGTGGCGCTGCTGCTGCGCCACCCGGATACCGTCGAGTGGCCGCCGCGTCGCATTCTGCAGCGTCTGCTGGTGATGGTGATTGTCCTGCTGATGTATGCCTGGGGCTTTGAGTGGCTCGGCTTCCCTGTGGCAACCGCCATCCTGACGATGGTCATCGGCATGCTGTTTAACGCCACCCTCCCCGCGGCGGGGATCTCTGGCGTGGTGATGGGGATTTTACTGTGGTACGCCTTTGACCGCCTGCTGGACGTGACGTTACCGCTCGGCGCCTGGCTTAATTAACGGAGCACGCTATGGATACCTGGATTTACCTCTCGCAGGGGTTCGCCGTGGCGATGACCCCGGAAAACCTGGTGATCGCCCTGATAGGCTGTTTCGTGGGCACGATTGTCGGCCTGCTGCCGGGCCTTGGGCCGATCAACGGCGTGGCGATTTTACTCCCGCTGGCGTTTGCCCTGCATCTGCCTGCGGAATCGGCGCTGATCCTGCTGGCAACGGTCTACATCGGCTGCGAATATGGCGGACGCATTTCGTCGATCCTGCTTAACGTGCCGGGAGATGCCGCGGCGATTATGACCGCGCTGGACGGCTACCCGATGGCGCGGCAGGGACGCGGCGGCGTGGCGCTCTCCATCTCTGCGGTCAGTTCGTTCTGTGGCTCGCTGATTGCCATTGGCGGCATCATTCTGTTTGCCCCTGCGCTGGCCCAGTGGTCGCTGGCGTTTGGTCCGGCAGAATATTTTGCCCTGATGGTGTTCGCCATTGCCTGCCTCGGCAGCATGATGGCGCAAAATCCGCTGAAGTCGTTTTTATCCGCGCTGATTGGCTTAGGGTTAGCCACCGTCGGCGTGGATGCCAACACCGGGGTCTATCGCTTTACCTTCGACAGCGTTCACCTGTCCGACGGCGTGCAGTTCATTGTCGTCGTGATCGGCCTGTTCTCTGTGTCTGAGATCTTACTGATGCTGGAGCATACCAGCAGCGGGCAGACGCTGGTGCGCAAAACCGGCCGGATGCTCTTTAGCGCTAAAGAGGGTGCGCAGTGCATCGGCACCACGCTGCGCTCGTCGGTGATTGGCTTCTTCGTCGGTATCCTGCCGGGCGCCGGGGCCACTATCGCCAGCGCCATCACCTACATGACCGAGAAGAAGCTCAGCGGCAACAGCGATAGCTTTGGTAAAGGTGATATTCGCGGCGTCGCCGCGCCTGAGGCGGCCAATAACGCCTCGGCCTGCGGCTCGTTTATCCCGATGCTGACCCTGGGCGTGCCGGGATCCGGCACAACGGCGGTGATGATGGGCGCGCTGACGCTCTATAACATCACGCCCGGCCCGGCGATGTTCACCGAGCAGCCCGATATTGTCTGGGGGCTGATTGCCGCGCTGCTGATCGCTAACGTGATGCTGCTGGTGATGAATATCCCGCTGATTGGGCTGTTCACCCGCATGCTGACCATTCCGCTGTGGTTCCTGGTGCCCGCCATTGCCGCCGTCTCTGCGGTGGGGGTGTACGCGGTGCACAGCACCACGTTTGACCTGGTGCTGATGGTGGTTCTGGGCGTGTTCGGCTACATCTTGCGAAAAATGCACTTCCCGATGTCACCGCTGATTCTGGGCTTTGTGCTGGGTGAGATGCTGGAGCAGAACCTGCGCCGCGCCCTCTCCATCAGCAACGGCAATATGTCGATACTGTGGGACAGCAGCGTCGCGAAGGTTCTGCTAGCGCTCGCGGTCATGGTGATTGTGGTGCCGCCGGTGTTGCGCCTGCTGCGTCGTCGCCAGCGCAAGCCGGAGCCGGATATCGGCTAACTACGCGGACAGCTGGGCATTCACCCACTGCTTTAACGCCTGGCGGGAGATCTTAATCCCGCCATTTTTTAGCTCAGCCGGCAGCACCAGCCAGTGAACGGGCTGTTCAAACCGCGCCAGCCTGCCCTGCACCCATTCCGGGAAACGGGTGATATCCGTTCCCGGCTCGCACTCCACCACCGCCACCGGACGCTGTCCAAACTCGGCGTCATCCAGCGGGACGATAAACACCTGGTTAATCTGCGGGTGCGCGGCGATAACGCGCTCCAGTGATTCCGGCTGGACCCCCTCTCCTCCGCTGAAAAAGAGATTGTCCATGCGGCCTAAAATCGTCAGACGGTCCCCATGCCATTCCCCGCGATCGCGGGTGGCGAACCAGCCCTGCGCGTTGGTCAGCGGCATCAGCGCGCCGTCCCGCCAGTAGCCGGAAGCCATGCTCTGCGCTTTGATCCAGACTTCACCGTTAACGACCTGCACCTCTCTGCCCGGCAGCACACGCCCCACGTCCGGATCGCCGTCAGCCTCTTTTGCGCAGACGGTAGAGGCAAACTCGGTCAGACCGTAGCCGCAGTACGTCCGAACGCCCTGCTCCCGGGCCTTTTGCGTCAGCGTCACGGGAATGGCCGCTCCGCCAAGCAGCACCGCTTTCAGTGCGATGTGGCTTTCGCTATTCAGGAGACGCCAGAGCTGGGTCGGCACCAGCGAGGCGTGGGTGCAGCCGCGCAGCGCCTGCTCCAGCGGCTGCTTCTCGCGCACGGTTAAGCGCGCACCGGCCTGCAGCCAGCGCCACAAAATCCCCTGGCCGGAAACGTGGAACAGAGGCAGAGAAAGCAGCCAGTCGTCGTTATCCCCGTAGGGCATCAGCGACAGCACGCCGCGGGCGCTGGCAAGATGGGCGGCGCAGGTATGCACCGCTGCCTTCGGCAGCCCGGTGGAGCCGGAGGTGAGCGTCATGGAGGCCAGCCGCGCCGGCTGCCACGCAGCGCAGTACGCATCCGCCGGCTCGCGCATGCTCAGGCCATGAAGGCCGTCGTAGCTGCCGTCCAGCACCAGCGCAAAGCGCAGCGTCATCTGCGGGATCAGCACGTCGAGCAGCGGGCGCGGCAGCTGGGGATTAACGGGAAGAATACGCGCCCCGCACTGCAGCAGCGCCAGCCATGCCAGCAGCGTTTGCGGGTGGTTATAGGCCAGCAGCAGTACGCCGTCGCCCTCCGCCACGCCCTGCTGGTGAAACCCTGCCGCAAGGCGGTCGACGCGCGCGCAAAGCTGCTGCCAGGTGAGCGCTTCGTCATTTAGCCTCAGGGCCGGTTTATCGGCAAAACGCGCGCACCAGTGCCGCCAGGGCCAGTCGGTAAAGCTCATAGCAGCGGCTCCAGCGCCTCTGCGTCGAGGCACGGCAGCGTGCTGTCAGGCCACTGGCGGAGAAGCTGCGCCTGCATCAGGTTCAGCGTGTCGAGGCCGGGAACCGTATCCGGCGTTAACCAGGCGGCAATGCGCGCCAGCTGGGTCAGCCCCAGGCTGGACTCAATCGACGAGCTGATCACCGCCGTCAGCCCCAGCGCGTGCGCCGCCGCGACCTGCTCGCGCACCTTCGCCAGGCTGCCGGTAAGCGTCGGCTTAATCACCACCGCGCTGACGCCGGGCTCGGCGATAAATTCAAAATCGTCCTCGCGCAGGCTTTCATCCCAGGCAATGGCAATCCCCGTTTCGCGGGCAAACGCGCGCGAGTCATCGCGGGTTTTGCACGGCTCTTCGAGGAAGGCAATGCGGCTGCGGTACGCCGGGTTGACGTACTTCGCGAACTGCTGCGCCTTAAGCGGCGTCCAGGCGCGGTTGGCATCCAGACGCAGGTGCAGATCGGGGATTGCTTCCAGCAGCAGGTTGGCGACCATGCCGTCGCGCACCGCTTCGTAGAGGCCGACTTTGATTTTCGCCACTTTCTCGCCCGGCATGGCGGAGAGCAGCGCGAACAGCTCGTCCGGGTCGCCCGTGCAGAGCGGTGCCGCGCGGTAGTTAGCCTCTTCCGGCAGGCTGCCGTCCAGCTCCGCCAGCGCGCAGCTGATGCCAAAGGCCGCGGAAGGCGCGTCCGGCAACGCCGGGTTTGCGCCCTCACGCCACGCCTTTACCCACGCCAGCAATACACACTGCGCGTCATCCAGCGATTCGAGGCTAAAGCCCGGCAGAGGTGAAATCTCTCCCCAGCCTTCCCGCCCGTCCTGCTGCAGATGCACGAAGAAGCCGTCACGGGTTTTTAACCGCCGTTCACGCAGCACCACGCCCGCGTCCATCGGTATCTGCCAGCGGTAAACCTGCGCGCGACGCATTACGGGTTCCGTTTGTATTTGCTGAAGTCCGGCTGGCGTTTTTCATTAAACGCGTTGCGTCCTTCCTGACCCTCTTCGGTCATGTAGAACAGCATGGTGGCGTTGCCCGCCAGCTCCTGCAGACCCGCCTGACCGTCACAGTCAGCGTTGAGCGCCGCTTTCAGGCAGCGCAGCGCCATCGGGCTGTTTTGCAGCATCTCGCGGCACCAGCGGACGGTCTCTTTTTCGAGATCGGCAATCGGCACTACGGTATTGACCAGGCCCATATCCAACGCTTCCTGCGCGTTGTACTGGCGGCACAGGAACCAGATTTCGCGGGCTTTTTTCTGCCCGACGATGCGCGCCATGTAAGAGGCGCCCCAGCCGCCGTCGAAGGAGCCCACTTTCGGGCCGGTCTGGCCGAAGATGGCGTTTTCAGCGGCAATGGTCAGGTCGCACATCATGTGCAGCACGTGGCCGCCGCCGATGGAGTAACCCGCCACCATCGCGACAACCGGTTTCGGGCAGGTGCGGATCTGGCGCTGGAAGTCGAGGACGTTCAGGTGGTGCGTACCCGCATCGTCCTGGTATCCGCCGTAGTCGCCGCGCACTTTCTGATCGCCACCGGAGCAGAAGGCCTTCTCGCCTTCACCGGTCAGGACAATCACGCCGATGCTGTCGTCATAGCGCGCATCCGCCAGGGCCTGAATCATCTCTTTGACGGTCAGCGGACGGAAGGCGTTACGCACCTGCGGACGGTTGATGGTGATTTTGGCAATGCCGTCGGTGGATTTGTGGTAACGAATGTCGGTGTAGCCTTCGGAGCAGTCCTGCCATTCAACCGGCGCATAAAGCATGTGTTCATCAGGATAGATCATAGAGTGTCCTTTATTCGAAGACGCAGTATCTGAGCCAGACACGCGGCAACCGCGTCGGGGTTTTCCCGGTGGGCGTTGTGTCCGGCGTTGGGAATCGCATGGCGAACGGCGTCCAGCTCAGCGGCCAGGGCCGCGAACTTCTGGTCACGTTCACCGTAGATATAGTCAAAAGGGGAATTGCATACGCTAATCGCGGCACGCAAATCGGGCTGCACGGCCAGCGACGTCGCTTCGAGCATCTTCGCCAGCGTCGCGCCGTTGTTCTGGCTGCGCAGGGCAATAAGCGCCTTGCGCTGGTGGTCCGTGAGGGAGGCAAACACCGGCTGCTGGTACCAGTCGGTAAAGACCGTTTCCAGCGGTTCGGTGCGAAAACGCGTCGCCCAGCGGTGGTCGGATACCCGCCGCGCAGTACGCTCGTTCTCATCCTGCAGGCCCGGATGCCCGCCTTCAACAATCCCCCCCAGCAGCCCCTTCGGCCGCTGGCAGGCATGAAACATTGCAATGCGGCCGCCGAGGGAGTACCCCACCAGCCAGAATTTTAGTATGTTGTAACTAAAAAGGGTTCGGGTGAGCAAATTGCTCATCTCGTCGAACCCCGTCACGGCTATCTCCCCTGACTCACCGTGGCCCGGCAGGTCAAGATAGAGCCGGGGATAGTCGCTGAGCTGCTTCCCGACAGCCTGCCACTCGCGGCAGTCGCCGGAAAAACCGTGCAAAAAGACCAGCCAGGGATAGCCTGGTTTTCCAGCCTGCTGCACGCCCGAGAGGATCACAGCTGGCTTACCTGCGCCAGCAGGCTTTGCAGAGTCTGCGCGCCGTCGGCCTCGTTTACCACCAGCTCAATCAGCGTCGCGCCCGGCTGCTTCCAGGCGGTGCTTAACGCCGCTTCCAGCTGTTCCCAGCTTTCCGGGCGATGGTATTTCAGGCTGAACATCGCCGCGGCGTGTTCAAACTGCACGTTCTGCGGCATCAGATAGAAGCGCTCGCGCTCGCTCTGGGGCGTTGGCAGCAGGGAGAAAATCTGCCCGCCGTTGTTGTTGACCACAATCAGCACAAACGGCGCGGACGCCTGACGCAGCAGCGCCAGCGCGTTGAGGTCGTAGAGCGCGGAGAGATCGCCCACGATCGCCAGCGTCGATTTCGCGCTGGCGCGCTGCACGCCCGCCGCCGTCGAGATCAGCCCGTCGATGCCGCTGGCACCGCGGTTGCTGTATACCGGGTAGCCCGCCGGCAGCTTCGAAAAGGCGTCAATCAGCCGAACGACCAGGCTGTTGCCGACAAACAGCTGCCCCTGTTCCGGCAGGTACTTGCGAATACGGTGCGCCAGCCCGGCTTCGCTGAATGCCTCACAGCGCGCTTTGGTGATTTCCCACGCCTGACGCGACAGCTCCGGGATCGCCACCGCCCAGGGCTGACGTTTTTCCGCCGGGTGCAGTTCCAGCCAGCTGTCAATTTTGCTCACCAGACGACGGCCGCGATGGTGCGCCGGGTCGAGCCGCCCTTCCAGCGCGTCCACCACCCAGTACTCTTCCGGGGTGCAGGTCGCCTGCCACTGCAGCAGACGTTTTCCGGTGAGGCTTGCGCCGATCTGGACCACAATCTGCGCCTGCGAAAGCTCAGTAACCGCTTTCGCGTTACCCAGCCAGAGATCGGCGCACGGCAGCGGCTGGCCGGTCTGGGAAAGCACGTCGCCAATCAGCGGCCAGCCAAGGGTTTGCGCCCATTCAGCGACCAGCCTGCCTTCCGCGGCGCTCATGCGCCCGGCGATGACCACGCCGCGCTTCTGCCGCCAGAAGAACCAGTCGCGCTGTTTCGCGCTCTCAAGATGCGTCTGCTCGCGCAGCCACGGCTTTTCGCTCTGCCACCAGTCGCCAAGCGACCGCTGCCAGTCAAGGCCGGTATCGTCCAGCTCGCCGTACAGCGGCTCGGCAAACGGGCAGTTGATATGCAGCGCCCCGCTGCGCAATGTCGCCATGGCGTGATCGACGGTGGAGACCAGCCAGCTTGCCGGAATGTCCTGGGTGGGACGCGGTAACGAAACCGTCTGCGAAGGGTGCGAAGAAAAAAGTCCCGGCTGGCGAATGGCCTGATTGGCGCCGCAGTCGATTAGCTCAGGCGGGCGGTCGGCCGTCAGCAGGATCAGTTTTTCACCGGTTAACCCGGCCTCAATCAGGGCCGGATAGAGGTTAGCCACGGCGGTACCGGAGGTGACAATCACCGCCACGGGTTCTTTACTGACCTTCGCCAGCCCGAGCGCCAGATGGCCAAGGCCGCGTTCGTCAAAATGGGTGTGGTGAATCAACGCCCGGTTTTCAGCGGCCGCCAGCGTCAGCGGCGTTGAACGAGAACCCGGTGCAATACACACGTGCCTGACGCCATGGCGCGTCAGGGCTTCAAGGATCACCGCCGCCCAGCGTCGGTTAAAAGAACTTACTGACATGAGATTGTCCGGTATCAAGAATGCGACACAGTATAAATAATAGAAAAAATTGGAATTTTGATATGAATCGGGATTGCGCGAATCAGTATTAATCCCTTAGGAGCAGAGAGCGCAACCCGGCGGCTTTGTTTTCGATCTCCTGCCACTCCTGCTCCGGATCAGACCCGCTGACAATGCCCGCCCCGGCGTAGAGCCTCAGAGCGTCATTTCGCACGCGCGCCGAGCGCAGCGCCACGCAGAACTCGCTTTGTTCAGGGGATAGATACCCGGCCGAACCGGCGTACCACTCGCGGCTAAAGGATTCAACGTGCTGAATAAACTCGCGCGCTGGCTGTCGCGGCAGCCCGGCTACCGCCGCCGTCGGCTGGAGCACGTGCAGGCACAGCTCATCGTCGGCCTGCTTGAGCTCGGTCCAGATACAGCGGCGTAAGTGCTGCACTTTACGCAGGCGGACGACCTGAGCCGGCAGCACCTCAAGCGTCTGCGTATGGTGTTGAAGACGCTGGCAGATATCTTCCACCACCAGCATATTTTCACGCTGGTTTTTATCGTCATTCAGCAGCCACTCGCCCAGACGCTGCGCCTGCTTATCGTCAGTATGGCTGGCGACGGTACCCGCCAGCGCTTCGGTGCGCAAAAGCTTGCCGCGCCGCCGCCAGAGACGCTCGGGCGTGGAGCCGAGAAACGCGTTGCTGGCGTCGAATATCATGCAGAAATGATAGCAGTTTAAGTTCAGGGCGCGGCTGGCCGCCATCAGCGCGACGGGGTTAACGCGCGCTTTACACTGCAGGTCTGTTGCGCGGGCGAGAACCACCTTTTCGAAATCACCGCGTGCAATCGTCTCTGTCGCTTTGCCGATAAGGCTAAGCCATTGCGGTTTTTCCGGGTGATGGGTTTCGCGCTCAACCTGCACGGAGAGCGGACGGATAGGTCTGGCAGGAAGCAGCTGCTGTAAGAACGCCCGCGCGGCCCCGGCATCGTCCTCAAGCGAGCTGTCGCTCCACAGCTGCAGGCGCAGCGTGGCGTTGCCCGCGGTACGTCGCCACAGCAGGCGCGGTAAAAAGAGGCTGCCCTGCTCCGGGTTAAACGCGTTCAGGCCGCAGATTCGGGTATCTTCAGGCGCCTGTTGCGCGCTTAAAAACTGCGAGGCTAACGCCAGAGAGGAGAACTGGACGACCGCTCCCAGCGCGGCCAGCTCTTCATCGCCGTTACGCTGCTGCCAGTAAAACTGCGGATAGCACTGCTGCTCGCCCAGCCAGGCGAGGGGATCGAAGGCATCGTTTAACGGGAAAGAGACGTCGAAATGACGCAGGCCGGATGTGGCAGGTAACGCTTGCGAAAGATGGGTACGCAGTTGTTCCAGCGCGAGGAAAATCGAATTCACGCGAACCTCTCCCTGTTAAAACCTCATATTATACGGGGTACCATCAGAAATATCAGTACCCACGTATAGGGAGTGGTTATGCGGCTTATCGACGGGCTAACAGCAGACCCAGCACCAGCCCTACGGCTGCACCCACCCCAATGCCCTGCCACGGTTTTTCATGGACGTAATCATCGGCACGATAAACCGCTTTTTTGGCGCGGTAGTAGTATGTATCAGACGCATGGCTGACGCGGTTTTTAACGTCGTGGAGCGCCTGCTCGGCACGGGCTTTCAGCTCGATATATTTCTGATCGGCAGGGTCGCCCGAGGAACGTAACACCTCTTCCAGCGTTTCGCTCAGTAAGTTCAGGTCGTCGTCGATACGGGTATCCCAGGATTGAAATGACATATTTTTCTCCATGTTAGTACACCAGTCCGCTAACTATAGACAACGACGCGCCATTACGCCTGTTTCGCTTCGCGCGCCATGCCGATGTGCGGAATACCGTCTTCGTCGTAGACGTCGGTGACCGGCATAAAACCGAAATGACCGTAGAAGGATTGCAGGTGCGCCTGCGCGCCCAGGTATAACGCCTTGTCCGGCCATTGTTTCTGGCACGCCTCCAGCGTTTTTTCCATCAGCTGATAGCCCAGTTTTTCACCGCGCGCGTTACCGCTGATGATGACGCGGCCTATCACTACGGGCTCGACGTCGTCCTCGCTTTTCAGAATCCTCGCATACGCCACCAGCTCGTTATCCTTCCAGCCGAGAATATGGCGGTTTTCGCCAACGAGGTCATCGCCGTCGATGTCCTGATACGGGCAGGTCTGTTCAACCACAAACACTTCGCAGCGCAGTTTAAGCAGCGCGTAAAGGGAATGAACGGTAAGCTCGCTATGATGTAAATCTTGCCACTGGATCATCTCTTTCTCCTTCCTGGGGTTCATCACGTTATACTAAACCCCTCCCCGTTCGGCAAAGGGCTGATTGCGTTATGGAACTGATTTTTCTGGGTACGTCCGCTGGCGTGCCAACCCGCTCACGAAACGTGACGGCAATTCTGCTGGATCTTAAGCACCCCACCCGCGGCGGGCTGTGGCTTTTTGACTGCGGTGAAGGGACGCAGCATCAGCTGCTGCACACCGCGTATCACCCCGGCAAGCTGGACAAAATTTTTATCACTCACCTGCATGGGGACCATCTGTTTGGCCTGCCCGGCCTGCTGTGCAGCCGCTCCATGGCGGGTAACGCCAACCCGCTGACGATCTACGGGCCTGCAGGTATTCGGGAGTTCGTTGAAACCACGCTGCGCCTGAGCGGCTCGTGGACAGATTATCCGCTGGAAGTGGTCGAAATTGGCGAAGGTCTGGTATTCGACGACGGGGATTATCAGGTGCGGGCTTTTCCGCTTAACCATCCGGTAGAGTGCTACGGCTATCGCGTGGAAGAACATGATAAACCCGGCGCGCTGAATGCCGCCGCGCTCGTTGCCGACGGCGTCAAGCCAGGGCCGCTGTTCCAGCGACTCAAACAGGGCGAGAGCGTTACGCTGGAGGACGGGCGCACGATCGACGGCCAGGATTATCTCGCCGCGCCCGAGCCGGGCAAGAAGCTGGCGATTTTCGGCGACACGGCGCCGTGCCCTGCCGCCCTGCAGCTTGCCCAGGGCGTGGACGTGATGGTGCACGAAGCCACGCTGGAAACGGCGATGGAAGAGAAAGCCAACGGCCGCGGCCATAGCTCAACGCGACAGGCGGCGCAGCTTGCCCGCGACGCGGGCGTCGGGAGGCTGATCGTCACTCACGTCAGTTCCCGCTACGACGCGCGGGGGTGTGCAAGCCTGCTGGCAGAGTGCCTGGCGGTGTTCCCGGCGTGCGAGCTGGCGGAAGATTTCGCTAAGGTCAGCGTTTAGCCCTTCATTTTTCTCTCAGAATGCCGATAACGATTAAAAGGTCAGCATTTCTCTCGAGGGTAGAATGGATAATTTCCAGAAAGATATTGATGACAGGGCGAATCTCACCCTGTCGAACCGTTTTGAACTGTTGCTGTTCCGTCTTGGCACCTCTCTGAACGAAAATAAATCCGAGCTGTTTGGCATTAACGTCTTTAAGCTGCGTGAAATTGTGCCAATGCCGGAATTCACAAAACCCGCCGGGATGAAGTCGCCCCTGATGGGGATGGTGAATATTCGCGATCAGGTGATCCCGGTGATCGACCTGGCCGCCGTGGCGGGCTGTAAGCCCACTACCGGGCTGAACATCCTGCTGATCACCGAATATGCCCGCAGCGTGCAGGCCTTTGCCGTGGAATCGGTTGAGAACATCATGCGTCTGGACTGGAAGCAGGTGCACGCGGCGGAAACCGCCGTCAGCGGCCGCTATATCACCAGCATTGCCTGCCTGGATGAGAAAACGGACACCAACGATCTGGCGATGGTGCTGGACGTTGAGCAGATCCTCTATGACATCACCCCGGCCAATCACGATCTCCACGCGACCAATCTGAAGACCACCAAATTCAACATCAAGCCGGGTTCTGTCGCCATTGTGGCGGAAGATTCCAAAGTGGCCCGTTCGATGCTTGAGAAAGGTCTGCAGGCGATGGAGATCCCGGCGCAGCTGCACATCACCGGCAAAGACGCGTGGGAGAAAATTGGCGTGCTGGCCGCTCAGGCGCAGGCCGAGGGTGTGCCGATCACCGATAAGATCGCTCTGGTGCTGACGGACCTCGAAATGCCGGAGATGGACGGCTTTACGCTGACGCGCAAAATCAAAACCGACCCGGTGCTGAAGGATATTCCGGTGGTGATCCACTCGTCCCTTTCCGGCAACGCCAACGAAGACCATATTCGCAAGGTGAAGGCGGACGGGTATGTGGCGAAGTTTGAGCTGAACGAGCTGTCGTCGGTCATTGAGGAAGTGCTGGACCGCTCTATGAAGAAGATTGACGGGCCGTTGATCAGCCGTAAAGCGCTGGCATAACTGTCGAATGCACTGCCCTTATTTCGGGCAGTGCACGCGATTTTAGCTGATGATTACTTCTTGTCGTCGGCATAGCGACGCGCATTGTCATAAAGATTAACGCACATGCTCTTTCCTCTCTGATTAATGACGCTTAATTGCGCCTGATTGTGTTGAGGTTAACCAGCTTCCAAAACCTTCCGGAAGCAGATTGAACTCCGCGGCCTGAACACGGAACGTCAGGCGACCGTCGACCACCCTCGCCTGCTCGACAAGATGGCCACGCATCTTCACGCTGGTACGGGTGACAGTAAACGTATCGATCGCTTTTCCGTTCTGATCGAGTGACTGCCAGGTGCCCACGTAAGGCTGGAAGTCGGCTACCGCAGGTCCACTCTTTTGAGCGGCTGCCGCATTCTGCGCTTTGGTTTTGTGAATATCGCACCCGTTACCGTCCGTAACCTGCGTGCATCCCGAGCGCTCAAGCTGGGCACGGTATTTCTCGCTAATGGCGTGCGCAGGCGAGATCAAAATAGCGGCCAGCGTCAGCGTGGTTATGAATCTTTTTTTCATCTCTTTCTTATCCATCATCAAAATATAATTTTATTCTCAGCAGAGAAACCACCGAATAAGAGTTAAACGTTTCTTCTGAATGTCAGCATTAATACTTTGTTAATTCACAGCAGCGTTATAATTAAATTCACACGCCGCTTAACATGGCGCTCAAAAATAATAATTACCAAATAAATGTATACATTTATTTGCTTCACATGAAATAACGGATTTATTCTCTGACAAAGCAAAGGGTATATTTATATTTAGCATAAACCCTAAAGAAGAAAACTATTTTTTTCCCGGAAAAGAGGGAGTACATCGTACAGCTGTACGCTTTGGTGTAGAGAGAACATTGGTTCGACGCTGGGTAAGAGCCTGGTAACTCACGGTATTCATGGCATAAATTAAAAGGCCTGAGTCCGGTAGAAAACCGAACCCAGGCCCTGTTAGTCGCTTTTCATGAACTGCCCGATTTTATGGGGCAGTCCAGATGCGGGCTTTTTATTTTTTACCGGCTTACATCAGCGGCATCGCTCGCTGCACGATGTCAATCAGCGGCTGCGGATAGATACCGAAGATCAGCACCAGCAGCGCGGAGATAAGCACCACGATACCACCGGCGCTGTACTGCCAGTTGGATGGCGCATCGCGATTGAGCTGCTGAGGCGCGCTCAGGTACAGGCTCACGGCCACGCGCAGGTAGTAGTAGAGACCAATCGCGGAGCCGATAACCACGCCCGCAGTCAGCCACCACAGGTGCGCCTGCACACCAACGGCCAGCACGTAGAACTTACCGATAAAGCCCAGCGTCATCGGGATACCCGCCAGAGAGAGCATCATCACGGTCATTACCGCGGACAGAATTGGACGGTGCCAGAACAGACCACGGTAGGAGAACAGTGAATCGGCATCCGGACCACGGTACGGGCTGGACATCAGGCTCACCACGCCGAAGGCGCCGAGGCTGCTGAACAAGTAACCTGCCAGATACACGCCCACGGCTTCCATCGACATCTCACCGCTCTGCAGCGCAATCAGCGCCACCAGCAGGTAGCCCAGATGAGAGATAGACGAGTAGCCCAGCAGACGCTTGATGTTGGTCTGGCTCAGCGCCATCAGGTTACCGAAGATGATGGAGACGAACGCGATGATGCCCAGCACCACGCGAACGGCTTCGCTGTCACCCACCGGTGCGTACAGGAACAGACGCATGACCACACCGAAGATAGCGATTTTGCTCGCCGTCGCCAGGAAGGTCGACACCGGAGCCGGAGCGCCCTGGTAGACGTCTGGCGTCCACAGGTGGAACGGAACCAGAGAGAGCTTGAAGCCGAGGCCAACGATCATCATGCCCAGACCTGCCAGCAGCAGCGGCTCATGCAGCATGCCGTCGCCGAGGCTCTTACCGAGCGCCATGAAGGAGAGGTTACCGGACTGTGCGTACAGCAGCGCAATACCAAACAGCAGGAAGGAGGACGCAGCAGCAGACAGAATGGTGTACTTGATGCTCGCTTCCAGAGAGCGCTTCTGACGGAAGGCGTAACCAATCAGGCCGAACAGCGGCAGAGAGATCAGCTCAATGCCGAGGAACAGCGCGGCCAGATGGTTGGCATTCGCCAGCAGAATGCCGCCCAGCGCGGCAATCAGAACCAGCAGGTAAAACTCTTCTTTGTTGTCGTTGTAGCCTTCAAGCCACGGGTACGCAAAGGTACAGGTTGCCAGGCTCGCCAGCAGCACCAGACCGGTGTAAAGCATGGCATAGCCGTCAACGCGCATCAGCGGGGTGACGTCCATCGCCCCGCCCTGGCCAACAAACCAGAGAGAGACTAACGCGGCGTTCAGGCCGATGACCGACAGCGTGGCATTCAGGAAGTGATTGCGTCGCCACGCAATGGAGAGCATCACAACCACCACCGTCAATCCGACGATCAGCAGCGGTAGCAGCGCGATCAGTTGTTGTGGAGTTATTGTCATGGCGAATTACGGCCTTGTAGTAGAAGCAGAATTAACAAACCACTGCTGGATGTTACCCATCGCGCTGTGCGAGGTATCCAGAATCGGCTGCGGGAAGAAGCCCAGCAGCACCAGCAGTACGACCAGCAGCAGGATGATGAACAGCTCGCGCAGCGACATCCCCGGCAGTTCTTGTGCAGCAATTTCGCTCTTCGCTTTACCGAAGTATGCGCGGTGCAGCATCGCCAGCGAGTAGACGGAAGCGAACACCAGACCAAAGGTGGAGATCACGGTAATTACCGGTACCACTTTGAAGCTGCCGAACAGAATCATAAATTCGCCAACGAAGTTACCGGTGCCCGGCATCCCCAGGGTAGCCACCGCGAAGAACATGGACAGCGCTGGCAGCCATTTAATTTTGCTCCACAGGCCGCCCATCATGCGCATGTCGCGGGTATGCAGACGTTCGTACAGCTGACCGCAAAGAATGAAGAGACCGGCTGCGGACAGACCGTGCGCAATCATCTGGATCACCGCGCCCTGGTACGCCAGCTGGCTGCCGGTGTAGATAGCAATCAGCACGAAGCCCATGTGGGAAACGGAGGTGTAAGCAATCAGACGCTTGATGTCGTACTGCGTGAAGGCCATCCAGGCACCGTAGAAGATACCGATCACACCCAGCCACATAGCAATCGGTGCGAATTCCGCGGAGGCGTTCGGGAACAGCGGCAGTGCGAAGCGCAGCAGACCGTAGGCCGCCGTTTTCAGCAAGATGCCCGCCAGGTCAACGGAACCCGCCGTTGGTGCCTGGGAGTGCGCGTCTGGCAGCCAGCCGTGCAGCGGAACGACCGGCATTTTCACCGCGAAGGCGATGAAGAAGCCCAGCATCAGCAGGTATTCAACGCCGTGCGACATCGGGGTCTTCAGCAGGTCTTCGTAGTTGAAGGTCCAGGTGCCGGTTGCGCTGTGGTGAACAAACACCAGCGCCAGAATGGCAATCAGCATCACCAGACCGCTCGCCTGCGTATAGATGAAGAACTTGGTTGCCGCCGTGATACGCGTTTTACCGTCGGACGCCTTGTGGCCCCAGAGCGCGATCAGGAAGTACATCGGCACCAGCATCATCTCCCAGAAGAAGAAGAACAGGAACATGTCGATGGCAAGGAACACGCCGATCACGCCGCCCAGGATCCACATCAGGTTCAGGTGGAAGAAGCCCTGGTATTTTTCGATTTCTCGCCAGGAGCAAAGTACCGCCAGAACGCCGAGCAGACCGGTCAGCACCACCATCAGCAGCGACAGACCGTCAATCGCCAGGTGGATCGTAATGCCGAAACGCGGGATCCACGGCAGGATGAACTCAGACTGCCACTGCGGAATGCCCGCAGACTGGGTCAGTGAGTAACCGCCCTGCAACCACAGTTGCAGGCCAAGCGCGAGCGTCAATCCCATGGTGATCAGCGCGATCCAGCGCGGCATCTTCACGCCAAAGCGTTCGGTCTGCCAGCACAGGAAGCCGCCGATGAAGGGAATTAATATTAGCCAGGGTAGTAACATGGCGATTTACATTCCTTTTTAAGGCCCCCAGCAGGGGCCTGATTTTCAACGAATTCGAATAAAATTCACTTAACGATCAACGCAATACCATCAGCAGCGCCAGCACGACAACCGCACCGATGCTCATGGACGCCACATACCAGCGCAGGTAGCCGTTCTCGCTGTACAGCAGGCCTTTACCTGCAAAGCGGGAGAGGATCGCCGGGATGTTCATCAGGCTGTTCAACGGGTCGCGTTTCAGCAGCCACGCAATGCCCAGGAACGGCTTAACGAAGATCATGTCGTACAGCCAGTCGAAGCCCCACGCGTTGTACCACCAGGTGCCCAGCAGACGGCCCGGCGCACTGTTGGCAACGGCGGTTACCAGCGTACGTTTGCCCAGCCACAGCCATGCCGCAATCAGGATGCCCGCGATAGCGACCACACCGGAGGTGATTTCAAGCGTCAGAACGCGACCGTGCTCAAGCTCGGTGGTGTCTGGCAGTACGCCCTG
The DNA here is from genome assembly GCF_034107645.1 of Enterobacter sp. 118C5. Lineage (NCBI taxonomy): Bacteria > Pseudomonadati > Pseudomonadota > Gammaproteobacteria > Enterobacterales > Enterobacteriaceae > Enterobacter > Enterobacter sp. 118C5. The sequence goes on along the minus strand of NZ_JAWNEU010000008.1, from coordinate 79,224 downwards.
CAGCGGTGGCACAATCATCGCGCCAACGAAGGTGGAGAGTACCAGCAGCACAATCAGCGGCAGGTGGTGGGTAATCCCCTTCCCTGCGTGAGCGTGAATTTGTTCTTTACCGTGGAATACGATGAAAATCATACGGAAGGTATACAGGGAGGTCATGAACGCACCGACCAGACCCGCAACCATCAGATTGATATGACCATTCGCCATGGCACCCGCAAGGATTTCGTCCTTACTGAAGAAGCCCGCGGTAATCAGCGGCAGTGCCGCCAGCGCCGCGCCGCCCACCAGGAAGCAGACATAGACCAGCGGGATGGACTTACGCAGTCCGCCCATCTTGAAGATGTTCTGCTCGTGATGGCAGGCCAGAATGACGGAACCGGATGAGAGGAACAGCAGCGCTTTAAAGAACGCGTGCGTCATCAGGTGGAAAATGGCCGCGTCCCACGCCTGAACGCCCAGCGCCAGGAACATGTAGCCAATCTGGCTCATGGTGGAGTACGCGAGCACGCGTTTGATGTCGGTCTGCACCAGCGCGGCAAAGCCTGCCAGCACCAGCGTCACCGCACCGACGATACCCACCAGATGCAGAATTTCCGGAGTCATCAGGAACAGGCCATGAGTACGCGCAATCAGGTAAACACCGGCGGTTACCATGGTCGCGGCGTGGATCAGCGCGGAGACAGGGGTTGGACCCGCCATCGCGTCGGCCAGCCATGTCTGCAGCGGCAGCTGCGCGGATTTACCCACGGCACCACCCAGCAGCATCAGCGTCGCCCACCACAGCATGTTGTTGCCTGCTTCGAAGTGCGCCGGCGCCAGTTCCACCATTTCGCGGAAGTTCAGCGTGCCCAGTTCGTTGTAGAGAATGAACAGCGCGAACGCGAGGAAGACGTCACCCACGCGGGTCACGACGAACGCTTTCATGGCCGCAGCGCCATTCTTCGGATCGGTATAGTAGAAACCGATCAGCAGGTAAGAACACAGACCCACGCCTTCCCAGCCCAGATACATCAGCAGCAGGTTATCGGCCAGCACCAGAACGACCATGCTGGCGATAAACAGGTTGGTGTAGGCGAAGAAGCGGGAGTATCCCTCTTCACCGCGCATGTACCAGGAGGCGAACATGTGGATCAGGAAGCCCACGCCGGTCACCACGGAGAGCATGGTCAGAGACAGACCATCCAGCACCAAGTTGAAACCGATGTTGAAATCACCGACCGACATCCAGGTCCACAGCGGCACGCTGAAAGGCTGGCGTCCGTTGTTAAAGAAGTCGATACCCGCATACGCTGTGACCAGCGCGGCCAGGCCGACAGAGCCCATGCCAACGGTCGCGGACAGATTCTCAGACCAGCGGCCGCGAGAAAACGCCAGCAGCACGAAGCCAATCAGCGGAAAAATAATGGTTAAGGCAAGCATGTTCATCCACGCAACTCACTTACTGAATCGATGTTCAGATTCTGGCGGCGACGATGGAGCTGCAGCAACAGCGCCAGGCCAATACTCGCTTCGGCAGCCGCGAGGCTGATGGCGAGAATGTACATCACCTGACCATCGGTCTGGCCCCAGTAGCTTCCGGCGACCACAAAGGCCAGCGCGGAGGCGTTAATCATGATTTCCAGGCCGATCAGCATAAACAGCAGATTGCGGCGGATAACCAGACCGGTCAGACCCAGAACGAATAAAATCGCAGCGAGGATCAGTCCATGTGTTAAGGGGATCATGCGCGCTCCTCCGTTTTTCTTTTCGCGCGGTCGTCAGTGCGGTTGCTCAGCACCTCGCCAGCACGCTCTTCCCGGCCAACGTGGAAAGCCACAACCAGGCCTGCCAGCAGCAGCATAGAGGCCAGTTCCACCGCCAGAACGTATGGGCCAAAGAGCGTGATACCCACCTCTTTCGCGCCAATTGGCGTGCCATCGATGCCCTGATCGTTAACACCCAGAATGGCGTAAACGATCACCACCAGCATGATGGCCGACAAAATTGCCGGGCCAATCCACACCTGCGGTTTTAACCACTGACGTTCCTGCTCAATTTCAGAGCCGCCCAGGTTCAGCATCATCACAACGAAGACGAACAGCACCATGATGGCCCCGGCGTAAACGATGATTTCCAGCGCACCGGCGAAGTGCGCGCCCAGCGCGAAGAACACCCCGGAAATAGCCAGCAGCGAGATGATTAAGTACAGCAGCGCATGCACCGGATTGGTGTGCGTAATCACTCGCAGCGTAGCCAGGATGGCGATAAGGCCACAGATATAAAAAGCGAATTCCATTGCCCTCTCCTTACGGTAACAGGCTCTTGACGTCGATAGGCTTAGCTTCGTTCTCTGCTTCGCCCTTATCTTTGCCGTCGATTGCCATACCCGCCATCCGGTAGAAGTTATATTCCGGGTATTTGCCCGGACCGGAAATCAGCAGATCCTCTTTCTCGTACACCAGATCCTGACGCTTGTACTCACCCAGCTCGAAGTCTGGAGTCAGCTGAATCGCCGTGGTTGGGCACGCTTCTTCGCACAGGCCGCAGAAGATGCAGCGTGAGAAGTTGATGCGGAAGAACTCAGGATACCAGCGGCCGTCTACCGTCTCTGCTTTTTGCAGAGAGATACAGCCGACCGGGCACGCTACCGCACACAGGTTACAGGCAACGCAGCGCTCGGAACCGTCCGGGTCGCGCGTCAGCACGATACGGCCACGGTAGCGCGGCGGCAGATATACCGGCTCTTCCGGGTACATCCGGGTTTCGCGTTTGGCAAACGCGTGCAGGCCGATCATCCAGATACTGCGTACCTGGGTGCCGAAACCTACCAATAATTCTTTTAAGGTCATGGTCTATAGCCCCTTATGGCTGCTGCCAGAGAATGACAGCCGCCGTTACCAACAAGTTGACGAGCGTCAGCGGCAGGCACACTTTCCAGCCGAAGGACATTACCTGGTCATAACGCGGACGCGGTAACGCTGCGCGAATCAAAATGAACATCATCATGAAGAACGCGGTTTTCAGCGCGAACCAGATGAACGGCGGTAAGAACGGGCCATGCCAGCCACCAAAGAACAGCGTTACCATCAACGCGGAAATGGTGACGATACCGATGTACTCGCCCACGAAGAACAGGCCGAACTTCATGCCGGAGTATTCAATGTGGTAACCGTCGGCCAGTTCCTGTTCGGCTTCTGGCTGGTCAAACGGGTGACGGTGACACACGGCCACGCCCGCGATAGCAAAGGTAATAAACCCAAAGAACTGCGGGATAACGTTCCAGATGTCGGCCTGGTTGTTGACGATGTCGGTCATGTTAAATGAACCGGCCTGCGCCACCACGCCCATCAGGGAGAGCCCCAGGAACACCTCGTAGCTCAGGGTCTGCGCGGAAGCACGCATCGCACCCAGCAGCGAGTATTTGTTGTTACTGGACCAGCCTGCGAACAGCACCGCGTAAACCGCGAGGCCTGCCATCATCAGGAAGAACAGAATGCCGATGTTAAGGTCAGCCACCACCCAGGTCGGGCTGACCGGAACGATAGCAAACGCCAGCAGCAGCGAGGTGAAGGCGATCATCGGTGCCAGAGTAAAGATCACGCGGTCAGAGAAGCGCGGAACCCAGTCCTCTTTAAAGAACATCTTGATCATGTCCGCCACCAGCTGGAGTGAACCACCCCAACCCACGCGGTTCGGCCCGTAACGGTTCTGGAACAGACCGAGCAGACGACGTTCACCAAAGCTCATGAACGCGCCGCAGGTGACCACCACCAGCAGGATAACAATCGCTTTCAGAATGCTCAGCAGGATGTCGATAAGATCCGGCGTTAACCAACTCATGCTTTTGCCTCCTGCAGATTATCAAGACGCGCACCCGCCAGAACCGGCGCGATGCCAGGCATACCCATCGGCAGACCCACCTGCCCTGCTGTCAGGCTTTCAGAGATAATCAGCGGCAGGCTGATTGTCTGGCCCTCGTAGCTAAAGGCGATGTTCGCGCCCGCGTTAACGCCAAGCTTCGCGGCATCCGCCGGGTTGAGCTTGATGTAAGGCTGCGGCATACGGGTCTGGAAGACCGGTGAACGCTGGGACAGCTCGTCGCTACCGAACAGATGGTAGTACGGCGCAATACGCCACTGACCATCCTGAGACTGGAAGCTCGCCGGTACGCTGGTGAAGAAGTCCAGACCGGTATCGGAGGCTTCAATCAGACGCACGCCCGGATCGCCGTGGCGCAGGGAGCCGCCCACTTCAGCCTGGAACTTGTTCCACGCCTGCGGGGAGTTCCAGCCCGGAGCCCATGCGAACGGGATTTGCGAACGCGGCGCAGACGGCTGGTTGTTCCCTTCCATGGAGAAGGCAAACATGGTGTCTTTATCCTGCGGCTGGCGCGGTTCGTGCACGCTGATGTTGGCGCGCATTGCGGTACGGCCGCTGTAGCGGTGCGGTTCACGCGCCAGCTTCTGGCCGCGAATGCGGAAGCTTGCTTCAGGCGCGGCATCTTTAATGCCTGCCAGCTGAGGCAGTTTTTCGACTACCGCGTCGATAACGTGGTCGAGCTGCGTCCAGTCCACTTCACGGCTCTGCACGGTGCTGTGCAGGGAGTGCAGCCAGCGCCAGCTTTCCAGCATCACGGTGTTGCTGTCGTAGTACGCCGGGTCGTAAACCTGGAAGAAACGCTGGGCGCGGCCTTCGTTGTTGATAACCGTACCGTCACTTTCTGCGAAGCTTGCCGCAGAGAGCACCAGGTGCGCTTTGTCCATGATCGCGGTGCGCTGATGGTCAATGACCATCACCAGCGGCGCTTTGGAGAGCGCGGCGTCAACTCGAGCGGCAGACGCGTGGCGATGCAGGTCGTTTTCCAGCACCACAACGGCGTCAGCGGAACCGGACTCCAGTTCGCTTAACGCTTCTTCCAGCGAGCCGCCGCCAATCATCCCCAGACCGATGCTGTTCACCGCACGGGCAATCATCGTCACGCCAACGTCCGCACCGCGGCCTTTCAGGGCTTTGGCAACGTTGGCTGCCGCCTGAATAATCTCCGCGCTGCCGGCGTTGGTACCGGAAATAATCAGCGGTTTTTTCGCGCCCGCCAGGGCCTGAACAATCACGTCGACCTTGTTTTGCAGGTCGCGCTCCAGCTCGACGGCCGGAGAGTTGTTGTCCAGCGCGTGGGCAATCGCAAAGCCAAGACGCGCCTGATCTTCAACCGGCGCGCAGTAGGTCCACGCGGCGATATCGTCCAGGCGGGTGTTGTCGACGTTGGTCACAAACAGAGGATGCTTCGCGCGCTGGCCGATGTTAAGGATTGCCGCAATCTGCCAGTCAGCCACTTTCTGTGCCGCTGCCATCTCGCGCGCTTTGCCCTTCACCGCCTGACGAACCGCCAGAGCCGCGCGTGCACCGGTCTGCGTCAGGTCTTCACCCAGCACCAGAACCGCATCGTAAGATTCAATTTCGCGCAGCGCAGGGGTATGAATACCGCCTTCGCGCAGCACTTTCAGTACCAGCTGCAGACGTTCCTGCTCGCCCTGGGCGATACCGGTATAGAAGTTTTCTGCCCCAACCAGCTCGCGCAGCGCAAAGTTGCTTTCGATGCTGGCGCGCGGGGAGCCGATACCGATCACTTTCTTCGACTGGCGCAGAATATCTGCCGCGCCCTGCATCGCCTGCTCGGCGTTCAGGGTAATGAAGTCGTCACCACGGCGCTGAACCGGCTGACGCGGACGGTCTTTCAGGTTCACATAGCCATAGCCGAAACGACCGCGGTCGCACAGGAAGTAGTGGTTAACGGTACCGTTGTAGCGGTTTTCGATACGACGCAGTTCGCCGTAACGTTCACCCGGGCTGGTGTTACAGCCGAGGGAGCACTGCTGGCAGATGCTAGGTGCAAACTGCATGTCCCATTTACGGTTGTAGCGCTCGGAGTGGGTTTTATCCGTGAATACGCCGGTCGGGCAGATTTCTACCAGGTTACCGGAGAATTCGCTCTCCAGCGTACCGTCTTCCGGACGACCGAAGTAGACGTTGTCATGCGCGCCGTACACGCCCAGATCCTGACCGTCTGCATAGTCTTTGTAGTAACGCACGCAGCGGTAGCAGGCGATGCAGCGGTTCATTTCGTGAGAGATGAACGGCCCAAGGTCCTGGTTACGGTGGGTACGCTTGGTAAAGCGATAGCGACGGAAGCTGTGACCGGTCATCACGGTCATATCCTGAAGGTGGCAGTTACCGCCCTCTTCACAAACCGGACAGTCGTGCGGGTGGTTGGTCATCAACCACTCCACCACGCTTTCGCGGAACTGTTTGGCTTCTTCGTCATCAATCGAAATAAAGGTGCCTTCGGTGGCTGGCGTCATACAGGACATCACCAGGCGACCACGCGTGTCTTCCGCGTTTTGATATTGCTTCACCGCACACTGGCGGCAAGCACCGACGCTGCCCAGCGCCGGATGCCAGCAAAAGTACGGAATATCGAGGCCAAGAGACAGACAAGCTTCCAGCAGGTTGTCCGCCCCGTTGACTTCGTATTCTTTGCCGTCTACATGAATCGTAGCCATTAGCATGCTTCCAGTTGGCTCGGCCGAAACCGAGCGTTAATCAAAATTCTGTTTTTACCAGCGCGCTTTCAGCAGGTTCGGCTGAATACCATTGATCGAATGGGTATTGCTGAACGGCTGCTTGATGCCTGCTTCGAATTCGTCGCGGAAATATTTAATCGCGCTCTGCAGCGGCTCGACGGCACCCGGTGCGTGGGCACAGAAGGTTTTGCCTGGCCCTAAGAATCGACACAGTTGCTCAAGCGTCTCGATATCGCCCGGCTGGCCTTCGCCGCGCTCGATAGCGCGCAGGATCTTCACGCTCCACGGCAGACCGTCACGGCACGGTGTACACCAGCCGCAGGACTCGCGAGCAAAGAACTCTTCCAGGTTACGCACCAGCGAGACCATGCCGATCTCGTGGTCGACGGCCATCGCCAGCGCCGTACCCAGACGGCTGCCTGCTTTACCAATGCTTTCGAATTCCATCGGCAGGTCAAGGTGGGCTTCGGTCAGGAAGTCCGTCCCTGCCCCACCCGGCTGCCAGGCTTTGAATTTCAGGCCATCGCGCATGCCGCCGGCGTAGTCTTCAAGAATTTCGCGCGCGGTGGTACCGAACGGCAGTTCCCAGACGCCAGGATTCTTCACGCGACCGGAGAAGCCCATCAGCTTGGTACCGGCATCTTTACTTGAGGAAATGCCCTGATACCACTCCACGCCGTTCGCGAGGATAGCCGGGACGTTACACAGGGTTTCGACGTTGTTGACGCAGGTCGGTTTACCCCAGACGCCGGAGCTTGCCGGGAACGGTGGCTTGGAACGCGGGTTCGCACGGCGGCCTTCAAGGGAATTAATCAGCGCGGTTTCTTCACCACAGATGTAACGCCCGGCGCCGGTGTGCACGAACAGTTCGAAGTCAAACCCTGTGCCCAGGATGTTTTTACCCAGCAGGCCCGCTTCGGTAGCCTCTGCAATCGCGCGACGCAGGTTTTCTGCCGCTTCGATGTACTCCCCGCGCAGGAAGATGTAGCCACGGTACGCTTTTAGCGCAAACGCGGAGATCAGCATGCCTTCCACCAGCAGGTGCGGCAGCTGTTCCATCAGCAGGCGGTCTTTATAGGTGCCCGGCTCCATTTCATCGGCGTTACACAGCAGGTAACGGATGTTCATGGATTCGTCTTTCGGCATCAGGCTCCACTTCAGGCCGGTGGAGAAGCCCGCGCCGCCGCGGCCTTTCAGGCCGGAATCTTTTACCGCGTTAACGATGTCGTCCGGCGCCATGCCACCAAGGGCTTTACGCGCGCCGGCATAGCCGTTTTTGCTCTGGTATTCGTCAAGCCATACCGGCTGTTTGTCATCGCGCAGACGCCAGGTCAGCGGATGCGTCTCAGCAGTACGAATTACAGTTTTCATTTGTACTGCTCCAGCAGGTCAGGAATCGCTTCCGGCGTCAGATGGCTGTGAGTGTCCTCATCAATCATCATGGTCGGCCCCTTGTCGCAGTTACCCAGGCAGCAGGTTGGCAGCAGAGTAAAGCGTCCATCGAACGTGGTCTGGCCCGGCTTGATATTGAGCTTCTTCTCAATCGCAGCCTGAATGCCCTGATAGCCGGTGATGTGGCAGACAACGCTGTCACAGTAGCGGATCACATGGCGGCCGACCGGCTGACGGAAGATCTGGCTGTAGAACGTGGCTACGCCCTCTACGTCACTGGCCGGAATACCCAGCACTTTCGCGATCGCATAGATCGCCCCATCCGGCACCCAACCACGCTGTTTCTGTACGATTTTCAGCGCTTCAATGGACGCCGCACGCGGGTCTTCGTAGTGGTGCATCTCGTGCTCAATGGCTGCACGCTCTGCTTCACTCAGCTCAAAAGCCTCGGTTTGTGGTTGTTGATTCTCGTGCATAATTAGCGGTCCACATCTGACATAACAAAATCGATACTACCCAGATACACAATCAGGTCGGAGACCAGACTGCCGCGGATGGCGGACGGGATCTGCTGCAGGTGCGCAAAGCTCGGCGTACGCACGCGGGTACGGTAGCTCATGGTGCTGCCGTCGCTGGTCAGGTAGTAACTGTTAATACCCTTGGTCGCTTCAATCATCTGGAAGGATTCTTGCGCCGGCATGACCGGGCCCCAGGAAACCTGCAGGAAGTGGGTGATCAGGGTTTCGATATGCTGCAGCGTGCGCTCTTTCGGCGGCGGCGTGGTCAGCGGGTGATCCGCTTTGAACGGGCCTTCCGGCATGTTATTGAGGCACTGCTCAAGGATGCGCAGACTCTGGCGCAGCTCTTCCACTTTCAGCATCACGCGGGTGTAGCAGTCGGACACGCCGCCGCCAACCGGGACTTCAAAGTCGAAGTTCTCGTAGCCAGAGTAAGGACGGGCTTTACGCACGTCGAAATCAATACCGGTCGCGCGCAGGCCAGCACCTGTCGTACCCCACTCCAGCGCTTCTTTCGCGCCGTAGGCGGCAACGCCCTGGGAACGGCCTTTCAGGATGGTGTTGCGCAGTGCGGCTTTCTCGTAAGACGCCAGACGTTTCGGCATCCAGTCGAGGAACTCACGCAGCAGGCGGTCCCAGCCGCGCGGCAGATCGTGCGCCACGCCGCCGATACGGAACCAGGCCGGGTGCATACGGAAACCGGTAATCGCTTCCACCAGATCGTAGATTTTCTGACGATCGGTAAAGGCGAAGAAGACCGGGGTCATCGCGCCGACGTCCTGAATGAACGTGGAGATGTACAGCAGGTGGCTGTTGATGCGGAACAGTTCTGACAGCATAACGCGAATCACGTTAACGCGATCCGGTACGGTGATGCCTGCCAGTTTCTCAACGGCCAGCACGTATGGCATTTCGTTTACGCAGCCGCCGAGGTACTCGATACGGTCGGTATACGGAATGTAGCTGTGCCAGGACTGACGCTCGCCCATCTTCTCAGCACCGCGGTGGTGGTAACCGATGTCAGGGACGCAGTCGACAATCTCTTCGCCATCAAGCTGAAGAATAATACGGAATGCACCGTGCGCAGACGGGTGGTTCGGACCGAGGTTGAGGAACATGAAGTCCTCGTTTTCGGTACCGCGCTTCATGCCCCAGTCCTCCGGCTTGAAGGTCAGCGCTTCCATCTCCAGATCCTGCTTGGCTTTGGTCAGCTCAAACGGATCGAATTCAGTCGCACGTGCCGGGTAGTCTTTACGCAGCGGGTGGCCGGTCCAGGTCTGCGGCATCATGATGCGCGTCAAGTGCGGGTGGCCGTCGAAGGTCATGCCGAACATTTCCCAGGTTTCACGCTCGTACCAGTTGGCGTTCGGGAAAAGTTTGGTGATCGTCGGCAGATGCATGTCGTTTTCAGACAATGCCACCTTGAGCATGATATCCGTGTTGCGGTCTATTGAGATCAGGTGGTAGAAAACGGAAAAATCCGCAGCAGGGAGACCCTGGCGGTGAGTACGCAGACGTTCGTCCATGCCGTGTAAGTCAAACAGCATGACGTAAGGTTTTGGCAATTTCTTGAGGAAATCGACAACTTCCAGCAATTGTTCACGCTTCACCCAAACAACGGGTACCCCGGTGCGGGTCGCCTGAACGGTAAAGGCATCCGGCCCAAAACGGTTGCGCAGTTCGCCAATGACGGGGTCATCAAGATGATCCCGGGTCTGCCAGGCGGCTTCTTGCGCGGTTAAGTCGGTCATATTGTTCACCATTGCAAATGGTCCGTGGTGACTGTTAAGCCTGGCTTCGCGCTATTTGAGTAGTGATATGCGAAGGTTTTCTCCAGGCCTACAGGCGCAAATTAAATTTCGTCAGGCGTACGCAGGTTGGTGACGGCAATACGTTCACCACGTTTACGCTCGCGCTCGGACTGCATGTTCGCGCGATAGACACCCTGATCGCCAACAACCCATGAGAGTGGGCGACGTTCTTTACCGATAGACTCCTGCAGCAGCATCAGCGCCTGCATATAGGCTTCTGGACGCGGCGGGCAGCCCGGGATGTAAACATCCACCGGAATGAACTTATCAACGCCCTGCACAACGGAATAAATGTCGTACATACCGCCAGAGTTTGCACATGCGCCCATGGAAATAACCCATTTTGGCTCCAGCATCTGGTCATACAGACGCTGGATAACAGGTGCCATCTTGGTAAAGCAGGTACCGGCCACCACCATCAGGTCAGCCTGACGCGGGGAAGCACGCAGTACCTCGGCCCCAAAACGCGCAACGTCATGCACCGCAGTGAATGACGTCACCATTTCAACGTAGCAGCAAGAAAGGCCAAAGTTGTATGGCCAGATGGAGTTCTTACGACCCCAGTTGACCATATCGTGCATGGCATGTTCGAGTTTGCCCATGTACACGCTTTTGTTGACTTCTTGCTCCAGGGGGTCGGTTACGATCTCCTGTTTTTGCAGGGGGTAACGGTCATTCTCACCGTTAGGATCTATGCGGGTGAGCGTATAATCCATCTTATTGCCTCGCTGTTACTGCTGACGATTAGAGATACTGTTTTCCGGGTTGATGTGTTCACGACGTGAACGCGCAGGCGTCCAGTCAAGCGCGCCAATACGCACCAGATAAACCAGACCGGCCAGTAGCACTAAAATGAAAATTGCGGCCTCGACAAAGCCCACCCAACCACTTTCGCGAATGGAGGTCGACCACGCGAACAGGTAGAGCGCTTCCACGTCGAAGATGACGAAGAACATCGCTACCAGGTAAAACTTGGCAGACAGGCGTAAGCGAGCGGAACCTACTGAATCAATACCTGATTCGAAAGGTGTGTTTTTGTGCCTTGCACGGGCGCGACCGCCCAGGAACCAGCCGCCGACTAACATCAGGCAGCACAGGCCAATGGCTACAATAAGAAAGATTGCGAATGCCCAGTGATGAGCGATGACTTCTGTGGATGTTGACATACTCATTGCTTACTCATCAAAAGTGATACCGACGACACTGCTCTTGCTGGCAGATAGGCATCACATCGATTCATGGGGAGGAACAAATAACCTTACACTAACTGTCAGAAATGGGACATAGACAGCAAAATGATGGGGTTTTTTACTCCTTTCTATAACCTTTTGTCAACTTTAACAAAGGTTTCTTCACATTAAATTACATCGAGCGATTCTCATTAACATTTGGTGCCCTTTAACCCTGGTGGTTACCTGACTTTTCGTCAAATGCGCGTTGTTGAATCGTGTCCGTTTTGGAAGTAAAAAAAATAACCCTCCTATTTTGACAGGATTTGCCAACGATTCCTCCCCCCAAATAGGAGTATTTTCTTGATCTGAGACACGCTTTTGTTAATTCACCCAAAAAACCGGCAACATATTTGCTGCTTTTTTAACATCAACGGGTTATGGATGAAGTTAGAACAGAAAGTGAACAGCATTTGAGCAGATGCATTTACCCCATTGATATGTATGACTTATTTATGAAAACCTTGTAACGAGCGAGGATAATATTGGCAAAAAAAAGCCACTGCGTGCGAAAACGGCACGAGTGGCTTTTTTTTACACTTACAATTTGTTACCAGAATTTTGAGCTTTTGATCACTCAAAGTCACCTTCAACGATCAGGGAATCATCCCCCCCTTCGGAGGTAACATGCTCGAACTGCCATGGGTTATGGTAATTTTCCATTGCCTCAAACACCACCTTCGCCAGCTCGTTATGACTGGAGGCGTTATGGCAAAGCAGATACTCGGTATCCGGCAGCGCGGGGAGACCATCAGATTTACCGAGAACGCGCAAATCAGGGCTCATCATCTCTACCGGACGGGCCGTTACGCCAAGACCCGCTTTCACGGCGGCACGCACCGCGGGCAGCGTGGACGCTACATAGGCCAGACGCCACGGAATGTTGGCTTCATTTAACGCCGTCAGCACCATATCGCGGAAAGGACTCGGATCGTCCAGTAAAACCAGCGGTACAGGCTCCCCTTTTTGCAGCACATATTCCGCCGCGCAATACCAGTGCGTTGGCGATGTGCGCAAGGTCAGACAATCAAACTGCCCGGGACGATGCGTCGTAACCACAAGGTCGACCTTGTTCTCATTTAACATCTCAACCATAAAGGCGTTACGTTTTACGCTTACATCCAGCGCAAGCTTCGGATAAACCGAGCTAATTCGATTGAGAAGAAACGGCAATATAGTATCCGCTGACTCATCAGATGCCCCTAAGGTTAACACCCCCTGAAGGTTGCTAAACATTAATGACATACATGCTTCATCATTAAAGCGAAGAATTTTCCTGGCATAACCCAGTAGCTGAATACCGTGTTCCGTTAAGAGCTTATTGCGCCCGTGACGGGCAAAAAGCTCTTTCCCAACCAGTTGCTCCAGCCGCTGCATTTGCTGGCTAACGGCGGACTGAGTTCGGCAGACGGCGGCAGCAGCTGCTGCAAAAGTGTTGAGATCGGCGACCGCAACAAACGTTCTCAGCAGATCGAGGTCGAGATTCATTATCGGACGATTTGCATTTATCATATCTATTCACTTTCAGGTTGCTCGTGCGGAGCTGCCCGGGTTGAAGCTGTGTGTAACAGTTAAGCAATTCCTTCTGAAGGTTTTCCCTCGCATCCCGGCCCGGCAGACTGCCTGACAGATAGTTATTGTGCTGCTTTATATCAACAGTCAGAAAGCACGTTTCATGACGTTATTTTTATTCTCTTAAACGTTCAGGATATTTAGATGTTCGCAGGGTTATGTAAATTACATTAAAGGCGTAACACTTTTTCTGCCATCTTTTTCGCAGCGCTGTCAACGTAGCAGGAGATGTTTGACACATTCCAGCCAGAGATAACTCCAACAATAACAATCAATTAAATCGGAAAATCAGTTTCAAATATGCAAAATCACTGCATCTTTCTACTGCTTTCCTTATAGACATCTTAACCCAAATCCACTTTATTTATAAGTCTTATTGCAATATTCAGGATTAAAGGGGTTTGTTAAGCTTCTAAACTAATTTTATTAGAATTAACTAAAGTTGCATTTTGTTGGTTAATAATAAATAAATTTTAATTTAGATTATGGCCATTCATTAATAACACTTAACATTAATTTCACATGATTAACTTTTAGCCGCTCCGGGCTATTACTGCAAGACCCCTTCAACACTCAGGTTTTACGAAAAGTCACCCAGCGTGACTTCTGCTTGTTGTCTGCGCGCCTTTTATTTTACACCAGAACAATATACATATTTCATAGAAATATGCAGCACAATTAACCTTTACTTATGGTTTGCGCGTTACGTTAAGGCAGTAAAAGCGTCAGTCAATAGTAAAAAAGATTCATCACAATTTCGCAGTAAGCACAAAATCTTCTACTGCACACCCTTCAAAACGAAGCGAGGGGGGAGTACATTATTCCGTGCTGACTTCCACGGCAGGGAGCGGCAATAATAGCGAAAAGGTTAAAGGTTCATGTCCCCTATCGAAAAATCCAGCAAGCTTGATAACGTCTGTTATGACATCCGTGGCCCGGTTCTGAAAGAGGCAAAACGCCTTGAAGAAGAAGGCAACAAGGTTCTGAAGCTCAATATTGGTAACCCCGCGCCATTTGGTTTTGAAGCGCCGGATGAAATTCTGGTTGATGTGATCCGCAACCTGCCTACGGCACAAGGCTATTGTGACTCAAAGGGACTTTACTCCGCCCGTAAAGCCATTATGCAGCACTACCAGGCGCGCGGTATGCGTGACGTTACCGTCGAAGATATCTATATCGGCAACGGCGTCTCCGAACTAATCGTTCAGGCCATGCAGGCGCTGCTGAACAGCGGTGACGAAATGCTGGTTCCCGCGCCGGACTATCCGCTGTGGACCGCTGCCGTATCGCTCTCCAGCGGTAAAGCGGTACATTATCTTTGCGACGAATCCTCTGACTGGTTCCCGGATCTGGATGACATTCGCGCGAAAATCACACCTCGCACGCGTGGGATTGTGATCATCAACCCGAACAACCCGACGGGCGCGGTCTATTCAAAAGAGCTGCTGCTGGAGATCGTGGAGATCGCCCGCCAGCACAACCTGATCATCTTCGCTGACGAAATCTACGACAAGATCCTGTATGACGCGGCGCAGCACCACTCTATCGCCGCGCTGGCCCCGGACCTGCTGACCGTCACCTTCAACGGCCTGTCTAAAACCTACCGCGTAGCCGGTTTCCGTCAGGGCTGGATGGTGCTGAACGGCCCAAAAAAACACGCCAAAGGCTATATTGAAGGGCTGGAGATGCTGGCGTCGATGCGTCTTTGCGCCAACGTGCCCGCGCAGCACGCGATCCAGACGGCGCTGGGCGGCTACCAGAGCATCAGCGAGTTCATCGTCCCTGGCGGTCGTCTGTACGAGCAGCGTAACCGCGCATGGGAACTGATCAACGATATCCCGGGCGTCTCCTGCGTGAAGCCGAACGGGGCGCTGTATATGTTCCCGAAAATTGACGCGAAGCGCTTCAATATCCACGACGATCAGAAAATGGTGCTCGATTTCCTGCTGCAGGAAAAAGTGCTGCTGGTTCAGGGGACGGCGTTTAACTGGCCGTGGCCGGACCACGTGCGTATCGTGACCCTGCCGCGCGAAGACGATCTCGAAATGGCCATCAGCCGATTTGGGCGATTCCTCTCTGGATACCATCAGTAATCTTAAAAATTAGGCTACTTCGGTAGCCTGATTTGCATCTTCCCTCCCCTCCCCGCACAATAAAGTCCTGTCGCAGTAAAGACAAAAGGTAACCTATGAGTCAGAGCCATTTCTTTGCCCACCTCTCCCGCCTGAAACTGATCAACCGCTGGCCGCTGATGCGCAACGTGCGTACAGAGAACGTATCTGAGCACAGCCTGCAGGTTGCCATGGTCGCTCATGCGCTGGCTGCCATTAAGAATCGCAAATTTAACGGGCAGGTGAATGCCGAGCGCATCGCGCTGCTGGCGATGTACCACGACGCATCAGAGGTGCT
The DNA here is from genome assembly GCF_034107645.1 of Enterobacter sp. 118C5. Lineage (NCBI taxonomy): Bacteria > Pseudomonadati > Pseudomonadota > Gammaproteobacteria > Enterobacterales > Enterobacteriaceae > Enterobacter > Enterobacter sp. 118C5. The sequence continues at coordinate 63,733 of NZ_JAWNEU010000008.1, read as the reverse complement.
GACCGGCGACCTGCCTACGCCGGTAAAATATTTCAATTCGCAGATTGCTCAGGAATATAAGGCTATCGAGAAGATTGCCCAGCAAAAGCTTATCGAGATGGTGCCCGAAGAGCTGCGCGATATCTTTGAACCGCTCATCGACGAGCACCAGTACACGGAAGATGAAAAGTCGCTGGTCAAGCAGGCCGACGCGCTGTGCGCCTATCTGAAGTGTCTGGAAGAGCTGTCTGCGGGCAATAATGAGTTTTTACTGGCGAAAACGCGCCTGGAAAAAACGCTGGAATCCCGCCGCAGCGAAGAGATGGACTATTTCATGCAGGTATTTGTGCCGAGCTTCCATCTATCGCTGGATGAGATTAGCCAGGATTCACCGTTGTAATTTTTCGCCGGGTAACGACTTCGCCTTACCCGGCCAGCGCTTCTGCGCTCACGCTTAAAACGGGAATAAAACCGGAATTAACACCACGCACACTACCATCACCAGCACGGTGAACGGCACGCCCAGCTTCACGAAATCGCTGAACTTATAATTCCCCGGCCCCAGCACCAGCGTGTTCACCGGCGATGAAACCGGCGTCATAAACGCCGCGGACGCCGCCATCGCGACCATCATCGCAAACGGGTACGGCGACACGCCCATGGATTTCGCCATCGCCAGCGCAATGGGCGCCATCAGCACTGCCGTCGCGGTGTTGGAGATAAACAACCCGATCGTGGCGCACATGACAAACAGACAGACCATCATCATGTACGGTCCATACCCGCCGCCCACGTCCATCAAGCCTTTTACGATCAGATCCACCCCGCCGGTTTTTTGCAGCGCCAGGGCAAAGGGCATCATCCCGACGATAAGAATAATGCTCGGCCAGTGAATGGCTTTATACGCGCTTTCGGCGTCTATGCAGCGGAATTTCCCCATCAGCAGGCAGGCGATGATTGCTGCGACCGGATTGGGGATTTCATCGGTCAGCATCAGCGCCACCATCAGCACCAGACAGAAAATCGCGTGGGGCGCCTGGCTGTGCGCCGGGGAGGCGTCGCTCTCCTCGACCGGCATGTTAAGCACCACAAAATCGCGCCCTTTTTGCCCGAGCTGGCTGATTAGCTTCCAGTTACCGACGACGAGGAAGATATCGCCCAGCAGGATCGGCTCATCCACTACCGCCCCTTCCATCGCTACGCCATCGCGCTTCAGCCCAACAACGTTCAGGCCATATCGGGTACGGAACCCCATTTGACGCACGGTTTTACCCAACAGTTCCGATTCCGGGATCAGCGACACTTCGGCCATACCCACATCCAGCGCCCGATCGGAGAAATACTCCCCGCGCAATACCATCGGCTCCAGCTGCTGTTCGCTGCAGAACTCGCGCAGATCCACCTCGGCGGTAGACATATCTATCAGCAGGACGTCTCGCGCGCGGAATTCGGACACCCCGTTAACGTTGACGATCACCCGGCGAAAACGGCGCCAGCGCTCTACGCCGATCACGTTCGCGCCATAACGCTCGCGCAGCTTCAGGTCATCAAGCCGCTGGCCGATCAGCGGCGAGCCGGGGCGAATGGCCAGGCGGCGTGCCCGCCCGGTGAGGCGGTACTCTTTGATCAAATCGCGGAAGGTGCGTCGCTTCCACCCCTCTTTGTTCTTATCCTGCTTGTCGCCTTTCAGGGCAAAACGGGTCAGCAGCATGTAGACCACGCCCATCGCCAGAATCACCAGCCCAAGCGGGGTGACGCTGAAAAAGCTGAAGCCCTGAAATCCTTCCCGAATCAGCTCGCTGTTGACGACCAGGTTCGGCGGCGTCGCCACCAGCGTCATCATACCGCTGATCAAACCGGCAAAGCTCAGGGGCATCATCAGGCGCGACGGCGAGCTCTGCATCCGCATGGAGACGCTCAGCACCACCGGGATAAAAATGGCGACCACGCCCGTTGAGCTCATAAACGCTCCCAGCCCGGCGACCGTCAGCATCAGGTAGATCAGCATCTTGGTTTCACTGCTGCCGGCCACCTTGACCAGCCACGCGCCCATGATGGTCGCCACGCCGGTGCGAACAAGGCCGTCGCCAATGATAAACAGGGCGGCAATCAGAATAACGTTAGGGTCGCTGAACCCGGAGAAGGCTTCCGGTAGCGTGAGCGTGCCGCTCAGCACAAACGCGACGATGACAAACAGGGCGACGGCATCCATGCGCACCTTGCCTGTGGCGAAGAGAATAATGGCGATTAAAAGCAGGCTCAGAACCCAGATCAGTTCACCGTTCACAACCTATCCTTGTCAGTGGAAGATGAGAAATTTTGCCATAAAAAAGCCCCAGCAGCGTGGGGCTATATCATGGGATTACATTTTTAGCGAGACGGTTACAACTCCGTCGGGTGCTTTTGACACCGCCAGTGCCGCCAGGGAATTAATCACAATGTCCGCCTCGTCCAGGCGTGGGGACCCCGCCGGAACGTTTACGGCAATGACGTGGCTACCGGCGTTCAGCCCGGCCAGCACGCCAGCGGCCGCATCTTCCACCACCACGCACTCTGCAGGCGCGAAGCCCAGCATTTCTGCACCAAGCAGAAAGGCATCCGGCTCCGGCTTGCCGCGTTTGACGCGCTCAGCCGTAATGAACACCTCTGGCTTCGGTAAGCCGGCCGCCTTATGGCGGGCATGAGCGACCGGAACAGAGCCGGAGGTGACGATAGCCCACGGGATCTGCGCTTCGTTCAGATGCTCAAGCAGTTCGCGCGCCCCGGGCAGCGCGGTAATGCCCTCGGTGTCGGTGGCCTCAATCTGCTCCAGGTATTTGAACTCCGTCTGGATCTCTTCCTCAGAACGCCCCGCTAAGAAGTGCCGCAATGAGGTAATGGCCTGTTTGCCATGGATAAAATTCAGCACGTCCTGGTGGTCGATGCCGTGCCGGTCGGCCCAGTGGCACCACGAGCGCTCCACAACCGGCAGTGAATCCACCAGCGTACCGTCCAGATCAAACAGAAAACCTTTACACTGCACACGCACCTCCGTCAGGCATTAATGATTTGTTGAATTTCGTTGCTGCTTAAATGGTACTGACGCGGGCAGGCGTGCCACGCGCTCAGCATGCGCTGGTATTTGTCCCACATTGGGGTCTGCGCGTTGAAGCCGTGGGTGCCCGCATCAAAGTGGGTATAACGCCCCTCGGTGTTCACCATAAAGCGAACATAGCTCAGATAGCGCGCTTCCGTCGCTGCGTCAAAGCCTAAGAAGGTCACACGACGTTCGTCAATGGTCTGCTGGTCTTTGAGATTCGTCCAGGACACATGCAGGGCGTGGTACATCTCCATAATGTCGATCACGATGCGGCAGGTTTCTTCTTTCAGCTCGCCAAACTCGCGGTCCAGTTCGCGCATTTGCAAACCAAACCCACGTTCGACGATGGTCTGCAGGCGGCTGTAGCGCGCAGCGTTATCGGGATCAAGCATAGTCATCATCTTGTACTGGTTAGACAAAATCAGACGTTGAGCATGGGTCATTTCCATCTTTCGACTCCTGTAGCGCATTGCACTGTAAAAAAAAGACACGGTAACGGTGGGTTACTGTGCCTTCTTTTGTTAGTCGTTTCGATGATCAATCACAAGTCATCGAGGAATGTTTTATCCAGCTGCTTAAAAGCACGCTTTAACGTGTCCGCCAGCGCCTGGTAATCCGGCTTGCCTTCAACCGGGGCCAGCGCCTGCCCGGCCTCCTCCAGTTTTCCACGTACTTCATAAAACCAGTGTAAAATAGAAGGCGGAAGCGGCGTAATGGAGCGTTTGCCTAACCACCACAGCCCCTGCATCGGCAGGCTTAACGCGAAGAGCGCCGTCGCGACGGCAGGACCAAGCTGTCCACCGAGGGCGATTTGCCAGCACAGGGTAAAGATGGCGACCGGGGGCATAAAGCGAATCGCATAGCGCGTGGCGCGGATAGTGCGATTCTCAATAAACATTGGCGCAAGGCGCTTTTCCATTGGCCACGTCTTTGCGTAATGCTGTCCCCGACGAAACAGACTGAAAAAGTTCACGGACGGGATTTCCGGTGTCGACATGGCTGTACCTCAACTTCACATATAAAAATTAAAATTTTTGTGCAAAACCACAACAGGCTATGACAACGTTCAAAATATTTTGTCATCGCTACCCCGTATCGGGTATCCTGTGCCAGCCTGATAGGGCCGTAGACGAGAAGCATTAACTCGTCAAATTATCGCATATTATGCCATTGGCTGAAAATTGTGCAAAATGGCATAAAATCATAGTTATTTCTTTCATCATGCCAGAATGTTCGTTTGCCATGATGTTAATCATAAATGTCTGAGTCATCATGCGTTACGCTGTTAGACTCACTGACGTTTTTTTAGCCACGTATCAATAATAGGTACTTCCATGTCGAGTAAGTTAGTACTGGTTCTGAACTGCGGTAGCTCCTCACTGAAATTCGCCATCATCGATGCGCTCAACGGTGACGAGTACCTCTCTGGTTTGGCCGAATGTTTCCATCTGCCTGAAGCACGTATCAAGTGGAAGATGGACGGCAGCAAACAAGAAGCGGCTTTAGGTGCAGGCGCCGCTCACAGTGAAGCGCTGAACTTTATCGTTAACACTATTCTGGCACAAAAACCAGAACTGTCTGCTCAGCTGACTGCGATTGGTCACCGTATCGTCCACGGCGGCGAAAAATACACCAGCTCCGTTGTGATCGACGAATCAGTGATTCAGGGCATCAAAGACTCTGCATCCTTCGCACCGCTGCACAACCCGGCGCACCTGATCGGTATCGCTGAAGCGCTGAAGTCCTTCCCGAATCTGAAAGACAAAAACGTGGCCGTATTCGACACCGCGTTCCACCAGACCATGCCGGAAGAGTCTTACCTCTATGCCCTGCCGTACAGCCTGTACAAAGAGCACGGAGTACGTCGTTACGGCGCGCACGGCACCAGCCACTTCTATGTGACTCAGGAAGCCGCGAAAATCCTGAACAAACCTGTTGAAGAAGTGAACATCATCACCTGCCATCTGGGCAACGGTGGTTCTGTTTCTGCTATCCGCAACGGTAAATGTGTTGATACCTCCATGGGTCTGACCCCGCTGGAAGGTCTGGTGATGGGTACCCGTTCCGGTGACATCGACCCGGCGATCATCTTCCACCTGCACGACACCCTGGGCATGAGCGTTGACGACATCAACAAAATGCTGACCAAAGAGTCTGGCCTGCTGGGTCTGACCGAAGTCACCAGCGACTGCCGTTACGTTGAAGACAACTACGCAGAAAAAGCAGACGCTAAACGTGCAATGGACGTTTACTGCCACCGTCTGGCGAAATACATCGGTTCTTACACTGCGCTGATGGACGGTCGCCTGGACGCGGTTATCTTCACCGGTGGCATCGGTGAGAACGCGGCAATGGTTCGTGAACTGTCCCTGGGCAAACTGGGCGTTCTGGGCTTCGACGTTGATCACGAGCGTAACCTGGCTGCTCGCTTCGGCAAGTCTGGTTTCATCAACAAAGAAGGCACCCGTCCTGCTATCGTTATCCCAACTAACGAAGAGCTGGTCATCGCGCAAGACGCGCACCGCCTGACTGCCTGATTCCACACCGCCAGCAATGCTGGCGGTGCTGTTTTGTAACCCGCCCAACGCGGCGGTAACGAAAGAGGATAAACCGTGTCCCGTACTATTATGCTGATCCCTACCGGAACCAGCGTCGGCCTGACCAGCGTCAGCCTTGGCGTGATCCGTGCTATGGAACGCAAAGGCGTTCGTCTGAGCGTCTTTAAGCCTATCGCCCAGCCACGTGCCGGTGGCGATGCGCCAGACCAGACCACCACCATCGTTCGTAAAAACTCCAATCTGCCAGCGGCTGAACCGCTGAAGATGAGCCACGTTGAGTCTCTGCTCTCCAGCAACCAGAAAGACGTGCTGATGGAAGAGATCATCGCTAACTACCACGCTAACGCGCAGGACGCGGAAGTGGTGCTGGTTGAAGGTCTGGTCCCAACCCGCAAACACCAGTTTGCCCAGTCTCTGAACTTTGAAATCGCGAAAACCCTGAACGCAGAGATCGTTTTCGTGATGTCTCAGGGCACTGATACCCCTGAGCAGCTGAACGAGCGCATCGAACTGACGCGCAGCAGCTTCGGCGGCGCGAAAAACACCAACATCACCGGCGTGATCGTCAACAAGCTGAACGCGCCTGTGGATGAGCAGGGCCGTACGCGTCCTGACCTGTCCGAAATCTTCGATGACTCTTCCAAAGCGAAAGTCATCAAAGTTGACCCGGCTAAGCTGCAGGAATCCAGCCCGCTGCCGGTACTCGGCGCGGTGCCATGGAGCTTCGATCTGATTGCCACCCGTGCAATCGATATGGCGCGTCACCTGAACGCTACCATCGTTAACGAAGGCGACATCAACACCCGCCGCGTGAAGTCCGTGACCTTCTGTGCGCGCAGCATTCCGCACATGCTGGAACACTTCCGCGCAGGCTCCCTGCTGGTCACCTCCGCAGACCGTCCTGACGTGCTGGTTGCAGCGTGCCTGGCGGCGATGAACGGCGTGGAAATTGGCGCCATCCTGCTGACCGGAGCCTACGAGATGGACCCACGCGTCGGCAAGCTGTGCGAACGCGCGTTCGCAACCGGCCTGCCGGTCTTCATGGTGAACACCAACACCTGGCAGACCTCCCTGAGCCTGCAGAGCTTCAACCTGGAAGTGCCGGTTGATGACCACGAGCGTATCGAGAAAGTTCAGGAATACGTTGCTGGCTACATCAACGCAGACTGGATCGAATCCCTGACTGCCACCTCCGAGCGCAGCCGTCGTCTGTCGCCACCGGCCTTCCGTTACCAGCTGACCGAGCTGGCGCGTAAAGCGGGCAAACGCGTTGTGCTGCCAGAAGGCGACGAACCACGTACCGTTAAAGCGGCGGCCATCTGTGCAGAGCGCGGCATCGCGACCTGCGTGCTGTTGGGTAACCCGGATGAGATCAACCGCGTAGCGGCGTCTCAGGGCGTTGAGCTGGGCACAGGTATCGAAATCGTTGACCCTGAAGTGGTTCGCGAAAGCTACGTTGCCCGCCTGGTTGAGCTGCGTAAGAACAAAGGCATGACCGAAGCCGTTGCGCGCGAGCAGCTGGAAGACAACGTGGTGCTGGGCACGTTGATGCTGGAGCAGGACGAAGTTGACGGCCTGGTTTCCGGTGCGGTTCACACCACCGCGAATACCATCCGCCCACCGCTGCAGCTGATCAAAACGGCACCGGGCAGCTCGCTGGTCTCCTCCGTGTTCTTCATGCTGCTGCCTGAACAGGTTTACGTTTACGGCGACTGCGCAATCAACCCGGATCCTACCGCAGAACAGCTGGCTGAGATCGCTATCCAGTCCGCAGACTCCGCGACCGCTTTCGGTATCGAGCCGCGCGTAGCGATGCTCTCCTACTCCACCGGCACCTCTGGTGCAGGTAGCGACGTAGAGAAAGTGCGTGAAGCGACCCGTATTGCGCAGGAAAAACGTCCCGATCTGATGATCGACGGCCCGCTGCAGTACGACGCTGCGGTCATGGCTGACGTTGCGAAATCCAAAGCGCCGAACTCGCCGGTTGCAGGCCGTGCGACCGTGTTCATCTTCCCGGATCTGAACACCGGTAACACCACCTACAAAGCGGTACAGCGTTCAGCAGACCTGATCTCCATCGGGCCAATGCTGCAGGGTATGCGCAAACCTGTGAACGACCTGTCCCGCGGTGCGCTGGTTGACGATATCGTCTACACCATCGCGCTGACGGCGATTCAGTCTTCGCAGCAGCAGTAATGTTAAAAAGCCCGGTGACGCTAGCGCCACCGGGCAACAAAAAGGCGACCACTTAACCGGTCGCCTTTTTTATTTACAGCAGCTCTCTCGCCGCCGACACAATATCGTGCGCCGTCAGGCCATACTCCTTCTGCAGGAACTCCTGCGTCCCCACCTGGCCATAACGCTCCTTCACGCCCACGCGACGCATCGGTACCGGGCAGGTCTCCACCAGCACTTCCGCCACCGCTGACCCGAGGCCGTTGTGAATACTGTGGTTTTCACAGGTGACGATGCGCCCGGTTTTCTCGGCGTAGTTTTTCACCAGCATTCTGTCGATAGGCTTCAGGGTAAACATGTCGATGACCGCCGCGCTGACCCCCTCCTGCTCAAGCTGGCGCGCCGCTTCCAGCGCTTCCGCCACCATGATGCCGTTGGCAATTAGCGTGATATCGCTTCCTTCGCGCAGCACGTTGCCTTTGCCAATGGTGAAGGCTGAGCCCAGCGCATAGACGCTCGGCGCCTGCTTGCGGATGGTACGCACCCAGTAGAAGCCTTCCAGATCGATAAGCTGGCGCAGCACGTCCTCGAACATCACCGCGTCGGTCACCTCCAGCACCACCGAATGTGCCAGACCGCGCACGATGCCCATATCCTCGAACGACATGTGCGTCCCGCCGTTGTGGCAGGCCGTCACGCCCGCGTCCGAGGCAATCACCTTCACGTTGTTGCGCTGGTAGTCCAGGGACATAAACAGCTGGTCGAAGCAGCGGCGGCTGGCAAACGCGGTGAAGGTGTGCACGAACGGCTTACGGCCGGTGAGCGACAGCCCCGCCGCGGTGCCGATGACGTTGGCCTCCATAATGCCGCAGTTAATCACGTGCTGCGGATAATCGCGCGCCACGCCGTCCATCGCCATTGAGCTCATCAGGTCCGCTTCCAGGGCGATAATCTCGCTGCCGGCCTCAATCTGCTTTGCCACAAAGCCCGCGTAGACCTTACGCATCTCAACGGCGTCTTTCTGTCCTGCCGGTGCAACCTTAATCATGTGAAGCCTCCAGTTGGCGAATCGTCTCGTTGAGGGCCGCTTTGCTCTCAGCGGTCAAACGCAGGTGGTGCGAGTTGCTGAGCTGTTCCAGGTACGGCACCCCCTGCCCTTTAACGCTGTCGAGGATCACAACCCGCGGACGCGCATCGGCCTCCGGTACCCTTGAGGTCACCTCCAGCAGCGCCGGAACGTCATCCCCCTTCACCGTTACCACGTCAAAGCCAAAGGCGCGGAATTTCCCTTCCAGGTCGAACGCGCAGATAATCTCGTCCAGCTCGCCGTCGAGCTGCTGTTTGTTCCAGTCGACGAACACCGTCAGGTTGTTCAGACGATGGTGGGCAATAAACTGGAAGGCTTCCCAGCACTGGCCCTCGTTCAGCTCGCCGTCGCCGACGATGCAGAAGACCCGATTCGGTCGCCCCGCGAGCCTGTGCGACAGCGCCATGCCGCCAGCGATGGAGATCCCCTGCCCCAGCGAGCCGGTGGTGGCGTCCACGCCGCGCGTTTTCAGGCGGTCCGGGTGGCTAGGCAGACGCGTGCCGTTCTGGTTCAGGGTGCTCAGCTCCGCCATCGGGAAGTAGCCCTTAATCGCCAGGGTGCTGTAGAGCGCCGGCCCCGCATGGCCCTTTGAAAGCACAAAATAGTCGCGCTCTGGCCAGTCCGGATCCGCCGGGTCGATCTTCATCACCGCACCGTACAGCACGGCCAGGGTTTCGACCACCGACATGCTGCCGCCGTAATGCCCAAAGCCCAGCTGCGTTAGCGATTTCAGCGTCTCAAGGCGGATCTGACGCGCCAGTTCAGTTATCTCGTTCTCATTCATGATTTGGCTCCGGTATTTTCCTGCGCGTTACCGCCGGCAGGTTTGTTTTTCGCGAAGAGGTTGTACGCCACCAGCAGCGCGAACAGCGCCACAACCAGCCCGGTGATGGCGAGCGGTGACAGGAAGCGCGCCAGGTTACCCAGCACAATCCCGACCGCGCCGAAGTCGGCATCCGAGAAGGTGGTGTTAGCAAAGCCAATCGCGCCCAGTACCGGCAGCAGCAGAACCGGCAGGAAGGTGATCAGCAGGCCGTTGGCGAAGGCGCCTATCATTGCCCCGCGGCGTCCGCCGGTGGCGTTACCGAACACGCCCGCCGTCGCACCGGTGAAGAAGTGCGGGACCACGCCCGGCAGGATCAGCACCCAGTTGAACTGGCCGCAGATGATTAACCCCACAATCCCACCCAGGAAGCTGAACAGGAAGCCAATCAGCACCGCGTTTGGCGCATACGGGTAGACCACCGGGCAGTCCAGCGCGGGACGCGCGTTCGGCACCAGCTTTTCCGAGAAGCCGGTAAAGGCCGGGACAATTTCCGCCAGAATCAGACGCACGCCCTGCAGGATGATGAACACGCCCGCCGCGAAGGTGATCGCCATGATGATGGCGTATACCAGGTAGTTCTGGCCGCCGCTGAAGGTCGCCTCGACGTACTCGCGTCCGGCGCTCACCGCCATGATCAGGTAGATAATCATCATGGTCAGGGAGATGGAGATCGAAGAGTCGCGCAGGAAGCTCAGGTTCTTCGGCAGGTTCATTTCTTCGGTTGAGCGGGAGCCTTTGCCGACCTTGCTGCCAATCCAGCCGGACAGCACGTAGCCCAGCGTCCCGAAGTGGCCGAAAGCAATTTCATCGTTACCGGTAATGCGCTTCATGTAGCGCTGCGCAATGGCCGGGAAGAAGGCCATAATCAGGCCGAGGATCAGCGAGCCGGTAAATACCAGCCCCACTCCTTCAAAGCCCGCTACCGTCAGGATCACGCCAATCATGCACGCCATGTAGAAGGTGTGGTGCCCGGTCAGGAAGATGTACTTCAGGCGGGTAAAGCGCGCGACGACAATATTCGCCACCATGCCGAAGGCCATGATCAGCGCGGTCGAGGCACCGTATTTTTCCAGCGCAATTGACACAATCGCTTCATTGTTTGGAATAATGCCCTGGATATTAAAGGCGTGCTCAAACATGCCGCCTAGCGGGTTTAACGACCCCACCAGCACCGTGGCGCCACCGCCCAGTACAATAAAGCCGAGAATCGTTTTAATTGTGCCTTTTACGACATCAGAAAACGCTTTTTTCTGCGCGACCAGACCAATTAATGCAATTAACCCCACCAGTATCGAAGGGACTTTTAAAATATCGACAACGAAATTCAGCGTTTCAAGGATAAACATATCCACCTCGCCTTATCAGGGTTATTGTCTGTCGAACCAGGCGCGCAGCTGCGCTTCGAGTTCGTTGATATCAATGATGTTGTTGATCACCACCAGCTGGCTTTCCGGCACGCTGGCGCTGGCCGCAATGTCTTTCGCCATCACGAACAGGTCCGCCGCGCCCGGCGTGGCGGAGGAGAGATCGGAGTGTTCAACTTCGGCCTCGATGTCCAGCTTTTTAAGCACCTTTTTAATGTTCATTTCGACCATAAAACTGCTGCCCAGGCCAGAACCGCAAATAGCCATGATTTTCATTGTTGTCCCCTTATTTTGAGTAGAGCACGCCCCATCACGCTGGCGCGTAATGTTGTGAATAATCGGATTAAAGAATTAAATCAGAAGCGGTCAATAATGGTTTTAATGTCCTCCAGGGTATTCGCCTGATGTAATTTTTCCATATCCTCGTCGCTGGAAAATAATTCCGCGAGCGCGGATATCATTTCGATATGGCTATGTTTATCCGGTGCCGCAAGCATAATAATCAGATCGACAGGGTCAAACTCTCCGGCACCAAACGAGACGCCCTGTTTTAGTTTTAATAAAGACAACCCCAGTCCTTTGGCGCCTTCCTCCGGCCGCGCATGCGGCATGGCTAGCCCTGGTGCCAGCACATAATAAGGTCCTAACGTATGATGCTGCTGAATGATTGCCGCCACGTATTCCGGTGCAATCACCTGCAGATCCAGCAGCGGTTTCGCGCATATCTCCAGCGCCTGTGGCCAGCTTTCAACGCTATCCTGCAGCGTGATGGTTGTATCATATATCCACTTTTTGAGCATTTTCCCTCCCGCCAAACGCTAAAGATGGGCAAACTTTATTCAACCCATCAATCATTGACTGAGATCGCGATCACAAAGATAGCGCTACCAATCACTAACATGCAGAAGTGTGATAGCGCTATCAAAATGTAATCATGGTGTGAAATCACAGCAAAAAAAGGGATTTAAGGCGTATACTGCCTGTCACCTGAAATGAAGGAAAAAAGAACGCGTCTGGTCAGCAGGAAGGTGTATGTCTTTAACCCGAAAACGGCGCAGTACCGGAAAAGTCACGCTCGCTGATGTCGCACAGCTTGCCGGAGTCGGCACGATGACCGTCTCCCGTGCGCTCCGCACGCCTGAACAGGTTTCCGATAAACTGCGTGAAAAAATTGAAGCTGCGGTGCAGGAGCTGGGCTATATGCCCAATCTCGCCGCCAGCGCACTGGCATCCGCGTCGTCATGGACGATTGCGATGGTTGTTCCCAACCTTTCCGAAGCCGGTTGTTCAGAGATGTTTGCCGGCCTGCAGCAGGTGCTGCAGCCCGCCGGATACCAGATCATGCTGGCTGAGTCCCAGCATCGGCTTGAGCAGGAAGAGAAGCTGCTCGAAACGCTGCTGGCGTCGAATATCGCCGCCGCGATTTTGCTCAGCGTCGAGCACACCGACACCGTTCGCCACTGGCTTAAAAACGCCTCGATTCCGGTGATGGAAATGGGGGCTATGCGCGCCGATCCGATCGATATGAATATCGGGATCGATAACGTGGCGGCCATGTACGAGCTGACGGAAATGGTGATCAGGCGCGGCTACCAGAATATCGGCCTGCTGTGCGCCAACCAGGAGCAGTGGATTTTCCAGCAGCATTTGCAGGGCTGGTACAAGGCGATGCTGCGCCATCATCTGTCGCCGAACCGGGTGATTAACGCGGCGATGCCGCCGAGCTTCTCGACCGGCGCGGCACAGCTGCCAGAGTTCCTGCTGGCGTGGCCGGAGCTGGATGCGCTGGTGTGCGTATCAGACGAGCTGGCCTGCGGCGCGCTGTATGAATGTCAGCGTCGACGCATTAAAGTGCCGGACGATTTGGCAGTGGTGGGCTTTGGCGATAGCGACGTAAGCCGCGTCTGTCAGCCGCCGCTGACGACGATGGCGGTACCGCATCGTAAGATTGGGATTGAGGCAGGAAAAGCGCTACTGGAACGTCTGAATGACGGAGACTGGCGCGACCAAAAAACCATCGCGTCCAGCCTATGCCTGCGGGAAAGCTGTTAAGGCTTACTCAGCCTCTTCCTCTTTTTCCGCTTTGTTTTCCGGCTTAGCGGATTCGTTTTTGGCGTTGCGGGTCATCCACAGCGCCAGCGCTTTTAACGAATCCGGCGTGAACTCGTCGCAGCGGGCGGTAATCTCTTCCGGCGTCATCCAGCAGACTTCGCTCACTTCCTCTTCCTGCAGGGCGAAAGGCCCGTGGGACACGCAGCTAAACAGTCCACCCCAGACGCGGCAATGTTCGTCTTCGAAATAGAACTGCCCGTGCTCGGCAAACGGCACTCCGGCGATACCTAACTCTTCTTCCGCTTCACGACGCGCGGAATCCAGCAGCACTTCATCGGCCTGCACGACGCCGCCCGCGGTGGCATCCAGCATGCCCGGAAGAAAATCTTTGGTGTCCGTGCGGCGCTGGACCAGAATCTTGCCCATGCCGTCATGCACAACGATGTACGTTGCACGGTGACGCAGGCGCTCTGCACGCATTTGTTCGCGGCTGGCCTGCGCGATCACTTCATTTTCTTCGCTGACAATGTCAACCCATTCAGTACTTGCCAAATGATTCTGCTCCACCATCGGGAAACCTTCTCGTCTAAGCGCTCTTTCGGCGCGTTTGCAGTTGTGGTGTAACTTACGGATTAATCGCTACCTGCGCAATAACTTGCTGATCATTAAGTGCGATAACGCTCAGGGTATTTCCATCCAGCAGGCCATAGCTCGCAGGATATCCGCCTTTCGGGATGCTGACCGACCCCGGGTTAAAGTGATAGATCTCACCGCGTTTTTCAGCAACCGGAATATGAGTATGACCGTAAACCAGGACATCGCCAGCCGCGAGCGCAGGGAGATTATCCGGGCTAAAAAGATGCCCATGCGTCAGGAACAGCCGGCTATTTTCCAGCAGCACCTGTTGCCACGGCGCGGTGATGGGAAAATGGAGCAGCATCTGATCCACTTCGCTGTCGCAGTTGCCGCGAACGGCGATAATGCGCGAGGCAAACGGGTTAAGCTTGTCCGCCACCTGCGCCGGGGCATAGCCTTCCGGCAGCGCATTGCGCGGACCATGATTCAAAACATCCCCCAGAATCACCAGCCATTGCGCCCCGCTTTGCGAAAACAGAGAAAGCACTTGCTCGGTCGCGGGCAGCGATCCATGGATATCCGACGCAAACATCAGTTTCATCAGTCACTCCTCGGGAAAACAGACTGCCCCTATCATACCTGAAGCGTCAGGGCTTATCAGCCCGCGCGCTTAGCGGAGAGTGCCACATAGCGCTGTACGGAGGCCCGCTGCCACTGGAACGCCGCATAATCCACCAGCAGTTGAGGCACCTCATCGCCGTTGAGGATCAAACGGTTCAGCATCAGCGCCAGATCGGTATCGGCAATGCACCACTCGCCAAACAGGTTCGGATTACCGTGGGCAAGCAGCGAGGTGGCGGTTTCAATCAGCTTTTGCGCGCTGTCGACGCCTTCTGCGCTGAGCGCGGGCTTTTTCACACCGGCAAACACGACATCCGTGGAGCGCTCGACGCGAATCGGCACCAGGTCGCTGCGCAGCCACGCCTGGATCTGCCGCGCGCGGGCGCGTTTTTGCAGATCGTGAGGATAGATGCGCTCCCACTCCGGCGGCGCAAAGCGGTCTTCCAGATATTCATCGATCGCCGACGATTCGCTCAGCGCAAAGCCATCGATTTCCAGCGCCGGCACGCGTCGCGTCAGGTCGTAACCCTGCCACTGGGGTTTGAGGTGTTCACCACCGTCGAGATCGACGGTCTTCAGCGTAAAAGAGAGCCCCTTTTCGGCCAGCGCAACGTAAACGCTCATAACATAGGGAGAGAAGAAATTCGCATCGGACCACAACGTAATTACGGGCTGGTTCATAACATCCTCATAGGCTGATCGGTTTTTACTCAACATATAATCTCTTTGCGTCGCTGTCACTTGATGAAAACTCACGATTTACAACCACCACCTATACTCATTTGTCATGGCACCACTATTCGACTGACAGGAGTTGAGAATGATTGACCTTTATTACGCCCCTACCCCAAACGGCCATAAGATCACCCTCTTTCTCGAAGAAGCCGAACTGGATTACAGAATCATCCGCGTGGATATCAGCAAAGGCGAACAGTTCAACCCTGTGTTTTTGGCTATCTCGCCGAACAATAAAATTCCGGCCATTATTGATAGCCAGCCAGCGGACGGAGGCAGGCCGTTGAGCCTGTTTGAATCCGGTGAAATTTTGCTTTATCTGGCGGAGAAAACCGGCAAGCTGCTGAGCGGTGAACTGCGCGAGCGTCACCACACTCTGCAGTGGCTTTTCTGGCAGTCAAGCGGCTTTGGGCCGATGCTGGGGCAGAACCACCACTTCACCGCCTTCGCGCCGCAGACCATTCCTTATGCCATCGAGCGATATCAGGTTGAAACCCAGCGTCTTTACGGCGTTCTGAACCAGCGGCTGGAGAAAACGCCGTGGCTCGGGGGCGACCATTACAGCATTGCCGATATCGCCTGCTGGCCGTGGGTGAATACGCACGAAAAACACCGGATTGACTTAGCCTCTTACCCGGCGGTGAACAACTGGTTTGAGCGTATCCGAACCCGCCCGGCCACCGAACGCGCGATGCAAAAAATCCAGCAAATTTAACCTTGTAGGAGGCTGGGTGCCTGCGAGGCTCTCATGTATTATGGGCGGGAAATACTGACACGGAGAAGACCTGCAATGTCACAGCCCGACGCTATTATTCGTATAAAAAATTTACGCTTGCGCACGTTCATTGGTATCAAAGAGGAAGAGATTGCCAACCGTCAGGATATTGTCATAAACGTGGTGATCCACTACCCGGCAGACAAAGCGCGGGCCAGCGAAGACATCAATGACGCGCTGAACTACCGCACGATAACCAAAAACATCATTCAGTACGTAGAAAATAACCGCTTCTCGCTACTGGAGAAATTAACTCAGGATGTGCTCGATATCGCACGCGATCATCACTGGGTCACTTATGCTGAAGTAGAGATCGATAAACTTCACGCCCTGCGCTATGCCGACTCCGTCTCCATGACGTTAAGCTGGCGACGCCAGGCGTAAACCTGGAGGTTGTATGAAGATTCTGCTGACCGGCGGTACAGGCCTGATTGGGCGCCATCTCATTGCGCGTTTGCAGGCGCTGCATCACGACATTACCGTAGTGACCCGCAGCCCGGAGAAAGCGCGCCAGGTGCTGGGAGCGGGGGTCGATATCTGGAAAGGGCTGGCCGATCGGCAGAATCTGGACGGCTTCGACGCCGTCATCAACCTTGCGGGCGAACCCATCGCCGACAAGCGCTGGACCGAAGAGCAAAAACAGCGGTTGTGCAGCAGCCGCTGGAATATTACCGAGAAGCTGGTTGAGCTGATTCGCAACAGCCAGACCCCGCCGTCGGTGCTGATTTCAGGCTCTGCGACGGGGTACTACGGCGATCTCGGTGAAGTGGTGGTGACCGAGGAAGAGCCGCCGCACAACGAGTTTACCCATAAACTTTGCGCCCAGTGGGAGCGCATCGCCTGCGCGGCGCAAAGCGATAATACCCGCGTCTGCCTGCTGCGTACCGGCGTGGTGCTTGCGCCGAAAGGCGGCATTCTGGGCAAAATGCTTCCGCCCTTCAGGCTGGGGCTCGGCGGGCCGATCGGCAACGGGCGTCAGTATCTGGCCTGGATCCATATCGACGATATGGTGAACGGCATTATCTGGCTGCTGGATAACGATCTGCGCGGGCCGTTTAACATGGTTGCGCCGTATCCGGTGCGTAATGAACAGTTTGCCCACGCGCTGGGTCATGCCCTGCACCGCCCGGCGATTTTACGCGTGCCTGCGACGGCGATTCGCCTGTTGATGGGCGAGGCGTCCGTGCTGGTGCTGGGCGGTCAGCGCGCGCTGCCAAAACGGCTGGAAGCGGCCGGTTTTACGTTCCGCTGGTATGACTTAGAAGAGGCGCTGGGGGATGTGGTGCGCTGAATATGTTACAGTGATACGCCATGTTCCGAAGAAATGGCGTAACAATGGCAACCATCACCACTCCCCGGCTTCATCTCACCCCTTTCGAACCCTCTGACTGGGCGTTCTTCCGCTCGCTGCGCGAAAACCGCGACATCATGCGCTACATGGCCGCGATTGCGCCTGAAAAAGAGACCCGACGCGTGTTTGCCGCGCGCCTGATGGCGGAGCATGTCTTCGTGATCCGCTTTCGGGATAACGATACGCCGCTGGGCGATATCGGCCTGCAAATCAGCCCTGAGAATCGTGAAGAGGCGGATATCGGCTACACGGTTGTGCCTGCCGCGCAGGGGAAAGGCATCGCCAGCGAGGCGCTGCGCGCGGTGTGTGACTATGCGTTTAACCAGACCGGCGTGAGGGCGATTAACGCGTACGTGCTGGCGGACAACGGCGGGTCTGTGCGGGTGCTGGAGAAAGCCGGGTTTGTGCGCACGCAAGTGCTGGAAAAGGCGTATGAGATTGACGGCGTGCGTTATGACGACTGGGTGTATCGCCTGGAATGTGGTACGGCCTGAGGCCCTCTCCCAAAGGGAGAGGGAGAAAGGCGAAAGATTACTTCAACGATCCCTTCAGGAACTGCTGCAAACGCGGGCTCTGCGGGTTCGCCAGCACCTCATCGGGGTGCCCCTGCTCTTCAATTTTCCCCTGATGCAGGAAAATCACGTGGTTGGAGACGTTACGGGCGAAGCCCATCTCGTGCGTCACCACCACCATCGTTTTGCCCTCTTCGGCCAGCTTCTGCATGATGCGCAGCACTTCGCCGACGAGTTCCGGATCCAGAGCGGAGGTCGGTTCATCGAACAGCAGCACTTCCGGCTCCATCGCCAGCGCGCGGGCGATAGAGACACGCTGCTGCTGGCCGCCGGAGAGGTGCACCGGGTACTTCATCTGCTGACGCTCGTCGATACCCACTTTCGCCAGGTATTTCACCGCGCGCTCGCGGGCTTCCTGCTTGCTTAAGCCGAGCACCTGAACCGGCGCTTCCATCACGTTCTCCAGCACCGTCATGTGGCTCCAGAGGTTGAAGTGCTGGAACACCATCGTCAGGCGCGTGCGCAGCAGGCGCAGCTGATTCTTATCCGCCACCTTCAGCTGGCCGTCTTTGTCACGGACCAGGTTAATATTCTGCCCGCTCACCACAATCGAACCTTCGCTCGGTTTTTCGAGGAAGTTAATGCAGCGCAGGAAGGTACTCTTACCCGAGCCGGATGAGCCGATGATACTGATCACGTCGCCTGCATTCGCCTGCAGCGACACCCCTTTCAGCACTTCATGTTCGCCGTAGCGTTTGTGCAAATCAATAACGTTTAATTTGTTCTCAGCCATCATCTTTCTCAGTGCGTCGAAGAAGGTTTTATATGCTGCAACCAGCGTTTTTCAGCCTTACGGAACAGGCTAATCAGAACATAAGAGATAATTAAATAGAGCACCGCCGCAATGCCAAACGCGGTAAACGGCTGATAGGTCGCGGAGTTGATATCGCGTGCGATTTTGAGCAGGTCCGGCACCGTGGCGGTAAAGGCGAGCGCGGTGGAGTGCAGCATCAAAATCACTTCGTTACTGTACGCCGGTAGCGCAATACGCAGCGCCGACGGCAGAATAATGCAGCGGTAAAGCTTCACGGAGGAGAAGCCGTACGCGCGCGCCGCCTCGATCTCACCGTGCGGCACGGAACGAATGGCCCCGGCGAAAATCTCGGTGGTATAGGCGCAGGTGTTGAGCGTTAGCGCCAGCACCGTACAGTTCAGGCCGCTGCGGAAGAACGCGTTCAGCATTTCCGTGCCTTTTACGATCTCCAGCGTATACATCCCCGAATAGAACACCAGCAGCTGCACGTACAGCGGCGTACCGCGAAACACATAGGTAAACAGCCAGATTGGGAACTGAATAAATTTGTTGTTCGACACGCGGCCGATGGCAAGAAACACCGCCAGAATGCCGCCCATCACCACGGAAGAAATCAGCAGCCAGAGCGTAATCGCCACGCCGGTAAAGCGGTAGCCATCCGTCCACAGCAGGGATTTCCAGTATTCCTGAATAATCTCAATCACAGGTCAGCCCTCTTCACACCCACGGAGTAGCGACGTTCGAGCAGAAGCAGCACACCATTGGAGACGGTCGTAAAGACCAGATAGATCGCGCCGCAGACCACCGCAAAGTAGAACGGCTCCCAGGTGCTCTTGCCCGCCAGCTGAGTCGCTTTCACGACGTCTTCAAGACCGAGCAGCGAGACCAGCGCCGTCGCTTTGAGGATAACCTGCCAGTTGTTACCGATGCCCGGCAGCGCATAGCGCATCATGGCCGGGAACATAATCCGACGAAACGTTTGTGAAGAGGTAAAACCAAATGCGGTTGCCGCTTCAATGTGTCCTCTTGGGACCGCCATGTAAGCGCCACGGAAGGTTTCCGTGAAGTAGGCACCGTAGATAAAACCGAGGGTAATAATGCCGGCCACCATCGGGTCGATATCAATTTGTCCCATGCCCATCGCATCCGTCACGCTGTTCAGCGCAATCTGCAGACCGTAAAAGATAAGCAGCATCAGCACCAGATCGGGTACGCCGCGAATGAGCGTGGTATAGCCTTCGAAAATGAGCGCCAGCGGTTTGTTAGCCGAAAGCTTCGCCCCTGCGCCCGCCAGACCTATCAGCACCGCCAGCACCACGGAGCTGATGGCCAGCTCAAGGGTGACAAGCGCGCCCTGTAAAATAACGCCAGAAAATCCGTACAGCATACCGCGAGCCCTGTCGTATCGTGAGTGGTAAACCGTGTCTTATCCCCTCCCGCAGCGGGAGGGGCCGCACGTTATTTGACGGAGCGATTAGCCGCCGTACACGTTGAAATCGAAGTACTTTTTCGCCAGCTTGTCGTAGGTACCATCAGCGCGCATTTCAGCAAACGCTTTGTTCAGCGCCTCACGCAGTTCGTTGTCTTCTTTACGCAGGCCCATACCGGTGCCCACGCCAAAGAGCTTCTCGTCCTTAATGGACGGACCGCCGAACTTGTAATCTTTACCCACCGGCGTTTTCAGGAAGCCTTCGCTTGCCGCGACTTCATCCTGGAATGCCGCATCAATACGGCCTGCCGTCAGGTCTGCGTAAATATTTTCCTGGCCCTGATAGGAGACGATTTCGATCCCCTTCGGCGCCCAGTGTTCGTTACCGTAGGTTTCCTGCGTGGTGCCCTGCAGCACGCCCACGCGTTTCCCCTTCAGCGACTCGAGGGTCGGTTGAATATCAGAAGACTTCGCCACTACCAGACGTGAATCGGCCGCATAGAGCTTGTCGGTGAAGGCAATCTCCTGCTGACGTTTCTCGGTAATGGAAAGCGAGGACATAATCACGTCGATTTTTTTAGCTTTCAGGGATGGGATCAGCGCATCCAGCGGGTTCTCCACATAAGTACACTGCGCTTTGATGCGTTTGCACAGCTCATTAGCCAGATCGATGTCAAAACCTACCAGTTCACCCTTAGAATTCTTCGATTCAAACGGCGCATAGGTTGGATCGGTACCAATACGGATTTTCTGCGGAATGGCTGCGAATGCCGCGGTGGCGCTGGAAAAGGCCAGCACGAGGGATAGTGACAACACGAGTTTTTTCATATTTGTCCTCAACAAACTGTCTACATACGGTTTTTTACGACGACGGGGTGGGGTTAATGTGCCATTAATCCCCGCTGTCAGGCAAAGAATAATGCCTTTCAGGCGGGATTTTTTGCATTATAAATGCTTAAGTATGCACATAGCGACCCAATATGGTGCACAAACTGCACCATATTGAATCATTCGCATCCCAGGAGCACCATATTGGTGCATCGCCGTTATGCGTTAGTCACCGTAGACGTTGAAGTCGAAGTATTTCTTCGCCAGTTTGTCGTAGGTACCGTCTTTGCGCAGCTCGGCAAACGCTTTGTCAAAGGCGGCTTTCAGCTCTTTATCGTCCTTGCGCAGGCCGATGCCGGTACCGTCACCAAAGTATTTTTTGTCTTTTACGGACGGGCCCGCAAAGGCGTAATCTTTACCGGCCGGCTGCTTCAGGAAGCCTTCGCTCGCGGCGACTTCATCCTGGAACGCGGCGTCCAGACGGCCTGCCGCCAGGTCAGAGTAGATCAGATCCTGGTTTTGGTAAGCCACCACGTCGACGCCCTTCTCGCGCCAGTTGGCATTCGCGTAACCTTCCTGGGTCGAGCCCTGGAGCACGCCCACATGCTTGCCTTTCAGCGAGTCGATAGTCGGCTGGATCGGGGAGCCTTTCGCGGCAATCAGACGCGAATCCGCAGCGTAGAGCTTGTCAGAGAAGGCAATCTCCTGCTGACGCTTTTCGGTGATGGAGAGAGAAGAGATAATGGCGTCGATTTTCTTGGCTTTCAGCGACGGGATTAACGCGTCGAAGTCGCTGCCCACCCATGTGCATTTCACTTCCATACGTTTGCACATTTCATTTCCCAGATCGATATCAAACCCCACGAAATCGCCTTTCGCATCCTTGGAAGAGAATGGCGCGTAGGTTGCGTCTGTACCGATACGAACAGTCTGTGGAAGCGCTGCGTAGCTACCTGCTGCCGCACTTAACCCCACCAGCAAAGACAGAGCCAGAACCGTCTTCTTCATACATTTACCCTCAAGTACCGTGATTTTATTATGTATTGTGTTGTGTGTTGTGTTGCAGGCTTCTCTTGCAGGTCTTATGCCACATTGCCGTCTGGTCAAAACTTCGACGTTAAATATGTTAATAAAACGTTGCGATATTGCCTTAATGGTGAAAGATAGCAGGTCTGCCGAACGAACCGGAAAGAGAAAAAGGGAAAAAGCGAATTAAATGTCGAGGATATGATCGCCGTTGCATAATTGCCCTGAAACAGGGCAACGTCTCTTTTTATGCACAGCATTTGTGCACAGAATCAGGCTCCTTGCCAGCGGGTAAAGAGATCTTCCGGCAGGTCGATGTCAAACTGATCCAGCACGCGATTGACGGTCTGATTAATCACATCGTCCAGCGACTGCGGTCGGTGATAAAACGCCGGTACCGGCGGCATGATCACCGCGCCCAGCTCGGCGGCCTGGGTCATCAGGCGCAGATGGCCCAGATGCAGCGGCGTTTCCCGCACGCAGAGCACCAGCGGGCGACGCTCCTTGAGCACCACGTCCGCCGCGCGCGTGACCAGCGTGTCGGTATAGCTGTTCACAATCCCGGAGAGCGTTTTGATTGAACAGGGTAGGATAACCATGCCGGCGGTTTTAAACGAGCCTGAGGAGATGCTGGCGGCGATATCGCGCGCATCGTGAACCACGTCCGCCAGCGCCTGGACTTCGCGCAGGGAGAGATCCGTTTCAAGGGAGAGGGTTTGCCGCGCCGCCTGGCTCATCACCAGATGCGTTTCCACTTCTGCCACGTTACGCAAAACCTGTAGCAGGCGTACGCCGTAAATCGCGCCGCTGGCACCGCTGATGCCTATAATGAGTCGTTTCATGATTTCGCCCTTGCTGATTTCTGGGCTGACTGTGCAGGATTTTGCGGGGAGTTGCAAGTGAGGGCGAGCGCCCTCACCTGCGGAGAGATTAACCTTCGTTGTGCATCTCTAAGCTTTCGAGATCGTTTTGCAGCTGAACGGCTTTCGCATCGTCATTGCGCAGCGAATCAAGATAGTCGAGGTACTGCTGGTCAACGTCTTTCGTCACGTAGACGCCGTTAAACACGGAGCATTCGAACTGCTGAATTTCCGGGTTCTCGGCGCGCACCGCGTCGATGAGATCGTTCAGGTCCTGGAAAATCAGGCCGTCGGCACCGATGATCTGACGAATCTCGTCCACTTCACGGCCGTGAGCAATCAGCTCGTTGGCGGTTGGCATATCAATGCCGTACACGTTCGGGAAGCGAATTTCCGGCGCGGCAGACGCCAGGTAGACTTTCTTCGCCCCCGCTTCGCGCGCCATCTCGATAATCTGCTCAGAGGTGGTGCCGCGAACGATGGAGTCATCCACCAGCAGAACGTTCTTGTCGCGGAATTCCGCGCGGTTGGCGTTCAGCTTACGGCGCACGGACTTACGGCGCAGATGCTGGCCCGGCATAATAAAGGTGCGGCCAACGTAGCGGTTCTTCACGAAGCCCTGACGGTACGGCTTGTCCAGAATGCGGGCGATCTCCAGGGCGATATCGCAGGAGGTTTCCGGGATAGGAATAACCACGTCGATGTCGAGATCGTCCCACTCGCGGGCAATCTTCTCGCCGAGCTTCGTGCCCATATTCACGCGCGCGCTGTAGACGGAGATCTTGTCGATGAAGGAATCCGGACGGGCGAAATAGACGTATTCAAACAGGCACGGGTTGCTGACCGGGTTGTCGGCACACTGACGGGTAAACAGCTGGCCCTTCTCTGTGATATACACCGCTTCGCCCGGCGCAACGTCGCGCAGGAACTCGAAGCCCAGGGTATCCAGCGCCACGCTCTCAGAGGCAACCATGTATTCGGTACGGCCATCGCCGAG
The DNA here is from genome assembly GCF_034107645.1 of Enterobacter sp. 118C5. Classification (NCBI taxonomy): domain Bacteria; kingdom Pseudomonadati; phylum Pseudomonadota; class Gammaproteobacteria; order Enterobacterales; family Enterobacteriaceae; genus Enterobacter; species Enterobacter sp. 118C5. Next base: position 40,089 of record NZ_JAWNEU010000008.1, on the reverse strand, counting down.
GTCGCGCTTGCCCAGTACCAGCGGACGAATGCCGTTTGGATCGCGGAAGGCAACCATACCGTGACCGATGATCATCGCCACGCAGGCGTACGCGCCGCGGATCTGGCGGTTGGTCGCAGCAATGGCAGCGAAGATATTGTCTGCTTCCAGCGGGTAGTGACGGAAGTTATCCAGCTCGCTGGCGAACACATTGAGCAGGATTTCTGAATCAGAGGTGGTGTTAATGTGGCGACGTTTCTCTTCGAACAGCTTCTTACGCAGCTCATGAGCGTTGGTCAGGTTGCCGTTATGGGCAAGCGTGATGCCATACGGTGAGTTGACGTAGAAAGGCTGTGCCTCAGAGGCGCTGGAACTGCCAGCAGTAGGATAACGAACGTGACCGATCCCCATATTACCTTGCAGACGCTGCATATGGCGGGCTTCAAACACATCGTTTACCAGGCCATTGGCCTTACGTAAACGGAAGCAGTTGTTTGCATCAATGGTGATGATACCCGCAGCATCCTGCCCACGGTGCTGAAGCACCGTTAACGCGTCATAAATCGACTGGTTTACCGGCATGAAACCGGCGATACCGACAATACCGCACATTCGTCTTTTCCTCGTTAAGCCACATCTCAGGGTTTATGCCCTGGGCAAAAAACTCGACGAGCTTTGCAGATAGTCAAAGAACCATCTGATGATGAAGCTGAACTCTGGAATGAGCTGCGATTTCTGCCAGTCTTCACTTTTGGAGAACCCGGTGAAGGTATCCAGGAAGAACAGGATCGCGGCCACAATCAGCACGCCTCGCAACGCCCCGAAACAGATGCCGAGCACCCTGTCCGTTCCTGACAGACCGGTTTTCTCGACCAGCTGACCTATCACGTAATTCACGATAGCGCCGACAATCAGCGTCGCGATAAACAGCACCGCGATGGCGATTCCATTTCGGACCAGTTCATCTTCAAAGCCCGTGAACCAGACAGACAGGTAAGTGTAGTAATGACTGGCAACAAAGAAAGCACAACCCCAGGTTACCAGCGATAACGCTTCACGAACAAAGCCACGGATCAGGCTAACCAGACAGGAAAAACCAATCACCGCAATGATGGCGTAATCAATCCAGACCATATGTGTCCCACGATTAAACGCCCTGTCATCCAGTTCGGGGCGAATTCTAACAGAAAAAGAAAACGTTTGCGTAGGGATTTCCTTCCCGCGCGTAAATAAAAAAGGCGCTGAAAAAATGTTCAACGCCCCTCACCCTAACCCTCTCCCCAAAGGGGAGAGGGGACTGTACGATGCAGTATGATACAAACGCGCTCGATGCGACTTTCACCCTCTCCCCTTTGGGGAGAGGGCCGGGGTGAGGGGGAAAACTTATCAGTTCGCGCTGTAGCTCATCACCACACCGCTCAGCCCGGAGATCTGCTTCAGCTCGCCCAGCGACCCTTTCAGCTTGTCTTTCGACGCCTCCGGCCCCACGAGGATGCGGGTAATTTTACCCTGCACCGGCGTGGAAGGTGAAGTGTAAACACGATATCCCGCGCTGCGCAGTTTACCGACAACCTCGTTGACTTTATCGGCGTTTTTCAGCGCCCCCAGCTGCACAACATAGGCTTTGCCGGTCGGCGCTGCGTCTTGCTTCGCCGGCGGTGGGGTTTCAGACGCTGCAGCCAGCTGCTCTGCTGCTTTATCTCGCTGTTGCTGTGGCTTCGGCTGCGGTTTTTCTACCGGCTTCGGTTTCTCAACAGGCTTAGGCTTCTCTACCGGTACCGGATCGATCTCGATGTTGTTATTCGCCGCCAGACGCGACGGGTCGAGCGACGGCGCAGCGGCATCGCCCGCGCGGACTTCTTCCGCCGCCCCTTCAGGCGGCTGCGCAGGCAGCGCCTGCGTTGCCGCAGGCAGCATATCCGGCTCATCGCGGTCGCCCGGCTTCGGCACCAGCGGAATGGCTGCAAACTCGTCCTGATAATGTTTTTTCTGCCCGTCGAGCAGCCCGGGAAGAATAATCACCCCGAGCGCGACCAGCACAATGGTTCCTGTTAAACGGTTCTGAAACTTACTCGCCACCGGTTCTCCCCGCGTCCATCACTTCCATGACATGTGCCACCGTGTGGAAAGAGCCACACACCAGCACGGTATCTTCTGGTTTAGCCTCCGCCATCGCGGCATGCCAGGCCTGCGCCACGCTACTGTAGATTGCGCCTTTACCGAGATGCTCCATCAGTTGCTCAGCGGTCGCGCCGCGCGGCCCCTCCAGAGGAGCACAATACCAGCTATCGACCACACTCTCCATGCAGGCCAGCGTCCCGCCGATATCTTTATCATGAAGCATACCGATAACCGCCAGCACGCGCCCGGTTTTTGGTAACGATTTGAGACGTCCTGCGAGATACGCCGCCGCATGCGGGTTGTGCGCCACGTCCAGGATCAGACGCGGTGACTCGCTGACTATCTGGAAACGACCCGGCAGCAGCGCATTCTGAATGCCGTCACGGATTGCCTGCTCGCTGACCGCTAATCCGCTGGCGCGCAGTGCCGCCAGCGCTGTTGCCGCGTTCGGCTGCGGTACCTGCGGCAGCGGCAGTTTGTCCAGCGCGCCCTGCGCATCGCTGAAGCGCCAGCCGTTGTCCTGCACCTCATAGTGCCAGTCAACGCCGCGACGCAGGAGCTGAGCGCCCTTCTCGTTTGCTACATCAGCGATGGTATGCGGCATGTCCGGCTCGCCGACCACGGCGGGCTTATTCGCCCGGAAAATACCGGCCTTCTCGCGGCCAATGCTTTCACGATCCGGGCCCAGCCAGTCGGTATGATCCAGCGCGATGCTGGTGACCACCGCCACGTCCGCATCCACCATATTGGTGGCATCCAGACGCCCGCCCAGCCCCACTTCCAGGATCACCACGTCCAGCTGCGCCTGCTTAAAAAGCCACAGCGCCGACAGGGTGCCGTATTCGAAATAGGTTAATGAGGTTTCTCCGCGCGCAGCTTCGATAGCCGCGAACGACGCCGTGTGGGCAGATTCCGCCAGCTCGCTGTTCTGCACGCGAACCCGTTCGGTGTAGCGCACCAGATGCGGAGAGCTGTAAACGCCAACCTTGTAACCCGCCGCCATCAGGACCGATTCCAGCGTGCGGCAGGTCGTCCCTTTACCGTTGGTTCCGGCGACGGTAAACACGAAAGGCGCCGGTTTCAGCACGTCGAGACGCGCGGCAACCTGGCTTACGCGATCAAGCCCCATATCAATGGTTTTACTGTGCAGGTTTTCCAGATAAGAAAGCCACGCGGCCAGGGGCGACGTGGCTTGGGGAATGCTTTTATTTTCCATAATGCCCGGTTGTCATTAACAGGTTATAAAGCAAAAGGGCAGCGCCATCTGGCCCTGCCCTTTTCAGTTATCAGGCCTCGGGTTCCTGATCCGGTACCACCACGCCTTCGCGCGGCTCATCCGGGTTAGGCGCTGGCAGATTCATCAGCTTCGCCAGAATGCTGGCCAGTTTCAGGCGCATTTCCGGACGGCGGACGATCATATCGATAGCACCTTTCTCAATGAGGAACTCACTGCGCTGGAAGCCCGGCGGCAGTTTTTCACGAACGGTCTGCTCGATGACGCGAGGACCGGCAAAGCCGATCAGCGCTTTTGGCTCAGCGATGTTCAGGTCGCCCAGCATCGCGAAGCTTGCGGAGACGCCACCCATGGTTGGGTCGGTCAGCACGGAGATGTACGGCAGACCGCGCTCCTGCATTTTCGCCAGCGCCGCAGAGGTTTTCGCCATCTGCATCAGGGACATCAGCGCTTCCTGCATACGTGCGCCGCCGGAGGCAGAGAAGCAGATCAGCGGACAGTTGTCTTCCAGCGCCTGCTCAACGGCACGCACAAAGCGCGCGCCCACCACGGAGCCCATTGAGCCGCCCATAAAGGAGAACTCAAACGCGGCGGCAACAACCGGCATCTCGTGCAGGGTGCCTTTCATGACGATCAGCGCGTCTTTCTCGCCGGTCTCTTTCTGTGCAGAGGCCAGACGATCTTTGTATTTTTTGGAATCGCGGAACTTCAGCACGTCTTTTGGCTCAAGCTCGCTGCCCAGTTCTACCAGAGAACCTTCGTCCAGCAGGCTATGCAGGCGGTTGCGCGCCGACATACGCATGTGGTGGTCACACTTCGGACACACCTCAAGATTGCGTTCCAGCTCTGCGCGATACAGAACCTGGCCGCAGCTATCACACTTCGTCCATACCCCTTCAGGAATGCTCGCTTTGCGCGTCGGGGTAATGTTGCTTTTAATTCGTTCAATCCAGCTCATTGATAACCTTTCTGCCTGAACCTGGTCGTATGCCAGTTTTGCTATAAGAGGCGAATAATGCCATTTTTGCCTCCAACAGACCATGAATGTTGCACATTAAAACATAACAGCCCGAAACTTTGGATAAAAAAGTGGTCGAACCGCCAGCGTGCATTTACTTCGCTTGCTTTGCCGCCGCACGTTTGTGACGAATAATTTCGATAATGCCAGGTAGTACGGAAAGCACAATAATCGCTACAATCAGTAACTTAAGGTTTTCCTGAACCACCGGCAGGTCGCCAAACAGGTAGCCTGCATAGGTAAACAGCAGTACCCACAGCAGGGCCCCAACCACGTTATACATCGCAAAATGACGATAGGACATATGGCCCATTCCCGCCACAAACGGTGCAAATGTGCGCACAATAGGCACAAAACGCGCAAGGATAATGGTTTTTCCGCCATGACGTTCATAGAAGGCATGGGTCTTGTCTAAATAGCTGCGGCGGAAAATTTTCGAGTCCGGATTGCTGAACAACCGCTCACCGAACACCCGCCCGATGGTGTAGTTGACCGCATCACCGATAATCGCCGCGACGATCATCAGCACGACCATCAGATGGACATTCAGGTCATTGGTTGGCAGGGCAGATAACGCACCGGCCACGAACAGCAGCGAGTCTCCCGGCAGGAACGGGGTAACGACCAGACCGGTTTCACAGAACAGAATCAGGAACAGAATGGCGTAAACCCAGACGCCGTACTGCGCGACCAGCTCCGCCAGGTGAACATCAATATGCAGAATGAAATCAATCAGAAAACGTATTACGTCCATATTGTCTAAGCCTTAATTGCACCTTTGTTTAGTCCGCTAAAAACAGCGGGCCCATTGGCGGTTTTGGCAGGCCAAACCGATCCGGATAGTCTACCGAGACCAGATAAAGCCCTTCCGCTTTCGCCGTTGCTGCCGCAAGCGTTCTGTCCTTCGCTGCCAGCAGTTCTGCAATCCAGCTCTCCGGCTGGTGTCCGGCGCCCACTTCCATCAGGCTGCCTACAATATTCCGCACCATATGATGTACAAAGGCATTGGCTTTGATATCCACCACCACATACGCGCCAAAACGACTGACGTTAATGTGCATGACGTTACGCCACGGCGTACGGGACTGACACTGCACCGCACGAAACGACGTAAAGTCATTTTCACCAATCAGACACTGCGCCGCGCGATGCATGCGTTCTGCATCGAGCGGTTCATAAAAATGCGTCACGCCCTGGCTTAATACCGCCGGGCGCAGACGCTGGTTGTAGATGACATAGCGATAGCGACGCGCCGTCGCGCTGAAGCGCGCGTGAAAATCATCCGGCACAGCTTTCACCCAACGCACCGCGATGTCACCAGGTAAATTCGCATTTACACCCAGCGTCCAGGCGGCATCCTTACGCACGGCGGTGGTTTCAAAGTGAACCACCTGCCCCGTGCCGTGAACACCCGCGTCCGTACGTCCCGCGCACAGGACGTTAATCGGCTCGTTTGCCACCTGAGAGAGCGCTTTCTCTAGCTTTTCCTGGACGCTGCGCACCTCATTCTGACGCTGCCAGCCATAATATTTACTGCCATCGTACTCAATACCGAGGGCAATTTTATGAACTGGCTTTTGTTCCACTTCTGACATCAGTACAGATACTCCTGCACCAGCTTCTCGGCAATCTTGACCGCCATCAGCGCGCCGCCAAAGCGGACGTTATCAGCAACGGACCAGAACTGAACCTGCTCCGGCATACCGTAGTCGTTACGCACGCAGCCAACGGAGAGATGCGCGCTGCCGGTGGCGTCGCCCACCTGGGTCGGGAACTCGCTCTCTTCGGAAAGGACAATATCTTCACCGCGGCCAAACGCATCGCGCGCTTCTTCTGCCGCCAGCGGGCGCAGCGCTTCAAAACCGACCATCTGCGCGTGGCCGTAGAAGACCGGGGACTGCACGACGCTGGCGGAAATCATCAGCCCCTCGTCCTGCAGAATCTTGCGCGCTTCGTCGACGAGACGGCGCTCTTCGCGCACGGAACCTTCACGATCCGGCAGCAGCGGCAGCATGTTGAACGCCAGCTGGCGGCCAAAGAAATCATCTTCGTCAATCGGGATGCCGTTCAGCAGCTTCGCACTCTGCCCGGCCAGCGCGTCAACGGCCTTTTTACCGTTCGCCGACGCGGACAGCAGGCTGGTGACGGTAATGCGCGACAGGCCGCCGTCGTCGATCAGCGGCTTCAGCGCGGTCAGCAGCTGGCTGGTCAGGCTGTTCGGTACCGCGATGACGTTACGGTTGCGGTAGTCCGCCAGCACAAACGGGTTGACGTCCGGTACCACCAGCGGCACGTCCGGCTCCAGGGAGAACAGGCCGCTCAGGTCGATCACCAGACAGCCCGAATTGGTCGCCTCTTCAACGTAAGACGCCGTGGCTTCAGCGCCCGCGGCGAAAAACGCCAGCTGCGCCTGGGTCCAGTCAAACGCGGCCGCATCCTGAACCATCACGGATTTCCCGCCAAAACGCAGATGCTCGCCCGCGCTGTCGGTGCGCGCCAGCGCATAGATATCGCCCACCGGGAACTGACGCTCGGCAAGAGTTTCGAGCAGGGCTTCGCCCACGGCACCCGTGGCACCTAAAATGGCAATGTTCCAGCCTTCAGACATGGTGGTTTACTCCAGAAATAAAAAAGCGTCCCTGTCGGCGTATCCGACAGGGAGCATTATGAAGACATTAATGCGCCGGGTGATGAACGGCGTTAAAACCCAGTTTTTTGAGCAACGTCGCAGCCGCTGCGTCGTCGCACATCACATACAGGGAAGACCACTCGCGGCGCTCAACGTAATTCTTACGCAGCTTGTCAAACTCACCCGGGATCCCCGCCACCTTACGCAGCAGCGCATCGTCGCGGCGCACATCATACACCAAATGCACCAGCCTTTTCAGCGTTGCCTGATCGAGCGGGCCATGCAGGGTAATGCGGCCAAATTCAGGCGCGGGGAGTAAAGTATCCAGCGCCACCTGCTGCGGATGGCCGATAAAGGCGCTGTAGGCTTCAAACACCTGCGTCGTGCCGCGCGCTTTACCTTCAAGCGTATAGCCCGCGATATGCGCGGTAGCAACGTCAACCTTGTTCAGCAGCTCAACGTTGAGATCCGGCTCCGGCTCCCAGACGTCCAGCACCACGCTGAGGTCCTGCCCTTCATTCAGACATTTCAGCATCGCGGCATTATCCACCACCGGGCCACGGCAGGCATTTATCAGAATAGTGCCAGCCTTCAGACGGCGAATCAGCGCCTCGTCCGCCAGATGCAGGGACTTATACGGCCCCTCTTTAAACAGCGGCGTGTGGAACGTCAGCACATCGCACTGTTCAACCAGCTCATCCAGCGCGCGGAAATCCCCGTCTTCACCGTTATCTTTGCGCGGCGGATCGCACAGCAGCGTGCGGATCCCTAACGCTTCAAGGCGCTTTTGCAGGCGCCCGCCAACGTTACCCACGCCGACAATCCCCACGGTGCGGTCTTTTAGCGCAAAACCGTCGCGCTCGGCCAGCATCAGCAGCGAGGAGAAAACGTATTCCACGACGGCAATGGCGTTACAGCCCGGCGCGGCGGAAAAACCGATTCCGGCCTGCTTCAGCCACTGATCATCCACATGATCGGTCCCTGCCGTTGCGGTTCCGACAAACTTAATCGCTTTACCGGCAAGCAACGCCTCATTTACTTTGGTCACCGAGCGCACCATCAGCGCGTCTGCGTCATCCAGCTCGTTAACCGGGATCGGACGACCAGGGACAGCCTTAACGTCGCCGAGGCGGCTAAACAGCTCGCGGGCGTAAGGCATATTTTCATCAACGAGGATTTTCACGTCTGAGTACCTGTTTGAGAGGAAGAAAACCTGCCAAGTGTGCCATAATCTGGCCGCCAGGCATATACGTATGCCGGGTTTACGCTGAGTTTTGACTTTAAGGATTTTTGACGATGCAGCCCATTTCAGGTACGCCGCCACGCCCTCCGGGTGAAGGCCCCGTCACGCCAAACGTTGCCGGTGAACAGCCGCTATCCACGCAACAGCGCACCGTGCTGGAGCGACTGATCACGCGCCTGATAGCGCTGACTTCGCAGCAAAACGCGGAAGTCTGGGCCGGGGTAAAGCATGATTTAGGCGTGAGGAACGACGCACCGCTGCAGTCGCGCCATTTCCCTGCCGCCGAGCAAAATCTCAACCAGCGTATTACAACCGCGCAGCAGAACCACACCACGCGCCAGATTGTCACGCAGCTGACCGAGCTGCTGGGCCAGGGAAATAACCGTCAGGCAGTCAGTGACTTTATCCGTCAGCAGTATGGCCAGACCGCCCTGAGCCAGCTGACGCCAGACCAGCTTAAAACCGTGCTGACGCTGTTGCAGAACAATCAGTTATCTATTCCTCAGCCTCAGGTACGCCCGTCAACCGAGCGCCCGCTGCAGCCTGCCGAGCACAACACGCTGAACCAGATGGTGACCAAACTGGCCGCCGCCACCGGCGAGTCGACAAAGCTTATCTGGCAATCCATGCTCGAACTGTCCGGCGTGAAGGCGGGAGAGCTGATTCCGGCCAAACAGTTTACCCATCTGGTGACCTGGCTGCAGGCGCGCCAGACGCTCAGCACCCAGAGCGCCCCTACCCTGCATACCGTTCAGGCGGCGCTTAAACAGCCGCTGGAGCCGCACGAGTTCGAGGTGATTCGGGATTACGCCCAGCAGAACTGGCAGGCCACGCCGCAAACGGTGCTGACCACCGCGCAGGTGCAGGATCTTCTCAATCAGATCTTCGTTCGCCGCGCCGAGCGAGAAGGCGGCGTGCCGGAGGTAAGAAACGTTCAGCCGATATACAGCCCGCTGTTTGCGCCCGTTGTAGAGACGTTCAGAACGCTCTCTGCCCGTCCGGGATTGATGTTTATTGCGCTACTGATTGCACTGGCGATTTTCTGGCTGGTTGCCTGACGTTTTGCCCGGTGGCGCTCCGCTTACCGGGCCTACAACGGCTCAAGTCCTGCGAAACGCCACCAGCGTCACCACGATCCCCACCACCGCGGAAACCGCGCCGGCCAGGAAGACGGACGGGTAGCCAAACGAGGTGGCCAACAGCCCCGCCAGCGGCCCGGTTACCCCGTATGAGATATCCTGAAATGCCGCATAGCCGCCCAGCGCCGTACCGCGCACCTGCGGCGCCACGCGCTTCACCACCTCAACGCCCAGCGCCGGGAAGATCAGCGAACACCCGCAGCCGGTGAGCGCGGCGCCAAGCAGCGCCACGGAGGCGACCGGCGCCTGCCAGAGCAGCACCAGCCCAATGGTTTCGATCACCAGCGACGCCACCGCCACCTTCACGCCGCCAAAGCGATCCGGCATCCAGCCGAACAGGACACGCATCAGGACAAACGCGCCGCCAAAGGCCGTCAGCGTAAAGCCCGCCATCGCCCAGCCGCGGCTCATGAAATAGAGGGAGACGAAGGTGCCAATCACCGCAAACCCCACGCCCTGAAGCGCCAGCCCGAGCCCCGGCTGCCAGATTTGCCCCACCACGCTCCACAGCGAAGGACGATCGCCTTTGTGCGCGGGCACTTTACGCACTGAACCGTTAAACGCCCACGCCAGCAGCGGCAGCACCATGGTGGTACCCGCCAGCGCCGCAAATCCAAACTGGCTGTGGATCAGCAAACCCAGCGGCGCGCCTGCGGCCAGTGCGCCATAAATGGCCATCCCGTTCCAGGACATGACTTTGCCGGAGCGCGCAGGCCCCACCAGCCCCATCCCCCAGGTCAGGGTGCCGGTCAGCAGCTGGCTTTCACCGAAGCCAAGGATTAAACGGCCCACCACCAGCAGCGCAAATTTATACGCGGCGTCGACCGGCAGGAGAGCGGCCAGCAGCCACGCGCCGCCCGCCAGCCCGCAGGCAAACATGCCCTGTAAGGCCGAGCGTTTTGCACCGTGCTGATCCGCCAGCCGTCCGGCGTAGCCGCGGGTTAACACCGTGGCTAAAAACTGAATGCCCACGGCAATGCCGACCATGGTGTTGCCATAGCCGAGTTCCTGATGAACGAACAGCGGGATCACCGGCAGCGGCAGGCCAACGGTCATGTAGGTCAGGAATACCGCAAAGGCGATGCGGAAAAGAGAAAGGTTCCCGGAAGGAGTGCCCTTCTCGGGGGTAACAGCCTTCATGCATAACTCCGTGTTCAGGCATAAAAAAAGGGAGCCTTCCGGCTCCCTTCTATTATACATTCAAACGCTTATGCTTTCAGCTTGCGCATAACCAGCGTGGCGTTGGTGCCGCCGAAGCCGAAGCTGTTGGACATGACGGTGGTCAGCGTCGCTTCCGTTGGTTTGGTCACGATGTTCAGGCCAGCCGCCTGCTCGTCCATCTCTTCGATGTTGATGCTTGGGGCGATAAAGCCGTTTTCCAGCATCAGCAGTGAGTAAATCGCTTCCTGCACGCCCGCCGCGCCCAGAGAGTGGCCGGTCATGGCTTTGGTTGCAGAGATTGCCGGGCTGTTGTCGCCGAACACTTCACGGATCGCGCCCAGCTCTTTCACGTCGCCTACCGGAGTAGAGGTACCGTGGGAGTTCAGGTAGTCGATTGGGGTATCAACGCCGTGCATCGCCATCTTCATGCAGCGCACCGCGCCTTCGCCGGACGGTGCAACCATGTCGGCGCCGTCGGACGTCGCGCCGTAGCCCACGATCTCAGCGTAAATGTGCGCGCCGCGCGCCAGCGCGTGCTCCAGCTCTTCTACCACAACCATACCGCCGCCGCCCGCGATGACGAAACCGTCACGGTGCGCGTCATAGGTACGGGAGGCTTTGTCTGGAGTTTCGTTGTACTTGGTGGACAGTGCGCCCATCGCGTCGAACTCACAGGCCATTTCCCAGCCCAGCTCTTCGCCGCCGCCAGCAAATACGATGTCCTGTTTGCCCAGCTGGATCTGCTCAACCGCGTTGCCGATGCAGTGTGCGGAAGTTGCACACGCGGAGCTAATGGAGTAGTTCACGCCGTGGATTTTGAACGGGGTCGCCAGGCATGCGGAAACCGCAGAACCCATGGCTTTGGTGACCACGTACGGACCTACCGCTTTCAGACCACGCGGGCTGCGCATTGCGTCAGCACCGAATACCTGCGCTTTTGACGAGCCGCCGGAACCGGCAATCAGGCCCACGCGCGGGTTGTTCTGATAAACCTCTTCACTCAGGCCAGAATCTTTGATCGCTTCCTGCATGGAGAGATAAGCATAAATAGAGGCATCGTTCATGAAACGAACCACTTTACGGTCAATCAAACCGGTGGTGTCCAGTTTGACGTTACCCCATACGTGGCTACGCATACCTGAATCTTTAAACTCTTCAGAGAAAGTGATCCCGGAGCGTCCTTCACGCAGAGATGCCAGGACTTCCTGCTGGTTATTACCGATGCTGGAAACAATGCCCAGGCCAGTAATCACTGCACGTTTCATTCAATACCTCTGTAAGTCGCACTATAAAAAGTTTCGAGTCGCACAATAGCGTACACTTGTACGCCGAACAAGTCCGATCAGACATTTTCTGCGGAAATTTGCACCGATGGACTCACATCGTTAAGATCGTGCCACTGCCTGTCAGACGAGTAACTTACGTGAAACAAAACGCTATACAACCCGCCAACCTCGAATTTAACGCTGAGGGTACACCTGTTTCCCGAGATTTTGATGACGTCTATTTTTCTAATGATAACGGACTCGAAGAAACCCGCTATGTTTTCCTCGACGGAAACCAGCTCAGCGCCCGCTTCCCGACGCACCCGCGGAGCCTGTTTGTGGTCGCGGAAAGCGGATTCGGCACCGGGCTGAATTTTTTAACCCTCTGGCAGGCGTTTGACCAGTTTCACGCTGCGCACCCTGAGGCTACGCTACAAAGATTACATTTCATCAGTTTCGAAAAATTCCCGCTCACCGCGCACGATCTGCGGCTCGCCCACCAGCGCTGGCCGGAGCTTGCAGTCTGGGCGGAGCAGCTTCAGGCGCAGTGGCCGCCGCATATCGGCGGCTGTCACCGTCTGATTATGGACGGCGGACGGGTGACGCTGGATTTATGGCTGGGCGACATTAACGATCTGACCGATACGCTCGACGACTCGATGAACCAGACGGTGGACGCGTGGTTCCTGGACGGCTTTGCGCCCGCCAAGAACCCGGATATGTGGAGCCCGCATCTGTTTAGCGCGATGGCGCGGCTGGCGCGTCCCGGCGCAACGCTCGCCACCTTTACCTCAGCCGGCTTTGTTCGCCGCGGCCTGCAGGACGCGGGCTTCACCATGCAGAAGACTAAAGGCTTTGGCCGCAAGCGCGACATGCTGGTCGGCACGATGGATCGGACGCTGGACATTCCCGCTCGGGCTCCCTGGTTTGCGCGCAGCGCCAGCGCATCGCGCGAAGTGGCGATTGTTGGCGGAGGGATCGCCAGCGCCCTGCTCTCTCTCGCGCTGCTGCACCGGGGCTGGCAGGTGACGCTCTACTGCGCTGACGAGGCGCCGGCCAGCGGCGCGTCCGGCAACCGCCAGGGCGCGCTTTACCCGCTTTTAAGCGCGCACGATCCGGCCCTGTTCCAGTTTTTCCCCGCGGCCTTTACCTTCGCCCGTCGCCTGTACGACGCGCTGCCGGTGGCATTCGACCACGACTGGTGCGGCGTGACGCAGCTCGGCTGGGATGAAAAGAGCCAGCAAAAAATCGCGCAGATGCTGTCGCTGGGTCTGCCGGAGGAGATTGCCCGCGCGGTCAGCGCGCAGGAGGTGGCAGACGCCGCTGGCGTGGAAACCGGCTGTGGCGGCATTCAGTATCCGCTCGGCGGCTGGCTGTGCCCGGCTGAACTGACCGCGGCGGCGATTAGCATGGCGCAGTCACGCGGTCTGACCGTGCATTATGCCCATAAAGTTGAATCGCTCAGCCGGTCAGAACGGTGGACTCTGCGTTTTGCTGATGGCAAAGCGGCGCAGCATGCCAGCGTTGTGCTGGCAAACGGGCACAACATCAGCCAGTTTATCCAGACAGAGACGTTGCCGGTTTATCCGGTCGGCGGCCAGGTAAGCCATATCCCGACCGCACCCGAACTGAGCAAGCTGCATCAGGTGCTGTGCTATGACGGCTATCTGACGCCGCAAAATCCGTCTAATGCTCATCACTGCATCGGCGCCAGCTACCATCGTGGCGAAGCGGATATGCGCTACAGCGAAGCGGATCAGCAGCAAAACCGCCAGCGCCTTATTGACTGTTTCCCGAATGCGGCGTGGGCGAAAGAGGTTGACGTCAGCGAGGGCGAAGCGCGCTGCGGCGTACGCTGTGCGACCCGCGATCATCTGCCGATGGCGGGAAACGTGCCGGACTATGAGGTAACGCTTGAGGCCTATCAGGATCTGGCAGAAAACCGGGATGCGGCGGTGAGTGCTCCCGTTTATCCGGAACTGTTCATGCTGGGCGGATTAGGATCGCGAGGATTGTGCTCCGCGCCGCTGCTGGCTGAAACGTTAGCCGCGCAAATGAGCAACGAGCCCGTTCCGCTGGACAGAACCACGCTTGCGGGGCTGAACCCGAATCGACTGTGGGTACGGAAACTGCTGAAGGGGAAAAGGGTTAAGTAGGGTGCGGTCGAATCCCCTCACCCTCACCCTGACCCTCTCCCCAAAGGGGAGAGGGAAGAGAAGGCAGCTTAGCGTTTAGCCTGCTGGAACAAATTGTCCCACATGCCCAGCACTAAAGACTGGTCGCGCGGAGAGAGCTCCCCGGCCAGAATGGCTTTTTCCAGGCTGCGAGTGACTTCAGCGTGAACGGCGTCGGCAGAGTGATCGTCTCCTGCTTCCAGCTCGGCTACCGCCAGCGTCAGGTGACCACGCAGATAACCGCTGGCGAACAGCTCATCATCACTGGCGTGTTCCACCATGTCATCAATTAACGCCAGAATGCGTGATTCAAATTCTGCGATCATCTTCTTTCCTCTGTTAAAGATCTTCCGGCCAAGGGAAGCATTCCGCCGTGATCTCCGGCGTGTGGTAATAATTCTGTAAAGCCCCGATCAGGCGCGCCGGACGTTCCGGGATGCCTTTCTCAAGATACTCCATCACCTGCGCATGAACGCGGCGCTGGAAGACGATACGGTCTGGCTCGAAGTCGCCTTCAAGGTTGTCACAGCTCACGTTGAACGGGAAACCCGCCGCCACGCAGAACAGCCATTCCAGCGCCTGCGGCTTCACTTCCACGTCTTCAAACTGGCCCTGCGTGGCGGCGTCACGCCCGTCCGGACAGTACCAGTAACCGAAGTCCACCAGCTCGCGCCGTGCTTTCCCCGCAATGCACCAGTGCGAAATTTCGTGCAAACCGCTGGCGTAAAAGCCGTGGGCAAAGACGATGCGGTTATACGGAACCTCTGCATCAGCAGGAAGATAGATCGGTTCGTCGTCGCCTTTAATCAGACGGGTATTAAAATCATCAGCAAAACAGCCGTCAAAGATTTCAATCAGCTGTTCGTATTTATGCGTACTGTTCATTAGTTCATCCCCAACCAGGTGAGGATCTCCTGTCCATGGCTGTCATAAAGAAGTTTGGCGCTCATCACCGCCGAGACGATAACAATCATCGGGCGGATCAGCTTTTGTCCTTTGCTTAATACCAGACGCGAGCCCGCACGCGCGCCCAAAAACTGCCCTGCCATCATCACAAAACCGGTTGCCCAGATAACCTTGCCGCCAATGATAAACAGCAGCAGGCCGCCGAGGTTCGAGGTCGCATTCAGCACTTTGGCGTGGGCGGTGGATTTGGCGAGGTTAAACCCGGCCAGCGTTACGAACGCCAGCGCGTAAAACGAGCCTGCGCCCGGGCCGAAGAAACCGTCGTAAAAACCGACGCAGCCACCGGCAATCAGCGCAAACGGCAGGCCGTGCAGACGACGCTGGCGGTCTTCCTCACCGAGCTTCGGCATCAGTAAAAAATACAGGCCAATGCAGATAACCAGAATCGGCAGGATCTGGCGCAAAATATCGGACTGCACGTGCTGCACCAGCAGCGCGCCCGACGTGGAGCCGATAAAGGTCATCAGGATATTGAGCTTCTGATCGGCCAGGCTCACCACCTTACGGCGGATAAAATAGAGCGACGCGGAGAGCGAGCCGCCGCAGGCCTGAAGCTTGTTGGTGGCAAGCGCCTGCGCCGGGCTCATGCCTGCCGCCAGCAGCGCGGGCACGGTCAATAGCCCGCCGCCGCCCGCGAGCGCATCGATAAAACCGGCCAGCATGGCCACAAAGAACAGCACCACCAGCAGCAGCGGTGACACCATAAACAGATCGACGAAATTATCCATTAAAGTACATGCTCATCCAGTAGCGCCTGGCAGGAAGGCGGCAACGGAGGCGGTGTCTTCTTCTCAGGCTTAGAGGTTCCAGGTTTTGCCGGCTCAAACCAGCTTTGCAGTTCGTAACCACAGCCATCGCCTGGCGGAGGTAACGGCTGATCTTCACATTCCAGGCTGTTCGCCGGGCAGCGCAGACGAACGTGCATATGCGCACGATGCTGGAACCACGGGCGCACTTTGCGCAGCCAGTCGCGATCGGTTCCCGCATCCAGACAGAGCTGCTGCTTGATGGCAGGGTTGACGAAAATCCGCGTGACGTCGTTATCTTCTGCCGCCAGCTTGATCATGCTGAAAATCTCCGGTGACCAACGGGAGGCAACGACCCGTTTGCCGTCGCCCGAGACCAGATCCAGCGCCTGCGGTTTCAGCAGCTGCGCAGACGTCCAGCGCGTTTTCGGCAGCTGCAGGAAGATATCGACATCCAGTCCGGTCTGGTGGCTGGCGTGCCCGCCGTTGAAGCGGCCACCGGCAGGCATCCCCATATCGCCAATCAGCATCGTCCCCAGCCCCAGGTTATGCACCTGGTTTCCCAGTCGCTGAATGAACAGCACCAGGTCAGGGTGGCCGAAGTAACGACGCTGGTCGGTACGCATCACCTGGTACGTATCCGATTGCAGCGGCAGCTCCTGCGCGCCCACAATACAGCCGTTAGAGAAGGCGCCGATGGACTGCGCGCTTCCCGCCACCGGATGGGTGATTTTTTGCCACGGCGTGGCGGCCAGACTGGCTCCACTGGCCAGCAGCGCCAGCAGAGCAATTGCGGTTTTTTTCATGTTTACCAGCGTGGAATGGTGGTCGTCACGTCCGCATTCTGCGCGCGCTGGCGCAGGAAGTGATCCATCAGCACGATCGCCAGCATCGCTTCTGCGATCGGCACCGCGCGGATCCCCACACACGGATCGTGACGACCTTTGGTGATCATCTCAACTTCTTCGCCTGAGCGGTTAATCGTGTGGCCCGGCACGGTGATGCTTGAGGTTGGCTTCAGCGCGATGTTGGCAATAATCTGCTGCCCGCTGCTGATACCGCCGAGGATGCCGCCCGCATGGTTGCTCTGGAAGCCCGCTTTCGTGATTTCATCGCGGTTCTGGCTGCCGCGAAGCGCCACCACGTCGAAGCCGTCGCCAATCTCGACGCCCTTCACCGCGTTGATGCTCATCAGCGCGTGGGCGATATCGGCGTCGAGACGGTCAAATACCGGCTCACCCCAGCCAGCCGGGACGCCGTCTGCCACCACGGTAACTTTCGCCCCAATGGAGTCGCCCTCTTTTTTCAGGCCGCGCATCAGCTCGTCCAGCGCTTCCAGCTTGTCCGCATCGGCGCAGAAGAACGGGTTTTGCTCGACCTGATCCCAGTCTTTGATCGCCAGCGGAATGTCGCCCATCTGGGTCAGACAGCCGCGGATAACGATGCCAAATTTCTGCTGCAGATACTTTTTGGCAATCGCGCCAGCGGCCACGCGCATTGCGGTTTCACGCGCGGAAGAGCGTCCGCCGCCGCGATAGTCGCGAAAGCC
Organism: Enterobacter sp. 118C5; assembly: GCF_034107645.1. Taxonomy (NCBI): domain Bacteria; kingdom Pseudomonadati; phylum Pseudomonadota; class Gammaproteobacteria; order Enterobacterales; family Enterobacteriaceae; genus Enterobacter; species Enterobacter sp. 118C5. Next base: position 22,865 of record NZ_JAWNEU010000008.1, on the reverse strand, counting down.
GTACTTTTGCTCGTAGGTATAGTCAGCGTGGCCCGGACGGAACACGTCCTTGATAGCACCGTAGTCCTGGGAGCGCTGATCGGTGTTTTCAATCAGCAAACCGATGCTGGTCCCGGTGGTGCGGCCTTCAAAGACGCCGGAGAGAATTTTAACCTGGTCCGGCTCGCGACGCTGCGTGGTGTAGCGAGAGGTGCCCGGACGACGGCGGTCGAGGTCGTGCTGTAAATCTGCTTCGGTCAGTTCGATGCCTGGCGGTACGCCATCTACGATACAGCCCAGCGCCAGCCCGTGCGACTCGCCAAAGGTGGTTACGCGGAATAACTGTCCAATACTGTTTCCTGCCATCACGGCTCCGATGTTGTTGTTTGTGTTTGAGCGTTGTGAAACGGGCCGAAGCCCGCTGGATTAATCTTTATAGATGCTGAAGTGTTCGCGCGCGTCGAGCAGCTGCGCTTTGGTCAGCATAAAGACGCCGTCACCGCCGTTGTCGAACTCAAGCCAGGTGAACGGCACATCCGGGTACTGCTCTATCAGATGTACCATGCTGTTGCCCACTTCACAAATCAGAACGCCGTCATCGGTCAGGTAATCCGGCGCGCAGGCCAGAATGCGGCGGGTCAGCTTCAGGCCGTCAGAGCCTGACGCCAGGCCCAGTTCCGGCTCGTGACGATATTCGTTCGGCAGATCGGACATGTCTTCTGCATCGACGTACGGCGGGTTAGTGACGATCAGATCGTACTGCAGCGTCGGCAGGTCGCGGAACAGGTCAGAGCGGATTGGCGTGACGTGATGGATCAGACCGTGCTCTTCGATGTTGTGTTCGGTCACGGCCAGCGCGTCGGTGGAGATATCGACGGCGTCCACTTCCGCGTCCGGGAAGGCGTACGCGCAGGCAATCGCGATGCAGCCGCTGCCGGTGCACATATCCAGAATGTGCTGCGGCTCATGGTTAATCAGGCCTTCAAAGTGGTTGTTGATCAGCTCGCCAATCGGCGAACGCGGTACCAGCACGCGTTCATCGACGTAAAACTCGTGGCCGCAAAACCAGGCTTTGTTGGTCAGATAGGCGACCGGGATACGCTCGTTTACGCGACGGATCACGCGCTCAACGATGCGGTGTTTTTCGCTGGAGGTCAGACGCGCGGTGCGCATGTCTTCCGGAATGTCCAGCGGCAGGTAAAGAGACGGCAGCACCAGTTGAACGGCCTCGTCCCACGGGTTGTCGGTACCGTGACCGTACCAGATATTGGCGGCGCTGAAGCGGCTAACCGACCAGCGCAACATGTCCTGTATGGTATGCAGCTCGTTTACTGCTTCATCGACAAATATTTTATCCACTCTTTCCTCCAGGGCATGCTCGCATAATTTTCGGCGGCTAGTTTGCCATGAAGACGGCGATAAATCAGCAATGACGCGTACCGCTTGAGGTTAAAAAATGCGTTTAGTCGGGTACACTATCGGAAATACGAGATGAGAATGACGAATGAAAAAGAAAACATCGCTCAGCGAGGAGGATCAGGCTCTCTTCCGCCAGCTGATGACCGGGACGCGTAAAATCGCGCAGGACACGATTGTCCACCGCCCGCAGCGTAAAAAAATCAGCGAAGTTCCGGTCAAACGGCTGCTCCAGGAGCAGGCGGATAACAGCCACTATTTTTCAGATGAATTTCAGCCGCTGCTCAATACGCAAGGGGCTGTGAAGTACGTGCGTGAAGACGTCAGCCATTTTGAACTGAAGAAATTACGCCGCGGCGATTATTCGCCGGAGCTGTTTCTCGATCTGCACGGCTTAACGCAGATGCAGGCGAAACAGGAGCTGGGGGCGTTGATTGCCGCCTGTCGCCGCGAACACGTTTTTTGCGCCTGCGTGATGCACGGCCACGGTAAACATATTCTGAAGCAACAGACGCCGCTGTGGCTGGCTCAGCACCCGCACGTGATGGCGTTTCATCAGGCACCGAAAGAGTACGGCGGAGATGCCGCATTGCTGGTGTTGATTGAAGTTGAGGAGTGGCAGCCGCCAGAATTGCCCTGACAGAAGGGCGGGTAATACGTAGTACCCCGCCCTGTCACACGTCACGTCAGATGGCTTTTGCCATCTTCAGGTTGCACGGGCTCATTTGCCAGTTGAAGACCCCTTTGCCGGTTTCGTCGAGAGTGACGTTGGCAATGGCGGAAGTGGTGAACATTGGCGGCGTTTCGCCCGGGCACAGCTCAGATACCAGATAGCCGACCAGCGGCAGGTGGGAAATGACCAGTGCGGAAGCAACACCTTCATTGCACAGCGCCTGAAGGTAAGCGCTGACAAGACCGACATCGCCGCATGGCGTCAGCTCAGGGAGAACGTCCACGCTGGATGGCAGGTTCATACACTCCCCTACCACGTCCAGCGTCTGTTCTGCACGCAGGAACGGACTCACCAGAACGCGTTCAATGTCCACTTTTTGACCTTTAAGCCACGTCGCCATTTGACGGGATTCGTCACAGCCACAGACGGTTAAAGGACGTACTGAGTCACTGGCGGCATCGAGTGCCGCGTCGCCGTGACGCATGATAAAAACTTGCATATTGCACCGCTTTTGTTAACCAGAATCACCGGCGTTAACTACCCGCGATTAATGCTCTGAGGTAGAAAACCCGATGGCCGGGCATTGTGCCTGATCCATTCGGTGAATGAAACGCTGTTTTTTACCTCAATGGCGTAAGTATAGTCAATCTCTGTTTACAAAATCGCCAGAACAGGTTCATTCACCTCAGGATTTACCCTTCTTTGACTTCAGTTTACGAAATCAGTTTCCCTTGCAGGCCAGAATGTCTGGCCCCGCTCCGCCATCTGCAATAATTCGTCACACGGTGTAAACCGCGGACCGTATTGCGAGGCCAGACGTTGCAGAATGGCAACCACTTCACCCGCGCCGAGAGTGTCCATGTAACGGAACGGGCCGCCAAGGAACGGCGGGAAACCAATACCAAATACCGCGCCGATGTCGCCATCGCGCGCGCTTTTGATCACCTGTTCACCAAAGCAGCGCGCCGCTTCATTGAGCATCATCATGACGCAACGTTCAGCGCACTGAACGGCAGACAGTTTTCCCTGACCGGTGGCCGAAATAAGCCCATAAACCGAAGGGTCGACCTGTTTCTTGCTTTTACGCCCTTTCGCGCCGTAAAGATAGAAACCGCGTTCATTTTTTCTGCCTTTGCGATCGTCCTTCAAAATTGCAGAAACAATGTTTGCAGGCGGGGTAAAACGATCGCCATATGCGGCTTCCAGCACAGGTATAATTTTAGTGCCGGTGTCTATTCCCACCTCATCCAAAAGTTGGATTGGGCCGACCGGGAAGCCAAACTTTACGAGCGCCTCGTCGACATGCTCGATTTTCTCCCCTTCCGTCAGCAGCCGCATCGCTTCGTTGATATAGGGTGCCAGAATACGGTTGACGTAGAAGCCAGCCTTGTCCGCGACCACAATCGGGGTTTTACCCTGTTTTTTCGCCAGCTTCACCACGGTGGCGATGGTCTGCGAGCCGGTCGTGGCGTGCGGAATCACCTCCACCAGCGGCATTTTTTCGACAGGACTGAAAAAGTGCAGACCAATGACCTGCTCCGGACGAGCGGCTTTCGCCGCGATATCGCCAATTGGTAAAGACGAGGTGTTTGAGGCGAAAATAGTGTGCGGCGCGCAGTGCTGCTCCACGTCAGCCACCATCTGCTGCTTAAGCGCCAGGTCTTCAAATATGGCTTCAATCACCAGATCCCGGTGCGCAAAACCGCTGTAATCCGTCGTGCCGGAGATCGTCGCCAGGGTTTTATCACGCTCGCTTGCCTTGATATGGCGGCGTTTGACCTTCCGATCAAGGTTCTGCCAGCTGTACTGCAGCGCGTGGTTGATGCCCTTTGCGTTGATGTCTTTGATACGCACGGGCAATTTGCCTTTGCTGGCGGTAACAAACGCGATGCCGCCGCCCATCAGCCCACCGCCCAGCACGCCAACGGCGCGCAGCGGAGCAGACTCTGCCTCGCTGCCCGGGTCTTTTTTCACCTCAGTACTGGCGAAGAAGATGCTGCGCAGCGCCTGCGACTGCGGCGTCATCGCCAGTTCGCCGAAGGCTTTAGCTTCAGCGGCATAGCCGCTGCTGCTTCCCTGCGACAACCCGGTTTCAATCACTTCCAGAATGCGCTTTGCCGCCGGGTAGTTGCCTTTGGTTTTTTGCTCGGTTTTTTTGCCCACCATGTTGAACAGGAGCGCGCGCCCCAGTGGCCCTGCCAGCACGCGCTCGCGCACGGGGAGAGGACGTTTTGTCTGACGTCCCTTCAGCGCCAGTTCAACGGCAGCGTCCAGTAAAATGGTGTGCGGAACGACATCGTCAACCAACCCCACTTTCAGTGCCTGACGGGGGCGAAGCTGCTTGCCGGTTAGGATCATCTCCAGGGCGGTGCTGACCCCCACCAGGCGCGGCAGACGCTGTGTTCCACCCGAGCCTGGCAGCAGGCCTAGCTGCACTTCCGGCAACCCTAAAACGGTTTTCGCATCGTCGGTGCAGATACGGCTGTGACAGGCCAATGCCAGCTCCAGCCCGCCGCCCAGACAGGCACCGTGGATCGCGGCAATAACCGGGACCGGCAAAGCGTTGATTTCAGCCATTACCTGCTGGCCCTGACGCGCCAGGTGTTCTGCTTCCTGAGCGCTTTTCGCTCGGGCGATCATGTTGATATCGGCCCCGGCAATAAAGTTATCCGGCTTGGCCGAGATAAAAACCAGACCACGAATCGCTTTATTTTCGCGGATCTGCTTGAGCATGGCGCGAACCTGAGTGCCGAACTCGGCCTTCAGGGTATTCATCTTTTCATCAGGCACATCAATAGTGATAACCGCGACGTTATCGAGGCGAACCGTCAGATTAAATGCAGATGGCATTTCCATTATTCAGCCTCCAGAACCATTGCTGCGCCAAGGCCGCCCGCCGCGCAGGCGGTGACGAGACCAAACCCGCCGCCGCGGCGGCGTAGCTCGTGTAATGTTTGGGTGATCATACGCGCGCCCGTGGCTGCAAACGGATGGCCGTAGGCGATAGAGCCACCCAGCACGTTGAATTTACTCTGATCCACTTCGCCGGTGGCATGTGCGCGGCCCAGCACGTCGCGCGCAAAACGCTCGCTTGCCAGCAGCTGGACGTTTGCGAGGGTTTGCGCGGCAAAGGCTTCGTGCATATCAATCAGGGTTAAATCCGCCAGCGTCAGCCCCGCGCGATCCAGCGCCAGCGGCGTGGACCACGCCGGACCTAACAGCATGTCCTGCCAGACATCAATGGCGGTGAAGGCATAGCTGCGCAAATAGCCCAGCGGCGTGATGCCCAGCTCTTTGGCACGCGACTCCGTCATCAGGATCACCGCAGCAGCACCATCGGTCAGCGGCGTACTGTTGGCCGCCGTCACGGTGCCGTGCTTGCGGTCAAACGCCGGGCGCAGTTTGGCGTAATCCGCCAGCGTCGAGGTGCCACGAATATTGTTGTCTTCAGTAAGAGGCTCTCGATAGGGAGGCGTGTAGGCGGTCATGACCTCATCGATGAGTTTGCCCTCCGACCAGGCTTTCGCAGCCAGCTGATGCGAGCGATGCGCCAGCGCATCCTGCTGCTCGCGGGTGATACCGTAGGTTTTCGCCATCTGCTCGGCGGTATCGCCCATGCGCAGGCCTGTGGAGTATTCCGCTACGGCAGGCGGCACGGGCATAAGATCGCGCAGGCGTAAACGCGAGAAGAGTTTGAGCTTCGCACCGGTGGTGCGGGCTTTATTGGCATCCACCAGAATACGGGCCAGCTTTTTACTGACCCCAATCGGCAGTACGGAGGAAGAATCGGCGCCGCCTGCGATCCCGGCGCGAATGGTGCCCGCCATCAGACTTTCCGCCACGTTTGCTACCGCCTGGAAGCTGGTCGCGCACGCGCGGCTGACGCTGTAGGCATCGGTATGGACGTTCATGCCGGTACCGAGAACAATTTCCCGCGCAATGTTGGGGGCTTCAGGCATCTGCACCACCTGGCCGAAGACCAGCTGTTCGATGACCTCAGGCGGAATTTCGCTGCGAGCCAGCATCTCACCCACTACCATTTTCCCCAGATCGACAGCCGGTATACCGTGAAACGCCGTCGCCTGACGCGCAAACGGCGTACGCAGACCGCTGACAATGGCAATGCGGTCACCTTGTCGGGTGATTAGCGGTAATGCCTGACTCATAACCTTCCCCTGTGAAAAAATTTTACATGAACATAAAGTGGTCTGACCTGATAACAGTCTTAACCATTTTTTTACATTCAGCCAATCAGGGAAGCATAAAAATGCGAGGTAAAACACAGAGAAGAAAAAGAAAATGCCGAGGATAAAAGCAAAACGGTAACCCGTAGGTTACCGTTTTTAGTGCTTGCGCCCTCTCACGTGGGAGAGGGTTGGGATGAGGGCACCAGACTGCAGGAATTAACGCAGACCCAGCTGGAAAATCAGCGTTTCAGCTTCGCAGGCAAACACAAAGTCGATATCCAGCTTCACGCCACCGTCCACTTCCGTGAAGGTAGATTTGATTTCACAGGGATCGGACTCCACATCACGCGCGCGCTTGCTCAGCGCGGCCAGCGTCTCTTCGGCTTCGGCGCGGTTGGTGAACACACGGCTGTAAGACGCGGTGCAATCGGTGTTGTCCATGATGGTGCCAACATCCATACAGCAGCAAACCGGGGTTTCATCAGCACTGCATTTACTCATAGCTCAATTTCCTCTGTATTCGCGCAGCGCGCGAGATAAACACGATGCTGATATTTTACGCCCCAGCGCTGGCTCTCTCCAGCCGTTAATGGCGCAAAATCGGATAAGTGACCGATATCACACTAAAAAATGATCTAAAACAAAAACCACCCTTTTGAGTGAGCCGCGATGGTCACAATTTTGCCAACCAGATCTCGTTTCAAGAAACATGTTTGAAAATATTAATAAACAAACTTGCAACATTCAGGCTGGTCGGACCTATACTCTGGCCACTGGTCTGATTTGTCTGTCATACCTCAGACCCTACACTTCGCGCTCCTGTTACGGTATGTAACAATTATTGAATAAAAATAACTCAATGAGGTTATGGTCATGAGCCAGAAAACCCTGTTCAACAAGACTGCGCTGGCAGTCGCAGTGGCAATCGTCTCTACTTCCGCCTGGTCAGCGGGCTTTCAGCTAAACGAATTTTCTTCCTCTGGCCTTGGCCGTGCGTATTCAGGGGAAGGTGCAATCGCTGATGATGCTGGTAACGCAAGCCGTAACCCTGCATTAATCATGATGTTCGATCGCCCGACCTTCTCTGCTGGTGCGGTGTATATCGATCCTGATGTCAACATTTCCGGCACGTCACCTTCTGGTGCGAGCCTGAAAGCAGATAACATTGCGCCAACGGCGTGGGTACCTAACCTGCACTTCGTTGCACCAATCAATGAACAGTTTGGCTGGGGCGCATCCGTCACGTCTAACTATGGCCTTGCTACCGAGTTCAACAACAACTACCCGGCAGGCGAATACGGCGGTAAAACAGACCTGACAACGCTGAACCTGAACCTGAGCGGTGCTTACCGTCTGAACGACAGCTGGAGCTTCGGCCTGGGCTTTGATGCCGTCTACGCTGATGCAAAAATTGAGCGTTACTCCGGTGAACAAACGGCTCGCCTGCCGAAAAACAGCAACAAAATTGCCAGCCTGAAGGGCGATGAGTGGGGCTATGGCTGGAACGCCGGTATCCTGTACGAGCTGGACAAAAACAACCGCTGGGGCCTGACCTATCGTTCCGAAGTGAAAATTGACTTCGACGGCGATTACAAGAGCGGCATCCTGACGCCGGTCAACAACCTGGTTCCAGGCGCGGGCACTACTATCCCGTGGGGGACTTCCGGTCAAACTGTCCCTGGTTCACTGTCGCTGCATCTGCCTGAAATGTGGGAAGTCTCCGGTTACAACCGCGTTGCGCCACAGTGGGCTATTCACTATAGCCTGGCCTATACCAGCTGGAGCCAGTTCCAGGAGCTGAAAGCGACCGGCACCAACGGTCAAACGCTGTTCTATAAGGACGAGAGCTTCCACGACGCCTATCGCATTGCGTTGGGTACCACCTATTATATGGATGACAACTGGACGTTCCGTACCGGTATCGCATTCGATGACAGCCCGGTACCGGCTGATAAGCGCTCCATTTCCATTCCGGATCAGGACCGCTTCTGGGTGAGTGCTGGCGCAACCTACGCGTTCAACGAGAATGCTTCTGTCGATGCGGGCGTTTCTTATATGCATGGTCAGAAAGTGACCTTCAAGGAAGGCCCGTACGAGTTTACTTCTGAAGGTAAAGCCTGGCTGTTCGGTACTAACTTCAACTACGCGTTCTAATCGCGCAGGGATCAAAAAAAGGTGAGCGTTGCTCACCTTTTTTATTTATTCCGAATCAATATCTTTGAGTTCGTTTTCAATAGCCTTCGCGTTTGGATTATCTTCCGGCTTCAGCTTGCCGCCGTTGGCGATAAAGTCATGATTCTGGAAGTACGCTTCACGCACCATAATGTACGGATCGGACGACTGGCGCAGCAGGCCGTCTGAATCAAGCAGTTGCGCGCGGGTTTCAATCCCCTCCACCGTCCATTTACCAATCGACAGCGGCCAGGTCAGCCACGACAAAACCGGATACAGCGTATCCACCATATCGCCGCCATCATCACGAACGGTGAAGCTGCCATAGAACGGCAGATGAACGTAAGGGCCGTAACCGACGCCATAATGCCCCAGCGTACTGCCGAAACGGTGCGGCTGTTCACGCTGCAGTTTCGGGTTTGCCATACCTGCGACATCGATAAAGCCACCCATCCCCAGCAGGGAGTTCAGGAAGAAGCGCGTAAAGTGCACCATCCCCTGATACGGATCGCCCTGCAGGAAATAGTTGACCATCACCGCAGGCTCTTCCAGGTTACTGGTAAAATTGCTTAACCCGTTACGCGCGGGCTGTGGAACGTAATCGCGCCATGCTACTGCCACCGGGCGAACCACGTACGGGTCCAGCACGTTGTAGTTAAAGCTATACATAGAACGGTTAAATCCTTCGAGAGGATCGGAGCGTCCCGTTTGCTCCCCGGAGCTGGCGCAGCCCACAAGCATCGTCGCGCCCAGCGCAAGCGCCGACAGCCGAAGTTTCATAAATATCTCCCTGTGCAGTATGGCTATCGTTGATTGCCATCCGTAACGGAGCATCTGGCGCTCCGTCTGAAAACGTGCAAGTGATTGTAACAGCACGTTTACCGATGTCTATGAGTACAATTACGGGCAGTAATCACCGTGACTCTGATCTCAGCATAGCCGGACTTTTGGAATTCGTTTCGCTGGCAATTTTATAATGTCTTTGAACGAGATGTATCACCTTTGTTGTCATTCCCGCCAATTTAAGAGCATCCCCACAGGCATCCCGATAAAAGCCGCTACGCTTAAAAGAAAGATCAACCTCCGGGAGCAGATATGAAAGAAGTGGATGAAGACAAAATTGGCGAAAATAATGAGGAACATGAAATCGAAAGCGAGGAGAAAGCGCGCGGTGAGGAGATAGAGATTGATGAGGATCGCCTCCCCTCCCGTGCGATGGCCATCCACGAACATATACGCCAGGACGGCGAAAAGGAGATGGAGCGCGATGCCATGGCCCTCTTCTGGTCAGCTATCGCGGCGGGACTTTCAATGGGCGCCTCGCTGCTCGCGAAAGGGATATTTCATGTGCAGCTGGAGGGCGTGCCCGGCGGATTTTTACTGGAGAACCTCGGCTACACCTTCGGCTTTATTATCGTCATCATGGCCCGCCAGCAATTATTTACTGAGAACACCGTGACCGCCGTTCTGCCGGTCATGCAAAACCCTACCCTCGGTAATTTCGGTTTATTGATGAGGCTCTGGAGCGTGGTTCTGCTGGGAAATATCATCGGCACGGGCATTGCGGCCTGGGCATTCGAATATATGCCGATATTTGATGAGCCCACCCGGGACGCGTTTGTGAAGATCGGTATGGATGTCATGAAAAATACGCCGGTCGAAATGTTCTCTAATGCCATCATCTCCGGGTGGATTATCGCCACAATGGTGTGGATGTTCCCTTCTGCCGGTAGCGCTAAAATCGTGGTGATCATCCTGATGACCTGGCTGATTGCGCTGGCGGATACCACGCATATCGTGGTCGGTACCGTTGAGATACTCTACCTGGTCTTTAACGGCACGCTTCACTGGAGCGATTTTTTCTGGCCGTTCGCCATTCCGACGCTGGCAGGCAATATCTGCGGCGGAACGTTTATCTTTGCGCTGCTAAGCCATGCCCAAATCCGTAACGACATGTCGAATAAACGCAAAGCCGAGCTTAAGGCGCAGGCAAATAAGGATAAAGCGGCAAAAAAATCAACCTGAATGGTGACTCTTTGAGCAGTCAGGCGGCGATGCGCTTAACGCAAAGTGTAAATAACGCTATACTCGTGCCGCCTCGTCCCCTTAGTTAAATGGATATAACGAGCCCCTCCTAAGGGCTAGTTGCAGGTTCGATTCCTGCAGGGGACACTTCTACCTTCCTCTGTTTTCACCCAAATTAGCCCGTTCGCTGCAAAAGCTCATTGAGCAGAAGCATCCTGCTTTATTTGAGCATAACGCGTTGCCAGTTGCTTTAGATGCAGCTCAAGCTGGGTCTTTTCAGCTTCAGGGAGCGCATTTCCTGCAGGATACTGCGACAGGCGCCTGAGCTGCTCTTCAGCGGGTATCGCATGGTTAAATGACTGCATAGTCGAAAAAACCACGGATTTAAGCTCACTTACGGTTATATATTTTCCCTTTTGCTCATCCAGTCTACTCAGCCGATCACTCAGTTGCTGAAGCTTCATCATCCCCTGATACCAGCTGTTCATTGCGTCCACAGGCAACGCCGTCGCGTTAAACTTTTTTTGCCACTGTATTAACAGCACCTTAGCCTCTTCGGGCCGTAATGTCTGGAGCTGCTCTAACAGCTGAAGACTGTAAGCAATATTCCAGTCAGGAGGCAGTTTATCCAGCCGCGCAAGCTGCCGTTGCGTGTCTGTGATAAACGTGGCGGGTAACGTATCTCGCTGTAATATGGCGTCCCGCTGGACGGGCGTGAGCACTTCAGGTAACGGTGCCGTAGAGGCAACGGCCTGAGCCGCTAATTGATCGGGTCTGGACAGAAAACCCCATCCCCACGCCACGGCGACGCTGACCACCAGCGCAGAACACACCCCAGCGACAAAAGGTTTCCATGGCCTGACAGACCCGGCAGCCGTCATACGGTCCTCACTATTCGGCTCAGTTTCCTGCTGCACCACATAGACCCATTTCACCTGTTCGATCGGCTCTGCCCTCTCCGGAGGCGATTCACTGTCGGGCCTGCTCCCATTCAAGTCTGTCACGCCATTACTGGTTTCCAGCCTTGCTGCGCTTGAATGTATCACCATTCGTAACGTATCAAACTGGCTAAGGTGTTTGAGCTCAAGGCGCTGAAGCACAGCCCCCAGGCTGGCAAGCAATTCTTCAGCGTTGTAAAGATCGCTAAGATCGCTGCTGTTCAGCGGAAGCATACGCATGAGCTGCTGCAGGCGCTGGCTCAGGCTGCTAAGGATCTCCATACGCACCTGCAGCGACTGCGGCCAGAGAACATCCCACTGACGGCTAATCAGAGCCTCCAGGATAGCGAGCCCTTCGTTCAGGCCAGTTAATCGAGACAGATGCGTACGGGCAAGGGTGTACCAGGCTGCGGTCTGCAGCTCAACGCCGTTTTGCTCAAATAATGAAAGGCAGCACTTTTCAACGTATACCCAATTCACATCCGGGCGCGCCGGATGGCTTAGTTTATTCAATTCGTTACGCAGGGATGTATATTCCGGCAGCGTGCGCGGGTCGCCGCCGGTTTTTAACGTTTTATGTGTGGTCATCCTGGAAGGCCTGAATATCCGTGTCGGTTAATGTCGTCAGTTGATGTGTGAGGTGTTTTACGATTTAGAATGGCAATGACTACCAGAAGGAATGAGTGTTATCGCTATGACAACAGCGCTAAAATCAGGCCGAAAAAAATACCTTCATCAAATAGCTGTCCTGACTGAGGCGATGTATCAGGGGAAGTATAAGTCCAGTGACTCATTCCCCCCACCCGCATGAACAGGCGTCCTTGAGAAATCACATCTTCTCCGGAGCAAAAAGTCACCTCGACACAGCCAGCCACGCCCTGCCCATACAGAAATACCGGCATAAATTTTACCGCCCGGTTGTCATAACGCAGAACGATACCGGTAATCTCGAAAGCCCCTCCCTCCACCAGCAGGTCAGGAACGGATGCCGTCAGCGGCTCCACGTTCAGTCCGGTACCTGTCAGCCACTCATCCATCTGCGTCTGAAGTTGCTCCATTCGCAGGCGAAACTCAGCTATATCCACCTGACTCTTGCTGCAAGGCAAAGCTGGCGCAGGTTGTCTGGCCTGCAATTTTTTCATGAACTGTGATTTTATTGACATGGTGCTAACTGACCTTATATCCGGGTTGACGTGTCGAGATACTGCTGTTGCCTGAGGTGCCTCAACAGAACCCGTCCTTCGGGCATAAACTCGGTGCCGTAGCGCACCAGCCCAATCCCTTTGAGCTCAGCGTCAATGGCATAGCGCAGTTCGCCGGGTATATTCTGCTCCAGCAGAACCACATCTATTTTTTTCAGGCGTGGTTCATATTTGAGCAGGACGGCAGACAATGTGCCCATAAGCTCATGGGCCGTTCCCGGCATGCCCTGCAGGATTTTCGTCATATCGGGCAACCCGTAGTCGGGCAGATGCGCCAGCGTACCGGCGCGACAGTTGAGAACGCGCTGCATGTTATCAAGTACCGAAAGGATGACCTGGTTTTCTTCAGCAACCTGATTAAGCTCGAGGCCGCCGGTAAAATTTCCGGTCAGCATCTCATACAGCGAAGGTGTGTTATGTCCCTGGGGCATCAGTCATCCTTAAGCGGTTGCAGCGTCAGATGGTTCTCGCCAGCTTCAAGAATGCGAGGTTTGTCCGGATCCAGATCGCTGCGCTTGATAACCAGCTTCCAGGTGTCGTTAGTCATGTCCGGGTGCCTGAACAGCCCCACTACCGCGACAAACTGCGCTTCTTCTTCCATCGGCATATCAAGGTTTACATCCCCACCAGGCTTCACGACGACGTCACGACTGGCCAGCATGTCGTTTTTCAGAATGCTGGCATCATCCTGAAGAAGTTGCTGATAAACCGTCTTATCAAAGGTTTTGCGGTCTTTGAGCTGATAAACCCGCACCACAACAGGCTCTGACAGTGAGTTATTTTCGCGGGAGTCGGTGTTCAGCGCCTCACGCGCGGTGAAATCCAGATGCAATATTTTAATCTTTTTATAGAACACGGAAGTAAACGCCGATTTGGTACCGTCGTTGATGCTCTGCGTCACCCCGCAGCCTGTCAAAGTGAGCGCCATCAGAGGCATCAGCCAGCGAGTGGCTTTATTTAAACTTGTACGTAACACGTCGGTTTCCTTGTTGCGGTTTCGCAGGCTCCAGCCCGCGGTAATAGCCCAGCTCTGTCGTAAAGGTTTCAGGTATGTCATCCGGAAGGCTCTCACTCTCTGCGCCCAGCACGCCATTCATTCCCAACCAGAAAGGATTTTCACCCAGCGGTGGTACGGCCAGCAGTCGGACAGAAGTAGTCAGGGTAATTCTGGCCTTGAACCGCCAGCCCAAATACACCCGCAGCATCACCAGGAAATCCAGGTACAGCTGGCCATCCGGCTTCCAGCCCTGCGCTTCCTGTACGTTATCCGTCTTGAGTGCAACCAGCAGTTGGCTGCCGGCATCCATCGCTTCGTCACCTAACGGCGTATTGCCATCCAGCAGAAAATCATCATCGCCATAAAAACCCAGCGGCTGATTGACCTCTACCGGCCGGAGACAATACGGACTTACCTGCACCGTCGTATCGGGGGCCAGCAGGCTCACCAGAGCCTGTATCCCCTCCTGAGTTTTGCCCGGCTGCTGCAGCACTCCCAGCAGAGCCAGAAAGCGCGACACGGGTGTGGCAATATGATTTGCCGTACCCGGTATCCCCAGCCCTACCAGACCCAGTAACGACTGCGAAATGCTGTCCGTTCCGCCGGGCTCAAACGTGGCCGGGTAGGAGTATTTTCGCCAGATGCGGTAAAACTGCGTCAGGATGCGATGGCTGAAAATATCCAGAAAGCCCTGCAGCGCCTCATGCCCTTCCCGGCGCTGGGTGATGTCATCGAGATACGCCGTCGGTAAGGGTGAATCGACGCCGTACATACCCATAAATGTCGTACGGATAACCGGAGGCTTATTGTCATCGTCTTCGTCATACTCGACGGCCTTCAGCTCGCTGACCGGAAACCCCATCCCCGGATGCGGCGCAAAACGTACCGGGTCATCGGCGGGATGACTGGTTGAGCCCATCAGCGGCCTTCCAGGATTGCGCTTCTCCAGCAGCTGGCATAAACGGTAAAAGTTGATGCGGTGAAGATCGACCTCCAGCCGCGGCGTCAGCCGGGAATGCGGCGGTTGTGCTTCTCTAGCCATTCCAGGCGTTCTCCGGTCGGTTGCAGGATAATAATGAGGCGGTTAAACAGATAGATGTCGGTATAGAGCGCGAAGAAGCGGCTCAGCATCTCGCCGAACAGGCAGATGTCGCCGCGCCCGGCAAAACCGTGGCTGTCCAGCGTTACTTCAATCTGCACGCCGCGGACCAAATAACCCTGCTCAAATCGTTCAGTTTCACTGTGCTTCACGTCAATGATGGCCTCCAGGCGACGGCGGTTCATCTCGCTATCCGTCCATTCATACAGCGCCAGGGTACCCCGCAGCACGTCGGTATTATCCATCATCGACAGAAATCCGCTGCCGAGATGGCTCAGCACGCGCCAGTGGAAACGATCCTGCGCTGGTGGATAACAGGGTAGCGTTGGCGCACACAGGTTGCGCACGGCGATACTGGCCGAGGTGGTTTTCATCACCGTATCGAGCACGGTACTTTGCAGCGCCCGTCGCGGTAGCTGGCCGTTGGTGCCGGTGAGCGTCAGGGACAGGCTTTCGTCTTCCGGGACGGTGTGGTTGTCAAAGGCTTCGCCACCCAGGATAAGCCAGGTATTATGCAGCCCAGACGGGCCGCGCCGCACGCGGGTGTGATAGTAATATTCCGGCGCCTCATGGCGCATCATTCCCCCTTTATGTCGGAAGCTCGAGAACGGCACGTAGGTATGCTGGCTGGATGACATCACCGAATCGACCGCGTAAATCTCGGTATGACCATCCTGTACGCGCATCGGCCGCAGCAGATATTCGGTCTGCAACGAATTAAGCGTGAGCGGATCGGATTCCAGTGGGAACAGATTGATCACGGGCACGCAGTTCAGGCGCAGATGCTTTTCGGTGAAGCTAAAGTCATGCTCCCAACGTTCTGCCAGCACCACGTCGATTTCAAACCAGGGGAGTTCAGCAGGAAAGTTGACGCTCTCCAGTCCACACAGGCCGGTGAACATAAATTTCTCGCGGAAGGTGAAGTACTCCAGCAGCAGCTGATAGCCGTTAAAGCTGCTGCTGCCCTTCGGCCACAGGTCGTCGTCATCGCCAAATCCCAGCGCGCTGAAATACCCGTCGAGCGGTCTTCTGTCCATGTCACCGGGCATCCGCAGCCAGAGGCGGGCAACATTCATGGTGAAGGCTTCATGCATGGCGCAGGCGAGCGGCGCGTCGGCGTTGAAGTAGAACGGGATTTGGCTGAGATCGACACGGCCCCAGTCGGCAAGATGGCTGCAGTTAAACCGCAGGCTGATAACCGAATGCCCGTCTGGATCAGTAGACAGGCGGGCGTGCTCCAACGACAGAGGCTGAAGGATGATCTCTTTGGTGGTGGTGTACCGGCAGCGCGTCCCCTTTTCACCTATCGGCCGCGAGTGCACCTCAAAGCCTTTGACAATGCGCATCTGCTCTTTCATCTCACGCCAGTCGGGTGTGAACTCCACCACCGACATCGACGGAATGGTGCGCAGGTAATGTGGCCAAAGCAGGCTGACCAGCCCTTCTGTCAGTTCAGGCAGGTCATCATCAAGCTTCTCGCGAAGCCGCCCCATCATGAAGGCAAAGCCTTCAAACAGGCGTTCCACGTAAGGGTCGCGCGCGCCCGCTTTATCGAGGTTGAGCATTGCTGCCTGCTCGGGGTGAGCGCGGGCAAATTCTTCGCCGGCTTCAAGCAGGTAGCGCATTTCAGCGTCGTAATAACGCAGGGTTAAATCGTCCATAAGAACCTGAATAGATGAATTTTAAAGGTAGGCCAGGCGTTTTACCCGCATAGCACCGCGCTGCTTGCCGGATCGAGCGCGATCAGACCGGCCAGAAGCTGGTCCATCTCAGGCTGAAGCCGAGATTTATCGGTCTCGCTGCGGGTGGCTTTCATGCGCAGCAGTCTGAGGCGGCGCGATTTGACTTCAAACAATAGCGCCGGCGTCCACTGCGTGAGGGTGATTGACTGTGCAGCACCATCGAGTTCCCCCAGCAGATGCAGGGCCAGTTCGTTCTTACCCTTTTGTTCCGCCACGCGCGCCATCAGCAGGCGCAGCAGCCATTTGTCTTTCGTGGTGTCAGTGCCCGGGCGGGTCTGCAGCCAGTGGAGTGTGACATCCAGGCCATCCATGTCCGCTTTCACAAGCGCTTCCTGCTCAAGAGCCAGAATATCGTTGTCCGTCCCACTGACAGTACTGACCGGCTCATCACGCCAGCCGGACATATCATCCAGCACGCTCTGATTTATCCAGTTCAGCGTGACCTCATCGGCAAACGGCGTCCCGTCATTAAAGGCCAGCGTTTCAAGCCCGGTGAGGCGACGCAGCAGTCCTTTCAGGTCGGCAATGATGATATCGGCCAGCACATCCTGGCCCAATTTCACCAGGGCCTGATGGATATACCACTGCAAATCCAGCCAGAGGTGGTTGGCGCCGCGCGAGAAGGTGCTGTCGGCGTGCTCCAGTATCTCCAGCCAGCTCTGCTGCAGGTACAGGCGTTTGAGCATGGCCCGCTGGTCAGCCCGCGGCGGTTCGATGCGCGTTTTCCCTTCGGCATCCGGGGCTGGAATAGCACTCAGCGTGTCATGTCGCAGGCTTTTCATCAGCCGGTGTGCGGGAAGCCATCCATCCGGTTGTTCACGCAAATATCCCGCCAGAGTACGGGCCTGGGTCAATAGTTCCTGACCGGACGAAATGCGGCTCAGGACGGGTGCATCATGCTCTGTCGTGTGCGATGAGATCTGTGGCTGGGACGAGTTACTGGCGTTCTGAGGAACCAAAGCATCCACGCCACCGGCCTTCATCAGGCGGGATTCCAGCGCGCTGTACAGCGCATTCAGTTCCGGCCGTGACGTTTCCGGCTCTGTCTCCAGACTGTCGCGGATGAGCAGCAGCGCACCCACAGTGCGCTGAGCATCGCTGCGCACCACTTCCGGCCAAAGGGAGAGGCTGTCGAGCAGACGAGAGCCTGCGAGCCACTCAAGCGCAGGTTTGCGGCTCCGCTCGCGCTGCGGGTGAAGCTGCGCTCCATAACGCTGTAGCAATCCTGCCAGCAGTTCAAGCCCTTCGGCAAAGCCGGTTTCCCCGTCCTGATGCAGACGCGCCCAACAGTAATAGGTGGCAATCCGGATATCTTTGGCGGTGGTGGTTAGCAGTTTTTCGGCAAGCGTACAAATCAGCCCGGTATCGATGCCGGAGAGTTTATTTACCTCCTCTCTGATACGTTGGAAATCATCGTCATAACCCGGGTCTTCCCCTGTAGGATTGGTGTCGCTGACCGGGGCAAGCCAGGGCTGCCAGCATTCCGTGCGGGCCTGCGCCTGCTGTCGTAGCTCAATTTCGTCCGCCTGACAGGCGGCAACAAGATTCTGCAGACTGCTCATTCTTCAATTCCGTCCATGTCACTGTTTTCCGTGCTGGCCATCAGCGCCTGAGCCGTGGCCGCGCTGTCGATGCTGAAGATCCGATCCGGCAGCGTGAAGCCGCGCAGTGCCAGTAATGCCAGCGGCCCGCTGCCCAGCTGTGAACGCAGTACCCACTGCAGGGTGCGACCATCGGAGGCGGTGAAACTTACCATCCACTGACTGCGGTCAAGCTGCTGCCGCTTGCCCTGGTCCAGCCAGCGAATAAAACCCCAGGTCCCGCTGTAATCCCCAAACAGTCGCGCACCGGCGTTGACCGAGGTCCAGGTCAGCATTGTCCCTGGTTTATAAGTGTCTTCCGGCCAGCGGAAGGACTGCCAGTCGGCCATCTGGTTAAAGTAGTGCAGCTTTTGCCCATCAATGGTCAACTGAGTTTCCACTACCTGCGGTGCCGGACGTGCCTGCAGCTCGAAGCTGATGCCCTGACTGCCATCGGTAAACAGAATGTCTGACAGCTCGCTCAGTTGATTTATCGCCCGCAGGAACGTTGGGTTAAAGTTCAGTCCCTGGCTGTTAACCTTATCCGGTACCCACTGGCTGCCCTCTTTGTGCAACACACCGCTGAGTTCAGTCGCCAGGAAGCGTTCAATACGTCCGCTGTCCTTACGTATAAATTCGGCCAGCATGGGCAAGGAGGCATCGCTCTTGCTCGCGGCGAACGGGAAGCGCCCGTCAAATGCCGTGTGCCAGTTCGTCACAACCGAGCGGCTCCATTTGTCATTCAGACTTGCTGCCGACGGCTGAAGCACGGTCTCCCAGGCCTGGGCCAACGGCTGCACAAACATCGTGCTGCCAAAACCGCTCCACTCTTCGCCAAGGCTTGCCGAAATGAGGCTGCCGTACTGCTGGGTGTCGGTCAGGTCAACGCTTTTGCCCTGGAATACGGTCTGCGCCAGGGTCTGCATCATCTCCTGCGGGTCTGAGGCGCTGGCCACCTGCTGCAGGCGCAGGCGCACGCGGGTGATACGGGTCAGATAGGTCTGCAGGCTCAGAGAGTTGTCTGCCGACATGACGTTACTGCCGTTGTTTTTACCCAGAAGCTGAAGCAGCGGGCCGAAGGTTTCATCCAGTGGCCCCTGTGGGCCTGACGCTGACTGGTCAATCGCAGGTTTGTCTTTCCCGCCTACGAGGTCTTTAGCCGATTTGATGATTGAGTCTGAAAGGCCTTCGCTTTTCTGACCGGTCAGTCCCTGCCAGGCGAGGGTATTCATCAGGGCAATCAGCGGCGACTGGCGGACATCGCTCATCAGCGTCAGTTGGTCGGTGACATCGGCAATATTGTTCGCAGGATTCCAGCGCAGACTGTTAAGGAAGTTCAGCCAGCTGCCGGCGAAGTCAGTGAAGTAACGCTCTGTCAGGCGCGCTTTGAGCGCTTCCGGGGAAAGGTCCGCCGATACGGCTTTTCGGGAGTCGCTCAATACCCAGTCAATTTCATCCTTCCGTGAACTGGCCGCTTTCTCAATGGCCTGCTGAATCCCCCCTTCCCATGCCTGGCGGGTGAACATGCCCGGTACGACTTCATCGGTGGTGAACAGGCGACGGGCGTCGGTGCCGCTGGTCATGTCTTCCAGGGACACATCCGCGAAATTACGGCGTACGGATTTGAGCATGTTTTCATACAGCGTGCTTTCCGCGTTGCGGCGGCCAATCTGCTGCAACAGCACCTGACGGCTCTGGCTGACCAGCTGTGCATCAGGCGTGATTTTCCACTGTGGCTGCTTTGGCAGTTCAGCGATATAGAAGGCCCATAAATCCGGCGACAGACTCTGCCACAGCCCGGTTGAGATGCCCATACGCGTCGGCTGCACGGTTTTCATCGCTTGCGCGTAAAACGCACCGTCGGCTTTATCCGGGCGAGCCATCATCAGCCAGGCTTTAAGCTGGTCATAACCCGGTTTCGCCAGCTGCACCCGCTGGTCGCTGTTTGGCGCTGAATTGACCAGCGCTGCGAGCTTTTGCGCCAGGGCAGCATTTGCCGGGTCGCGTATTAGCCGGTTGTTAGCCACGCCGTACCAGGGCAGCATCGCGTTTAGCAACTGCTGATTATGGTCGAGGCCGAAGCGCTGATACCAGGGCGTGCCCTCCTGAATATTGTGCAACATGCGCCCGGCATCGTTTCGCAGTTCATGCAGTGCCGTTAGCTGATAGTCGGATACCGAAGGATGTTCAACCAGATTGCGGGCTTTTCCTGCCACAGAGGAAATTTGTGCATAGTTCAGCATAAACGAGACCAGCAGCCCCGCCCCCCAGAGACCGATGATGGCCGCCAGCGTCCAGGCGAGCGTCTGTTCCCATGCCATACCGACACGGCGGCCACGTACACGGGTGCAGTCGTCAACGATCCCCTGCCATGTCACCGGCAGAGCGAGGGCATGGCGTTGTGACTCCGGAATATATTTCTCAGCGTCGGCTGTTCCCCCTGACATCTCAGCAGGTTTATTCTCCGGCAGGCTGAACATCAGGCCGCGCAGCGGAACGCGCTGCTGAGCGTCGGAGAGCCATGGCAGCAGTTGCTGGGCCCAGCGGGCGATACCGCCATCTTTGAGATGCTGGCCCAGACGCAGCAGGAAGTCGTGGCGGTTGTTTTCTGCGACCTGACTCACCCCCTGCGTCCGCAGGGTCGGCAGCATCAGTTCAAGCTGGCGGGTAATGTCGTCGGCTTTGGCTCGGAGCGGGAAAGTGGCTCCGATCGGCTGTTCAATACGCTTAGCCTGCGACCACTTACTGTCTCGCAGTTGCCATAACCATACCGGCGCGGAATAGCGCAGCAGTTCGCTGATTTTTTCCAGCCCGCGCAGATCACTATCGCTCATCTGCGACGTAATACTCTGGCCTTCGCCAATTACGCGCACGATGCCGTCCAGAGGACGACCACGTCGCAGCTTGCGCAGAGCAGTATATTTTTTTTCGTCGGGTTCAGCGGTCAGGCTGCCGCCGTAAATCAAGACCGTGCGGTTACCTTCCAGCCACTGACGGGCTTGCAGATTGGGCACCAACTGAGCGATGGCGTTCTCATCGCCTGTGACTAACAGCAGGCGAGCTTTACTTCGCCAAAAGAGGCTATAGCGGCGACGGAGATGGCTGCTGATGTCCACCTTGAGCGGCAGCCCGGGCGTTCTTTTCTTTTTGACCGGCCTGGAAGAAACTTCTCCCATAACTTTATCCCGAATCATTAAATGAAAAGCGATAAACCCCAGCACCAGTACGCAAAGTGACACTCCCCAGACAACAAAACAGGCCGTTATGATTCGACGTAACACGTCCCATTCAGTGGAGAGATCTTCCCCCCAATACCACCACAGCAACCCACCTGCCAGCACAAGCAGCGTGACAGTAGCAACAAACAACACCGCCGTGGCAAGCACAGAAAATTCAGCGGGTTTATTTTCCTTCACCATAAGGTTTAATAATTCCAAGTGCGAGAGTGTGTAGAGGATCTTTGGCTATCCAGCCGCAGGGTTCTTGATTATTTTTTGCGTAAAGGGCCGCCAGAAGCAGCACGATAAGCATTTCCATATCACCGGGGTTCCCCCAGTTGAGGTCCTGAACGTGATGGGTTACATTCCAGCCGCTTTGCGCCAGGGCGGGCAGCGTCGGCTGTGAGAACAGCATGCAGGCATCAGGCGGATTTTCGAGTTCACTTTGCTGCTCAGCTCGCTCGCAGACTGCGGTTAAAACCTCTTTCCCGGCGATATCATAAACCTCCCCCCGGGTCAGGCTGACTAGCCCTCTCTGCGCGACCAGACACAGTGCAGCGGACTCACCGGCAGGCTGCGCTGAGTTAAACGAAGCAGCTATCGAATGACACCCAGCGACAAGAATGACCGTTTTTTCAGAGAGCGTTTGAGCCGTTGCGGCAAGTGCAGACAGCGTCTCTTCGCCTTGCCATGCCTCCGGTTTTTCAGGAAGCGCCACGTCCGGAAATGAAATCTGCATTTGAGTACAGAATGCACGCCAGCCCTTCAGAGAACCCTGCCAGTAGCATCGCCATAATTGTGGGAGGGAGGAATCTGCGCGTTGCGTCTGCCATTGCAGCACCAGCATTTTTGCCAGCAAAGCTTCACGTTCAGCCACCGTATCGACCAGCGTTCGACCGATACGCAGCGCTTTCCCGCTCGGCTCATTTTTTATCTCAGGAACCCGATGCTCCCGCTTTAGCAGCCGCAGCCAGTGTGGCGTATCGGTTCCGGCCGGGCCCAGCAGCACCATATCACTGAGCGCGAAACGGTATTGATGCTGCTCCCACCAGGCCTGCTGCTGCTGCTCAACCAGTTGTTCATAATATCGGGCGTTATGGGCCGACATCCGGTAATACAGCAGGCGTATTAACCAGAGCACGCCCATCACAACCAACGCGCAGGCCATTCCTTTTATAACCAGCTCTGCACCGCTCCCGGCAGAACGAAGCAGCGCGCCGCCCACCCCGCACAGCAATACCATCAGCGCGCCCGCTGACAGCCATCGCTTGCCATCAGGAGGGCGCGCGACCCGGTAGGGTGGATACTCCGGTAACGGCCTCACAGCTCAATGCCGCAATCGGGAAAGGAGCTCACCAGCGTGCAGCCGCAGGCACAACGGTGACCGTGCAGCGCCACCGGCTGTCCGTCCACTTCCGATATCGAGCTACCTTCGATAATGACCGTCATGCCATGTTTATTGCACCTCACCGCATCGCCTCTGCAGGCAATTCCTTTCCCGAAGCAAAGATAATGCCCGCCCAGCACTTTCCCGCCGTACTCCCGCAGGGTGTCGCCCTCGCGTATCACTGCTTTCATCCTTCATCCCTCCCTGAATCAGGCCGTTACGGTCGCCTTAAGTTTTTCCGCCCAGCTGG
>NZ_JAWNEU010000007.1:0-217153 GCF_034107645.1 Enterobacter sp. 118C5 | reverse complement strand
CATCAACGGCGTCATCGGCTTACTGCTGCGGCTGCCGAAGTAGATCATCCGGTAGAGGAAATAGCTGCCCCAGGGTTCGCGGGAGCCGAAGGCGTTGTGCATAAACCACGCCCGGGAATCATGGACCTGATCGTCAAACAGCGCCCGCACCAGCCCGGCAGGTTCAGAGGCGTTACTCGCTTCGCCGGTTGTCGGGAAAAGCACTTTCATGCGATCGTCCCCGGCGGTTTTCATGCTGAGCCATTCGCCGTACTCATTGTCGTGATTCAGCAGGAAGATGGCGTTGCTCATTGAATCAACGGCGGTAAACAGCCAGTTACCGGTATCCGACCGGGAGAGGCCGCTGTAATCCTCCCTGAACTCTTCGGCGGCCTGGCGCAGCTGAGTTTGCCCCAGCGCGGCGTCAAAATCCTTCGGCCCCGGCGGGAGCATCAGGAAGCCCTCTTCAGGTTTATGTTTCGCCTTCATATCCCGCCGAGCATCGTCAACCTCTTTCTGTGCTTCTTTCCATGCTTCCTCAGACTGCTTTCTGACCAGCGGATCGCTGTCTTTATCCAGCCCGTTCGCCGCCGAATCAACATAGAAGCGCTGGGTCTTGTAGGTTCCCCCGGCATAGCGATTGATACGCCACGCGGTGATCCAGCCCATCTGATCTTCAAGGGCTTTCTCCAGGCTGACCGGCGCGCGCGGCGGATCGTATTTTGCGGCTTGTTCGGGGGAGATATGGTCTGAAGACGAGCTCAGACCGAGGGTAAGCTCACGCCAGGCATTAAAACGATTGATTAACGGAGTGTCGATATCAAATTCATCACCCGAATCGAAGGACATAGCCCGCCAAGCATCTAAAGATAGATCTTGAGGGAGTGCAGTTTTAGGTACTTTCAGAGGCGCCCCTGACGAAAATGCAGATGCATACATATCATGCAATACAATTTGAGACAGAAGTAAAAAACTCCTGTTTTCACTCTCGTTTGCCTTACCCTGATCCCCTGGCGGGTAACCACCGCCTATATCCGAGTGCATTCCCGGATAGACGACTTCCTGGCTGTTCGCCGGGTACGAACCATCCGGACGACGGATAGAATCCAGCGGGAAGCAGAGCCGCTGCTCGTGGGAAGAGACCAGATGGATGCACTTTTTAATTAACCCGCCATAGACCTTCTCTGCCGGCAGCTCCTGGGTCCCGTCCGCCCAGCCCATATGTCCTTCAGCAACCGGGGCGATATGCGCCACCCCCACCGAGGCCACCGTATCAAGCAGGCCTAGAAACTCGACGCTGAGCGGAATTTTCAGCCCCCCCACCGCCAGACACTGCTCGGGCTTGTCTTTTCCCTCTTCAGGCTTTGGCAACAGTTCGCTGAGCCAGCGGACAAAGGCCCGAGCCGCCGCTGCCCCGCGAGAAAAGCCGTACACATACAGTTTAATCCCCAACAGCTTCGGCTTTCCGGGGTCGACAGGCACCAGGGCCTTTTGCAGGGCTGGTGCCATATCTTTCAGCAGGCTCTGGAAGGTCTCATAACGGTTAGCGCTGCCGGTCAGCCCAAAGGACGCCATAGAGGTCGCCATTTTGTCCACCGCCGTCCAGCTCGCACTGTTCGACAGGCTCTTCTTGGTTGTCGTCCGCTTCAGGGCATCGATAATCCGCAGCAGGCCCCAGTTGATACGATCCTCCCCGTGGGTTGCTGCCGCCAGCCCCATCATGCTGAAATCCAGATCGTTCACCTCGGGAAAAGGCGTCCCGACGCCGGGAATATAATATTTGTAGTATTTATCATCGCCACTGCCGTCAGCATCCAGCAATTCTTCACCTTTAGTGACTCCCCTGGCTGCTCCCTGCCCGATGGTGGCGCGAAACAGACGGGCAATATTGGTGGGGTGCTTCGGGTCGGCAATATATAAGTCGTGATTTAGGTTATTACCGGTACCGTCAAAAAACAGGCTGATATGCAAAGTTTTACAGCAGGGGGGCTCCACGCGCCGCCCGGCGGCCAGGCACAGCTCCTGCCGGTAAGCCAGCTCCTGGCTGTCCTGCTGCGCGCAGCTTGCGCCAACCAGCGCAGCCTGGGTAGGTAACCGACCCTGAGCCGGAAATACCGGCGGGAACCACGCCAGATCGGTGATTATTTCGTACATACTTTTGGCTCCGGCATCTTAAGAGGCTCTTTGATCGGGTGTTCAGGGTGGCCATAGTTGGCACAGCTGGTCGTCACTTTCACCTCATCACAGGGCAGAAAATGCACCGTGATCCCGCAGATTTCCTGTCCCGTATAGTCCGGCACCGGTACCACCGCGCTGTGCTGCTTATTCTGGGCCTTCATTTTGTTTCGCCACGCATTGTATTTTTCCCTATTTGCAAACCCCGGAAATCCGTCCATATCGCCCACTCCAGTTTCCCAGTCGATTTTGACCGTCATACCCGGCCGCCATTTCGCCGGCACGCCATAGCAGCAGCCGCCGCCGCCGCCCTGATACGGCCCGATAATGTCTATCCCCGACTGACCATCGACGCTGAAATGGTTGATTGCCCATTTGGTGTGATTAATCGCCTCTATGGTTCCGCCGCCACCCCGGCTTTCTGCGTTCGCCGCAGGCTGACTGCAGCCCGCCAGCAGCAGGGCACCCAGTATCACGAGGTAATGTCGTATTTTCATTTTGCATTCCTTTTATGAATTAACAGGTTACTGCGTCTTGCTTAACCATGACTTTTCACGATGGCATGGCTAAGCATTACAGAAAGGAAAAAACGTCAAACGGTGATTAGCGCCTGCCGGTAGGCCAGCTCTTGGTTGTCCTGCTGCGCGCAGTTTGCGCCAACCAGCGCAGCCTGAGTGGGTAAACGCCCCTGAGCCGGAAATACCGGCGGGAACCACGCCAGATCGGTGATTATTTCGGACATACTTTGGGCTCCGGCATCTGCAGCGGCTCGTTAATTGGATAGCCCGGCCGGCCGGGGCTCACGCAGCTGGTGGTCACTTTCACCTCATCACAGGGCAGAAAGTGCACAGTGATCCCGCAGTTTTTTTGCCCCGTATAGTCCGGCACCAGTACCACCGCGCTGTGCTGCTTATTCTGGGCCTTCATTTTTTTTTCCCAGGCCAGATACTCATCCCATCTGTCAAACCCTGGAAACCCATCCATATCACCCACTCCAGTTTCCCAGTCGATTTTGACCGTCATTCCCGACCGCCACTTCGCCGGCACACCATAGCAGCATCCACCGCCGCCGCCCTGGTACGGCCCGATAATATCTATCCCCGACTGACCGTCGACGCTGAAATGGTTGATTGCCCATTTGGTATGGTTGATGGCCACAATGGTTCCACCACCGCCACTCCGGATTTCAGCCTTCGCCGCGGGCTGACTGCATCCCGCCAGCAGCAAAGCTCCCAGTACCACGAGGTAATGTCGTATTTTCATTTTGCATTCCTTGTATAGCTGCTCCCCCGGAAGGCAACAGCCTCATGATCCCACTTTCAGACTTCTGCCGAAGGTCGTCCGGTCAGGGTCCCAATAACCCAATCCTCGCGCTCTTTATCCAATATCATCCCTTTGGCAGTGGCTGAGAGCATACCGTTGAAGCAGGCAGTAAACCGTTCATCCTGCGAGGCAAATCCAGTATCAGGAACATCCCGATGGCGAAGCATCAGCTTGACGTCGCAGATGCACATCAGGGCTTCAAACTGACTATCACGCAAAGCGATATTCTGACACTTCTCGTTGATTGCGGGCTGTGCTCCCTGCCCCATCAGCAACCCCGGCTTTTCGTCGAGATCCAGCCAGCTCCAGAACAGAGCCGGACGCTGCAGCTGGGCCTGCTGATCCGGTTCCAGAATATGAGAAAACAGATAAGGGAAAATACGAGCATCAAAGTATCTGAACAGCCCTGCACGTCCCTCATGTGTCGCATCGGTGCAGGCAGTTAACCATTCAGCCAGAGTAGTAAAAGACCAGGGAGAACAGAGCACCAACAGCGGGGCTGTCTTTTGTACTTTCTGAGCCAGTTCAATAAACCACTGCTTCTGCTGAGGATCGTTTAAAGAGATCCTGATCAACAGCGGCGACTCTTCAGACAGGGCATCTTCCGGCAAACCCTTATAGAGAGACTGCCATACCAGAGGCGGTGAAAAATCCCGCAGTACAGGGATGACTGAAAAATCAATACCGCACTGGTCGAGAATAAAATCAAGGTGGGTCATGCTTATATCAGCGCAGGTTTGCTGAAGCAGATTCACCCAGTCAGTGATATGGGTCGTGTTCACTTATGCCTCCCTTGGCACAAAGCCCTGTGCCAGCCGCTGCGCCTTTTTCAGACACTCTTTGCACACTGACGAAGGCAATTCTGGCAGCGGATAATCCTCACCCGCCGGGCCCTGTAATTTATGTTGCCCTTTAAGGCTTAACAGGCCAGGACCATGCACGTTGATTTCGCCCTGTGGCGTGAGCTTGATGCAAGCACCGCCGCAGGCAAGCGTGATACCATTCTTTGCCGTCAGCTGCAGGTGCCCCTGGGTGGACTGCACCGTGACATCCTTCATCGACGTGATAGACAGCGTATCCGAGTGGGACTCCACCGCCAGCGGGCCTTTGGCAGAGACCAGACGCATACCTTCCTGGTGGGCCAGAATAGAGATAGCCTGACTGGCATTGACGGAGTAACGCTGCGCCGCGCTGATATTAACCTCCCCAAGGCTTTGCAGATACATACCCTTTCCGCTGTGCAGCAATGCTGTTTGCGGTGTGACGGCGGCAATACCTTTCGGCGCAGACATTAACAAAGTCGGTTCTTTGAGTAGGCTCGCTCCTGAAACAAGCGCCTGAAGGGGTTGTGTATCCGGTGCGAAGTTTTGGTGGGTCCTTGCAACCTCTCCCCATTCTGCTACCAGATTTACCGCACCTTTCAACAGGCTAATCGCCTGCTCCATCGCCAGAACGTCGCCCTGCGCCTTCGCCTGGCCGTCAGCACTGATAAATATCCCTTTCCCGGCCCGTATCGCGCCCCAACTGTCCGTCCGGAGCTCAAACCCCTCGCCGCGCTGCTGTTTTTCGCTGTCGACCAGGTGACCGAGATTCAGCTGGCTCTTGCCGCCATACTCCGTGCTGACCTTGATATGCTCTTTTCCGCGCTCGTCATCAAGGCGGATTTTGTTGTTCGCCGGGGTGCGCAGGACGTTGCGTTTGTAATTCTGGATGGTGACGTGGTCGCCGTGGGCCGAGTCGTGCAGCACGCCGGAAATGTACGGCCGGTCCGGGTTGCCGTCCTCGAAGCCAATAGCCACTTCGGTGCCCGCCAGCAGCGGCAGGTGCAGGCCGTAGGTGTTCCCGGCATACGGGCGTGACTGCCGCACCCACATGCTCTCGAACCCCGTCTCCCAGCTGTCCCGGTCAAACAGCATGCTGACGCGGTAGCGCCCGTCCTTATCGATATGGCCGTAGACGTCATTTTCGGTGGTGCTGGTGACGCGGGCCGGCAGCGTACCGGCCATCACCGGGCGAGTCCCCGGCTCGGGGCGGAAGCTGAAATCCGGGCTGTCCGGAATGCCGTCAAAATGAAGGCTGAAGTCTTCATCCCGCCGCGCGTGGGTCTGCATCGCCGTGATGACCACGCCCTGCGCAAACACGTCCGCCACTTCATACCCGCCGGTAACGTTCAGCCGCATCCCCGGAGAGAGCGCCGGGCTGCTGGTGGTGGCCCGGGTCCGCGTCTGGCCGTTCAGGTAGCGCTCATGCCGGATGCGGGCATAAAACGCCCCGGACTCGGGCGCCGGATTACGCTCATAGGCGCTGCCCGGCGTCAGATAATTGTCGGCATAGTGATACGCCTCCCCGTACGTGGTCGCGTCCCCCCGGGTGACGTCAACCAGCGCATTCATATCCTCTGTGGCCTGACGGTAGTTGTAGTCCCGGGTGCTGACCTGCTTCTGCACCACGTTATGATGGCTCTCCATCCCCCACACCGAATCCACGCCCTGCGAGTGCTGCCCTGACGGCGGCACCGACGGAAGGGTCAGGCCTTTCTCGTACCCCTGCTGGCTGTCGTAAAATTCCACCACGTCGATGTTCAGGCGCGTGTCGGCGGTGAAGCGGAACCAGATGCCGACCTCGCCCAGCAGGCGGGTGATGAAGTGCAGGTCATTCTCGCCGTACTGCATCACCTGCTCACGGCGCGGATACTCTTTTGTGAGCGAGAACAGAAAGTCCTGACCGCGCATGCCGTGCCGCTCGCGCAGGATTTTTTCCACAATCTGCGGGACCGACATGTCCTGGTAAATCGCGTTCTGGTGCGAACGGTCAAGCAGCGCCAGTCGCGGCCGGAGCGTCAGGGCGTAATGCGTTTCATCTTTTGAGGTGCCGAGGCGTTCAAAACCGGTCACCACTCCCTGAATCACCCGCAGCGGCTGCCGGATTTTGATGCCGTACCCCTGGTCAACCGGGGCCTGGAGCGTCAGCGAGCCGAGCTTCATCAGCATCATCTCTTTGCTGATGCCGTGGTCGCGGCTGGTGAACTCAACGCGGTAGCTGAACGGTCTGCTCAGGGCCTCGTCGCCTGAAAAGGCCAGCACGTCGGGCTCTGCGTCACAGCCCTTCACCACGAGCAGGTGGTGGTTGTGGCTGTATCTGATCGGAGGATTAGTACTCATGCGTTGCCTCCCTCAGCCCAGTCAAACGCCAGGCCGATCCCTTCTTCATCGTCCCAACTCAGGCGTAACGAACGCGGCTTCTGTTTTGCGGCCATGCAGGTCAGCAGCTGCTGGCTCAGCACCGGCAGAATCTGTTGATTCAGCAGGCTATCGACGTTGCGCGCGCCGGTGTCCGGAAGCAGACAGGCTGAGGTCAGGGCGTCATACAGGCTCTCATCAATCTGCGTGGCCAAGCCGTAGTGACGATGCAAGCGCTTGCTGACCTGTGCCAGTTTCATTTCCACGATGGTCCGCATGGCAGTTTCAGCCAGCGGACGGAAAATCACCGTCTGGAAGCGGGCGAGCAACGCGGGCTGAAAATGATCGCGAAGGATCGGACGCAGCAGTTCATGCAGGTCTGCTTCGGTGGCTTCCGGGTTTTCGTCCAGCAGCTGCATCAGGTGGTCGCTACCGAGGTTGGAGGTCATCAGGATGACGGTGTTGCGGAAGTCGATTTCGCGCCCTTCGCCGTCGCGCATAAAGCCCCGGTCAAATACCTGATAAAACAGGTTCATGACGTCACGGTGCGCTTTTTCCACCTCATCAAGCAGCACCACGCTGTACGGGCGTTTACGCACCGCTTCGGTGAGGATACCGCCCTGGCCGTAGCCCACGTAGCCCGGCGGCGAGCCTTTCAGCTGGGAAACCGTGTGCGGCTCCTGGTATTCAGAGAGGTTAATCGTTATGAGTGACTTCTCGCCGCCGTAC
The DNA here is from genome assembly GCF_034107645.1 of Enterobacter sp. 118C5. Taxonomy (NCBI): domain Bacteria; kingdom Pseudomonadati; phylum Pseudomonadota; class Gammaproteobacteria; order Enterobacterales; family Enterobacteriaceae; genus Enterobacter; species Enterobacter sp. 118C5. The sequence continues at coordinate 209,768 of NZ_JAWNEU010000007.1, read as the reverse complement.
ATTGCATCGGCTAAAGCTAATGCGGTTTCGGTTTTACCCACGCCGCTCGGCCCCACCAGCAGGAATACGCCCTGCGGGCCGTTCTCGGAGGTGAGGCCGGTTTTTGCCGCACGCAGACGCTGGGCGATGGCTTCGAGCGCCACGTCCTGCCCAATAACACGCTTACCGATTTCATTTTCGAGGGTCAGCAGTTCGGTCTGCTCGTCTTTCATCAGCGATGACAACGGTACGCCTGTCCAGTCAGCAATTACGTTAGCAACGGTGCGTACATCCACATCCAGGGAGAGCAGCGGGTTGCTGTGCTGCATCTCGTTAAGCTCCCGATGCAGCTGCTGCGTTTCGCTCTGGCGCGAGATATCCCGACGGCTTTCCAGCAACTGACCGGTCAGCTTCAATTCCTGACCGTACTGGGTTTCCAGTTCGTCAAGCGCCACAATCAGGCGCACCTCTTCCTGCTCAATCTCGCTCAGACGCCCGGCATGGCACTGATTGCCTATGGCGATATCTTCGAGTAGCGCCTGCTTCTCCATGTCGAGCGCAGAGATACTCGCGCGAAGACGGATCAGCTGTTCCGGTACGGTGTCGAGACTCATACGGACGCGGGCGGCGGCGGTGTCCAGCAGATCGACCGCTTTATCAGGAAGCTGGCGTCCGGTCAGATAACGACGCGAAAGGGTAACTGCCGCACGAACAGCATCGTCGGTAATGTGTACATTGTGGTGTTCAGCGTAGCGGGATTTCAGACCGCGTAGCATCAGGCAGGCGGTGTCATCGTCGGGCTCATCCACTTTCACCATCTGGAAACGGCGCTCCAGGGCGGCGTCGCGCTCGAAATATTGTTTGTATTCAGACCAGGTAGTGGCCGCGATAGTGCGCAGTTCGCCACGGGCCAGCGCCGGTTTCAGCAGGTTGGCGGCATCTGCGCCACCCGCCTGGTTGCCCGCGCCGATGATGGTGTGCGCCTCATCAATAAAGAGCAGGACAGGTACAGGCGATTGCTGCACCGCATCAATGACGTTTTTCAGGCGCTGTTCAAACTCACCTTTCACACCCGCACCGGCCTGCAGCAGGCCCAGGTCAAGGGTGCGCAAACTAACCGTTTTGAGGGATTCCGGCACATTACCCTCGGCTATACGCAACGCCAGGCCTTCAACCAGTGCAGTTTTCCCCACGCCCGGTTCGCCGACTAGAATCGGGTTGTTTTTGCGGCGACGAGAAAGTATGTCCACCATCTGACGGATTTCCGTATCGCGGCCGAATACCGGATCGATCTTCCCTTCCTTTGCCTTTGCGGTGACATCAAGGGTGAATTTGTCCAGCGCGTTCTGCAGCGCAGGATTCAGTTCCCCCTCTTTCATTTCCGCTCCGGCCGGACGTCCAACAAACTCCACCTCGCCACCGAGGCTCTGCGCCAGTTCAGCTTCATGCTGTATTTCCAGACGCTCATCCGATTGCGCATCCAGCAACGGTCGCAGGCGCTCCAGTTGGCTCTGACCAAGCGTTAATAACGGCCAAAGGCCGTCACAGCGTGCCAGTTTCGGTTTTTCCACCAGGGCCATCAGCAGATGGACGCTGCGAATCTGCTCCTCTTCGTTGAGTGAAGCAAGTAGCCAGGCCTGCTGCATCAGAGCCTGAATGTGGTCAGACAGCTGAGGCCGGTGGCGAACAGAGCGAGGCTGTTTATCGAGCCAGCCGAGCAAATCCTGCCAGATGCTATCCATATCCCATTCGTAGCGACGCGCCAGCACCGTCAGGTCACCTTCGCCCTGCTCCAGCAGCTTCAGCAGCCAGTGCTCCGGCAGAATTTCTGCATGGGCGCGCGTCTGGCAGAGCGAAGCAGCGCCTTCCAGCGCTCGAGCGCAGTATGGATTAAGACGTCGAAGGAGGATTGCCGGGTTTTCCATGTTGATTTTACTCACTGTTGAGGACCTTTCAGGCACGCTACCGCCCCTGGCCGTTACCAAGGCCCATAAGGTCTATTTCCGGGATAGGATGTTTTCTTTGCTCAGCGCCCGCCGCTGCAGACGTTCAGCAAAAAAGAAAAGCGGACAGGGGAAACCTGCCCGCTTGCGACTTACGCGGTGGCGCGCTCGTTCCAGGAATCGGAATGAATGATGTTGCCGTCTTTGTAGGTCCAGGTGATTTTTTCGTAACGCAGTTCAATGCGCTCAAGGTGGTTGTGCTTCTCTTTAGAAGGATCCTTGATGTCGTACATTTCAGGATTCACTTTCACCACCTTCACGTTTTCCAGTTTGGTGTTGAAGTACTCCACTTCCTGACCCGCGTCGTTAATTTTGTACCACTTGAATTCAGCAGACTTCAGGGTCTGACCGGTGGTCACGGCCTTGTACAGGTACGGGCTGGAGGAGTCGATTTCCTTCGTGAACAGGAACGGCGTGTGGATACGCGTGCCGGTCAGCTTGCCGGTATTGTTATCGGTCGGGATGTACAAATTGTGTTCCTGAGCGACCACTTCGATGCTGCCTTCGCGATCCTGAACGTCTACAGACCCTTTAATGTCCGCGCCGCCGTCGTCTTTCAGCCAAAGATAAACAGGAATTGCCATGGAATTACTCTCCATTTAATTGTGATGCGCCATCATCCTGCGATGGCACCGGGTGTTTGCCGGGTATCTGACAGGCGTTAGCCTGCGGTACCAGACTGATTTCGACACGACGGTTGAGCGCACGCCCTTCCAGGGTGTCATTGGTTGCGACAGGACGACTTTCGCCATAGCCCTGCACCGCAAAACAGCTTTCCGGCACGTCGCCGGTGTCGCGCATCCAGTTGCGTACCGCTTCGGCACGTTTCAGAGATAGCGTCTGGTTTAGCTGCGGATTGCCGGTGTTATCGGTATGCCCGGACACGACAATCAGCCACCCCGGCTTCGCTTTAATGCCAACCAGTGAATTCACCAGCATTTTGGTGGAGCCTGCTTTCAGTACGAACTTGCCGGAATCGAACAATGACATGCTGTCGAGGCGCACAATTTTCGGTACCGGCTTGGGCTTCGGCTGCGGTTTGGGTGGCGGAGGTGGCGGCACATACGAGCGGATCGCTTCCAGTACCGGCATCCGTAAACGCTCCCCCTGATAAAGCCCCAGCCCCAGCCGGGTCGGTACGCCGTTACGTGCATAATCATCCAGCAGCGCCGCATCCTCGCGAAGAACCGCAACGGCGCTGGCTTTCGGACCGAAATCATCCATAGAGATGCCGTCGTAACGTACGATATCGAAGCTCACGCGATGCAGCAGCTGGCGATTGTTCCAGCCACTGCTGAGCAGCGCAGCGATCGCCGCAAGGGTAAAAATCCACAGGGCATAGCGCCAGGTGCGGGCCCGCGGAGTGAGCCCGCAGCCCTCCGGCAGCAGCGGCAGGACGAAATCCGGCAAGGGCGAGATCACCGTACTGTCCGTACCTACCGGCTGCCAGCCGACCACTTGCTGCATGGCAGTATGACGTGACAACCACGCCGTCCATGCCGATGAGGCGAGGCTCCCGGCAAGAATCGGCCCCATTCCCCACAGCACCGCTGCAGGTGCGATAGTCGGAACATCAGGGTTCTCATCGATAAATACCGCCTGGACATGCTGATGGAACCAGTTCATCAGGCTGTTCATCAGCACCTGCTGCTGCATCACAGGCGCACCGCCGTGGTTGACCCACGCGGCGATAGAACAAGGCGCGTTCGATTCACGCCAGACGCGCCTCTCTTCACCCGGAATTGCTGCCTGCCAGAGCATGTCATCCGTCATCGCACTGCCGATCTGACCATTCAAAATCAATGGCACAGAATGTCCCGTTTCTTTACGCAGCTGGCTGATCTGCCAGCGCAGAGCCAGCAGATGGCTTGTCAGGGCTTCGCCGTCGGCGTGTTTTTGCGGGCAGACACTGACCATCACCGACAGCTGACGCCCCCAGTCCGGGCGCTGCCATAGTATTTGACGAGCAACCTGCTCCAGATCCTGATAGTCCTCAACGCGGATCCAGCAACCCTGCGTAACGGTCAGTACCGGTGACTGTTGCGGCCAGGTCAGCGGCAGATCGCCACAAACCAGCACCACGGGTTGACGGTAAGTAGCTTCCGGAAGATCGTCCAGACACAGGATGGCGTCGTGTTCAGCACGAGGTCTGGCGATATACCAGAACGCGATGACAAGCCCGAGCATTGCCAGTAGAACGAGCACCGAAACCAGCCGGGATACCGGCAGAAAACCCAGACAGACCACGGCACTCAGCAGGGCAGCCCACAGCGCAAGTCCACGCTGTTGTGCAGGACTCATTTTATGACTCCCGGCAACAGGGACAGCAGCATCCGATCGAGCCAGCGATCCAGCCCCCACCAGAGCGCGGCGAGAACAACCACGCTCAGCCCAATACGCACGGGCCATGAGCCCAGCCATCCGCCCATTCCCCGCCCGGCAAGGCTTTCTGCCAGTACAGGATGGGTCTGCGGATAGCTGAATGGCGTAACATGTTCACTGAGTGCACTAACCAGCTTCTGGCGTTCCGGGTCGTTCAGCGCGCGAAAGCTTCCCAGGAACCCGAGCATCATTACCCGCTGGAAGCAGGTCAGAACGGCATTATCCGGTGCAGGTTCGTGCAGAACATCGCGCATCCTGTCACACAGGGTGTCGCCGGCATCCATCGTGCCGAGAAAATGCCCCTGCAGCGGTATGTCATACCACTGAACACAGGCGTCATCCTCCACACCACGGCCTTTAACCGCCTCGTCAAGCAATGCGCATTGTGCAGTGAGGATATGCTCACAGCTTGTCTCATCCAGCTCGCTCGCTTTCAGTTCACGCTGAACGCGCTCCACATCAGCGATACAGCGTTCCCACAGGAGCCGGCCTTCACCTTCCTGAAACTGCGGGCCATGGCGGAGGCTGATGACCTGAAGCCAGGTATCCTGCAGCAAAGCATCAATATCAACAGACACGGCAGCGCCGCGTTTACGCTCACTCATGTTCTCAGTACCGCAAAGAGTTCAAGTTCTGGCTCGCCGAGCATGCCCGGGACATAGAACATACATGTCCCACTCTGGAGCATGTCCGCTGCAAGAGGATGGGAGAGATCGAGACTGAAATACTGATTTTCCAGGCGCAGTGGAATAGCGGCTGGCACGTGACGCAGTGGCGTCAACGGCACGCCCACGCGGGAAGAGTTGACGATCCCACGCACATGGTCAGGACTGCCCACCTTACACTGGCGCGGAAACTGTTCCTGCAGTTGCGCCACCGGGATCGGTGAACGCACAGAAAGATAGTAATCAGCCCCTTCGCGCAGTCGCGGGTCATGCAACCGAGCCTGCCAGAAGTGCAGTCGCGGATCGTAATCAAGTGGCAAAGACACCACGCGGGACGGCAGGCTGGCTTCAAGCAAATCGCCAAGCAAATCAAACAACTGTGGGAACACCGCGTTGAGTTGCTCATGATTCCAGACTGGAATGGCGCTCACCTGATGCTCCAGAGAGAAGGTCAGCAGGCTCCCCGCCAGGCGAGAAAGTTCCGGATAGAGACGTTCCGGCGGGCTTTGCAGGTTACGCTGGAACTGGCCAAGCACGGGCTCTGCACTGTTCAGCGCATTGAGCAGCCAGAACAGCGATACATCTGCCACGGCGAAGTCCGCCATACGCTCATTGCTTTCACGACGCATTGCCATCAAACGACAGAGACGAGCCCGCAACTGGGTCATTAGCTGTTCCAGTTGGGTAACCAGCCAGCGGTTGCCCTGAAGGGCCAACAGCGGAGGGAGAAACGTCTCATCGAGTTGCCATATACCCTGCGAGTCTTGCTGCAGTCGGGCGATCGGGCAGGTCAGATAATCGCTGTTGTTCTGGTGGGCAAAACGCAGGGTCAGTTCCGGCTGCATTACCGCAATCTGACGGGTGTCTTCCCCGAAGGTATTGCGCACATCCCGCCAGCGCTGGCGATACCGCACCGGGCGTTCGGCCACTTCATCGGGTTTCAGGCAGTTGCCGCCGTTAGCCCGCAGCAGCGGAAGAGCCAGCACGACCGTCACCGCCTGCGATTCACTTTCAAGTGACAGCACCGGCGGCAGAGAATCAGCATTGTCCGTATCAATCAGCGTACCGTCCTGAAAACGGACATGCAGATGACGGGCCTGCAGACGTCCGAGCCTGAGAGATTCAGGTTCGAAAGTGGCGTCAATGACTCCCCAGGGCGAGGTGAGCCCCAGCCGGGCAATACATTCGACAGACCAGGCCGCATACGCGACCTGCTGCTGAAAGTGCTGGGGAGAGACCATTATGCCCCTGCCCCATAACGGTTGTTCCGTTTTCATCGGCTTCCTGCCCGTTTTTACGATTTCGCTTTCGGCATCTGGGAGACCAGCGACAGGTTCACGTCCATGCCTTCTACCTGGAAGTGCGGGATCGCGTACAATTTCACGCGGAAGAAGCCTGGGTTGTCCTCAATGTCTTCCACCACCACTTTCGCATCACGCAGTGGGTGAGACGCCTGCAGTTCATCGCCCGGATCGGTCATTTCGGTCACCAGACTGCGGACCCAGGTATTCAGCTCCAGTTCCAGCAGTCGGCGATCCTTAGTGGTACCAATGTTTTCACGCTGAATCAGCTTCAGGTAGTGGGCGATACGCGACAGCAGGAAGATGTACGGGAGACGGGCGTTGATACGGCTGTTCGCCGTTGCATCTGCGGTGTCATACAGCGCCGGTTTCTGAGTGGAGTTAGCCGAAAAGAAACAGGCGTAGTCGCGGTTTTTGTAGTAGGACAAAGGAATGAAGCCCAGATTCGCGAATTCGAACTCACGGGTTTCAGGAATCATCACTTCGCTCGGGATTTTTACCTGATTGCCAGTGCCGAGATCGTACAGATGGATAGGCAGGTCCTGAACCGCACCACCGGCCTGTGGCCCACGGATCTGTACACACCAGCCATTATTGATAAAGCTACGCACCATGTTGGAAGCAAAGGCAAACGATGCGTTAGTCCACAGGTATTTGTCGTGATCCGGGCCTTTGACTTCTTCGACATAATTGAAGCTGCGAACCGGAACGGTATCCGGGCCATACGGCAAACGACCCAGCACGCGCGGCATCACCAGGCCGATATAGCGCGCGTCGTCTGTATCGCGGAAGGATTTCCACTTGATGTACTCTGCGCGGTCAAAGTAGTTACCAATGTCTTTAATTGCAGCGACGTCTTCCATGGACTCCTTGAGGAAGAATTTCGGACCTGCCGAGCCGATAAACGGCATATGTGCCGCAGCGGATACTTTAGAGATATTGCGCAGCAGAGCGACATCCTGCGCTGAAGCGTCGAATTCGTAAGCGGAAATCAGCGCCGCAATCGGCTCGCCGCCCGGGGTATCATATTCATCGATGTAGGTGTGTTTATACAGACCACTCTGGATCACCTCCGGACAGTCTTCAAAGTCCTGGCGCAGGTCTTCTTTAGACATGCTCAGAAGCTCGATTTTCACGTTCTGGCGAAAATCGGTTTTATCCACCAGCGACTTCACACCGCGCCACAGGCTCTCAACCGCCTGAAACTCGTCATGGTGCATTACAGCGTCCAGCTGGCGGCTGATCTGGTAATCAAGCTCAGCGATATGGTGATCAATCAGGCTTTTATCCAGTTTTTCGACTTTCGAGCCTGCTTTGGTCAGACACTCCAGAAACACCTGCATACCTGCAGTCAGACGCTCATCAGCGGTCGCATCTGACATCGCCTGAGCATCTTGCCAGATATCCAGCGCGCTCAGCTCAGAGACAGGGCTCAGATTGATTTTCTCAAACAGGGAAGCGTAAACCCCACCTGCAGCAGGACGTTCCAGCACCACGCTTTCACCGCCAGCAATATTATTTTGTACAGACATGAGCATTCCTTGATTAATCCGTTAAAACAGCTTGATGGTTAAGGTTTTTTTGATGCCAGTGCTGATAATTCATTTCGCAACTCAGCGCTAAGAGACTGGTCAAGAACGATTTTTTCCAGCTCTTTTCGGAAAGTCTGGTTATCCAACAGGTTGGCCTTCAGATCGCGCAGCAAGTTGCGCATCGCCAGCATCGCCTTCAACTGCGGTATCTGGGCAGCAACCTGCTCTGGCGTGAAATCCTTCATGCTCTGGAAAGTCAGCTGAATATTGTCTTCACCACCATCGTCAGACAGCATATTTTTAACGGTCAGATTAACTTTTGGGGAATATTCGGAAAGAACACTATCAAAATTATTTTTGTTAATGTTAACCTTTTCACGCTCAGATATTGGCGCAGATTCCTGCCCATTGCTGAAATCACCCGTAACAAGCAGTTTTAATGGTAATTCCATTTTCTTGCTTGCTCCGCCAGTATGCAGGTCAAGCTTCAGGTTAATACGTGCCTTAGGCACCTCATTCTGAAAACTGTCAGCCATCTAATCATCCCTCTTTGTTTTGCTATGCAAACTTCACGGTATCGTTCTTGATGCGCAATAATAGAATAATGATCGACACAAAATCAAATGTGCAGATCATTTATCCGCAATCGGATATTTCTTAAGAATTTTCCACTAAAACATTATTGCAAAATGCCTGACTAACCCAGAAAAAGACGCTACTTATGGCATATAAAACGAAGATTTGTATCGAATAAACGATCTCAGGCAGATAAACACTCACAAAAACATCCTGTCTTGATTTGCATCATAACAATGATATCCAAAACAATAAATGCGAAGCCAAGCCTTATTGTTCCAAGATAAAATAAAGACGTTAAGAAATAATGAAAACACACGATTTTATTGATTACATGAATAACACATAAGAAATATCGCAGGGAATATTCCTATTCATTTACCTGTCGCATTAAATAATTTTCTCAGATAAGTGACCTGCCACAAATTTACCCGTGGCGCTTTTATTCGATCCGCCCCTCTTATGGAGATGTTTCTATCGCCACGCATGCCGAGAGATAATCTGACAGCACGTAATATAAAAACTGTAAAATCAAGCACCTCCCTGATTGCCGCTTTTTTAATCAAAAACGAGTAATAGCACATATCGTATAACGGTGTTACATTATGCCGCCCACCCAATGTCAGCTATGGCCAGGTAACGCCGTAAAGATCGGTAAAGCCTGCAACCATGACCTTGTACTACGGTCTAATAGGCACGTGGTATCGCACTATGCGTTACTTTCACCGGCTCTACATAGGTTTCTCTATTTTGTCTCAATCCAATTTCAAACGCGCATTTTTACATCCGCGTTACTGGTTTACATGGTTTGGTCTTGGCGTTCTTTGGCTGCTGGTTCAACTCCCCTACCCTGTGCTGCGTATGCTGGGGTCGAAACTGGGGAGCGCATCCCGCTATTTCCTGAAGCGTCGTGAATCTATCGCGCGCAAAAACATTGAGCTTTGCTTTCCTCAGTACAATGCTGAAGAACGTGAAAAACTGATCTCTGAAAACTTTAAATCCATCGGAATGGCGCTGCTCGAAACCGGTATGGCCTGGTTCTGGCCGGATGAACGCGTCCGCAAGTGGTTTGATGTAGAAGGGCTGGATAACCTTAAACGTGCACAGCTGCAAAAACGCGGCGTGATGGTTGTTGGCGTTCACTTTATGTCGCTGGAGCTGGGTGGACGGGTGATGGGCCTTTGTCAGCCGATGATGGCGACCTACAGACCTCACAACAGTGCGCTGATGGAGTGGGTACAAACGCGAGGCCGCATGCGTTCCAATAAGGCGATGATCAGCCGTAATAACCTGCGTGGAATGGTCGGGGCTCTGAAGAAAGGTGAAGCCGTCTGGTTCGCTCCCGATCAGGATTACGGACGCAAAGGCAGCAGCTTTGCCCCCTTCTTTGCCGTGAAAGACGTAGCGACGACCAACGGGACTTTTGTCATTTCACGTTTGTCAGGTGCATCCATGCTGACCGTGACAATGGTGAGAAAAGCGGATAAGTCAGGCTATCGTCTGCACATCTCTCCTGAAATGGCTAACTATCCGGAAAACGAGTGTGAAGCGGCAGCGTTTATCAATAAGGTCATCGAAACAGAAATCATGCGCGCGCCTGAGCAGTATCTGTGGATGCATCGCCGTTTCAAAACGCGCCCCCTTGGTGAAGCCTCACTCTATATCTAAGCCCTTCATGAAGGTTAGTTTCGCTAAGAAACTAACCTTTTCAATTACCTGTCATCCTGCTGGAAATCGTTTTTAATAGCGTCGCTCAAAGCGAATTTATTACGCTGTGAAATCAAACTGTCGCCGTTCCCCGACACTCGTAAGTAACGGAAATTATTTGAAAAAATCCCTCTTGCCACCCCTCATTTTTAGGCGTACATTAGCGCCGTCTGGCTACAGGAAAGCACAGAATTCTGAGCTGGAGTCGGCGGCGTAACGGGAAAATTCTCATTTCTGGTTTGGCCGGATTTCAGCTCTCTATAATCAGTTGGACTCTGTTTTTAAGTGCGTACCACAAGATACGCGGAGCGATGAAACGTGAAATATTTCTTTATGGGCATTTCGGTGATCGTTTTAGTCTGGGCCGGAACCTTTGCCCTCATGATCTAGTGAAGAACATGCAGTCAAAAAAACAGGAGCCATCGGGGCTCCTGTTTTTTTATGTCATGACGACGCGGGGTGTTCAGCAACGCTCTTTGAGGTGAGAAGACCGTCGGCCCGGAACATACCCTTTATGCCCCTTACCGCCTGACGAATACGGTCGCTGTTTTCGATTAAAGCAAAGCGCACGTGGGTGTCGCCATAATCACCAAAGCCAATGCCAGGGGACACACATACCTTCGCGTCCTGCAGCAGCTTTTTAGCAAACTCCAGCGACCCCATCACTGCGTACGGTTCCGGAATTTTCGCCCAGACGTACATGGACGCTTTCGGCATCTCCACCATCCAGCCGGCCTCATGTAACCCTTTTACCAGCACGTCGCGGCGACGTTTGTACTGGGCAGCAATGTCGTGAACGCACTGCTGATCGCCTTCCAGAGCGGCAATAGCGGCAACCTGCAGCGGCGTAAAGGTACCGTAATCGTGGTAACTCTTGATGCGCGCCAGGGCACTTACCAGCGTTTTGTTACCCACCATAAAGCCAATACGCCAGCCCGCCATGTTGTAGCTTTTCGACAGGGTGAAGAACTCCACCGCTACGTCACGCGCGCCCGGAACCTGCATTATCGACGGGGCTTTCCAGCCGTCATAGACAATATCGGCGTAGGCTAAGTCATGAACCACCAGCACGTCATAACGTTTGGCCAGAGCGACAACCTTCTCGAAGAAATCAAGCTCCACGCACTGCGCCGTTGGGTTCGACGGGAAACCGAGGATCATCATCTTAGGTTTCGGGTAGCTTTCGCGAATGGCACGTTCCAGTTCGTTAAAGAAATCGACACCTTCCACCAGCGGCACAGAGCGCACCTGCGCCCCGGCAATCACCGCGCCGTAGATATGGATTGGGTAACTTGGATTGGGTACCAGCACCGTATCACCATGATCCAGCGTGGCCAGCATCAGGTGTGCCAGCCCCTCTTTCGAGCCGATGGTGACAATGGCTTCACTTTCCGGATCGATATCAACCTGATAACGATCCTGATACCAGCGCGAGATCGCGCGACGTAACCTGGGAATACCGCGCGAGGTTGAGTAGCCGTGCGTATCCGGGCGCTGGGCAACCGTGCAGAGCTTTTCAACGATATGCGGTGGCGTTGGGCCGTCAGGGTTACCCATGCTGAAATCGATAATATCTTCGCCGCGCCGACGCGCAGCCATCTTCAGTTCAGCAGTGATATTGAAAACATAAGGGGGGAGACGATCGATACGCGTAAAACGGCGTTCAGGACTGAATTCAGCCATAGATTCCTCAGATTAACGTTAGCGCCCGGACCGTCCGAGCGACGCTGCCACCGATGTGGCGTGCTTAGAAAATAACCTGAAAAAATTCATGCTGTCGAGAGGGAAATGAAAAAAAAGCGCCCGCGCGAAAACCGGAACACGACAGCGCCTGAAAGTGGAAGAAGGGTTCTGATATCGGCTTTCCGTTAGCCGTTATTTAACACGCTGATATCAAAACAGTTACCTGCCGATATGGCGCTGAGAAAAAATCGGGTCGCATCAATCCCCACCTGACAATCCCCTTTGTAAATTATGGTTTTTCCTCATTTGATAAACCCGACGGATAGCTGGTCAATACGCCCCAGGTTTTTTATCATGGTTCTTTCCCGTTTTCCCAGGTCTGCTCCGTGCACGAGATATTCACTATGCTGCTGGCGGTTTTTGACCGTGCGGCATTAATGCTGATTTGCCTGTTCTTCCTTATTCGCATTCGCCTGTTTCGCGAGCTGTTGCATAAATCCGCACACTCGCCCAAAGAGCTGCTGGCCGTTACCGCCATCTTTTCCCTGTTCGCCCTGTTCAGCACCTGGTCCGGGGTGCCGGTAGAGGGTTCGCTGGTTAACGTGCGCATTATCGCCGTCATGTCCGGCGGAATTTTGTTTGGCCCGTGGGTGGGTGTCATCACCGGCGTGATTGCCGGGACCCATCGCTACCTGATTGATATCGGTGGCGTAACGGCGGTGCCGTGCTTTATCACCAGCATTATCGCCGGGGTGCTTTCCGGCTGGATCAGCCGCAAGATCCCCAAAAAACAGCGCTGGCGCGCCGGGATTGCTGCGGGCATGGTGTGCGAAACGCTGACCATGATCCTGGTCGTCGTCTGGGCCCCCACCACCGCGCTGGGGCTGGATATCGTCTCGAAAATCGGTATTCCCATGATCCTGGGCAGCGTCTGCATCGGTTTTATCGTGCTGCTGGTGCAGAGCGTTGAAGGGGAAAAAGAGGCCAGCGCCGCCCGTCAGGCCAAGCTGGCGCTGGATATTGCCAACAAAACGCTGCCGCTCTTTCGCCACGTTAACGCGGAGTCGCTGCGCCAGGTCTGCGAGATTATCCGCCACGACATTCACGCTGACGCCGTCGCCATCACCAATATCGACCACGTTCTGGCCTACGTTGGCGTTGGGGAACACAACTATCGCGACAGTGATGACACCATTAGTCCGACCACCAGACAGGCGATTAACTACGGCAAAATCATTATTAAAAACAATGATGAAGCTCACCGAACGCCGGAGATTCACTCGATGCTGGTGATCCCGCTATGGGAGAAAGGCGTTGTGACGGGCACGCTGAAAATTTATTACTGCCACGCGCATCAGATCACCTCCACGCTGCAGGAGATGGCCATCGGCCTGTCGCAGATTATCTCTACCCAGCTTGAAGTCTCCCGGGCAGAACAGCTGCGCGAGATGGCAAATAAGGCAGAGCTGCGCGCGCTACAGAGCAAAATTAATCCCCATTTTCTGTTTAACGCGCTGAACGCTATCTCCTCTTCCATTCGTTTGAATCCGGACACCGCGCGCCAGCTGATTTTTAACCTGTCGCGCTATCTGCGCTACAACATCGAACTGAAAGATGACGAGCAGATCGACATCAAAAAAGAGCTGTATCAGATCAAAGACTACATCGCTATTGAGCAGGCGCGCTTTGGCGACAAGCTCACGGTGATTTACGATATTGATGAAGAGGTCAACTGCGTGATCCCGAGCCTGCTGATCCAGCCGCTGGTTGAAAACGCGATTGTTCACGGTATTCAGCCCTGTAAAGGCAAAGGGGTGGTCACCATCAGCATCACCGAAAGCGGCAACCGGGTGCGAATTGCCGTGCGCGATACCGGCCACGGGATTGATCCAAAAGTCATCGAACGCGTGGAGTCTAACGAGATGCCCGGGAATAAAATTGGGCTGCTGAACGTGCATCACCGGGTCAAGCTGCTTTACGGCGACGGGCTGCATATTCACCGTCTTGAACCAGGCACTGAAATCGCTTTTTACGTCCCGAATGAACGCTCCCCTGTTCATGCGGCGACATCTTTGTTACCTCAGGGTGAGTAATATGAAAGTCATCATCGTTGAAGATGAATTCCTGGCTCAACAGGAACTCACCTGGCTTATCAAAAATCACAGCAAGATGGAGATTGTGGGTACGTTTGATGATGGTCTGGACGTGCTGAAGTTTTTGCAGCATAACCGGGTCGACGCCATTTTTCTCGATATCAATATTCCCTCGCTGGATGGCGTGCTGCTGGCGCAAAACATCAATCAGTTTGCCCATAAGCCGTTTATCGTTTTCGTTACCGCCTGGAAAGAGCACGCGGTAGAGGCCTTCGAGCTGGAGGCGTTTGACTATATTCTGAAACCTTACCAGGAGTCGCGGATTGTCAGCATGCTGCAAAAGCTGGAGGCCGCATGGCAGCAGCAGAGCGCCCCGGCTACCACCAGCCCGACGATACGCGAAAACGACACCATTAATCTGGTCAAAGATGAGCGCATCATCGTGACCCCGGTCAACGATATCTACTACGCCGAAGCGCACGAAAAGATGACGTTTGTCTATACGCGGCGAGAATCGTACGTAATGGCGATGAACATTACCGAATTCTGCAGCAAGCTGCCGGCAGCCCACTTTTTCCGCTGCCACCGTTCGTTTTGCGTCAATTTAAATAAGATCCGCGAGATCGAACCGTGGTTTAACAACACCTACATCTTGCGTCTGAAGGATTTGGATTTTCAGGTGCCGGTGAGCCGCAGCAAGGTGAAAGAGTTCCGCCAGCTGATGCACCTGTAGAGAAAGAGCCCTCTCCCGCGGGAGAGGGTAATGATGCGTCAGAGGATTTGACCGAGAACCTGACGCAGATGGGCACCCGAGCCCAGCAGGCCTGGGTTATCATGCACGATGAGATAAACGGGAATGTCCTGTACGTAGGTTCTGAAACGCCCTTTATCTTCAAACCCGCCGCGGAAGCCGGAGGCTTTAAAGAAGTCGAGGAAGCGCGGCACGATCCCGCCCGCAATATAGACCCCGCCAAAGGTGCCCAGCGTCAGCGCCAGGTTGCCGCCGAACCGCCCCATAATGACGCAGAACAGCGACAGAGCGCGACGGCAGTCGATGCAGCTGTCCGCCAGCGCGCGTTCGGTGACGTCTTTCGGCTGCAGGTTTTCCGGCAGACGACCGTCCGATTTCACAATCGCGCGGTACAGGTTCACCAGCCCCGGTCCTGACAGGACGCGCTCGGCGGAAACGTGGCCGATCTCAGCACGTAACTCTTCGAGGATAATGCCCTCTTCTTCGCTGTTTGGCGCAAAGTCCACGTGGCCGCCTTCACCCGGCAGGCTCACCCAGCGCTGAGCAACATGCACCAGATGCGACACGCCCAGGCCGGTACCGGCGCCGTAAACCGCAATCGGCTTGCCCTCGACCGGCTCAGCGCCGCCAAACTGAATCAGGTGCTCCGGCTTCAGCATCGGGATCGCCATGGACACCGCGGTGAAATCATTGATGATTTCCAGATGCGCAAAACCGAGATTCTTTTTCATCTCTGCGATGGAGAATGCCCAGGTATGGTTGGTCATTGCGACCCAGTCGCCGGTTATCGGGCAGGCAATGGCGATGCAGCCGTCTTCGACGCTCACCTGATGCTCTTCCAGATAGACGCGAACAACGGCCTCAAGGCTTGGGTAATCCAGCCCTGAGTAGGTTTTCGCCCGGGAAATTTCACCGCTACTTACATCGCATAATGCGAGACGCGCGTTCGTGCCGCCCACATCGCCTACCAAAGCATACTTTGTCATTCTTCTACTGCTCCGCTAAAGTCAGAATAAATCTTTGGGACACTGTAAATTCAAGGCGTGATAACAACAACGACCGGAAGGTGAATGCCCGTGGATTATCGATCTTCGTCACAGAATAACTTTACCGTTTCAGCACCTTTTGCACTATTGCCATAAGGCTTAATGTGCAAAGTAACGTCATCGCGTTTTGTACAAGGAAATCATCATGCTCCACCCGCGAGCCAGAACCATGCTGTTGCTGGCCATTCCGGCGCTGATCATCGGCGTGGCCTCAAGCCTGGTCCTTATCGTCGTGATGAAAGTCGCGTCGGTGCTGCAAACTCTCTTATGGACGGCGCTTCCGGCAAAACTGGGGGTCACCGCGGATTCGTCTGCGTGGATCATCCTGATGCTGACGTTAACCGGTATTGCGGTGGGCCTGGCCATCCGTTTTAGTCCCGGTCATGCCGGACCGGACCCGGCGCTGGAACCCCTGATTGGCGCCCCGGTTTCGCCCTCAGCACTGCCGGGGCTGATCGTCGCGCTGATCGTGGGCCTGGCGGGCGGCGTCAGTCTGGGTCCCGAGCACCCGATTATGGCGGTGAATATTGGCCTGGCGGTTTACCTTGGTTCACGCATTTTACCGCGCGTCGGCGCGCTGGACTGGACCATCCTCGCCTCCGCTGGCACCATCGGGGCGCTTTTCGGCACGCCTGTTGCCGCCGCTCTGATTTTTTCACAGACGCTCACCAGCAATGATGATGCCCCGCTCTGGGATAAACTTTTTGCTCCGCTGATGGCCGCGGCAGCCGGCGCGCTGACGACCAGCCTGTTTTTCCATCCCCATTTTTCCCTCTCTCTGCCCCACTACGGAGAGATGCAGATAGCGGATATTTTCAGCGGCGCCATCGTCGTCGCGATAGCCATCGCGCTGGGGATGGTGGCGGTATGGTGTCTTCCGCGCCTGCACCGGCTGATGCACAAACTCAAACATCCGGTGCTGATTCTGGGTACAGGGGGATTAATCCTCGGAATTTTAGGCTCGATTGGCGGAACGGTGACGCTGTTCAAAGGTCTGGACGAGATGCAGCAGCTGGCCTTCAGCCAGGTGTTTAGCGTTTCCGATTACCTGCTGTTTGCCGTCATCAAGCTGGCGGCGCTGGTCGTCGCTGCGGCGTGCGGTTTCCGCGGTGGACGCATCTTCCCGGCGGTGTTTGTCGGCGTGGCGCTGGGGCTGATGCTGCACGAGCACGTCGACGCGGTTCCGGCGGCGATTACCGTTTCCTGCTCTATCCTGGGGCTGGTACTGGTGGTGACGCGCGATGCGTGGCTGAGCCTGTTTATGGCGGCGGTGGTAGTGCCGGATTCGACGCTGTTCCCGCTGCTTTGCATCGTGATGTTGCCCGCCTGGCTCCTGCTGGCGGGCAAACCGATGATGATGGCCTGGCGAAACGACAAGTAATCAGGCGCTATTGCGCGCTTCCAGCGCTTTGGTAATCGCCCCCAGCAGCGGCGGGATGTCCGCTTTTGGCAGCATTACCTCAATTAGCGAGAGCCGCTCGTGGTGCGCCACTTTTTCCAGCACGTCCGCCAGCTGCTCCGCTTCACTGACCCGCCAGCACTGAGCCTGAGGATCGAGGCTCAGGGCCTGCGGGATTTGCGTCCAGTTCCATAGCGCAATGTCGTTGTAACGCTGCTCCGGCCCGTGAATTGCCCTTTCAACCGTGTATCCTTCGTTGTTGAGCACCAGAATGATGGGGTGTTGTTTATCACGCAACATTGACCCGAGCTCCTGAATAGTCAGCTGCGCCGCGCCATCCCCCGTCAGCACAATCACGCGCCGGTTCGGGCAAGCCGTTTGTGCGCCGAACGCCGCGGCAAGGGTGTAGCCGATCGAGCCCCACAGCGGCTGGACGATGAAATTCACGTCGGCAGGCAAACGCAGGTCAATCGCGCCAAAGGCCGAGGTTCCCTGATCGGCAAGGATGATATCTCCCGGACGAATAAACGTTTGCAGCGTTTTCCAGAAATTATCCTGGGTAAGCGATCCTTCAGGCTGAGGGAAGTCCAGCGGGCTATGGGACAACGGAGCTGGCTTCTCGTGCACGTGCTGTTTGCACAGCTCCACCAGCGTTTCAATTACCTGAAGCATGGGGATGCCGGTAAACCAGATATCACCGACGCGTGAAGCATGAGGCTGAACCTCTATCGTTTGCGACGGCGTTAACTGATGGGTGAAGCCAGCCGTCAGGGTATCGGTAAATCGCGTGCCGATGCACAGCACCGTGTCCGCTCCCTCTATCGCCTCTTTTACCGGGCCGGCGCTTGCCGAACCGCTGTAGGTGCCGTAAAAGCCGGCGTGACGTTCGTCGAATATGCCTTTGCCCATCAGCATCGTGGCGTGCGCCATCGGCACGTCCTTCACCCACTTCTGTAGCGCCTGCTTCAGCCCGTGGCGCAGAACAAGGAAATCCGCTAACAGCGCGGTACGCTTGCTGACAGCCAGTTTATTCTCTGCGGCATCCCGGAACGCTTTCAGGCAGGCGCTATCGGCATAGGCATGCCGAAGCGTGAGAGCGTTTACAGGCGGCGTGGCGGCTTTTTTTGCCACATCGGCAGGTAACATCAAATAGCCGGGGCGACGTTCCCGGAGCATCGTCGTCAGTACCCGGTCGATTTCATAACAGGCGTTTTGTTCGGTCAGGATCGCCTGTGCAACGGTGATCGGTTCGCTCATATAGTAAAAATGACGGAACTCACCATCGCCCAGCGTATGGTGCAGCAGCTCCCCTCTTTGCTGAGAAGCCGTACCCGGCGCCCCAACGATATGCAGTACCGGAACGTGCTCGGCATAGCTGCCCGCAATGCCGTTCATGGCACTTAACTCTCCTACGCCAAACGTCGTCAGCAGCGCGGCGAAGCCCTTACAGCGGGCATATCCGTCAGCGGCATAAGAGGCGTTTAATTCGTTGGCACAGCCCACCCAGCAGATATCCGGGCTGTCTATTACGTGGTCGAGAAACTGCAGGTTATAGTCGCCCGGCACGCCAAACAGATGATCGGCTCCACAATCTGTAAGACGGTCCAGCAGGTAATCGGCGACGCAGTACGGGGTACGCATAAACAGGTATCCTTCTAATGTTGACCTCACCTTGAGTATTAAATAAGCGTGATGGCTGTCCAGAATTGCCGACAAGAAGGCTATGGAAAGAATGCTTTACAAAAAAGGCTGCGCTATGCTGCTTTTTTTCACGTTAATGTAAACGTATACACTGTTTGTTCTCTTCAGCGCGAGGGGTCATAGAAATGGGTTATCAGCCGGACAAAAGTCGTTATCAGACAATGGAGTATCGCCGCTGCGGGCGAAGCGGGCTCAGGTTGCCCGCCGTCTCGCTCGGGCTGTGGCATAATTTTGGTGACGCCACGCTTCTCGAAAACAGCCGTCAACTTTTACAGCGCGCGTTCGATCTGGGTATTACGCATTTCGACCTTGCCAATAACTATGGTCCTCCGCCGGGGTCCGCCGAGCGTAATTTCGGCCGTATTTTGCAGGAGGATTTCCTGCCCTGGCGCGACGAGCTGATCGTCTCCACGAAAGCGGGATACACCATGTGGGACGGCCCTTACGGCGACTGGGGATCGCGCAAATATCTGCTGGCAAGCCTTGATCAAAGCCTGAAGCGTATGGGGCTGGAGTATGTCGATATCTTTTATCATCACCGTCCTGACCCGCAAACGCCGCTGCAGGAAACCATGAAAGCGCTTGACCATCTGGTGCGCCAGGGCAAAGCCCTGTATGTCGGGTTATCCAACTATCCTGCCGAGTTGGCGCGAAAAGCGATTGATATCCTTAACGATCTGGGCACACCCTGCCTGATCCACCAGCCGAAATACTCGATGTTCGAACGTGCGCCGGAAGAGGGTTTGCTGGATGTTCTGCAGGAAAAAGGGGTCGGCTGTATTCCCTTCTCGCCCCTTGCAGGCGGACAGTTGACCAACCGGTATCTTA
Source organism: Enterobacter sp. 118C5 (assembly GCF_034107645.1). Classification (NCBI taxonomy): domain Bacteria; kingdom Pseudomonadati; phylum Pseudomonadota; class Gammaproteobacteria; order Enterobacterales; family Enterobacteriaceae; genus Enterobacter; species Enterobacter sp. 118C5. The sequence continues at coordinate 190,122 of NZ_JAWNEU010000007.1, read as the reverse complement.
ACGGTATTCCCGCCGATTCCCGTGCGGCAAGCGGCAGTCAATTCCTTAATCCGGATCAGATCACCGAAGAGAAGCTGGAGAAGGTACGCAAGCTAAACGCCCTGGCGGAAAGCCGCGGCCAGAAACTCTCGCAGATGGCGCTGGCCTGGGTGTTACGCCATGAGGAGGTGACCTCGGTGCTGATTGGGGCAAGTAAAGCGGCTCAGATTGATGACGCCGTGGGCATGCTGAAAAACCGCCATTTTTCCGCTGAGGAGCTGGCGCGTATTAACGAAATCCTGAATAGCTCAAAATAAAACCACTTTTAGCAAAAAGTGCTCTCATTCAGCAATTCGGAGTTGAGGCGATGAAACGAGGCTTTACCAACTCGTAATATTGCGTTAACAGGCCCCACGAAGGCCCCGATCGTGAAGGAGAAAGAGTATGTTCAGGTCACTGATTCTTGCAGCGGTATTACTGGCTTCAGCCCCGCTCGTCGCCACTGCGGGCGAAATCACCCTGTTGCCATCAGTAAAATTACAAATTGGCGATCGTGACGACTACGGCAGATACTGGGACGGTGGCTACTGGCGCGACCGTGACTACTGGAACCGTCATTATGAATGGCGTGGTGACCGCTGGCGCAGGCATGATAACGGCCTGCATCGCGGCTGGTATAAAAACAACGCCTATGAACGCGGCTACCGCGAAGGCTGGAACGATCGTGACGACCGCCGCGGCGGCTGGGGTCACGGCGGAAAAGGACGCGGTGGTCACGGCCACGGTCGCCATTAATGCAAAAAGGAGCCTACCGGCTCCTTTTTCTTTTATAGCCCCAGCGCTGTACCAATCAACAGCCATAGGTTCAGCGCTACGACTACCACCACAATCGCCCAACCGGTTCGTTTTACTAGCGTCGAATTAACCAGTTCGCCCATCAGAGTTTTGTTGCTGGTGAAAATCAGCAGCGGCACCAGCGCCAGCGCAATACCAAAGCTCAGCAGCACCTGGCTCATCACCAGAATTCGCGTGGGATCGAGCCCCATCAGAATCACAACAAATGACGGCAGCATGGTGACAAAACGACGCACCCACAGCGGAATATGGAAGCGCACAAAACCCTGCATCACCACCTGCCCTGCCAGCGTCCCCACTACCGTGGAAGAGAGGCCGGCAGCGACCAGGCTCAGACCAAATATCGTGGCAGCAGCATGGCTCAACAACGGCTCCAGCGTGAGATACGCCTGATCGAGATCGGCAATACCCGTATGGCCGTTAAAGTGGAAAGCGGCGGCGGCTGTGGCCATCATCGCCAGATTCACAAAACCCGCGATGGTCATGGCGATAGCCACATCCCATTTGGTTGCCGAATACCGCTCTTTGCGCGTCCCGCCGTGCAGATGCTGGGTCAGCGAGGAGTGCAAATAGATGACATGCGGCATGATGGTCGCGCCAAGTACCCCGGCGGCCAGGAACACCGCTTCCGAGGTTGGCAGGCTTGGGATCACCATGCCTTTCCCGAGCTGCGCCAGGTTCGGCTGTGAGAAAATCAGCTCAACGATGTACGCCGCAGCGACAAACAGCAGCAGACCACCAATGACCTTCTCCAGCGGTTTTTGCCCCCGACGCTGCAGCATCAGGATCAGGAACGTGGCAATCCCGGTCAGTACCGCCCCCTGTAACAGCGATACGCCCAGAATCAGCTTAAAGCCGATCGCCGCGCCGATAAACTCAGCGAGGTCGGTTGCCATGGCAATAATTTCAGCCTGAACCCAGTAGAGCCAGACCGCCGGACGCGGATAGTGGTCGCGGATTTGCTCCGCAAGGTTTTTCCCCGTGGCAATCCCCAGCTTTGCAGAGAGCATCTGAATCAGCATCGCCATCAGGTTAGCCCAGACGACCACCCACAGCAGCTTATAGCCGAAGCTGGCTCCGGCCTGAATATTGGTCGCAAAATTACCCGGATCGATATAGCCGATGGCAGCAATGAACGCAGGTCCCATTAATGCGAACCGCAACTTGCGCGCTGCTCTGCCACTGCTACCCTCTACGCGACTGTTTGTCATTCTCTGCCTCTGGAAATATAGCCTTTGCTATGTTTAATGCTATCAAAATGAGAATGATTATCAAGATCATTTGAATGGTTTGAAATGATTTCTCTGATAGCTAAGAACGATAGATGGGCAGGTGGTGCGACATCACAGAATGTGAAAATGCACGGTCATTTGTGAAGCGTAGCACACAAACTTAACTTTTCACTCATTTACCTAACATAACAAAAATGTATTGTGGATCACTAATTTTGAGACTCGTCACAGGATGTAACTATAGTGTGCCCTTGATCTCGTTTTCTTTTCGCTTGTTACATAGAATGTGCACGAAAATTAAACCTGCCTCATATTTGGAGCAAATATGGACCGCGTCCTTCATTTTGTCCTGGCACTTGTTGTCGTTACTGCACTCGCATTGCTGGTCAGCACAGACCGCAAAAAAATTCGTATTCGTTATGTTGTCCAGCTGCTGGTCATTGAAGTTTTACTTGCGTGGTTCTTCCTGAACTCCAACGTAGGCCTCGGCTTCGTGAAAGGCTTCTCCGAAATGTTCGAAAAGCTGCTCGGATTCGCCAACGAAGGGACAAACTTTGTCTTCGGTAAAATGAACGACGAAGGTCTGGCGTTCTTCTTCCTGAAGGTACTGTGCCCCATCGTCTTCATCTCCGCGCTCATCGGTATTCTGCAGCATATCCGCGTTCTGCCGTTCGTTATTCGTGGAATTGGTTTCCTGTTATCCAAAGTGAACGGCATGGGCAAGCTGGAATCTTTCAACGCCGTAAGCTCCCTGATCCTCGGTCAGTCTGAGAACTTCATCGCGTATAAAGATATCCTCGGCAAAATGTCCCGTAACCGCATGTACACCATGGCGGCAACCGCAATGTCTACCGTTTCCATGTCTATCGTGGGCGCGTATATGACCATGCTGGAGCCAAAATATGTGGTTGCAGCGCTGGTTCTGAACATGTTCAGCACCTTTATCGTTCTGTCGATTATCAACCCGTACCGCGTTGACGCCAGCGAAGAGAACATCCAGATGTCTAACCTGCACGAAGGTCAGAGCTTCTTCGAAATGCTGGGTGAGTACATTCTGGCCGGTTTCAAAGTGGCGATTATCGTTGCCGCTATGCTGATCGGCTTCATTGCGCTGATTTCTGCGCTGAACGCCCTGTTCGCTGCGGTGCTGGGTATCTCCTTCCAGGGTATTCTGGGCTACATCTTCTATCCTGTTGCATGGGTGATGGGTGTTCCGGCTCACGAAGCGCTGCAGGTGGGCAGTATCATGGCGACCAAGCTAGTTTCTAACGAATTCGTTGCGATGATGGATCTGCAGAAAATCGCCAGCACGCTTTCTCCGCGCGCGGAAGGCATTCTGTCCGTATTCCTGGTTTCCTTCGCCAACTTCTCGTCCATCGGCATTATCGCGGGCGCGATTAAAGGCCTGAACGAAGAACAGGGTAACGTGGTTTCTCGCTTTGGCCTGAAGCTGGTTTACGGCTCTACCCTGGTGAGCGTTCTGTCTGCTTCTATCGCAGCACTGGTACTGTAACGTTTACCGTTAAAACAAAAACCGGGAGCCTGGCTCCCGGTTTTTTTATGCCCGCAATTCTTTCAGCGGTTTGGGTTTTCCTATCAGGTAGCCCTGCAGATAGTCCACGCCGAAGCGCAGCAGCATCTCCCGCTGCGCCGGTGTTTCTACATATTCCGCTACGACGCACAGCGATTTCGTTTTCGCCAGATTACACATCGACTGGACGATCATCGCATCCATATCATCAGTGCAAATATCTTTAACAAAGCAGCCGTCAATTTTAATGATATCTGCCTGCAGACGTCTGAGACGCTCGTAGTTGGCATAGCCGGTACCAAAATCATCAATGGCAATCCGGAAACCGTAATCCCTCAGCTGTTGAATATTGTTGATGCTGCTGCCGGAATTAGAGAAGGCCTGCTCTTCAGTGATCTCAATCACCACGGTCTGAGGCGCAACGCCGTAGCGCTCAAACAGCGTACAAATCTCGGTCGCTACCTCCTGTTGCATCAGCGTGAGCGGCATCAGATTAACGGAGAAACGGGCCCCAGCCTGCTTCGCAGGGTGAACGCGCAGCCACTGCAGTAATTTTTCCATGACGCACATATCAAACCGGTGGCTGAGGTTGAACTGGGCAACCAGCGGAATAAAGCGATCCGGGGTAATGATCTCCCCTTCACTCTCCATGCGCGTCAGAATTTCATAGTAGCCGCTACCGTCTGCCTTCTGGATCGGCTGCACGTATAAATGGAACCGATCCGTCTCAAGGGCATGCTTAATCCGCGCTAACATCAGAACACGCTCCGTTGTTTGTCCCGATGCTGCCTCCAGGCTATTCGTCAGCGCAAGCACGTTGTGCCCCGCGCAAGATTGCTCGGCCAGCCAGCTCAGCTGCCCCAGCGTGTGATGTAAATTCTCACCGTTTTCCACCATCCCCCAGGATGCACCAAACTCAATATCCAGCCCGGTGTTGTTCCAGAAAATCTTACGGCTGTTCAGCCGATCGACTATATGCTGTAGACGCTCTGCAATTTCGGGCCCCAGCAATACCACCACCAGCTCGCTTCCGGGCAACTGGAACAGCATCTCGTTCTTTTGCAAAAGCGGCTGCAGCGACGTGGCAATCGTTCGTTTGCAATGGACCCGCATGAGGATCCCGTAGTGGCGACTCAAAAATTCCAGGTTATCCATGCGCAACAAACAGACTTTGGCCTCCGGATGCATCTCAAGATGCTCTTCCAGCGCACGGATATTGGGTAAACCGGTCAGCGGATCGGTGAGCGCCCTGCCCTGCCACCCCCTCTTCAGCCACTCGCTGCGCTGGTAAATCCGCGACATATAAAGCAAGCAGATGGCAAAAGAGATCAGCACGGACAGAATAAAGGAGAGCGAATGGCCTGTTTCCACCCCGTTCAGGAAGTTGTAGTTGTAGGTCAACAGCAGAAGCGCTGAAGCAGCCCACAGCAGAGAGATAAGCGCGTAGGTCAGGCGGCTTATCGCAAGGGTAAAAAGAATAAAAATCAGCGGCATTAAATAGCCCGCAATAACAGGTGATTCAAAAGGTGCGCATAAAACGGCGAGGCTGAAGCCTAAAAGCATCAGCCAGACAAATATATATAATGAATTTTTGTGGAAAAACACGGGCTTCACGCTTCTACGCCAGAAGGTGATGGCATAGCGGGGATTAATTATCATTCTTAACGGGTAATAGAACATCATGGTAAAAATCAGCGCCGCGCAAATCAGGCTTTGAATATCCACGACGTTATAAATTACCGTTCCTTCGCCGAAGAAAGTGGAGATAGTTACCGGGAAATCAAATAAATAGCCTGCCAAATACATCGACAGCTTAATGCCGACGGGAACGATAAAACCGAGCCAGAATATACGTAACCCGACGTGCTTGTTTGGGATGCAGTAGCGCCAGCGCTTGCCCAGCATGAGGCGCAGAAGGCCACACGCCGTGAACAATGCAAAGGTCTGACAAAACAGTAATACTGAATATTGTAGCGGCGCTAAATTAACATAAAATAAATTAGTGACAGTAAAACCTAACAAAATGGGAAGAACGGCCCGGCGACCAAATAACAGTATTACCGCCAGCATTACGCTCAGGGGTAACCACGCTAAATAAACGTCGTGACCATTTACCATTGCGCGGGGAGAGAGATAACGGGAAAAAGGTACCGCAATCAGGCATATCGCCAGGGCAATTATAAATATCTTTACATTATTGTACGTTTTTCTATTCATTAAGCTGATGAGATTATTATCCGTTCATTTTATTGACCGCATGGATAATAGGTTTATTAATTGCACGAATCAAGTTGAAGTCTATTTATAGACTGGTTTATTGATTTCGATTGAGGTCAGGTACAGGAATACCTTCTTTTTGATAACAAAAGCGGGGAAGGATTTTACAAACGGATAAAAAAAACCCTCGTCTTTTGACGAGGGTTTAAAATTTTGGTGGAGCTAAGCGGGATCGAACCGCTGACCTCTTGCATGCCATGCAAGCGCTCTCCCAGCTGAGCTATAGCCCCACATGTGACTTTACTAACCGCACTCTGTTGGGTTCAGAGTTTGGTGGAGCTAAGCGGGATCGAACCGCTGACCTCCTGCATGCCATGCAGGCGCTCTCCCAGCTGAGCTATAGCCCCATCGTAAAGCTGTCATGTTGACGGGCGGCATAATATGAATTCCGCCGCGGAGTGTCAACGGCAAAATCAATGACTGCGGTTCAATCGCCGAAAAATCATGCAAATGAATCACTTTGCGAGCCTGCTCGCAGTCATGAGTTAAGCCTGTCACGTTTTCATGTAAAACGGTGCTATAAAATGAGCCGTTAATTAACCCCACGGATATTCAGGAAATTGCATGATCAAGGAACGAATGACGCCGGAAGAGTTAGCCCTGCTCACTGGCTATAGCCGACAGACCATCAATAAATGGGTACGCAAAGAGGGTTGGATAACGTCACCTAAGCCCGGCGTCCAGGGGGGTAAAGCACGCCTGGTGCATGTGAACGAAAAGGTGCGTGACTTTATCCGCAGCGCACGCCGGGCAACGGAAACATCCGCTATGCCTGACGGCATCAGCACTGACGGTTCGCTTCATACCCTACTCGTGACGCTGGCCAATGAAATGACGCCGGAAGAGCAGAAGCAGATGACATCGCTGCTATTGCGGGAAGGGATTACCGGTTTGTTGCAACGTTTAGGGATTCGCGACCAGAATTAATATGAAAAGACTACGTAGCAAAATGACCACGGAAGAGCTGGCGGAGAATTTGGGTGTTGCCAGACAAACGGTAAATCGCTGGATACGGCAACAGGGGTGGAAAACCGAAGGACTCAATGGCGTAAAAGGCGGTCGGGCGCGGCTCATTCACGTTGATGCGCGCGTGAAGGAGCATATTATGAGCCTCCCGGCTATCCGTAACCGCCAGGCGGTTTATCATCTGGCCGAGGTAACCTCATCCTACAATGAACAGCCTTCACGTCTGCGTCCGGGCATTATCGAAACGCTGGAGAGTATGACCGAACTTGAACAGCAGCGTCTGGATACCTTACTGAAGCGCGAAGGCATACGCGGTTTTCTTACTCGTTTGGGTATTGCTGAATGAAAGGCAAAAAAAACGGCAGGATACCCTGCCGTTTTTCTTATAGATGGCTTAATTACTGCTGATTTTCACGTTCTGCAATAAAATCCAGCGCCTTGTTGATGCGCGCCACGCTGCGTGACTTGCCGATGGCATGGACAGTCACGTCCAGCGCCGGAGACTGACCCGCACCGGTTACCGCAACGCGCAGCGGCATACCGACTTTACCCATGCCCACTTCCAGTTCGTCTGCGGTCGCCTGAATGGCGTGATGCACATTCTCAGCGTTCCACTCGGTGAGCGCAGCCAGCTTGTCACGCACCACTTCTAACGGCTGACGCGCAACCGGGCGAAGGTGCTTCTTCGCGGCGTCGGCGTCAAACTCATCAAACTCTTCATAGAAGTAGCGGCAGCTTTCGGCAATTTCTTTCAGCGTTTTGCAGCGCTCGCCGAGCAGTTTAACCAGATCCGCCAGCTCAGGGCCGGTGCGGGTATCAATATTTGCCTGCTCGATGTGCCACTGCAGGTACGTCGCCACATATTCCGGCGGCATAGTATTGATGTAGTGATGGTTTAGCCACAGCAGCTTGTCGGTGTTGAATGCGCTGGCAGATTTGCTCACAGAGCTCAGAGAGAACAGCTCGATCATCTCTTCGCGGCTGAAGATCTCCTGGTCGCCGTGAGCCCAGCCCAGACGCACCAGATAGTTCAGCAGCGCTTCCGGCAGATAGCCGTCGTCGCGATACTGCATGACGCTGACCGCACCGTGACGTTTAGACAGCTTTTTACCGTCGTCGCCGTTGATCATGGAGACGTGCGCGTAGACCGGAACAGGTGCATTCAGCGCTTTCAGGATGTTGATCTGGCGTGGGGTATTATTGATATGGTCTTCACCACGGATAACGTGGGTAATTTCCATATCCCAGTCATCAACCACAACGCAGAAGTTATAGGTTGGGGATCCGTCGGTGCGGCGAATGATCAGATCGTCCAGCTCCTGGTTGCTGAATTCGATCGGGCCACGGATCTGGTCGTCGAAAATCACCGAGCCATCCTGCGGGTTAGCAAAACGCACCACGCAAGGCTCATCAGCGGCATGCTCGCTATGATCGTGGCGGCAGCGGCCGTCATAACGCGGTTTTTCACCGTTCGCCATCTGCTCTTCACGCAGCGCATCCAGACGCTCTTTGGAGCAGTAGCACTTATACGCCGTACCCGCGACCAGCATCTCATCGATGACAGCGTTATAGCGGTCAAAACGTTTGGTCTGGAAATACGGACCTTCGTCCCACTGCAGGTTCAGCCAGTTCATACCATCCATAATGGCTTCAATTGCTTCCGGCGTGGAGCGCTCAAGATCGGTGTCTTCTATACGCAGCACGAACTCACCTTTGTTGTGGCGTGCAAAAAGCCAGGAATAGAGAGCAGTACGAGCACCACCGACGTGCAGATAGCCTGTCGGGCTCGGCGCGAAGCGAGTTTTGATTTTCATGAAATGGCCTTACGTTATAAAGATGCCGGCAATCGGCAAATCCCGGGGAAAAAACGATGGGCAATATTCTATCACTGTGGGGGGATTCCTCAATGTCGATCCCTTTATCGTGGCGGAGTTTGCTGTTTTTGTTTAGAAATCATGCGCCACCGCCCGTTCTGCGATCGTTTTGTTTAATTTTACGACGAACGAATAAAAACTTTAGAAAATGCGTTGACTCATTTTCAACTCTCCCTATAATGCGACTCCACACAGCGGGGGTGATTAGCTCAGTTGGTAGAGCATCTCCTTTACACGGAGGGGGTCGGCGGTTCGAGCCCGTCATCACCCACCATCTACTTCGGTAGACTCGCAGTGTAGATAAGAATTGAGATTGGGCGATTAGCTCAGTTGGTAGAGCATCTCCTTTACACGGAGGGGGTCGGCGGTTCGAGCCCGTCATCGCCCACCATTCTCACCTTATCGCAGCAGTTCCGAAATGGGCGATTAGCTCAGTTGGTAGAGCATCTCCTTTACACGGAGGGGGTCGGCGGTTCGAGCCCGTCATCGCCCACCATTTCGGGTCGTTAGCTCAGTTGGTAGAGCAGTTGACTTTTAATCAATTGGTCGCAGGTTCGAATCCTGCACGACCCACCAATGTAAAAAAGCGCCCTAAAGGCGCTTTTTTGCTATCTGCGATCTGGATGATTCGAACCTGCAGCAGGTTCGAGCCGAACGCAGTGAGGCACCGGAGCCGTTTACGGCGACGGCCCGAAGGGCGAGCGAAGCGAGTCATCCTGCACGACCCACCAATGTAAAAAAGCGCCCTAAAGGCGCTTTTTTGCTTTCTGAGCTTTACATCTTCAACGCCGCAATTAACGTCTTCACCGCAGGCGTCGCCTGCTTCTCGTCATACACTACATACAAATCTGCCGGTATACGCTCCCGTAACGGGCGGAATACCACGCCCGGCCACTGCATTTGCGCGTAGCTGTCGGCAGCAAGCGTAATCCCCATTCCCATACTGATCATCGCCAGTACCGTTTGCGGCTCAACGGCTTCACGCACGATCATCGGCGAAAACCCGGCCTGCTGGCAGACGCGGTGCAGAAATGCCCAGTCAGAATGTGCAGACGGCATCGTGACAAAATACTCGTCCTGCAATTCTGCAAGCGCTATGGAAGGCTCCCTGACCAGGCGGTGATCTTCCGGCATCGCCACCAGAAAAGCCGCCTCACGCAACCGCACGCTGGTAAATCCCGCGGTGGGTTCCGTTGCCATTCGCCAGATGCCCACATCCAGCTCCCGACGCTCAAGCAGCGCCATCTGCATTACCGGCGATTTCTCGCGAAAAACGACATCAACATTTGGATGTTCCTTCAAAAAAGTGCGCATCACCGTTCGCACCTCGCTCCACATGGCTGTACCGACAATGCCCAGCTCAATGCGCCCTGCTTCCCCCCGGCCAATCTGCTCGACTCGAGCCAGCGCCTGGTTTGCGCTGGCCAGCAGCCGCCGGGACTCTTCCATCAGCACTTTACCGGCATGCGTCAGGGCGACGCTTCTGGAGTGACGAACAAACAATAACGTGCCTAGCTGGCTTTCCAGCTCTTTAATGTGCAGGCTTAACGGCGGCTGGGACATATTGAGACGGGCCGCAGCCCGTCCAAAATGCAGTTCCTCAGCCACGGCCAGAAAATAGCGCAGCAGCTTGAGATCGGTTCGATAGACGCGTTCCATCAAAACATATCCTGGCGATAACATTTATGCGCCTACCTTAAAGCCTTTCAGCATCCAGAGGGGAAATTTAGTGCGCAACTGTGCGCATCTCCCTGTTTTGACTGGTGTGCCGGTAGTTAAAGCTGAAATAAAATACCACGGCGAGCGCCAGAGCATAGGCCGCAAACACCAGCCAAATAGTCTGCCAGTCCTTCACTCCGTCAACCGAGAAATAATCGACCGCCGCACCGCTTAACACCGATCCGAAATACGCGCCGATACCGTTAACGGTCGTCATAAAAAGCCCCTGCGCGCTGGCGCGGATATCGGCACTGACCTCCTGTTCGACAAATACCGAGCCGGAAATGTTGAAGAAGTCGAACGCGCAGCCGTAGACAATCATTGAGAGCATGAGCAGCGCAAAGCCCGTCGCGGAAGGGTCGCCAAAGGAAAACAGGCCAAACCGCAGCATCCAGGCCACCATGCTCATCAGCATGACGGCTTTAATGCCGAAGCGCCCGAGAAAGTACGGAATGGTCAGAATGAAGAACACCTCAGACATTTGCGAGACGGAGAGCAAAATGGACGGGTATTTGACAATAAAGCTGTCGGCATACGCCGGATTTCGCGCAAAATCATGCAGGAACGGACTACCGAAGGTATTGGTTATCTGCAGCACGGCGCCGAGCAGCATAGCGAATAAGAAGAACACCGCCATGCGGGGCTGCTTAAACAGGATAAACGCATTGAGGCCCAGCTTGCTTGCCAGAGACGGAGACATTTTTGACTTCACAACCGGAATGGCCGGCAGCGTCAGAGAATAGAGCGCCAGCAGCAGAGATGCACCAGCCGCAATATAGAGCTGCACGTTGCTTAATTCCGCCCCCATCAGGCTTATGGCCCACATTGCCGCAATAAAGCCCACGGTGCCATACACCCGCACGCGTGGAAAATGGCTTACCGTATCCATGCCCGCCTGTTCAAGGCAGGAGTAGGAAATCGTGTTCGACAGTGCGATGGTGGGCATAAAGGCCATCGCATTAACCAGCATGACCCAGAACATCAGCCCCGGCTCATTGATCTGTGCTGCATAGCAGAGGGCGACGGCGCAGACGAGGTGGCAAATGACGTAGGCGCGGTCGGCTCGCAGCCACCTGTCGGCAATAATCCCCACCAGAGAGGGCATAACGATTGCGGCAAGACCTTTGGAGCTATAGACCATGCCCACGTCGGAGCCGGTAAAATGTAGGGTATTAATCATGTAGGCGCCGAGGGTAACCAGCCAGCTCCCCCAGATAAAATATTGCATAAAGGACATCATCTTTAAGCGAGTCGTGATGTTCATAACCCATTCCTTATCGCAGTGTGGCCCTGGCGGGCCACTTTATTGTTTTACTCAGGCAATATGGCGAAGAAAACCGCAGATAAGATTGATAAAGTTCTGACGGGAGAGTTCGGCGGCGGCAAGGGTTTGCTCATGCGAGAGTTTTACCTCACCCAGACCTTCGGCGAGATTGGTAATCGCCGAAACGGCCACCACCTTCAGGCCGCAGTGACGGGCGGAAATCACTTCCGGTACCACGGACATCCCCACCACGTCGCCGCCGATAATTTGCATCATGCGGATCTCCGCCGCCGTCTCGAAGTTCGGGCCGGGATAAGAGACAAATACCCCTTCATGCAGCGGGAAGCCTTCTTTCGTTGCCACGGTTTGCAGAACGGCGCGGTAATCCGCGTCGTAAGCGTTGGCCAGCGAGAAGAAACGCTCGCCGAAGCGCTCATCGTTCAGTCCCACCATCGGCGTACCCGGCATGGTGTTGATATGGTCGCTCAGGGCTACAAGGCTTCCTGGCTGAACCTCCGGACGCAGCGAGCCCGCCGCATTGGTGCTAAACAGCAGCTCGCACCCCAGCAGCTTAAAGGTGCGGATCGCATCGGTCATGATGGTCATCCCGCGGCCTTCATAGAAATGCCCTCGCCCCTTCATGCAGGCAACAGGCACCCCGGCCAGATGCCCGAGCACCAGCTCGCCGGCATGTCCATGCACGGTGCTCACCGGGAAGTCAGGCAGCTTTTCGTAGCTCAGGGAAACGGCGTCTTCTATCTGGTCGGCGAGCGCGCCCAGACCGGAGCCGAGAATAAACGCCACGCGAGGAGTGAAGTTTGGTTTAGCCGCACGAATGATGTCAGCACAGTTCCACGGGTTATTTGAGAGGGTCATAGGGGCTCCTTGAGGATTAAGATCGCGATAGCAGGGATCGCATGACTTACGTCTTATATCCGCACCCTGCAGGTCATCTCCAATACACTTTTATCGCACCATCAATAGTAATTGTGTATTAATGCAACCCCCTGCCAGATATGGCAGTTTTGCTCAAGCTAATCCCGTCGGTGCCGATACCTCTGTTTTATAGCGCGAGGAAAAAGTATGACGACCATTCAGGCTTCAACCCAACCCATTCAAACCAGCAGCGGCGGGAGCGGCGCTTCCGGCAGTAACGATATCGCGGCGCAAATCAGCCGCATTACCGATAAGATCAAAAAGCTGACTCAGCAGTTAAAAGAGCTGGCAAACAGCTCCGGCAGTGCAGATGAGAAGAAGAAGCAGCAGGAACTGATTCAGACCCAGATCAAAGTGCTGCAGGCGCAGCTCGCGGCGCTGCAGCGCCAGCAGGCCGAAGAGGCCCAGAAAAAGCAGGATCAAAAGATGGGCAAAGTGGAAGGGGTTAACAGCCCGTCAGACAATCATCAGATTGATATCTACATCTAATCTTCTGATGCGTTAAACAGTGGGTCGCGTATGCGGGCCTCGGTTAATCGTTGTGCCTGGATACGCACCACTTCCCAGATAGCCTGCGCCGCCCCCGAGAGTGAGCGATTTTTTCGCCGCACCAGCATCAGCTTTCGCTCGACAACGGGCGTCAGCCGCTTCACCGCCAGCCGGCTTCCCTGCGGCAGGGGAAGCGCCAGGGCGGGCAACACGCTGATGCCAATTCCGGCTTCCACCATGGGAAACAGCGTGGCCGGGTGACCTATCTCCTGCACGATCGTTGCGTTAACGCCCTGATTCACCAGCGCGGAATCAATCAGCGGACGGCTGCCTGAGGCATAATCCTGCAATACCAGGTTCGCCCCCTGCAGGGACTGCCAGCTGACCTCCGGCAACGCTGCCAGCGGATCGTCATCACGGCAGAGCAGCAAAAAGGGCTCAGAAAGAACGCTTTCGCATTCCAGATCGCTCACCTGGCCGGGATCGATCACAATACCAAAATCCACATCCCCCTGGCGGATGCTCTCCAGCACCCACTGCTGCGGCCTGTCATGCAGAACAAAATCAATATCAGGGTAGCGATGGTTTCCCTCGGCGATACACTGCGGGATAAGGTGCGCGGATATCGTCTGGCTGGCCGCAACCCGCACGGTGCCCGACAGCTGCTGCCCCAGCCTCCCCACGTCCCTGAGCGTGCTGTTGAGCTCATCCAGCAGCCGTTCGAGGCGCAGGGCCAGCTGCTGTCCCGCTTCGGTCAGGACCACTTCGCGCGTGGTGCGGTCAAGCAACCTAACGCCGGTCTGGTTTTCCAGCTCTTTCACGCTGTGGCTGACCGCCGACTGGCTCAGGCCAATCATCTCCCCTGCCCGGCTGAAGCTGCGGGCATGGGCGACGGTGACGAAAATGCGAAGCTGGCGTAGGGAATAATTCATCTGTTTAATTCATGAATGGATGCAATAAATCAATTTTATTTCTCAAATGGAAAAAAGCACAATAGCGACATCTGTTTTCAGGAGTCATTATGAAACTATTTCGTATTCTTGATCCGTTTACGCTTACGCTGGTGGCTACCGTTTTACTGGCCTCGTTCTTCCCCGCCCGCGGCGGTTTCGTCCCGTTTTTTGAGGGGCTGACGACGGCCGCCATCGCGCTGCTGTTCTTTATGCACGGCGCAAAACTCTCCCGCGAAGCGATTATCGCTGGCGGTAGCCACTGGCGACTGCACCTCTGGGTAATGTGCAGCACGTTCATTTTGTTCCCGATCCTTGGGGTGCTGTTTGCCTGGTGGGCGCCGGTTAACGTCGACCCGGCGCTCTACACCGGTTTCCTGTATCTCTGTATTCTCCCGGCCACCGTGCAGTCCGCTATTGCCTTTACCTCTCTTGCCGGAGGGAACGTTGCGGCTGCGGTCTGCTCGGCATCGGCATCCAGCCTGTTAGGGATTTTCGTCTCCCCGCTGCTGGTGGGCCTGCTGATGAACATGCACGGCGCGGAAGGTAACCTTGAGCAGGTCGGCAAAATCTGCCTGCAGCTGCTGCTGCCGTTTGTTCTCGGGCATCTCTCGCGTCCGTGGACCGGGGCGTTTGTGGCGAAGCACAAGAAATGGATCTCCAAAACCGACCAGTCGTCGATTCTGCTGGTGGTCTATTCCGCCTTCAGCGAAGCGGTCGTGAACGGGATCTGGCATAAAGTGGGCGCAGGCTCGCTGCTGTTTATCGTGGTGGTCAGCCTCGTTCTGCTGGCAATTGTCATTGCGGTGAACGTTTTTGTGGCGCGCAAATGCGGCTTCAGCAAAGCCGATGAGATCACCATTGTCTTCTGCGGCTCCAAAAAGAGCCTGGCGAACGGCATCCCGATGGCGAACATTCTGTTCCCCACCTCGATGATCGGGATGATGGTGCTGCCGCTGATGATTTTCCACCAGATCCAGCTGATGGTCTGCGCGGTGCTGGCGCGTCGCTACAAGCGCCAGACGGAAAAACTGGCGCAGGAAGAGACCCGCGCCGCGAAGGCTTAAGGACGCTTCAGGGGCTGCACCAGCTGGGTCAGCCCCTCGGTTTTAATCAGTAGCGTGATAGCCATCAGCTCGCCCAGTCGCCCTGCCGGAAATTCATCCTTACGGGCAAACCACAGCAGATACTCCTCCGGCAAATCGATCAGCCTGCGGCCCTTATATTTACCGAACGGCATCTCCGTATTGGCTATCTCAACGAGCTGCTCTTTCTCCACGTTACTCTCCTAACAGACGCATCATTTCCGCTTCGTCGATAACTTCAATGCCGAGCTCCTGGGCTTTCGCCAGCTTCGACCCCGCCGCTTCCCCGGCAATCACCAGGTCGGTTTTCTTCGACACGCTGCCCGCCACTTTGGCCCCCAGCGCCACCAGACGCGCTTTTGCATCATCGCGTGAAAGCTGGCTGAGGCTACCGGTTAGCACCACGGTTTTACCGGCAAATGGACTGTCGATCTCTTCGGCGTTGACCACCACCGGCGCGGGCCATTTAATGCCCTCTTCCAGCAGCTTGCCGATGACCTCGCGGTTGCTCTCTTCGGCAAAAAAGTTAAAGACGTGCGTGGCGACGACGATGCCGACGTCCGGCACTTTCTGCAGCTCGTCGATGCTTGCCTTTTCCAGTGCCTCCAGCGTACCAAAGTACGCGGCTAAACCTGCCGCCGTCGCTTCGCCGACTTCACGAATGCCCAGCGCGTACAGGAAGCGGGCGAAGGTCGTCTCTTTCGCCGCTTCCAGCGCGTTAACCACGTTCTGGGCTGACTTCGGCCCCATGCGATCCAGGCCGGTCAGTTTGCCCGCCGTCAGCCTGAACAGATCCGCTGGCGTATGGACATACTCTTTCTCAACCAGCTGATCGATAATCTTGTCGCCCATGCCGTCAACGTCCATTGCGCGACGGGAGACGAAGTGCTTAAGCGACTCTTTACGCTGCGCGCCGCAGATCAGGCCGCCCGTACAGCGGGCCACCGCTTCGCCTTCCACGCGCTCTACGTCAGAGCCGCACACCGGGCAGTGGGTCGGGAAGACGACCTCGCGCGTATCGTCAGGACGCTCTGACTCAACAACGTTCACCACCTGCGGGATAACATCGCCCGCGCGGCGAATCACCACTTTGTCACCAATGCGCAGGCCGAGGCGTTCGATTTCATCGGCGTTATGCAGCGTAGCGTTACTCACCAGCACGCCCGCGACCTGCACCGGCTCCAGCCGTGCGACTGGGGTAATCGCGCCCGTACGGCCCACCTGGAACTCCACGTCGCGAACGAAGGTCATCTGCTCCTGGGCAGGAAACTTAAACGCAACCGCCCAGCGCGGCGCTCGCGCCACAAAACCCAGCTGCTCCTGCAGCGCCAGCGAATTGACCTTGATGACAACGCCATCGATATCAAAGCCGAGCGTCGGGCGGTCCTCTTCCACTTTGTGGTAGAACGCCAGCACCGCTTCCGGCGAGTCGCAGAGCTGAACGCGGTTGCTCACCGGCAGGCCCCAGGCTTTAAACTGCAGCAGACGCCCGAGGTGCGTATCCGGCAGTTCGCCGCCCTCCAGAATACCGACGCCGTAGCAGAAGAAAGTAAGCGGTCGCTTCGCCGTAATGCGCGGGTCAAGCTGGCGCAGAGAGCCTGCCGCCGCGTTACGCGGGTTAGCAAACACTTTCCCACCGGTGCGACGCGCTTCTTCATTGATCTTTTCGAAGCCCACCTGGGGCAGGAATACTTCCCCGCGCACTTCCAGACGCGCAGGAATGTTGTCCCCCTGCAATTTCAGCGGGATCGCGCGAATGGTGCGCACGTTGGTGGTGATGTCTTCCCCCGTCGTGCCGTCGCCACGCGTAGCGGCACGCACCAGCACGCCGTTTTCATAGAGAAGGCTGACCGCCAGGCCGTCGAGCTTCAGCTCGCAGCACCAGGTGAGGGAATCGCTGCTTTTCAGGCGGTCCTGCACGCGCTTGTTAAACGCGAGGAAGCTCTCTTCATCAAAGACGTTATCCAGCGACAGCATCGGTACTTCGTGACGCACCTGGCTGAATGCCCCCAGCGGCTCGGCGCCGACGCGCTGGGTCGGGGAATCCGGCCTAATCAGTTCCGGGTGCTGCGCCTCCAGCTCGCGCAGCTCGCGCATCAGCCGGTCGTACTCCGCATCCGGCACTTCCGGTGCGTCCATAACATGATAGAGATATTCATGATGGCGAAGCGTGGTTCGCAGTTCAGTGAGTTGTTGTTCGATTGAGTCCATATCGCACCATCAATGAGAAAAAACCCCCGACAGGCGGGGGTTGAGGAGGAGTTGAAGTAAACGCGACGATTACGCGTTGGCTTCCTTAACTTCGCGGATGCGGTCCTGATACTCGCGCAGCTTCTGCGGGGTCATCATTCGACGCTGATCGTCGAGCACCACACCACCTACTTCATCAGCGATGTGCTGCGCGGACTGCAGCATCAGCTTGAAGTTTTGCAGCTCATCGCCGTAGGACGGCACCTGCATAAAGATAGTGACACCCGGCGTCACAAAATCACCGGTCATTTCCGGATCGAAGGTGCCTGGGTTGACCATATTGGCCAGGCTAAACAGCGCCGGGCCGCTACCGTCAGGGCTCAGGTGGCGATGGAAAATATTCATATCGCCAAACTTGAAGCCTGCCTGTTGAATACTGTTGAGCAGCACGTCACCGTTGAGATGGCTGCCGTGATGCGCGGCCACGTTCATGATGATCACCGCTTCTTTACGCTGCGGCTTTTCAACAACCGGTTCAGGCTCGACGACCGGCTCTGGCTCAACGTGCGGAGCCGGAGCGGGCTGCGGCGCAGGCTGTACATGAACAGGCTGCTGCGGCTGTTGTACCGGCTGCGCAGGCTGCTGTTGCACGGGCTGCTGCACAGGTTGGTGTTGAACCGGCTGTGGCGCAGCGGGCTGCTGTTGCACAGGCGGTTGCGGCGGCTGACGCACAGGTTCTTCCACTGGCTGCGGCGCTGGCTGGCGCGGCTGGGCAGAGGCATACGGCGGTTGATACTGGTGCTGCGGAGCGCGGGGGGCTTCATGCTCCCCATGAGCCGCGCCGGGCGCAGTATTGACCCGATGAACACGAACTTCACCCACGCCGTCGTCGTCGCTACCGGTGATGTCATCTTCACTGTCATCATCATCACGACTGGACTTCATGCGCTTCAGTGGGCGATCGCGAAACATCGAGGAACGCTCTTTACGGCTGGTCCAGAAACCATGTACCAGTAAAGCGATTATGGCGATCGCGCCAACAATGATTAATATCAGACGCAAATCCTGCATCATTATATTCTCTGTTGTTCTAACACCTTGCCACCACGGCAAACATTTACTCACTAAGAGTATTTGCCGTTTACGTCAAGTGCAAGTGTGTGCAGAGCATTCGCAGCATAAAGATGAAGTAAATTGTGCTTTTTGCTGGTTTTTCGAACATTTCCGAACTGGTCATTGGTCCGCAAGTGGATAATATAGGCGGGCAATTCCACTGGTTGTGAAAAAAGGAGTACAGCCTGGTTATGGTTTCAACATCGTCTTCTCCCCCGCGCAGCGGCGTCTGGTATTTCTCTCAGGGCTGGAAACTGGTTTCACTACCGGGTATCCGTCGCTTCGTCATTCTGCCGCTGTTGATCAACATCATTCTGATGGGCGGCGCGTTCTGGTGGCTGTTCACAAAGCTCGAAAGCTGGATCCCGTCGCTGATGAGCCACGTGCCGGACTGGCTGCAATGGCTTAACTACCTGCTCTGGCCGGTTGCGGTTATCTCCGTGCTGCTGGTATTCGGCTATTTATTCTCAACGATTGCGAACTGGATAGCCGCGCCGTTTAACGGCCTGCTGGCGGAACAGCTGGAGGCCCGGCTTACCGGCGCGACGCCACCGGACACGGGCGTACTGGGGATCGTGAAAGATATCCCGCGCATTATGAAGCGCGAGTGGCAGAAGTTTGCCTGGTACCTCCCCCGCGCGGTTGTGCTGCTTGCCCTCTACTTTGTCCCCGGCATTGGCCAGACGGTTGCGCCGGTGCTGTGGTTCCTGTTCAGCGCCTGGATGCTGGCCATCCAGTACTGTGACTATCCGTTCGATAACCACAAGGTGCCGTTTAAAGCGATGCGCACGGCCCTGCGCACCCGGAAGGTCGCCAATATGCAGTTTGGCGCGCTGACCAGCCTGTTCACCATGATTCCCTTCCTTAACCTGTTCATCATGCCGGTTGCGGTTTGCGGCGCGACGGCGATGTGGGTGGACTGCTACCGTGCTAAGCACGCGTTATGGAAATAATGCAAAAATGTGTAAAGCAGGGGTGGCTTATGCCGCCCCTTATTCCATACTGATCCCCATTATTTCCTTGCAGTATATAGATATGCGAATTCCTTACTTCCCCCTACCTGCTTAGCAGGTATGCTGGGTCGGTATCCCAATTTCATACAGTTAAGGACAGGCCATGAGTAAGATTTATGAAGACAACTCGCTGACTATCGGTCATACGCCCCTGGTTCGACTGAACCGTATCGGTAATGGACGCATTCTGGCGAAGGTCGAATCACGCAACCCGAGCTTCAGCGTAAAATGCCGCATCGGTGCAAACATGATTTGGGATGCTGAAAAACGCGGCGTGCTGAAGCCTGGCGTTGAGCTGGTGGAACCGACCAGCGGTAATACCGGTATCGCTCTGGCCTATGTTGCTGCCGCCCGCGGCTACAAGCTGACCCTGACTATGCCGGAAACCATGAGCATCGAACGTCGCAAACTGCTCAAAGCGCTGGGGGCGAATCTGGTCCTGACCGAAGGCGCGAAGGGCATGAAAGGTGCCATTCAGAAAGCGGAAGAGATCGTGGCCAGCGATCCGGCGAAATACCTGCTGCTGCAGCAGTTCAGCAACCCGGCTAACCCGGAAATTCATGAGAAGACCACGGGTCCGGAAATCTGGGAAGATACAGACGGCCAGGTTGACGTATTTATCTCCGGCGTCGGTACCGGCGGTACGCTGACCGGCGTGTCTCGCTATATTAAAGGCACAAAAGGTAAAAAAGAGCTGATTACCGTTGCCGTTGAACCAACCGACTCACCGGTTATCACCCAGGCGCTGGCGGGGGAAGAGCTCAAGCCAGGCCCGCATAAAATTCAGGGTATTGGCGCAGGCTTTATTCCGGGTAACCTGGATCTGAAGCTGATCGATAAAGTGGTCACCATCACGAACGAAGAAGCCATCTCTACCGCGCGTCGTCTGATGGATGAAGAAGGCATTCTGGCGGGTATCTCTTCCGGTGCGGCCGTTGCGGCAGCGCTCAAACTTCAGGAAGATGAAGCCTTTACCAATAAGAATATTGTGGTTATCCTTCCGTCCTCGGGTGAGCGTTACTTGAGCACCGCACTGTTTGCCGATCTATTCACGGAAAAAGAGCTGCAACAGTAGTGCCAGTATGTTAATAACGCGTAAAAAAGCACCTTTTCGGGTGCTTTTTTGTGGCCTGCTTCAAACTTTTGCCCCTCCTGGCATTGCTTCACCCCGTTGTGTCTGGTATTTAAACCAGCAATTATTTTGAAGCGTGAAATTAATCAGTGAACGAAATAGCCTTGCTGAATCGATTTTATGATTTGGTTCAAGTCTTCCTTTCGCTGCATAATGTTTAATGACGATTGAAACGTCAGCGCTAACAATACAGGCTAAAGTTGAGCCGCCAGGCTAGACTTTAGTTCCACAACACTAAACCTATAAGTTGGGGAAATACAATGTTCCAGCAAGAAGTTACCATTACCGCTCCGAACGGTCTGCACACCCGCCCTGCTGCTCAGTTTGTTAAAGAAGCGAAAGGCTTCACTTCTGAAATCACTGTAACTTCCAACGGCAAAAGCGCTAGCGCAAAAAGCCTGTTCAAACTGCAGACTCTGGGCCTGACTCAGGGCACCGTTGTCACCATCTCTGCTGAAGGTGAAGACGAGCAGAAAGCAGTTGAGCATCTGGTTAAACTGATGGCTGAGCTCGAGTAAGTTTACGGGTTCTTTTAAATATCAGTCACAAGTAAGGTAGGGTTATGATTTCAGGCATTTTAGCATCCCCGGGTATCGCTTTCGGCAAAGCACTGCTGCTGAAAGAAGACGAGATCGTCATCGACCGGAAAAAAATTTCTGCCGACAAGGTTGATCAGGAAGTTGAACGTTTTCTGAGCGGTCGTGCCAAGGCATCTGCGCAACTGGAAGCGATCAAAACTAAAGCTGGCGAAACTTTCGGTGAAGAAAAAGAAGCCATCTTCGAAGGGCACATCATGCTGCTCGAAGATGAGGAGCTGGAGCAGGAAATCATAGCCCTGATTAAAGATAAAGGCATGACGGCCGACGCGGCTGCGCATGAAGTTATCGAAGGTCAGGCAACTGCCCTGGAAGAGCTGGATGATGAATACCTGAAAGAGCGTGCGGCTGACGTACGTGATATCGGTAAGCGCCTGCTGCGCAACATCCTGGGCCTGGCCATCATCGACCTGAGCGCGATTCAGGATGAAGTGATCCTGGTTGCCGCTGACCTCACCCCGTCTGAAACCGCACAGCTGAACCTGAAAAAGGTTCTCGGTTTCATCACCGACGCGGGTGGCCGTACCTCCCACACCTCTATCATGGCGCGTTCTCTGGAACTGCCTGCCATCGTGGGTACCGGTAGCGTCACCTCTCAGGTGAAAAACGGCGACTATCTGATTCTGGATGCCGTAAACAATCTGGTTTACGTCAATCCAACTAACGAAGAGATCGAAAAACTGCGCGCGGTTCAGGAGCAGGTTGCGACTGAAAAAGCGGAACTCGCTAAGCTGAAAGACCTGCCGGCCATCACGTTGGACGGCCATCAGGTAGAAGTGTGCGCAAACATCGGTACCGTACGCGACGTTGATGGCGCTGAGCGCAACGGTGCGGAAGGTGTAGGTCTCTACCGTACAGAATTCCTGTTCATGGACCGTGACGCGCTGCCAACTGAAGAAGAGCAGTTTGCTGCGTATAAAGCCGTCGCAGAAGCGTGTGGCTCACAGGCGGTTATCGTCCGCACCATGGACATCGGTGGCGACAAAGAGCTGCCGTACATGAACTTCCCGAAAGAAGAGAACCCGTTCCTGGGCTGGCGTGCCGTGCGTATCGCGATGGATCGTAAAGAGATCCTGCGTGACCAGGTTCGCGCTATCCTGCGTGCCTCCGCTTTCGGTAAGCTGCGCATCATGTTCCCGATGATCATCTCTGTTGAAGAAGTGCGTACACTGAAGAAAGAGATCGAAATCTACAAACAGGAACTGCGCGACGAAGGTAAAGCATTTGACGAGTCAATCGAGATCGGCGTGATGGTGGAAACACCAGCGGCGGCGACCATTGCGCGTCATTTAGCCAAAGAAGTTGATTTCTTTAGTATCGGCACCAATGATTTAACGCAGTACACCCTGGCAGTTGACCGTGGTAATGATATGATTTCACATCTCTACCAGCCAATGTCACCGTCCGTACTGAACTTGATCAAGCAAGTTATTGATGCTTCTCATGCAGAAGGTAAATGGACTGGCATGTGTGGTGAGCTTGCAGGCGACGAACGTGCTACACTTCTGTTGCTGGGTATGGGTCTGGACGAATTCTCTATGAGCGCCATTTCCATCCCGCGCATTAAGAAGATTATCCGTAACACGAACTTCGAAGATGCGAAGGTGTTAGCAGAGCAGGCTCTTGCTCAACCGACAACGGACGAGTTAATGACGCTGGTTAACAAGTTCATTGAAGAAAAAACAATCTGCTAATCCACGAGATGCGGCCCAAATTACTGCTTAGGAGAAGATCATGGGTTTGTTCGATAAACTGAAATCTCTGGTTTCTGATGATAAGAAAGACTCCGGAACTATTGAGATTGTTGCTCCGCTCTCCGGCGAGATCGTCAACATCGAAGACGTGCCGGATGTAGTGTTTGCTGAGAAAATCGTTGGTGATGGCATTGCTATCAAACCAACTGGCAACAAAATGGTTGCTCCAGTTGACGGCACCATCGGTAAAATTTTTGAAACCAACCATGCGTTCTCTATCGAATCTGATAGCGGTATCGAACTGTTCGTTCACTTCGGTATCGACACCGTTGAACTGAAAGGCGAAGGCTTCAAACGTATCGCGGAAGAAGGCCAGCGTGTTAAAGTTGGCGACCCGGTGATTGAATTCGATCTGCCACTGCTGGAAGAAAAAGCCAAGTCTACCCTGACGCCGGTTGTTATCTCCAACATGGATGAAATCAAAGAACTGATCAAACTGTCTGGCAGCGTCACCGTGGGTGAAACCCCGGTTATCCGCATCAAGAAGTAATTCTTGCCGCACGGTAAAATGGCGCCTTCGGGCGCCATTTTTGTTTATGCAGGAAGGATAAGCTCGTCGTAGCCTTTCGACTGGGTATAAAGCATTACGTCAGTCACCCGATCGCCGGCCATGCGAATGGCATCGGCAACGGTTTTCCCCTCAACAATCCCGCTCACCAGCTCTGAACAGAACAGATCCCCCGTCCCTTTCAGATCGGTTTCTACGCGCGGATGCGCGCTGACGGTAACGCCCTCATGCGTCACCAACACTACGTGGATGTTTTGCGGATCGTCAGCGACCGGCGCGCTGGTGATCGCCACCCATTTCAGAGTGTCAGAGAGCAATCCCTGCGCGGCGGCAATAGCGCTTTCCGGCGTCCGGCACGCCTTACCGCTTAACACTTCCAGCTCATAAACGTTTGGTGTAATCCCCTGCGCCAGCGGAAGCAGGTGCTCCCGGTAGGCTTCCGGAATATCGGGCTTGACGTACATTCCGCTGTCGATATCGCCGATAACCGGGTCGACCAGCACCAGCAGGTCAGGATGCTGCGCTTTGACCGCCCTCAGCCACTGCGCCAGCAGCGCGATCTGGCTGGCGCTGCCCATGTAACCGGTAGTGACTGCTTTAAGCTCGCGCAGGATCTCGCGCTCTTCCAGCGCCTCCAGGTAGCCGCTGAACCACTCGTCGGGGATCACCCCGCCGTAGAAGGTGTCGTAGTGCGGCGTGTTGCTAAACAGCACCGTCGGCACGGCGGTGACGTTCAGCCGGTGGGTACGAATGTTCGGCACCGCAATGCTGTTCCCCACGCTGCCGTAAACCACCTGCGACTGCACCGCGACAATGTCGGTTTGCTGCGCCCGGGTGTTATCCCGGAATAGAATCATTTCCATGACGCTTAAATCCCCGCCCCCTGCGAATAACTCTCTTCACCAAAGACGCCGGTAGACAGATAGCGATCGCCGCGGTCGCAGATAATCGCCACCACGACCGCGCCGGGGTTTGCCTGCGCCACGCGCAACGCACCCGCTACCGCGCCCCCCGAGCTGACCCCGCAGAAGATGCCTTCACGCACGGCCAGTTCACGCATAGTATTTTCCGCCTCGCGCTGATGAATATCCAGCACCTGATCCACCAGCTGCGCATTAAAAATGCCCGGCATATACTCCGCCGGCCAGCGGCGAATGCCCGGAATGCTGCTCCCCTCTTCCGGCTGCAGGCCAACGATGGTGACGGCTTTCGCCTGCTCGCGCAGAAAACGCGACACGCCGGTAATGGTGCCGGTGGTGCCCATGCTGGAGACGAAATGGGTAATGCGCCCGTCGGTTTGCTGCCAGATTTCCGGCCCGGTGGTGGTGTAGTGCGCGTACGGGTTGTCCGGGTTATTGAACTGATCGAGCAGCTTACCTTCGCCGCGCTCGGCCATCTCTAACGCTAAGTCGCGCGCGCCTTCCATCCCCTGCTCTTTGGTCACCAGAATCAGCTCGGCCCCGTAGGCGCGCATGGCGGCGCGGCGCTCCTGGCTCATGTTGTCCGGCATCAGCAGCTTCATGCGGTAGCCTTTCAGCGCCGCAATCATCGCCAGCGCGATGCCGGTGTTGCCGCTGGTGGCTTCAATCAGCACGTCGCCGGGCTTAATTTCACCGCGTTTCTCGGCCTGGACAATCATCGACAGCGCCGCGCGGTCTTTCACCGATCCCGCCGGGTTGTTGCCTTCGAGTTTGACCCAGATTTCGCTGCCGTTGTCGCACCCCATGCGCTGAAGCTTGACCAGAGGAGTGTTGCCGATGGTGTGTTCGAGTGTATTCACGTTTTTTACTCAATAAAAAGCCCGGTAAGCATCACGCCACCGGGCGAAAAACATACTCAATAACCTATCAGGCTGACTCCGCCAGAGCAATATCCTCGCGCGCCTCAATCCGCTCGTTACCGTGATAGATGCGCGCATGCTGCAGCCCGACAAACAGGCGCTCGCCCCGGTGAGGCGGCACGTCGTCGCGCATGACCACGGTCAGCGGCTCGGTGTACCAGCCCAGCGGCTGTACCACCAATTGGGTGTAGTGCCCTTTAGGGCTAGCTTCCAGCACCAGTACCGGCAGCGGGGAGTCCAGGCTGGTTCGACGGCTGATGTCCACCTCCCACGGGCGCAGGAACAGATCGACCGGCCCCTGATGCGCGGAGGTGTAGCCCAGCGGCCAGCGGTGCGCGCCGACGTGGAACTGCCCGCCGCGAATGGTGCCCTGCAGACGGTTCACCTCGCCCATAAACTCCAGCACGAAGCGGGTCGCCGGCTCGCGCCAGAGCTGTTCCGGCTCGTCAACCTGCTCGATGTTGCCCTGGCTCATGACCACCACGCGGTCCGCGACTTCCATCGCCTCTTCCTGGTCGTGGGTCACGAAGACGCTGGTGAACTTCAGCTCTTCATGCAGCTGACGCAGCCAGCGGCGCAGCTCTTTACGCACCTGCGCATCCAGCGCGCCAAACGGTTCATCAAGCAGCAAAATTTGCGGCTCAACGGCCAGGGCGCGCGCCAGCGCCACGCGCTGCTTCTGCCCGCCGGAAAGCTGGGCCGGGAAACGGTCCGCCAGGTGAGCCAGCTGCACCATCTCCAGCAGTTTGGTCACTTTCGCTTTAATGGTTGCCGCGTCCGGGCGCTCGCGACGCGGCAGCACGGTCAGGCCAAACGCGATGTTGTCAAACACGGTCATGTGGCGGAACAGCGCGTAGTGCTGAAACACAAAGCCCACTTTACGATCGCGAGCGTGCAGGCGGCTCACGTCGGTACCGTGGAAGCGGATGTGCCCGCTGGTCTGGTGTTCAAGCCCGGCGATAATACGCAGCAGCGTGGTTTTGCCCGAGCCAGACGGCCCCAGCAGCGCCACCATTTGTCCGGAAGGGATATCCAGCGAGATATCATTCAGCACCTGGGTGCGACCAAAAGACTTCTTAATATTGGCAATCTCAATGCTCATGATTTCCCTCCTGATGCTGACGTTTTTCCTGATTCTCTAAACGCCACTGCACCACACTCTTCAAAAACAGGGTCAAAATGGCCATCAGCGTCAGCAACGCTGCGGCAGTAAACGAGCCGATGGTGTTGTAGTCCTGCTGCAGCAGCTCAATCTGGAGCGGCAGCGACAGGGTCTCACCACGGATGGATCCGGAGACGACGGAAACGGCACCGAACTCACCGATCGCGCGGGCGTTGGTCAGCACCACGCCGTAAAGCAGCGCCCAGCGAATGTTCGGCAGCGTGACGCGACGGAACATCTGCCAGCCGGATGCGCCCAGCAGCACCGCCGCTTCGTCTTCGTTGCTGCCCTGGCTTAACATCACCGGAACCAGCTCGCGCACCACGAACGGACAGGTCACAAAGATGGTCACCAGCACCATGCCCGGCCAGGCGAACATGATCTGCAGGTTATGCTCATCCAGCCAGCCGCCCAGCGGGCCGTTGGAGCCGTAAAAGAGCAGGTAAACCAGACCGGCAACAACAGGCGACACGGCAAACGGAATATCCAGCAGGGTCAGCAGCATCTGACGTCCCGGGAAGTTAAAGCGCGTCACCAGCCAGGCCAGCAGGGTTCCGAACACCAGGTTCACCGGTACCGTGATCAACGCAATCAACACGGTCAGCCAGATGGCATGCAGCATATCCGGGTCTGCCAGGTTTTCCAGCGCGGGCATCAGCCCCTTGCTGAACGCCTGAACGAAGATATAGATCGTCGGCACGACGAGAATGAGGGCGGACACCAGCACGCCCACGCCAATCAGAAACCATTTACCCAAGTTGATGCGGGGCGCATCGTATCGCTTCAATTGCGTAACTTCCGCCATCAGTGACCTACCACACGTCGACCAAAGCGACTTTGCAGAGTGTTAATCGAGTACAGCAGCAGCAGCGAGGCCGCCAGGATCACCGAGGCAATGGCGCTCGCCGCCGGATAATCAAACTCCTGCAGACGGATAAAAATCATCAGCGAGGTGACTTCCGTTTTCCAGGCGATGTTCCCGGCGATAAAAATTACCGCGCCGAACTCACCCAGGCTGCGGGTAAACGACAGCGCGACGCCCGCCATCAGCGCCGGAGAGAGCTCCGGCAGAACCACTTTACGGAAGCTCTGCCAGCGCGTGGCGCCCAGCGTTTCCGCCGCTTCTTCGTATTCCGGACCCAGCTCTTCCAGCACCGGCTGCACGGTACGGACCACAAACGGGATGCTGGTAAAGGCCATCGCCACCGCGATCCCGAGCCAGGTGTAGGTCACTTTGATATCAAACTTCGCCAGCCACTCGCCGTACAGCCCGTTCACGGAGAAGAGCGACGCGAGGGTTAAGCCCGCAACCGCCGTCGGCAGCGCAAAAGGCAGATCCATCAGGGCGTCAAGCAGCGTGCGGCCCGGGAAACGATAGCGGGTTAAGATCCACGCCATCAGCAGGCCAAACACGCCGTTAAAAATGGAGGCGACAAACGCCGACAGCAGCGTCACCTTATAGGCCGCCACCACCTGCGGGTTGGTGATGACCTCCCAGTACTGCGCCCAGCTCATCTGAGCAAGCTGCATCACCAGCGCGCTGAGCGGCAGCAGCAGGATCAGGCAGACGAACAGCAGGCTGGTCCCGAGGCTTAAGGTAAAGCCCGGCAGCACGCGTTTTGTCGAGACTGCAAACATTACTTACGCCCCGCCGCCAGCAATTTGTCTAACTCACCGCCGCTGGCAAAGTGCGTTTTCATCACCTCAGGCCAGGAGCCGAAATGATCTTCCACGCGGAACAGCGCGGTTTGCGGGAATTTGTCCTTCAGTTTGTTCATCACGTCCGGGTTGTTCACGCGGTAGTAGTAATCGGTGATGATGGTCTGCGCCTGCGGGCTGTACAGGTAGTTGAGATAGGCTTTTGCCGCTTTCTCGGTGCCGTTCGCCTGCACGTTTTTATCCACCCACGCCACCGGGAACTCGGCCAGGATGTTGGTTTTCGGGATTACCACCTCGAAGCCCTGCGCTTCATACTGCTTGCGAATGTTGTTCACTTCGGATTCAAAGCTGATCAGTACGTCACCCAGACCGCGTTCGGCGAAGGTCGTGGTCGCGCCGCGGCCGCCGGTATCAAACACTTCGACGTTTTTCAGGAACTGGGTCATGAACTGCTCGGTTTTGGCTTTGTCGTTGCCGTCAGCCTTGTCCGCCGCGCCCCACGCGGCTAAATAGGTGTAGCGCGCGTTGCCGGAGGTTTTTGGGTTCGGGAAAATCAGCTTCACGTCGGAACGCACCAGGTCGCTCCAGTCGTGGATGTTCTTCGGATTACCCTTACGCACCAGGAAGCCCATGGTAGAGTAGAACGGCGAGCTATTGTTAGGCAGGCGGCTCTGCCAGTCAGCCGGGATCAGCTTGCCCTTGTCGTGCAGGATCTGCACGTCAGTCACCTGGTTGTAGGTCACGACATCTGCTTTCAGCCCCTGCAAAATCGCCAGCGCCTGCTTGGATGAACCGGCGTGGGACTGCTTGATGGTCAGCTTATCGCCATTGTTTTCTTTCGCCCACTGCTGCTCGAACGGTGGGTTAAGGGCGGCAAACAGCTCGCGGGAGACATCATACGAGCTGTTCAGCAGCTCGGTCGCCTGCGCCTGGGCCACCAGCAGTAAACCTGCCAGTGCCAGAGTTCCTTTTTTCAGTACAGTAACGGCCATTGCGCACCCTTATAAATGTGATGACTATCTTATAGTCATAATATTTATAACGGGGATGAAAGGAGTAACGGTTTTATATACCGTTTGGTGATTTACAAGCAGAAAAGAGAATAAGGGGTGCGGCCTGACGCCCTCACCCCGGCCCTCTCCCACAGGGAGAGGGAGAAAGGCTATTACAGCGCCAGCAGACGCTCAACCGACGGCGCAAAGTAGTAGCCGCCGGTCACCGGTTTGGTGAAGCGCAGCATGGCGTCGCGCTTGCCGTCGGTGTCACCGAACATGCTCAGCAGCTGCTGCTCAATATTGTGCAGGCGCGCGCAGTAGGCGCAAAAGTAGAGGCCGTGCGTGCCGCTTGCCGTGCCGTACGGCAGGCTCTGACGAACAATCTTCAGCCCTTTACCGTCCTCTTTGAGGTCAACGCGGGACAGGTGAGAGGTCACCGGACGCTCATCGCCGTCAATCTCTTCGTTGGCTTCTTTAGTGCGGCCAATCATCATCTCCTGGTCATGCACGCTCATGCGGTTAAGCTGCTTGAGGTTGTGCTCCCAGCGCTGGACGAACACGTAGCTGCCGCCCGCGTCCACGCCGTCTTTGATGACCGCCACGTCGCGACGAACCTCTTCACCCGCCGGGTTTTCGGTGCCGTCAACGAAGCCGCTAAGATCGCGCTCTTCCACCCAGCGGAAGCCGTGAACCTCTTCCTGCACGTCGATGCTGTCGCCAAACGCTTCAACCGCCGCCTGTGCAACGGAGAAGTTCACGTCGTGGCGCAGGGAGAGGATGTGGATCAGCACGTCGTACTGGGTGGCTGGCGCAAGCCCTTTGCCGTAAGGGATAAAGTCCTTCAGCTCTTCCGCACCTTCGCCGCCGCTCAGCTGACGCCAGACGTTATTGCCGAAGGCAACAACGGCGCCCAGATGGGCGTCCGGGAATTTGGCCTGGAAGGTGGCCAGTTTATCAACGAAAACTTTGCTGGCCGCGCGCAGGGCATCCACGTCCCCTTTAACATTGGCTTCAATCCAAATCGCCGCGCGGCAATGTTCTGGCAAAATGCCACTCTGAACCTGAGACATCGCTCCTCCTGAAATAAAGATGCCACGTCAGCGTGGCATTGATGGCGGCTATTATACCCGGATTTCAGCTAGGCGGTTTGTTCAGGCGCAAATTACTGCTTCCAGACTATTTTGCTCACTTTCCAGCTCTTCAGCGTGTCGTCAGAGGGCATCAATCCTTCCGGACCGCTCCAGGTTCCGGTGAAGACATAGCTGATGTGCTGGCTGCCTTCCGCCTTACATTCCACCGCCACGCCATCGTCCGAAGGGGCGCTGCTGCAGTTGCCAAAGGCCTGTTTATAAAGGTCGCTAAACGGCGTACCCACTTTCACACCGCTCGCCGTCGGAATATCTTCATCCATCACGGCAATTCGGTTTACCGTGCCTTTGTCACCGTTGATCACCAGCGCCAGCTTGTCGCCCTTCAGCGCTTCAAAGTAACGCACAATGTTGCCATTCTCGGTTTTCATCCCGCTACGCAGGCGATAGTCACTGCTCAGGGCATCCTGAATAGCGTCCTGATCGAGCGCGGTCGACGCGGTAATTTTTCCTACGCCCTGCTCGGTCACTTCGGTGGAAGAGCCAAACCAGTTCCACGGATACGCGGCGGACCAGTTAATGGAAGAGAGCGTCGAACAGCCGGTTAACGCCAGCGGGAGAGCGCATAAAAGTAAACGCAGCGATTTCATTGAAACGTCCTTTCTAATTAAATCAACGCTTGTTGGAGTGCGGCATCGGCAAAAAGTGCCGCGCTAATCTGACTCTTGCGTAAAACAGGCGCGTAAGCGGGGATTCGTCAGCAGCCACAGCAGCGCCACGATATCCGCCACCACCAGCGCGATGCCGATACCCGAAAGCGGTTCACCCAACCACCAGAGCACGGGTTGCCAGAGCAGCAGCGCAATCTGGGCGAGGATCAGCAGCCAGCGAAGAGCACGCCACAGACGCGGGATTACATGCCGTCGACCGCTGCACAAAAAAGCCACCACCGCCGGTACGCCCGGCAATAAGCCGAGCCAGAAGGCATCGTGATCGGGATAAAAGAGATTCAGCAGCGTATCGCCCTGCCCGCGCGACGCGCCGGCCATCACAAACAGCACCCAGGTACGGGCCTGGAGCAGCAAAACGCACCAGAATAAAAACGGCAGCCTGACGCGGCCCTGCGCGTCATAGTCAGCCGGGTGGATCTCAGTACTCTTCATCTTCGATCAAACGCTTACCTAGCGTCAGCACGTCGGCGTGCTCGTAGCCCAGACGCTCATACATGCCCAGCACCACGTCGTTATCTTCCCGCACCATGATCTGGATTTTCGGGCAGCCGCGAGCGATGAGTTTCTTTTCAAGACGATTGAGCAGCGCGTTGGCGATGCCGCGCGCCCGGTATTCCGGGTGGACGCCCAGATAATAGGCCGAGCCGCGATGTCCGTCATAGCCGCCCATCACCGTACCGACAACCTCGCCGTTCACTTCCGCGACCAGAAACAGGCTAACGTCGTGATTCACCTTACGTTCGATATCCATTTCCGGATCGTTCCACGGACGCAGCAAATCGCAGCGCTCCCAAAGGGTGATCACCTCTTCGAAATCTTCCTGGCGAAAAACGCGTATCTCCATGGTATTAACCGCCTTTTCGGGTTTAAAAACAGTGATTATGGCGTGAACGGGGCGTTTAGCCAATAACCGGGGAAAATCTCGCCAAAATTTGGCATAATGTCACTTTGTCACGTATTGAAATGAAAAGTAAAACAATTCTCAATAAGGACTGTCGTAACGGGAAACACGATACGATATAACACCAGGACCCCATTTTTCAGTATTCAGGCCGCATGAGCACATTCAAACCATTAAAAGCACTCACATCGCGTCGTCAGGTTCTCAAAGCGGGGCTGGCGGCCTTAACGTTAACGGGCATCGCTAAGCAGGCTCAGGCAAAAGAAGAGAGCACGCTCAAAACCAGTAACGGACACAGTAAGCCGAAAACCAAAAAGCCGGGCGCAAAGCGTCTGGTGATGCTCGATCCGGGCCACGGCGGTATTGATACCGGCGCCATCGGCAGAAACGGGTCGAAAGAGAAACACGTCGTGCTGGCGATTGCAAAAAATGTGCGATCGATTTTACGCAGCAACGGCATTGACGCCCGCCTGACGCGCACGGGCGACACGTTCATTCCGCTGTACGACCGCGTCGAGATCGCCCATAAGCACGGCGCAGATCTGTTTATGTCGATCCACGCGGACGGTTTTACCAACCCGTCAGCCGCAGGCGCGTCGGTGTTTGCCCTCTCCAACCGCGGTGCCAGTAGCGCGATGGCGAAATACCTTTCCGATCGCGAAAACCGGGCGGATGAAGTGGCCGGTAAGAAAGCTACGGATAAAGATCATCTGTTGCAGCAGGTGCTGTTCGATCTCGTGCAAACGGACACCATCAAAAACAGCCTGACGCTCGGCTCGCATATCCTCAAGCGGATTAAGCCGGTGCACCGTCTGCACAGTAAAAGCACGGAACAGGCGGCGTTTGTGGTGCTGAAGTCGCCGTCAATCCCGTCCGTGCTGGTGGAAACGTCCTTTATTACCAACCCGGAAGAAGAGCGGCTGCTCGGCACCACGGCGTTTCGCCAGAAGATCGCCAACGCCATCGCCTCCGGCATTATCAGCTACTTCAACTGGTTCGATAACCAAAAAGCGCACTCCAGGAAACGTTGATGAAACCCAATGCACATCTGGTCAAAACGTTCCTGCTGCAGCTGCAGGATGAGATTTGCCGGAAACTGGCCGCCGCAGACGGCGGTGAA
Organism: Enterobacter sp. 118C5; assembly: GCF_034107645.1. NCBI lineage: Bacteria > Pseudomonadati > Pseudomonadota > Gammaproteobacteria > Enterobacterales > Enterobacteriaceae > Enterobacter > Enterobacter sp. 118C5. The sequence goes on along the minus strand of NZ_JAWNEU010000007.1, from coordinate 157,163 downwards.
TTTCAGGAAGATAGCTGGCAGCGCGAAGCCGGCGGCGGCGGGCGCAGCCGGGTGCTGCGAAACGGCGGCATTTTTGAACAGGCGGGCGTGAATTTTTCCCACGTTCACGGCGACGCCATGCCCGCGTCTGCGACCGCGCACCGCCCGGAGCTGGCTGGCCGCAGCTTTGAAGCGATGGGCGTCTCGCTGGTGATCCACCCGCACAACCCGTTCGTGCCGACCAGCCACGCCAACGTGCGTTTTTTCATTGCAGAAAAACCGGGGGCCGATCCGGTCTGGTGGTTTGGCGGCGGTTTCGACCTCACGCCCTACTACGGTTTTGAAGAAGACGCCGTACACTGGCACACCACCGCGCGCGACCTTTGTCTGCCGTTTGGCGAGGACGTCTACCCGAAATTTAAAAAGTGGTGCGACGACTACTTTTACCTGAAGCACCGCGACGAGCAGCGCGGCATCGGCGGGCTGTTCTTTGACGATCTCAACGCGCCGGATTTTGACACCGCGTTCAGCTTTATGCGCGCGGTTGGCGAAGGCTTTACCGATGCCTATATGCCAATCGTCGAACGCCGTAAAAACACTGACTATGGCGTGCGCGAGCGTGAGTTCCAGCTTTATCGTCGCGGGCGGTACGTGGAGTTCAACCTGGTGTGGGATCGCGGGACGCTGTTCGGGCTGCAGACCGGCGGACGCACGGAGTCGATTCTGATGTCGATGCCGCCGCTGGTGCGCTGGGAGTACTGCTACGAGCCAAAAGAAGGCAGCCCGGAGGCTGCCTTGAAAGCGTTTATTCAGGTTCGGGACTGGGTGTAATCATACCCCTCTCCCCTTTGGGGAGAGGGGTATGGTGAGGGGTAAGGAAGTTAAAGCGGCTGCGTCTGCGCCTCAACCACCGCCAGCGCCACCATGTTCACGATGCGGCGCACGGAGGCAATCGGCGTCAACACGTGCACCGGCTTCGCCACGCCCATCAGCACCGGTCCTACGGTCACACCTTCAGAGCTGGAGACGCGCAGCAGGTTGTAGCTGATACGCGCCGCTTCCACGTTCGGCATAATCAGTATGTTCGCCGATCCCTTCAGCGGGCTGTCCGGCATACGTTCGTTGCGGATGCTCTCCACCAGCGCGGCATCACCGTGCATTTCCCCGTCAATCATCAGCTCCGGCGCACGCTCGCGCACCAGCTCCAGCGTCTGGCGCATTTTGCAGGCCGCCGCGGATTTAGACGAACCAAAGTTAGAGTGCGACAGCAGCGCCACCTTCGGCTCAATGCCAAAGCGACGCACGGTTTCGGCCGCCATCACGGTGATTTCCGCCAGCTCCTCCGGGGTCGGGTCGTCGTTCACGTAGGTATCCGCAATAAAGGTGTTGCCGCTCGGCAGCAGCAGCGCGTTCATCGCTCCGGCGGTATGGACGCCGTCGCGATAGCCGAAGATCTCCTGCACCACGCTAAAGTGCTCGTGATAATCGCCGATGGTGCCGCAGATCAGCGCATCCGCCTCGCCGCGATGGACCATGATCGCGCCGATGACCGTGGTATTGCTGATCACCGCCCGCTGCGCCTGCTCCTGGGTGATCCCGCGACGCTTCATGATCGCGTAGTATTCGTTCCAGTACTCCTTAAAGCGCGGATCGGATTCGTTGTTAACGATCTCAAAGTCGACGCCCGGCTTGATCTGCAGGCCCAGCTTCTGAATGCGCATCTCGATCACGCTCGGGCGACCGATCAGGATCGGCTTCGCCAGCCCTAAGGTGATCAGCTCCTGCGTGGCGTGCAGCACGCGCGCCTCTTCCCCTTCCGCCAGCACCACGCGCTTCGCGTCTGCGCGGGCCTGAGAGAAGATCGGCTTCATAAACAGGTTGGTTTTGTAGACAAACTCGGTGAGCTTATCGACGTACGCGTCGAAATCCTGAATCGGACGCGTTGCCACGCCGGAGTCCATCGCCGCTTTGGCGACGGCTGGCGCAATTTTGACAATCAGACGCGGGTCGAACGGTTTTGGAATGATGTAGTCCGGGCCAAAGCTCAGGTCCTGATCCCCGTACGCGGAGGCGACAACCTCGCTCTGCTCGGCGTGCGCCAGCTCGGCGATGGCGTGAACGGCGGCCAGCTTCATCTCTTCGTTGATCGCCGTTGCGCCAACGTCCAGCGCGCCGCGGAAGATGAACGGGAAGCAGAGCACGTTGTTCACCTGGTTCGGGTAGTCCGAACGGCCGGTACAGATAATGGCGTCTTCACGCACCGCTTTCGCCAGCGGCGGCAGAATTTCCGGCTCCGGGTTCGCCAGCGCCAGAATCATTGGCGCCCGCGCCATTTTCTGCACCATCTCCTGGGTTAGCACTTTCGGGCCTGAACAGCCGAGGAAGATATCCGCGCCGTCAATCACGTCCTCAAGCGTGCGCTTGCCGTCATCTTCCACCGCATACGCCGCCTTGGTTTCCGCCATGTTCGGCTCGCGGTCTTTGTAGATAACGCCCTTAGAGTCGCAGACCACGATATTGTGTTTCTGCATCCCCAGCGCCACCAGCAGGTTCATACAGGCGATGGCCGCCGCGCCCGCGCCGGAGACCACCATACGCACGTCGGAGAGGTTTTTCTCCACCACGCGCAGGCCGTTCAGAATGGCGGCGGTGCTGATAATCGCCGTCCCGTGCTGGTCGTCATGGAACACGGGAATGTTCATACGCTCGCGCAGCTTTTGCTCGATATAGAAACATTCCGGCGCTTTGATGTCTTCCAGGTTGATCCCGCCGAAGGTCGGCTCCAGCGCGGCAACCACGTTGATGAACTTATCGGGATCGAGTTCGTCCACTTCGATATCGAACACGTCGATACCGGCGAATTTCTTAAACAGTACGCCCTTCCCTTCCATCACCGGTTTACCGGCCAGAGCGCCAATGTTGCCCAGGCCCAGCACCGCCGTACCGTTAGAGATAACGGCGACAAGGTTGCCGCGCGCGGTGTATTTGTAGGCCGCCAGCGGGTCTTTTTCGATTTCCAGACACGGCGCCGCTACGCCCGGCGAGTAGGCCAGCGCCAGATCGCGCTGCGTCGCCAGCGGCTTGGTTGGAGAGACCTGAATTTTACCGGGGACTGGGAACTCGTGAAAATCGAGGGCACTCTGTTTCAACTGCTCATCCATCTTATTTTTCCTTTCACGTATCGATCAAAAGGGTGACGTAAGCGATCCTGATGCACACCCTGGTGTGCCGCCTAGTATCGCCTCAGGACAGCGCATAAACTTTGAAGGCTGCCAAACTCTCACCATCACACATTAAAAATTGTTATCAATTTATAACAGCCATGTTACCCGTCTCAAAAGCAATGCCTGCCCCGTCTGCTATGCTTTTTTGTTAAGTCCATCATGATTTTCTCAGAAGTGTGAACTAACGCACTCATCTAACTCTTTTATTTCCAAGGAGTAATTATTTATGAACCAGCTAGACGGCATCAAACAATTCACCACCGTGGTTGCAGACAGCGGCGATATCGAGTCGATTCGCCACTATCAGCCGGAGGACGCGACCACCAACCCTTCGCTGCTTCTGAAAGCGGCGGGGCTTGCCCACTTTAGCCATCTGCTTGATGACGCGATTGCCTACGGTAAACAGCGCGGGAAAACGCAGGAGCAGCAGGTTGCTGAAGCCAGCGACAAGCTGGCGGTTAATTTTGGTGCGGAAATTCTGAAAAGCATTCCGGGGCGCGTGTCGACCGAAGTGGACGCCCGCCTCTCATTCGACCAGGAAAAGAGTATTAACAAAGCGCGCCGCCTGGTGGAGCTCTACCAGGAGCAGGGGATCGATAAGTCGCGCATTCTGATCAAGCTCGCGTCCACATGGGAAGGCATCCGCGCGGCAGAGGTGCTGGAAAAAGAGGGGATCCACTGCAACCTGACGCTGCTGTTCTCGTTTGCCCAGGCGCGCGCCTGTGCCGAAGCGGGCGTGTTCCTGATCTCGCCGTTTGTCGGGCGCATCTACGACTGGTATCAGGCGAAACAGCCGATGGACCCGTACGTGGTAGAGGAAGACCCTGGCGTGAAGTCGGTGCGTAATATCTACGATTATTACAAGCAGCACCGCTACGAGACCATCGTGATGGGCGCCAGCTTCCGCCGCACCGAGCAGATCCTGGCGCTCGCGGGGTGCGACCGTCTGACCATCTCCCCTGACCTGCTGAAAAAGCTGCAGGAGAGCGACGAAACGGTGATCCGCAAGCTGGTGCCGACCTCTACCGTACTGCCAAAACCGAAAGCCATGACCGAAGCGGAGTTCCGCTGGGAGCACAATCAGGACCCTATGGCCGTGGAAAAACTCGCTGACGGCATCCGCCAGTTCGCCGTCGACCAGCGCAAACTTGAAGATCTTCTCGCCGCCAAACTTTAACCTTGCCACGGAGTGAACTATGTCCCGTAAAGAGCTCGCCAACGCCATTCGCGCCCTCAGCATGGATGCCGTACAAAAAGCCAATTCCGGCCACCCTGGCGCCCCAATGGGGATGGCCGATATTGCCGAAGTGCTGTGGAACGACTTCCTGAAGCACAACCCCACTGACCCGACCTGGTACGACCGCGACCGTTTTATTCTCTCTAACGGCCACGCCTCGATGCTGCTCTACAGCCTGCTGCACCTTTCCGGCTACGATCTGCCGCTTGAGGAGCTAAAAAACTTCCGCCAGCTGCACTCCAAAACGCCGGGCCACCCGGAAATCGGCTATACCCCGGGCGTGGAAACCACTACCGGGCCGCTGGGCCAGGGGCTGGCGAATGCGGTCGGGCTGGCGATTGCCGAGCGCACGCTGGCCGCACAGTTTAACCAGCCGGACCACGAGATTATCGACCACTATACGTATGTCTTTATGGGTGACGGCTGCCTGATGGAGGGGATCTCCCACGAGGTTTGCTCGCTGGCGGGGACGCTGGGGCTCGGCAAGCTGATTGGCTTCTACGACCACAACGGCATCTCCATCGATGGGGAAACCGAGGGCTGGTTTACCGACGACACGGCAAAACGCTTTGAGGCCTACCACTGGCACGTGGTGCACGAGATCGACGGCCACGATCCTGAGGCGGTGAAAAAAGCGATTCAGGAAGCGCAGAGCGTGAAGGACAAACCGTCCCTGATTATCTGCCGCACCACCATTGGCTTCGGCTCGCCGAACAAAGCGGGCAAAGAAGAGGCGCACGGCGCGGCGCTGGGCGAAGAGGAAGTGGCGTTAACCCGCCAGAAGCTGGGCTGGAAATACCCGCCGTTTGAGATCCCGAAAGAGATCTACAGAGCTTGGGATGCGCGCGAAGCGGGTGAAAAAGCGCAGCAGGCGTGGAACGAAAAATTTGTCGCCTACAAAAAAGCGCACCCGGAGCTGGCCGCCGAGTTTTCCCGCCGCATGAGCGGCGGCCTGCCGGAGGACTGGGACGATAAAACCCAGGCGCTGATTGAAAATCTGCAGTCCAACCCGGCGAAAATCGCTACCCGTAAGGCGTCGCAAAATACCCTCAACGCCATCGGCCCGATCCTGCCTGAGCTGCTCGGCGGCTCGGCGGATCTGGCGCCAAGCAACCTGACCATCTGGTCCGGCTCTAAATCCCTGAAGGAAGACATTGCCGGGAACTACATTCACTACGGCGTGCGCGAGTTCGGAATGACCGCGATTGCCAACGGCATCGCCCATCACGGCGGCTTCGTGCCCTATACCGCCACCTTCCTGATGTTCGTCGAGTACGCCCGAAACGCGGCGCGTATGGCGGCGCTGATGAAGGCCCGGCAGATCATGGTTTACACCCACGACTCCATCGGGCTGGGTGAGGACGGGCCAACGCACCAGGCGGTGGAGCAGCTGGCGAGCCTGCGCTTAACGCCAAACTTCAGCACCTGGCGTCCGTGCGACCAGGTGGAAGCGGCGGTGGGCTGGAAGCTGGCGGTTGAGCGCCACAGCGGACCCACGGCGCTGATCCTGTCGCGCCAGAACCTGACGCAGATTGAGCGCACGCCGGAACAGGTAAAAAACATCGCTCGCGGCGGGTACATCCTGAAAGACAGCGGCGGCAAGCCGGACGTGATCCTGATTGCCACCGGCTCTGAGGTGGAAATTACGGTAAAAGCGGCGGAGAAACTGACCGCCGAAGGCCACGCGGTGCGCGTGGTATCCCTGCCTTCAACGGATATTTTTGACGCTCAGGATGAGGCGTATCGGGAATCGGTGCTGCCTTCCAGCGTTGCGGCGCGCGTGGCGGTGGAAGCGGGCATTGCCGACTACTGGTATAAGTACGTAGGGCTGAAAGGGGCGATTGTTGGCATGCGGGGTTACGGTGAATCGGCCCCTGCCGACAAGCTGTTCCCGTACTTCGGCTTTACCGTTGAGAACGTGGTGGAGAAGGCGCTGAGCGTGCTGTAGTGCGGTCTTCGTGCCCGGTGGCGGCTTCGCCTTACCGGGCCTACGGTTCGAGGTGTTGTAAGCCGCCACCCGGTAAAACTACCGCGTGATCCACAGCGTGGGCCAGGCGTCTGGCCCATTCCAGCTATCGCAGCTTGGCTCTTCCGCATAGCGCACCAGGCGGAAGCGCTGGCCGTCAAAACGCCAGCGCGTCTGGATCCCACAGTCTCCAATCCCGCGTCCCAGCGCCAGCGTCGTCAGCTCGCGCGTTTTTTCATCGAAGCGGGCGTTCATCAGCTCCATGTCGCTGCTCTGGCTGGAGGGGGTAAACGGCAAACGTAACCTGACGCTGCGGGCGGCGAACGGTTTTTTACGTGATACCTGCCACGCCAGATCGACCGTGTTATAGGCCCCCGCTTCACAGCTGACGATCAACAGCGCTTTGTCATCGGTTAATGCAGTGACGCGTACTTCACGGCGGTTAGGATCCAGCGAGCACTGGCTGTTGTTCATCCGCCAGGTCCCATAGTCCAGCAGATCGTTCAGCTCGCTATGCGTCAGCGGCGTCGGCGTCGGGTTTACCACGGCCACCTTTTTTAATGCTGGTGCAGGAGGCACGCTCAGCGGCGGGCTATCCCCTTTTTTAATCCACGCCGTTTCGCTGCCAACGCGCTTCTGCTGGGCGTCGATGAACAGCAGCGCCGCCTTCAGGCCGACCAGCGAGATCGTCTGCTTCCCCCCGCGCAGGGTCAGCGCCTGCCCTTCCTGAATGGTTTTCAGAAACGTGGTGATGGTACCCGTATCGTCAGTTTTGAGATGCCAGGGGGTTAACTGCCAGTGCTGCGAATTGAGCTTTAACGGAACGTTATCGAGCAGCAGGCGCGGGGCAATATCAGGCTCTTTAACCGGCGGGGCCGAAAGCCCGCCGAGATCGATGCGCAGGCTGGCGTCCGTTTTCGCCCCTGCGCTACGGCTCAGCGTCATGACCAGACCGCGATGCTCGCCGGTATTCCGGGCAACACAAAAATTTTGGTTATTGCAGGTAACCTGCCAGTCTGAAAAAGACTGCTGCGCAGGCGCAGCCCACACCAGAGGCGCGGGTAGCACGCAGAAAAAGAAGAGAAGCAAAACGCAGTAGCGCATGAATGGCACAGCCCCGGAAACGAAAAGGTCAATCTGGGGCGTATCTTCGTGCCCAGGGCGGGCGGGCTCAATCGGATTTATCGGATAGATTTATCTGAAATGCAGGTTATCACGGCATCGTTTTGAGGTTCATTAAGCCGCTGGTTTGCAAATACTGCAACAGGATCACCGCTTTACCGTCGCGGATCTCGCCGCTTTTCACCATCTCAACGGCCTGGGTGAAAGGCATTTCCAGCACTTCAATGTCCTCATCCTCCACGCCGCCGCCGCGATGCGTGCGCTGGGCATCGGTGTATTCCGCAATGAAGAAATGAACCAGCTCGGTCACCCCGCCTGGGGACATGAAAAGCTCAAAGACTTTTTGCACCTCGCCCACTTCAAAACCGGTCTCCTCAACGGCCTCCTTGCGGATGCAGACTTCCGGCTCATCGTCATCAAGCAGGCCGGCGCAGGTTTCAATCAGACGCCCGTCCGCGTTGCCGTTGACCCAGGTCGCGACCCGAAACTGGCGAATCAGCACCACGCTCTGCTTTTCACGGTTATACAGCAGAATGGTTGCGCCATTGCCCCGGTCGTAGACTTCGCGTTTGTGGCGAATCACGTCACCGTTCTTACGGGTTAAATCGTAAGTGATGTTACGCAGAACAAAGTAATTTTCAGAAAGGATTTTGTCTTTGATAACGGTAATGTTCAGGGACATACGGGCTCCACGGCTAAATGAGTCCGTTTATACTACCCCGTGAAGCCTGCTTTGTCGTCCGTCGGCTCAGGCAGCGCGTCTCTTCTCGCCAGATTTCAGGTTAATGCCCACAGGCCTTAACCCGATAACCTTATCTTTAGTATGAATAAGCTATTTGCTCGCTACCGCGTTATCAGGCAATGTACAACTGCCCGTGACCTGTGGCTGAGCCATTTTATGCAGAGATCCGTTCCGTGACCGTTAAACGCCCCGTTTCCGGAAGCCTTGCCTGGGCTTTCTTTTCGATTATTGCCCTGTCCGTGCTGACCAGCACCGTCGCCCTGCTGACGCTTGGGAGCAGCCAGCGTGACGCCGAAGCTATCAACATTGCGGGTTCGCTGCGCATGCAGAGCTACCGCCTCGGCTACGAGATGCAGCGCAACAGCCCCTCTCTGATGGCACATCGCGAGAACTGGCAGCGAACGCTAAGCGCGCCTTCTTTGGAGAAGCTGAACCGCTGGTACGTCCCGGACAACGTCAAGGCGCGCTATCAGCAGCTGCATGTGGCCTGGCTGGACATGGACAAGCACATCGCCCGCGGCGACAGCGCATGGTATGACGCTCACATTGAGGATTTTGTCGGCCGCATTGATGCCTTTGTGCTCGCCCTCCAGCACTACACCGAAAATAAAATCCAGACGGTGACCCTCCTCTCTCTGGCTGGCGCGCTCGGTATCCTGCTCCTGACGCTGTTTACCCTGCGGCGCATTCGCCGCCAGGTGGTGTTGCCGCTGAACAACCTGGTGGCCGCCAGCGAACGGATTGAGCGAGGTGAATTTACCACCCCGGCGCCGGACACCGCGCTCCCCAACGAGCTGGGCCAGCTCTCCCGCGCCTTCAACCATATGTCGGGCGAGCTACATACGCTCTATCGGTCGCTCGAAGCCTCCGTCGCGGAAAAGACGCGGCATTTACACGAAGCCCACCAGCAGCTCGACATGCTGTTCAAATGCTCCCAGGCGCTCAATACCGGGCAGATAGACAGCCTGTGCTTCCGGCATATCTTGCAGATTGTGCATGAATACACGCAGATGAATTACCTGGAGCTACGCACCAGCGACGACTGGCGGCTGTTTGAAGGAACGGAGGTGAGCGGCATTTCCCTGCAAACCCTGCCGGTGCTGATGCAGGACACCCTCTACGGCGAGCTGCGCTGGCAAAGCGAGACGGGCAGCGTTCCGCTTCCGCTGATGAGAAGCGTGGCGACCATGCTCGGACGCGGGCTGTACTTTAACCAGGCGCAGAAGCATTACCAGCAGCTGCTGCTGATGGAGGAGCGCGCCACCATCGCCCGCGAGCTGCACGATTCGCTGGCGCAGGTGCTTTCCTATCTGCGGATCCAGCTCACGCTGCTTAAGCACGCCGTGCCGGCGGAAAATGCCCCCGCGCAGACCATCATCACCGACTTTTCCCGCGAGCTGAACAACGCCTGGCAGCAGCTGCGCGAGCTGCTGACCACCTTCCGCCTGACGCTAAACCATGCGAATTTACCCGCGGCGCTGCAGGAGTCTCTCGATGCCCTGCAGAGCCAGACGCAGGCGAAGCTGCACCTCGACTGCCGCCTCTCCTCCCTGGCGCTTGACGCGCAGAAGCAGGTGCATTTGCTGCAGATCGTGCGGGAGGCCGTCCTGAATGCGATTAAGCACGCGCAGGCCAGCGAGATCGCCGTCAGCTGCGTGACCGCCGTGGACGGCACGCACAGCGTCAGCATTCGCGACAACGGCATCGGGATTGGCGAGGCCAGCGAGCCGCCGGGACACTACGGGCTGAACATTATGCGAGAACGCGCGCAGCGGCTCGGCGGAGTGCTGCACTTCTCGCAGCCGCAAAACGGCGGCACGCAGGTCAGCGTGACGTTCCCCGCCCCCGCGCCGTTAACAGGTAAATAACGGTAAAGGGGGAAGCGCTGGGAAAAGCGCATGATAATTTACATTATCTCCTTTATTTCTCCACGTTTGGCCTGGGCCTTACCGCTAAAGTGATGCGGGCAATAAACAATAATGACGTGCAGCAAAACGAGGTCACACTTTCATGGCGAATTTTTTCATCGATCGCCCCATTTTTGCCTGGGTGCTTGCCATCCTGTTGTGTCTGACAGGTGTCCTGGCGATTACTTCTCTTCCCGTTGAGCAATACCCCGATCTGGCACCGCCTAACGTGCGTATCACAGCAAACTACCCCGGCGCCTCCGCACAAACGCTGGAAAATACCGTGACGCAGGTTATCGAGCAGAACATGACGGGTCTGGATAATCTGATGTACATGTCCTCCCAAAGCAGCGCCACGGGACAGGCCACGGTTACCCTGAGCTTTGAGGCGGGCACCGACCCGGACGAAGCGGTGCAGCAGGTACAAAACCAGCTGCAGTCGGCCATGCGTAAGCTGCCCCAGGCCGTGCAGAACCAGGGCGTCACCGTGCGTAAAACCGGTGATACCAACATTCTGACCATCGCGTTTGTCTCCACCGATGGCTCAATGGATAAACAGGACATTGCGGACTACGTCGCCAGTAATATTCAGGACCCGCTCAGCCGTATTAACGGCGTGGGGGATATCGACGCCTACGGCTCACAGTACTCAATGCGTATCTGGCTGGATCCCAACAAGCTGAACAGCTATCAGATGACGGCAACCGACGTAACGGACGCCATCAAAGCCCAGAACGCCCAAATTGCCGTGGGGCAACTGGGAGGCACGCCTTCCGTCGATAAACAGGCCCTGAACGCCACCATTAATTCGCAATCTCTGCTTCAGACCCCGGACCAGTTCCGCAACATCACCCTGCGCGTGAATCAGGACGGCTCGGAAGTGCGTCTGGGCGACGTCGCTACGGTGGAAATGGGTGCGGAGAAATACGATTACCTGAGCCGCTTTAACGGCAACCCGGCCTCCGGCCTGGGGATCAAGCTGGCCTCCGGCGCAAACGAAATGGCGACGGCGAAGCTGGTATTAGACCGTCTGGACGAGCTATCGCAGTATTTCCCGCACGGGCTGGAGTACAAAGTCGCCTATGAAACCACCTCCTTCGTTAAAGCCTCGATTGAGGACGTGGTCAAAACCCTGCTGGAAGCGATCGCCCTGGTGTTCCTGGTCATGTACCTGTTCCTGCAAAACTTCCGCGCCACGCTGATCCCCACCATTGCCGTCCCGGTGGTGCTGCTGGGCACCTTTGCGGTGCTTTACGCGTTCGGCTACAGCATCAACACCCTGACGATGTTTGCCATGGTGCTGGCGATTGGCCTGCTTGTGGACGATGCCATCGTGGTGGTCGAAAACGTTGAGCGCATCATGAGCGAAGAGGGGCTTTCCCCGCGTCAGGCGACGCGCAAATCGATGGGACAAATTCAGGGGGCGTTAGTCGGTATCGCGATGGTGCTGTCGGCGGTCTTTATCCCGATGGCCTTCTTTGGCGGTACAACCGGGGCGATTTACCGTCAGTTCTCAATCACCATCGTCTCGGCAATGGTGCTCTCCGTGCTGGTGGCGCTGATCCTCACCCCCGCGCTCTGTGCCACCCTTCTTAAGCCGCTGCACAAAGGGGAACATCACGGCCAGAAAGGGTTCTTCGGCTGGTTTAACCGTATGTTCAACCGTAATGCCGAGCGGTATGAATCTGCCGTCGGTAAAGTGCTGCACCGCAGCCTGCGCTGGATGATGATTTACGTTGTACTGCTGGGCGGCATGGTATGGCTGTTCCTGCATCTTCCCACCTCGTTCCTGCCGCAGGAGGACCGGGGGATGTTCATCACCTCGGTGCAGCTCCCGAGCGGCTCCACGCAGCAGCAGACGCTGAAGGTGGTTAAGAACGTTGAGCAGTACTTCTTCACCAAAGAGAAAGATAACGTTGTCTCGGTCTTCTCTACCGTCGGCTCCGGCCCGGGCGGGAACGGGCAGAACGTCGCCCGCATGTTTGTCCGCCTGAAAGACTGGGACGAACGCGACGCCAGAACGGGAACCTCGTTCGCCATCATCGAACGGGCAACCAAAGCGTTTGCACGCATTAAAGAGGCGCGCGTCTTTGCCAGCAGCCCGCCCGCGATCAGCGGCCTGGGCAGTTCCGCCGGGTTTGATATGGAGCTGCAGGATCACGCCGGCGCGGGCCACTCGGCGCTGATGGCCGCGCGCGACAAGCTGCTGGAACTTGCAGGGAAAGATCCCGGCCTGACCCGCGTTCGTCACAACGGTCTTGACGACAGCCCGCAGCTTCAGGTGGATATCGACCAGCGTAAGGCGCAGGCGCTGGGCGTCCCGATCGACGATATCAACGACACCCTGCAAACCGCATGGGGCTCAAGCTACGTCAATGACTTTATGGATCGCGGCCGCGTGAAAAAAGTGTATGTCCAGGCAGCCGCGCCGTTCCGCATGTTGCCGGACGATATTAACCGCTGGTTTGTACGCAATAATTCTGGCGGGATGGTCCCCTTCTCCGCCTTTGCCACGTCGCGCTGGGAGAGCGGTTCGCCGCGCCTGGAGCGCTATAACGGCTATTCGGCAGTTGAAATCGTCGGGGAAGCCGCGCCGGGCGTCAGCACCGGTACCGCCATGGACACCATGGAAAAACTGGTGCAGCAGCTGCCCGCCGGGTTTGGTCTGGAATGGACGGCCATGTCTTACCAGGAGCGCCTCTCCGGCACGCAGGCCCCAGCCCTCTATGCGCTTTCTTTGCTGGTGGTCTTCCTCTGCCTTGCCGCGCTGTATGAGAGCTGGTCGGTTCCATTCTCGGTCATGCTGGTGGTGCCGCTTGGGGTTATCGGTGCGCTGCTGGCGACCTGGATGCGCGGCCTGGAGAACGACGTTTACTTCCAGGTGGGGCTACTTACGGTGATCGGCCTGTCGGCGAAAAACGCCATTCTGATCGTTGAGTTTGCCAATGAGATGAATGCCAAAGGCCACGAGCTGATGGCCGCCACGCTGCACGCCTGCCGCCAGCGCTTACGTCCGATCCTGATGACCTCGCTGGCGTTTATTTTTGGCGTACTGCCGATGGCAACCAGCACGGGTGCAGGCTCAAGCAGCCAGCATGCGGTGGGTACCGGCGTCATGGGTGGGATGATTTCGGCCACCATCCTGGCGATTTATTTTGTGCCGCTGTTCTTTGTGCTGGTGCGTCGTCGCTTCCCGCTCCGGGAGCGGCAGGAATAACCCGCAGCCATAAAAAAGGCGGCTTACTCGGCCGCCTTTTTATTGTGTGATTAATTCACACTATGGTTATTTTACTTATTTTAGTGCTCTTGCAATTCTTACTGAATGTCATTTACGAAGCATGCCTTCGATAAAATCTTTCCAGTTCCCCAGTTCACGTTCAATCATAACAACCTCTCTTATTATTATGCGCATTCTACGAAAACGTATCATCATTGTGAAGACTGTTTAACCAATCGCTGTGATTGTATCCCGCCACCGTTGGGGATTTATGATAAATATGAACGGAGGGGCTTAAATTTTGTGTGACGGCCAGCAATATTTTGAAATAACCCTGCGAACGGCTGAGTTTTATTTTACGCGCTGAGTTTATTCGGAATTTAAACCCGGTGGACATCTATGCTTAAATGGTGAAAGTATATTCAGCGTACAAGTGTGAGTTGAATTAAGAAGAAGCGTGAATCCAGACGATTCCTGAATGTGTTATATTCCGCTTAAAGATATATCTTCGAATTTACTGAACGTTTAATAGCCATAAGAGCAAAAGGATTCAACATGGTTGTGATGTACGGCATTAAAAATTGCGACACCATCAAAAAAGCGCGCCGCTGGCTGGAAACCAATAACGTCGAGTACCGCTTCCACGATTACCGTGCCGACGGGCTTGATGCAGATTTTCTGCATACCGCCATTAACGAACTGGGCTGGGAAGCGCTGCTGAACACCCGCGGCACCACCTGGCGCAAGCTGGACGAATCCGTGCGCGCCAGCATCGTTGACGCCGACAGCGCGGCAAAGCTGATGCTCGATATGCCGGCAATTATCAAACGCCCATTGCTCTGCAAGCCAGGTCAGCCTATGCTGCTGGGTTTCAGTGAAACCCTTTATTCTGACTTTTTCGTTGAGGTGTAGTGTATGTCATGCCCGGTCATTGAGCTGACTCAACAGCTTATTCGCCGTCCCTCCCTTAGCCCGGACGACGCAGGTTGTCAGGCATTAATGATTGAGCGCCTGCGCGCTATCGGTTTTACCGTTGAGCGCATGGATTTTGGCGACACCCAGAACTTCTGGGCGTGGCGGGGCCAGGGCGAAACGCTGGCCTTTGCCGGGCACACTGACGTTGTTCCCGCCGGTGACGCCGATCGCTGGATTAACCCGCCGTTTGAGCCAACCATCCGCGACGGCATGCTCTTCGGCCGCGGCGCGGCAGACATGAAAGGCTCGCTGGCGGCGATGGTGGTGGCGGCAGAGCGCTTTGTGGCTCAGCATCCGAACCACAAAAACCGTCTCGCGTTCTTGATCACCTCTGACGAAGAAGCCAGCGCCCATAACGGTACCGTGAAGGTCGTTGAGGCGCTGATGGCGCGCAACGAGCGTCTTGACTACTGTCTGGTCGGCGAGCCGTCCAGTACCGAAGTGGTGGGTGATGTCGTCAAAAACGGTCGCCGCGGCTCGCTGACCTGTAACCTGACCATACATGGGGTTCAGGGGCACGTGGCCTACCCGCATCTGGCCGATAATCCGGTCCACCGCGCCGCACCAATGCTGAACGAACTGGTAGGCATCGAGTGGGATAAAGGCAACGAGTTCTTCCCGCCGACCAGCATGCAGATTGCGAACGTCAAGGCCGGAACCGGCAGCAACAACGTCATCCCGGGAGATCTTTTCGTCCAGTTCAACTTCCGCTTCAGCACCGAACTGACCGACGAGACGATCAAAGCGCGCGTTGTCGCTCTGCTGGAAAAATATAGCCTGCGCTACACCGTGGACTGGTGGCTTTCCGGCCAGCCGTTCCTGACGCAGCGCGGCAAGCTGGTGGATGCGGTGGTGAACGCCATTGAGCACTATAATGAAATTAAGCCGCAGCTGCTGACGACGGGCGGCACCTCAGACGGACGCTTTATCGCCCGCATGGGTGCACAGGTTGTCGAACTGGGTCCGGTTAACGCGACGATTCACAAAATCAACGAGTGTGTGAACGCAGCCGATTTACAACTGCTGGCCCGCATGTATCAACGTATTATGGAGCAACTCGTCGCCTGACGAACGCTCAGAGAGGAATAGCGAATGGATTGGCTTGCAAAGTACTGGTGGATTCTGGTGCTGGTGTTTCTGGTCGGCGTACTGCTGAACGTGATTAAAGACCTTAAGCGCGTTGACCACAAAAAGTTTCTCGCGAATAAGCCGGATCTCCCGCCGCACCGGGATTTTAACGACAAGTGGGACGATGACGACGACTGGCCGAAGAAAGACCAGAAGAAGTAATCCCCTCACCCCCGGCCCCTCTCCCCTGAGGGGCGAGGGGGGCCATGTTCCCTCTCCCCTCTGGGGAGAGGGTTAGGGTGAGGGGGTAATTGTTTATATAAACTCTACAATATCATCATCATTCGGCTTGCCGCCGCTGAGCGCTTCATCAAAGTAGTGCTTCGGCACGGTATAGCGCAGATGGTCGAGCGCAAACTGCATGCTGCGGTCGTCAATCGCATGGCCCAGATCGTCCACAATATCCAGCGTCACATCCCCGCCTTCGCGCATCAGCGCTTCCTGGGCAGCTACCGCATGCGAAAGCTCAATCACCCGGTCTTCACCGCCGTGAATGAGATGGATGGTGGTCTGCGTGGTCGCGCTTGTCGGCAGCGTCGCATAACGCCCGTTAAACGCGATGACGCGTGAAGCCAGACCCGGCTGCGCTTTTACGCTTTCCAGCGACATGATTGACCCCTGAGAGAAGCCGATCAGCGCCGTTGCGTCAGCGCCTACGCCGCTCTGCTGCTGCCAGTAGCGCACGATGTCGATAAACGTGGGCATGATCGCATCAATGCGCGCCTGACGGTTTTCTTCCGTCACGCCCTGGACCGGGAACCACTGCCGTCCGTCTGGGCCGCACGGCTCCACGCCGCCGATGCTGACAATCAATGCTTGCGGAAAAACGGGCGCAAACCAGCTGCCAATCTGCCCCATATTGACGGCATTATCGCCAACGCCATGAAACAGGAGCAGTAACTGTTTAGCCGGTTTGTCCGGGCTTTGAACAACAAAATGGTCGTGTTTCATGGCGGTCTCCTTAATTGATGAGCAGGATTTTACGCCTCTGCGGGGTAATGACCATGCCACTTTACTGAAGAAGTCATTGAAAAAATTGCCATTGCAAAATGTCTGCTTTCAACTGTTGGCAGCGGGAATAATCAAGGCTCTCGAGCGCCTGTGCGGCTTCACTCCGCAGCTTAGCCAGCAGCGCTTTTCGCCCCATCTCGTCCGTCTTTCCCTCGATTTTCCCGCGCAGCGCCGGGAGCGGCATGTCTGTGGTTAGCACCAGCCGCGTCAGCGCGGCAACCGAGGTTGAAAACGCCCGGTGCGCAAAGGCAAACCCCGCCAGCTCCAGCCAGTCGTCACTATTAAGGGTAGCTTCCCAGGCATCGGTCACCGGGATCTTTTCGCCATTCCAGGCCGAAAGAACGCGCATATCGCGACACAGGCGCTGGTGCTCCTGCGCGCACAGGCGGTGCCCGGCCTCGCTCAGCGGCAGTAAGGCCATCGCCGTGTAGCACCCGCTGCTGGCTTCCCGATGGCTGCCCATTCGCACCAGCACAAAACCGCACTGCCGCCAGAAACGCCACAGCTCGTCGGTATAGCCAAAACTGACCGAGAGATAATCTTCACCGCTGGCGCTGCGAATAAGCCGCTGGCCGATGCCCTCCCGTTGCCGGTGGGGATGCACCGCAATGCGGCTGATTCGTCGGCCTTTCAGCGTCGCCGCGAGTGGCGACCCGCCGTGCGCCGCCAGCGACTGCGCCACAAGGTTCCCGCGTGGACGACGAAAGCCCGCCCACACCGCGCGGCTCAGCTCAGGGGGCAATCCCCCCTCTTCCACCAGCCAGAGCGCACCCGCGATATCCGCACCCGCGTGTGCAACCGCAAAGTGCTGGCCGGGGGCATCCATCATCCGGCGTAAATCGAGGGGTGAGGTGCGATAATGCGCGGCACACAGCAGTTCATACACGCTTGCCACGCGTGCCGGGTCGCTCTCCCACAGCTGCGGCTCCAGCGACCGTATACGCACGTCACCTTCCGGTTTGCGGTCGATAAGCGCATCGTCAAACAGCAGCGTATTCGCCACTATCCGCTCAAGCGGACACCCGGACGCCCAGCGAATGGGGGTGGATAACGTATAGCGCCGCAGCCCGCTGAACCGGGCGCAGAACTTGAGCAGAAACCCCCTGCCCGTGCCTTCATAACCCTGGACGGTGGTGGTGAGCAGTACGCGGGGAAAGCGCGCCACCAGCTTGTCCAGCAGCGGGCCGGGGATAGCGGCGGCTTCATCAACAATCAGCCAGTCGGCTTCCGTCGTGGAGGCCAGCAGCGCATCCGGGGCCATAAAATGAAAACGCTCGCCGGCGAAGCGCGCAATGACATCCGTTGCCCCTTTTGACGGTGCCGTCACCACTGCATTTCCGTGGATGCCGTAGAGCAGCATGCCTGCCAGGGCTGACTTTCCGCGTCCCCGCGGTGCCGTCACGGCAGCGACGCCCGCAGGCATGGCCAGAAGCGCGTCGAGGATCTCCGCCTGCTCGCGCTGCGGCTCGCCGCTGGCGGGCTGCCAGGCGGGTGAATCCGGCGCAGCGGGAAGAGAGAGAGGACAATGCTGTTGCCAGACGATCGCATCCGCATCGGCGGCAAGCGTTCGGCAAAAATGGTGGACGAAGCGCGGGGTGGCGATCGGCTCCGCGCTGTCGCTCCAGCGCACGGAATCGCCGTCGGGCCTGTCGGCCCAGTCAGCGAGAGGCGGCACCAGCAGCACCAGCAGGCTTCCGGCGCGCAGCGTCCCGCTGAGCGCGGCAAAGGCTGAGACATCAAACCCGGCACGCGCGTCAAAAACGGCGTGCAGGTATTCACGGCCCAGCAGTCCGCTAATAGCTTTTGAGGGATTGTCCTCCAGCCACGGCCAGTCTCCCGGCAAGGCATCACGCAGGCCAGCCGCCTGGCTCAACGTCCACTGTTCATCGCCAGTAAGCACCACCAGACGGCGGTGCCCGGTACGCTCAAGCCCGCGCGTCAGATGTTCAAACGACACCATCACATGGCTTTGCCGAAGGTATTACACTGGGCCGGATCGCCGCTGTCAAAGCCGCGCTTGAACCAGCTGTAGCGCTGCTGTGACGTACCGTGAGTGAAACTGTCCGGCACGACATGCCCCTGGCTCTGCTGCTGTAGACGGTCGTCGCCGATGGCCTCAGCCGCGTTTAACGCCTCTTCAAGATCGCCGGATTCCAGCACGCCCTGCTGCTGCATGCTGTGGCCCCAGACGCCCGCGAAGCAGTCCGCCTGCAGCTCCATTTTGACGGAAAGGCGGTTCACTTCGGCCTGAGACGCATTCTGCTGAAGCTGGCGCACTTTGGGCTCAATCCCCAGCAGCTTTTGCACGTGATGGCCGACTTCATGCGCGATAACGTAGCCCTGAGCAAAATCGCCGTCAGCGCCAAGCTTGCGTTTCATATCATCGTAAAAGGAGAGATCGATATAGACGGTGCCGTCTGCCGGGCAGTAGAACGGCCCCATCACCGATTGCCCGGTGCCGCATCCGGTGCGGGTTGCGCCCCGGTACATCACCAGCTTCGGCTGCTGGTAGGTGCGCCCCATCTTCTCGAACTGCTGACTCCAGGTGTCTTCAGTTGTGGCGAGAATAACGGAGGTAAATTTGGCCGCTTCATCTTCATTCGGGCTGATGGAGCGCTGAGAATGTTGCTGCTGTTGCAGCGGTTGACCGGTCATCAGGCCGGTGAGATCGACGCCATAATAGCCCGCGACCAGCACCACAATCAGCAGGATGATACCGCCCTTGCCGCTGGGTAAGCGGAAGCCGGGCCCGCCCATTGAAGGACCGCCGCCACCATCACTGCGTCTGTCTTCTACATTGTCACTTTCACGACGCCCTTGCCAGCGCATAACCACCTCGAACTATTCCATTAATAATAGCTATGATCGTAGGCGGTTAACGGCAAGATTACCATAGGAAACAAAGGTAAGACGCCAAAGGATGCGAACATCCTTTGGCAACAGAGGGACTTAGTCGAGCTTAACGCCTAAACGGTGAGCTACCGCCTCGTACGCTTCAATCAGGCCACCCAGGCTCTGACGGAAACGGTCTTTGTCCATTTTATCCAGAGTTTCTTTATCCCACAGGCGGCTGCCGTCCGGGGAAAACTCGTCGCCCAGCACCACTTCGCCTTTGAACAGACCAAACTCCAGCTTGAAGTCGACGAGGATCAGGCCCGCGTCATCAAACAGCTTTTTCAGCACGTCGTTGGCTTTGTAGGTCAGTTCCTGCATGCGCGCCAGGTTCTCTTTGCTCACCCAGCCGAAGGTTTCGCAGTAGGATTCGTTGACCATCGGGTCGTGCATGGCATCGTTTTTCAGGAACAGGTCGAACAGCGGTGGATTCAGTTCGATACCTTCTTCAATGCCCAGACGCTTCACCAGGGAGCCTGCCGCACGGTTACGAATCACGCACTCAACCGGAACCATATCCAGTTTTTTCACCAGACATTCCGTATCGGACAGCAACGCTTCCATCTGGGTCGGAATACCCGCCTCGGCCAGTTTGGTCATAATGAAGTGGTTGAACTTGTTGTTCACCATGCCTTTACGATCGAACTGCTCAATGCGTGCACCATCCCCTGCTGACGTATCATTGCGGAACTCGAGCACCAACAGATCCGGGTTCTCCGTGCTGTATACGGTCTTCGCTTTGCCACGATACAACTCAGCTTGCTTCTGCATCTTCATTACTCCTGGTGTGATAATTTGTGTTCAAAACTGGGTATATTATGCCACGCACACGTTTGCGTGGCACGAAAATAAAAAGGGCGGGATTAACCCGCCCTCGTATTTATTTGCTGAATGCTGCCTGGAAGACAGCGACCAGCGCATCGTTCTGCGCCTGGGTCAGCGTGTGACCTTTTGGATCGATAAACTGCAGGCTGCTGCGGTTATCAAGGTCGCCTACCTGAATCTTGTAATCACCGGAGGCAAGCTGAGGATCTTTGGCGCCCAGCTCCTGCCACGCGCTGTCGGACAGCGGCTTATAGGTCGCCGTCATGCTGCCGGTTGAACGGGTGCTATCGGTCACTTTCATGCCCACTTTTTCCAGCGTCGCTGGCAGACGCTGCCAGGTCTGGTTAAACGGTGCACGCACCACCAGCATTGGCAGGCCGGTATCATCCGCGCCGCTCTGAACGTCGTAAGTGACGCCGTTACGGTTCTGCGCGGCGTTGGCGGCATCGGTAGCGGTCTTATCCAGACCTGCCGCAATCACGTTTAGCATTTCAGTGCTGTAACGCTGCATAGAGGCGGCATCCGCAACCGGTTTACCCGCCTGCTCCAGGTTCAACAGCTTAACGTTAACCGCCTGCTGGTAACCCTGTGGTTTTACGGAGACCTGATAGCGTCCACGGTACTGCTGATCTTCATCAAGACGGTTCCACTCGATCCAGTCGGTGGTTAACGTCTGGCTGGCGTCATCGCGTTTATCAATGGTGTAATTCTTCGCCTGAATAACGCTGACGACCTGTGGCCACAGATTACTTCCGCGCGCGCTTTCAACCAGCAGAGACGCCGTATCACCGGTGAACTGGGTACGCGCCCCGCTTACCAGCGCCAGAGGCTGTGCTGGCGGACGAATATCAAGCGCTTTACCGACCAGGCCGCTACCGTTGGTCACGGGAATATTATAATCGCCGTTTTGAATCGGCAGGATCATACCAGCCGGTGCATGAAGTTCAGCAAGCGGGGTCGCATCCAGATAGGATTCATCACCGCTCACCTGGCGCTTGTAGCGCGAGTCTGAACTACAGGCAGCGAGCAGCATAACAAGCGAAACACTCGCAACCTTCGCCAGGCGCGACTTCTGTACTGAATAAGCCATCAAATCTCCCTAAACTTTACAGCAAACCGGCATGCTTCAGCGCTGCCCTGACGATGTCGCGACCGTGGTCGGTAATCGGTGTCATTGGCAAACGCAGCGTATCGGATGCTACAAGCCCCAACTCCTTACACGCCCATTTCACTGGGATCGGATTGGGTTCGACAAATAATTTATTGTGCAACGGCATCAGACGCTGATTAATGACACGCGCTTCATCATAGTGACCGGCGGCGGCCAGTTTGCACATTTCAGCCATATCGCGCGCCGCAACGTTTGCCGTTACGGAGATCACGCCATGACCACCAAGCTGCATAAAGTCCAGCGAGGTCGCATCATCACCACTCAACAGGATAAAGTCGTCTGAAACCAGCTCTTTGATCTGATGAACGCGGCTTAAGTTCCCTGTCGCCTCTTTAATACCGATAATATTTTTTACTTCCGAGAGACGACCAACGGTTTCCGGCAGCATATCGCAGCCGGTACGGGACGGCACATTATACAGAATTTGTGGCAAGTCAGTATGTTCAGCGATGGCTTTAAAGTGCTGGAACAAACCTTCCTGAGTAGGACGGTTGTAGTAAGGGGTTACGGTCAGACAGCCCACGATGCCGCTGTCGTTAAAACGTTTGGTCAGGCTGATCGCTTCTGCGGTCGCATTAGCGCCTGTCCCCGCAATGACCGGAATACGTCCGTCAGCCAGTTCCAGGGTCAGCATAACCACATCGCCGTGCTCTTCGTGGCTCAGCGTTGCGGATTCACCGGTAGTCCCTACCGAAACGATCGCCGAGGTTCCGTTGGCGACATGGTAATCAATGAGCTTCTTCATGCTTGACCGGCAGACATTACCTTTTTCATCCATCGGTGTAACAAGCGCGACAATACTTCCCGTGAACATGAGCCATCCTCTGTGCGAACAAGAGCCTCAATGTTACGTTTGGAACTGTAATAAAAGCAAGCGACCTGAGGCGCTCAGGCGGTTGTATGCATGTTTTTTTTATGCTTTCCTTAGGAAGACTTAACCATGCAAAGGAAGAACAGGTTTGACAACCTCATCACAACATTACCTGGTTATCACCGCGCTGGGTGCCGACAGGCCGGGTATCGTGAACACCATCACCCGTCACGTGAGCAGCTGCGGCTGTAATATCGAAGACAGCCGCCTGGCGATGCTCGGCGAAGAGTTCACGTTTATCATGCTGCTGTCCGGAACATGGAATGCCATTACCCTTATCGAATCCACCCTGCCGCTGAAAGGCGCGGAGCTGGATTTGCTGATCGTCATGAAGCGCACCACCGCGCGCCCGCGTCCGGCCATGCCCGCGACCGTCTGGGTGCAGGTTGAAGTTCCTGATTCTCCGCATCTGATTGAGCGCTTTACCGCGCTGTTCGACAGCCATCAGATGAACATTGCCGAACTCGTCTCCCGCACGCAGCCGGGCGACGAAAGCACCGTTCCCACGCTCTTTATTCAAATTACCGCACACAGCCCTGCCTCGCAGGATGCGTCAAATATCGAGCAAGCGTTCAAAGCCCTCTGTACAGAATTAAACGCGCAGGGCAGTATAAGCGTCGTCAATTATTCGCAGCACGAACAGGATGGAGTTGAGTAATGAATCCACTGAAAGCCGGTGACATCGCACCGAAATTTAGCTTACCGGATCAAGACGGCGAGCAAGTAAATTTGACCGACTTCCAGGGACAGCGTGTTCTGGTCTATTTCTACCCGAAAGCCATGACCCCCGGCTGCACCGTTCAGGCCTGCGGCTTACGCGACAACATGGACGAGTTGAAGAAAGTCGGCGTGGAAGTGCTGGGAATCAGCACGGATAAACCAGAAAAGCTGTCACGATTTGCGGAAAAGGAGCTGCTGAACTTCACGCTGCTCTCCGACGAAGACCACCAGGTATGCGAGCAGTTCGGCGTCTGGGGTGAAAAGACCTTTATGGGTAAAACCTACGACGGCATTCACCGCATCAGCTTCCTGATTGACGCTGACGGTAAAGTTGAGCATGTGTTTGACGACTTCAAAACCAGCAACCACCACGACGTGGTGTTGAACTGGCTGAAAGCAAGCGCCTGATAAACAGCAAAACGGCAACCCAGTTGCCGTTTTAGTGTTTTCTCCCTCTCCCCGTGGGTGAGGGCGTCAGGCCGCACAAAATCTACTTCTCTTCCACCGCTGGCACATCCGGCCACGCGTGCACCACCGCTTTAATCAGCGTCGCCAGCGGAATAGCAAAGAACACGCCCCAGAACCCCCACAGCCCGCCGAAAATCACCACGGATAAGATAATCACCAGCGGATGCAGGTTCACCGCTTCGGAGAACAGCACCGGCACCAGCAGGTTACCGTCCAGCGCCTGAATGATGAGGTATACCGCAAAGCAGCTCCAGAACTCCGTGCCCAGACCAAACTGGAACAGCGCAACGCCCACCACCGGAATAGTCACCACAAACGCGCCGATGTATGGGATCAAAACCGAAAATCCGACCAGCACCGCCAGCAGCAGCGAGTAGTTCAGGCCGAAGATCAGGAAGCCAATCCAGGTCGCGACCCCGACCACAATCATCTCCAGCACCTTGCCGCGAATGTAGTTGGTGATCTGCTGGTTCATCTCTTCCCAGACCTGCCCGGCCAGGCCGCGATTGCGCGGCAGCACGCGGCGTACCGCGTTAAGCATCTGCTCTTTGTCCTTGACCAGGAAGAACACCATTAGCGGCACGAGCACAAGATAGACGGCCAGGGTGAGCAGCCCCACAAGCGAGGCCAGAGAGTATTTCACCACCGAGTCGCCCATCGTCATAATGCGGGCGCGCATGTTTTCGGCCATCGCATCTATGATCCCCGCATCCATCAGCGCGGGGTAACGACGCGGCAGCGTGGCGGCGAAATCAGACAGCTTGTTTAACATGCCGGGCATATCGCGGATCAGGTAGATCCCCTGCTGCCAGGCAACCGGCATCACCACAAATGCCATCAGCAGCAGAATGCCGACAAACAGCACCAGGACGATGCTGGTCGCCCAGCGGCGTGAACAGCCGATATGTTCCAGGCGCGCCGTTGGCCACTCCAGCAGGTACGCCAGCACAATCGCCACCAGCAGAGGGGCGAGAAGGCCGCTGAAGAAGAACAGAATACCGAACCCGGCAACCAGAATAACCAGCAAAGCAATGGCTTCCGGGTCACTGAACCGACGCCGGTACCACTGCATTAACATTTCGAGCATACAACCCTTCCCTGAATCGATTGGCGGGAGTGAGACGATGAATTGTATCTAATTGTCACAAAAAAGACTTTCGCTTTTTGTATCCCTGTCACAATCCGCAAAAGCCTGATGAATGGGATTTTCTTCATGCGGTAACACGGCTACACTCGCAGGGCAGCAGAGATGAACGATATGCCGGTTCATCGGTCAAATTAGCACCTCCAACATACAGGACAGTGGTTATGTTCAGGCAGTTGAGAAAAACACTGGTTGCAACACTGATTGCCGCAGTGACGGTCGGTCAGGTGTTGCCCGCTTTCGCTGACTCGTCCGATTCATTGCCGGACATGGGCACCACGGCAGGAAGCACGCTCTCTATCGGGCAAGAGATGCAGATGGGTGATTACTATGTGCGCCAGCTGCGCGGCAGCGCCCCGCTGATCAACGACCCTTTGCTGGTGCAGTACATTAACGGGCTGGGGATGCGCCTGGTGGCGCACGCCGACTCGGTAAAAACGCCCTTCCACTTCTATTTAATTAATAACGACGAAATCAACGCCTTCGCCTTCTTCGGCGGGAACGTGGTGCTGCATTCGGCGTTATTCCGTTATTCAGACAACGAAAGCCAGCTGGCCTCGGTAATGGCGCACGAAATTTCGCACGTCACCCAGCGCCACCTTGCGCGTGCGATGGAAGACCAGAAGCGTAACGCCCCGCTGACCTGGGTGGGCGCGCTGGGCTCTATTCTGCTGGCGATGGCCAGCCCGCAGGCCGGGATGGCGGCCCTGACCGGTACCCTGGCGGGAACGCGTCAGGGGATGATCAGCTTCACCCAGCAAAACGAGCAGGAAGCTGACCGCATCGGAATTCAGGTTTTACAGCGCTCCGGCTTTGACCCGCAGGCCATGCCGAGCTTCCTGGAAAAACTGCTCGATCAGGCACGTTACTCTTCCCGTCCGCCGGAAATTTTGCTCACCCACCCGCTGCCGGAAAGCCGTTTATCGGATGCGCGCAACCGTGCCAATCAGATGCGCCCGGTGGTCGTGCAGTCGTCGCAGGACTTCTACATGGCAAAAGTGAGAACGCTCGGCATGTACAACTCCGGGCGTAACCAGCTCACCAGCGATCTGCTGGATACCCTGGCGAAAGGCAACGTGCGGGAAAAAAACGCCGCGCAGTATGGTCAGGCGCTACAGGCGATGGAAGCCAGCAAATACGACGAAGCGCGTAAAGCGCTGCAGCCGCTGCTGGCAGCCGATCCGAACAATCCGTGGTATCTCGATCTCTCAACGGATATCGATCTGGGGCAGAAGAAAGCCACCGATGCGATTAACCGCCTGAAAGGGGCGAAAGACATACGGACCAACCCGGTGCTGCAGCTTAACCTGGCGAACGCTTACCTGCAGGGCGGTCAGCCCGCGCAGGCCGTGACCATTCTGAACCGCTACACGTTTAATAATAAAGACGATCAGAACGGCTGGGAGCTGCTCGCCCAGGCCCAGGGTCAGCTGGGTAACCGCGATCAGGAGCTGGCCGCGCGTGCTGAAGGCCTGGCGCTGGCGGGCCGTCTCGATCAGGCTATTTCCCTGCTCAGCAGCGCCAGCTCGCAGGTGAAGCTCGGCAGCCTGCAGCAGGCCCGCTACGATGCGCGCATCGACCAGCTGCGCGGCCTGCAACAACGCTTTAAGCCGTACGAGAAGATGTAATAAAGGAGAAGTCATGACAGACGCGGTAAAAATTTACCATAACCCTCGCTGCTCCAAGAGCCGCGACACGCTCAGCCTGCTGAAATCTAACGGCGTCGACCCGGACATGGTGCTGTATCTGGAGACGCCGCCGGACGCGCAGACGATCCGCGAGCTGCTGCACATGCTGGGGATGGGCAGCGCACGCGAACTGATGCGTCAGAAAGAGGATCTGTATAAATCGCTTAATCTGGATGACGGCCGCCTCACCGAGGCTGAGCTGGTACAGGCGATGGTCGACAATCCAAAGCTGATTGAGCGCCCGATCGTGGTGGCGAACGGCAAGGCGCGAATTGGCCGTCCGCCGGAAGATGTGCTCGAAATCCTCTAGTCCCTGCGCCGCAGCGCTTCCAGAAACGCCTGCGGCGTACTCTCTCCCAGCTTTTTCTGCGTTTTGCCCCGGTTATAGAATTCGCACAGCGCGATCAACACCTCTCCCGCCGGTTCATCATTCACGCGAGGAATAACATCGCGTAATGGCACCGCCACCTGAAGCGCATTGTGTTTTTGGGGATGCGTTTTTACAGCCACATCTTTTGCAGGATCCGTCAGTTCAAAACCAAAAGTCTCAAGAGATTGTATATCAGCCGGACAGGCATCCAGCAGCGCCCGCGTCCAGGTATTGAGCAACTGGGGCGAAAGTCCCGCATAGAGCCGGGCATGACACCAGCCGCTTACCGGTTCGCGCGCCCAGAGCAGGTGCTGTTCACCCCCATCGTCCATGTGCAACGACAAAGGCAGATGATGCAGCATCAGCGTGTGCGGCATGATGCCTGCCTTCAGCGCCTTTTTACCCTGCAATGAAGTCCCCTTGTGTTTCGCGGGGGCCGGCTTGAGATAGCGGCTCAGCGTTGCCCGAGAAACGCGGATCCCCAGCACGTCGTTAACCATCTGCAGCAGTTCATCCAGCGGCGCCCCTGAGATGTCGCGCAGCGCATTCACCAGCGCAACCTGCTCCTGTCTCAACGCTTTGTGTATCACTTTTGGCGTGGTGTGGTTATCAGAAATCTGGTCGCGGTTGCGCCAGCGCCTGACGGTCGTGACCGAAATTCCCAACTCAACGGCAAGCTCTCTGTCGCTTTTATCTGACTGTTGCAGATAGCGGCGGATACGCGGCGTGGTAGTCGCATTGGCATGCAGTTTAATTTCCATCGCAACAATTCCGTTAACTAATCATATGAGATTTATATAACGCGAGCGATTGCTTTGTGACCGATTTCACCTTTCGCTCGCCGCGCTTCACTGATAATCCTCAGACATAACATAACCACGCCACTCAATCTTGTACGGAGTTCACAATGAACAATGTTCTGGGATTTCTTGAAGCAAAACTGATGCCCCTGGCGGCGAAAACGGCCCAGCAGCGTCATCTCGGGGCCATACGCGGCGCCTACGTTTCATTCATGCCGTTTATCATCGTCGGCTCCATCCTGCTGGTGATCTCCTCATTCCCGAACCAAACCTATCAGCAGTTTATGTCTCAGGCCTTTGGTGAGAGCTGGAGCGCGATTATTGAAATCCCGTTCAACGCGGTGTTCTCCACCATGTCGCTGTTCATCAGCTTCCTGGTCGCCTTCCGCCTGGCGGAACACTACGGCGAGGACCGCATCTCCTGCGGCATCCTGGCGCTGGTGGCGTTTCTGATCCTGACCCCGTTTATTAAGGTGGCGGAAAACGGCGGTATTACCGTGATGCCGGTGGAGTGGATTGGCAGCAAAGGATTGTTCGTGGCGATGATCGGCTCGCTGCTCTGGACGGAGCTGTTCTGCTGGCTGAAGCGCAAAAATCTGGTCATAAAAATGCCGGACGGCGTGCCGCCTGCGGTGCAGGAGTCGTTCGCGGCGCTGATCCCGGCCCTGCTGGTGATGATTCTGGTGCTGGGTATCCGCATCGTCTTTGAAAACACCCACTACAGCACCATCCATCAGTTTATTTATGAAGTGGTTGCCACGCCGGTGCGCCACTACGGCACCTCCTACTTTGGCGCGCTGATGACCGTCTTCAGCATCACCATTCTCTGGTCCGTGGGCATTAACTCCGGCTCGATGATTAACGGCATCATTCGTCCGCTGTGGATGGAAAACCAGACGGACAACATCGCCGCGATTCAGGCCGGCACAACGCCGCCGCACATCATCACCGAGCAGTTTTTTGACATGATCTGGATGGGCGGCGCGGGTGCCACGCTGTCGCTGGTGATTGCGATGCTGATTTTCGCGCGCAGTAAAAACATGCGCGAAGTGGCGCGCCTCGGCGCCGGGGCTTCGGTGTTTAACATCAACGAGCCGATTCTGTTTGGCCTGCCGGTGATCATGAACCCGATCATGCTCATCCCGTTCAACCTGGTGCCGCTGGTGCTGGTCACCGTGCAGTATGCGGCGATGAAAGTTGGTGCGGTCGCCGTCACCACCGGGGTGTTTATCCCCTGGACGCTGCCGCCGGTGATCAGCGGTTTTATCGTCACCGGGCACCTGAGCGGCAGCGTGATGCAGCTGATCAACCTGCTGATTGGCGCCATGCTGTACCTGCCCTTCATGCGTATCGTGGACAAACAGTACCGCGCGGCGGAAATTGCCACCGTTACGCAAACCGACACCACCCTTGCAAAACAGGAGTAAAGCATGTGGGGAATTATCGCAACCTGGCGAATGGCGCTTGAAGGGGTAACGGAATCTGCGTCTGCCCTGGCGGCGGGAAAGCCGGTCGCTACGGCGGTGGTTGATGCCGTCGCCGCCGTCGAAGACTTTCCGCTGTATAAATCCGTCGGCTACGGCGGACTGCCTACCGAAAACGGTGAAGTCGAGCTGGACGCGGCATACATGGACGGCGACACGCTGGCGTTCGGTGCCGTGGGGAACCTGGTGGATATCGCCAACCCGGTGCGCGTGGCGCACGCGCTCAGCCGCCAGCGCTACAACAGCCTGCTGGTCGGCCAGGGCGCGCGGGAATGGGCGCTAAGCCAGGGCTTTGCCGACAAAACCATGCTCACCGAACGGGCCATGCAGCACTACCGCAAGCGCTGCCGCGAGACGCTGGATAAAGGCTTAAGCCCGTACGACGGACACGACACCGTCGGCATTATCGGCCTCGATAAGCAGGGTTCGATGAGCGTTGCCACCTCCACCAGCGGCCTGTTTATGAAAAAACGCGGCCGCATTGGGGATTCGCCGATTATCGGCTCCGGCTTTTACTGCGACAGCGAAACCGGCGCGGCCACCGCTACGGGCGTCGGTGAAGATCTGATGAAAGGCTGCACCAGCTACGAAATCGTCCGCCGGATGGCGCAGGGTATGACCCCGCAGCAGGCGGCAGACTCCGTGGTGTTCGAGCTGGAAGACAAGCTGATGTCGCGCTTTGGTCGCGTGGGCGATCTCTCCGTAGTGTGCATGAATAACAGGGGCGAATTTGGCGCCGCCACCAATATCAAAACCTTCTCGTTTGTGGTGGCGACGGCCCGTCAGCCGCTCACCGTTTTTCGTACCGAGCGCCTGCGGGAGAAAACGCACTATCACGCCGTGGACGATGAGTGGATGCAGGCCTATGCCGCGCGGATCCGCGCGCCGATTGAGGAGTCAAAATGATCGCGTATCAGTTAATCACCTCGCTTTCTGACGCGAAGCCGCAAAGCCATTTAATCGCCCGCGTCTCCTGCGCGCAGTTGCCGCAAACCGCGCTTGTTGCCGAAATGCGCGAGTCTGACGGCATCGCGGACACGCGCTTTGGCTGCGCCCCTTTTGCGCGCATCACCCTGCTGCCGGACGCGCTCTGGCATGACGCGCTCACTGAAGGCCTGCTCGCCGCCCTGCGACCGCTGATTGCCTCTCCCGCCAGCGCAGATATCGTGCTGGACGCAACAGATATTGATGACGTCGTGCTGGCCCAGGTGCTGCGTTTTCTCTTTAATCAGGCGCACAGGCTGAGCGATTTACAGCTGAAGAAAACCAGTGAGGGCGTCCGTATTAAGCGCATCACCGCCCTCTGCCTGCCGGAGCAGCAGGAAAAGCTGGAAACGATCTTCCGCCATCAGCAGGCCATCGCCCACGGCATGGTCGCGGCGCGACGCCTGGCGGATATCCCTTCCGACCGCTGCACGCCGCAGTTTGTCGTCGAAGAGGCACAAAAACTGTGTTCTGCCTTCCCCACCCTGCGGTGCGACGTGTTGAATGAAGAGCAAATCGTTGAGCAGGGGCTGGGGCTGCTGCACGCCGTCGGCAAAGGGGCGACCTGCCCGCCGCGTCTGCTGGCGATTCATTATGACGGTGTCAACGACGGCCCGGTGCGCTGCTACGTAGGTAAAGGCATTACGTTTGATACCGGCGGCCTGTGGCTGAAGGAAGGCGCGGGCATGTACACCATGAAATACGACATGTGCGGCGCGGCCAACGTGCTGGGGCTAATGCTGACCGCCGCAGAGCTGGCGCTGCCCGTGCGCATCATGGGCGTGCTGGCGCTGGCGGAAAACGCCATCGGCCCGGACGCCATGCAGCCCGGCACGGTGGCGACGGCCTGCAACGGCATGACGGTTGAAATCAACAACACCGATGCCGAAGGCCGACTGGTGCTCGCTGACGCCATCGCCTGGGCCAGCCAGCGCCATCCGCAGGCGTGCTATATCATTGATATGGCGACCTTAACCGGTGCGGTAGTGAAGGCGCTGGGGTATGAGCTGAGCGGGCTGATGACCCAGGACGAGCCGCTGCGCGCCGCGCTGACGCAGGCGGGTAAGCGGAGCGGCGACGAAGTGTGGTCCCTCCCGCTGGATGCGCGGCTGAAAAAGCAGACCGACAGCGCGATTGCCGATCTGTGCAACACGCCGACCAACAACGCGGCAATCAGCGCCTCGGCGGCGTGGCTGCTGCACCATTTCTGCCCGCAGACGATCCCGTGGGCGCATCTGGACATCAGCGGCACGGCGCTGTGGCGCGAGAATGGCAGGAGCGTGGCGTCGGGCAGACCGATTCCGCTTTTGGTTGAGCACCTGATGGGGGATCTTTAGCCGCCACCGGGCAAAAACTCAAAGCTTAAGAATGTCTTTCACAAACGGAATGGTCAGCTTGCGCTGGGCAGTAATGGAGGCGCGATCGAGCTGATCGAGCGTATCAAACAGGGTGCGCATTTCGCGGTCCAGACGCTTGAGCAGGAAACGGCCCACGTCTTCCGGCAGCTCAAAGCCGCGCTGCTTTGCGCGCAGCTGTAACGCCTGCAGTTTGTCTTCATCCGACAGCGGCTGGAGCTTGTAGATTTGCCCCCAGTCCAGACGGGACGCCAGATCCGGCAGCCCCAGATTGAGCTGGCGCGGCGGACGATCGCCGGTGATCAGCAGCCGGGTTTTGCCCGACTCCAGGATGCGGTTGTAGAGGTTAAAGATCGCCATTTCCCACGGCTCGTCCCCCGCCACGCATTCGATATTGTCGATGCAGACCAGCGAGAGATGTTCCATTCCCTCCAGCACTTCAGGCACGAACCAGGTACGTTTATCCAGCGGCACATAGCCTACCGCGTCCCCGCGCGCCGAAAGCTCCGCGCAGGCAGCATGCAGCAGGTGGCTGCGCCCCGCGCCTTCGCGTGACCAGATATAGATGTATCCGCTGTGATCCTGGCGCAGCACGTTTTGCAGTGCAGCCAGTAAAGAGGGGTTATCACCCGGCCAGAAACTCGCGAAAGTTTCGTCGTCAGGGAGATAAAGTGGCAGAGAGAGCTGTGCCGGTCCGTTCAGAAATACCTCAACCAGAGATCTTACATAAAATCGGCGATGAGTTTATCACGGAACCAGCCGGGAGAGAACCGGGCGATCCTTCGCCCGGCATGAAGATCAATGTGGCGCTTTTTCGCTTTCGTCAGCGTCCAGCACCACCTCTTCCGGACGGATCACCGAGATCAGCTTGAAAATCAGGCTCAGGCCCACGCCGACGATGGTCGCCAGCGCCATGCCCTTCAACTCGGCCGCGCCGATGTGCACCTTCGCGCCGCTCACGCCGATGATCAGGATAACGGAGGTCAGGATCAGGTTCTGCGCCTTGCTGTAATCCACTTTGGATTCAATCAGCACGCGAATACCGGACGCCCCGATCACCCCGTACAGCAGCAGGGAAACGCCGCCCATTACCGGGACCGGGATAATCTGGATCGCTGCCGCCAGCTTGCCCACGCAGGAGAGCAGAATGGCGATGATCGCCGCGCCGCCGATAACCCAGGTGCTGTAGACGCGGGTAATCGCCATCACGCCGATGTTTTCACCGTAGGTGGTGTTTGGCGTGGAGCCGAAGAATCCGGAGATGATGGTGGAGAAACCGTTGGCAAACATGGAGCGGTGCAGCCCCGGGTCGCGGATCAGGTCGCGCTTAATGATGTTCGCCGTCACCACCAGGTGGCCAACGTGCTCGGCAATCACCACCAGCGCGGCAGGCAGAATGGTGAAAATAGCAAACCATTCAAAGCGCGGGGTGTAGATGGTTGGCAGCGCGAACCAGGGTGCCTGAGCAATCGGAGTGGTATCCACCACGCCCATGACGAAGGAGAGCGCATAGCCCGCCAGCACGCCAATCAGGATCGGGATAATCGCCATAAAGCCGCGGAACAGCACGGAGCCAAACACCGTCACGCCCAGGGTTACCAGCGAGATGATGATGGTTTTGGAATCCGGTGACTGGCCGTCCGCAGGCAGCAGGCCGGCCATGTTCGCCGCCACGCCCGCCAGTTCAAGACCGATAACGGCAACGATGGCCCCCATCGCCGCAGGCGGGAACATCACGTCCAGCCAGCCGGTACCCGCTTTCTTCACGATGAAGGAAACGATGCAGAACAGCACGCCGCACATGATAAAGCCGCCCAGCGCGACCTCATAACCCAGCGGCAGCAGCAATAATACCGGAGAGATAAAGGCAAAGCTCGACCCGAGATACGCCGGGATTTTGCCTTTACAGATAAAGAGGTACAGCAGCGTACCGATGCCGTTGAACAGCAGCACGGTAGCCGGGTTAATGTGAAACAGGATTGGCACCAGCACGGTTGCGCCAAACATGGCGAACAGGTGCTGCAAACTAAGCGGGATAGTCTGTAAAAGCGGCGGTCTTTCACTCACCCCGATAGCACGGCGCGTCATAGTGTTTTCCTCTGTGTAGTATTGTTGTTGGTGTTTTATTCAAAAAAAAGCCGACTATCAAAGTCGGCTTATTTATCGTTATTCGATTATTTCGTACCAAAGATCTTATCGCCGGCATCGCCGAGCCCCGGGATGATGTACCCGTGCTCGTTCAGCCCCTGGTCGATAGACGCGGTATACAGTTCAACGTCCGGGTGCGCTTTTTCCAGCGCCGCGATCCCTTCCGGTGCCGCCACCAGAACCAGCACCTTAATGCTGCTGCAGCCCGCTTTTTTCAGCAGGTCGATGGTGGCGATCATTGAACCGCCGGTCGCCAGCATTGGGTCAACCACCAGCGCCATACGCTCGTCGATGTTAGAGACCAGCTTCTGGAAGTAAGGTACCGGCTCCAGCGTCTCTTCGTTACGGTAGATACCGACCACGCTGATGCGCGCGCTCGGTACGTGCTCCAGCACGCCTTCCATCATGCCAAGACCGGCACGCAGGATAGGCACCACGGTAATTTTCTTACCTTTGATCTGCTCAACCTGCACCGGGCCGTTCCAGCCTTCGATGGTCACTTTTTCTGTTTCCAGATCAGAGGTTGCTTCGTAGGTCAGCAGGCTACCCACTTCAGAAGCCAGTTCGCGAAAACGCTTCGTGCTGATGTCATGCTCACGCATCAGGCCCAACTTGTGTTTAACGAGTGGGTGTTTCACTTCCACAATCTTCATTCTCTTTCTCCTCTGAGGTGGCATCCGCAAAAAAATCGCGGGATTATACCGCTTTTTTCGGATTGCGCCATACCCAACTTGCTTGACGTATATCAAGCAAAGTGATTTAGAGACAAAAAAAACCGGAGGCGAGCCTCCGGCTTGGGTGCGGGGTGCCACCGAGCAATTATAGCTGCTCGCCGTTGCTCGCAATCACCTGCTTATACCAGTCGAACGATTTCTTCTTGCTGCGGTTCAGGGTGCCGTTTCCTTCGTTGTCTTTATCCACAAAGATAAAGCCGTAGCGTTTTTTCATTTCGCCCGTTCCGGCAGACACCAGGTCGATACAGCCCCACGGGGTGTAGCCCATCAGATCCACGCCGTCTTCCACCACCGCTTTTTTCATCTCGCGGATGTGCGCGGAAAGGTAATCAATGCGGTACTGGTCGTTCACCGTGCCGTCGCTCTCCTGCACGTCGATTGCCCCAAAGCCGTTCTCAACGATAAACAACGGCAGCTGGTAGTGATCCCAGAACCAGTTCAGGGAGTAGCGCAGCCCGACCGGATCAATCTGCCAGCCCCAGTCGGATTTCTGCACGTAAGGGTTGGAGACCAGGCTCTTGCTCTCGTCGTAGTCCAGCTGCGGGTTGTCCGCCGTCGCTTTGGTGGTAAAGGACATGTAATAGCTGAAGCCGATGTAGTCCACGCAGCCCTGCTTCAGCGCGGCTTTATCTTCTTCGGTAATATCCAGCGCGAAGCCGCGACGTTCGAAGTAGTTGAGCAGATGCTGCGGATACTTGCCGCGCACGTGAACGTCGGTAAACCAGTAGCGGCGGTGCATGGCGTTCATCGCCATCATCATGTCGTCCGGCGCGCAGGTCAGCGGGTAGATGGGACACATGGCAATCATGCAGCCGATCTGCAGCGACGGGTTAATCTCGCGCCCCGCCTTCACCGCCAGGGCGCTGGCCACCAGCTCGTAGTGCGCGGCCTGGAACATTACCGGCTCGCGGTCTTCACCCGGCGCGTACTTCAGCCCGGAGTTGGTAAACGGCGCAAAGTCTTCGTGGAAGTTGGCCTGGTTGTTGATCTCGTTAAAGGTCATCCAGTACTTCACTTTGTGCTGGTAGCGCTCAAAAACGACCTTCGCAAAGCGGACAAAGAAGTCGATCAGCTTACGGTTGCGCCAGCCGCCGTATTCCGTCACCAGGTGGAACGGCATCTCAAAGTGGGAAAGCGTAATAACCGGTTCGATGCCGTACTTCAGGCATTCTTCGAACAGATCGTCATAGAATTTCAGGCCCGCCTCGTTCGGCTCAAGCTCGTCGCCTTTCGGGAAGATACGCGTCCAGGCGATGGAGGTACGGAAGCACTTGAAGCCCATCTCGGCAAACAGTTTGATGTCTTCTTTATAGCGGTGGTAGAAGTCGATGGCCTCATGGTTAGGGTAGTTTTTCCCCTCCAGCACGCCGTTGGTGATTTCACGCGGCACGCCGTGCGCCCCCGCCGTCATAACGTCGGCAACGCTTACGCCCTTGCCGCCCTCTTTCCAGCCGCCCTCAAGCTGATGCGCCGCAACGGCCCCACCCCACAGAAAATCTGCTTTGAATCCTGACATTCGCTTTCCCTCATTCTGCGTTATTTTCTGCAAAAACAATTACAGAAACCGGTTTCAGTTCGATGATGTGCAAAGGGGATATTCGTTGCAAGCAGATCGCCGAAACCGGTTTCATTTTCGTGAACGGAGTCAAGTTTGGCTGCATTTACGGGCTATACAGAAAAAAAGATCCCCACGTCCAGAATAGGCTCGCAAACGTTTGCCTGGACTGTTAGAATTGCGCCGATTTTTCTTACTAGCTATGCAATCGCGTGGGGATTTAAGCCGTGACCAACAAAACTTCTCTCAGCTACAAAGATGCCGGTGTTGATATTGACGCAGGTAATGCGCTGGTTGACCGAATCAAAGGTGTGGTGAAGAAAACCCGCCGCCCGGAAGTGATGGGTGGTCTGGGTGGATTCGGCGCACTGTGCGCGCTGCCGCAAAAATATCGTGAACCTGTTCTGGTCTCGGGTACTGACGGTGTAGGCACCAAGCTGCGCCTGGCGATGGATTTAAAACGTCACGACACGATCGGTATCGATCTGGTCGCGATGTGTGTGAACGACCTGGTGGTTCAGGGCGCAGAGCCGCTGTTCTTCCTCGATTACTACGCGACCGGCAAACTGGATGTGGATACCGCAGCCAGCGTCATTAACGGTATCGCCGAAGGCTGTCTGCAGTCCGGCTGTGCGCTGGTGGGCGGTGAAACCGCTGAAATGCCGGGCATGTACCACGGCGAAGATTATGACGTCGCGGGCTTCTGCGTCGGCGTAGTAGAAAAATCAGAAATTATCGACGGCAGCAAAGTGGCCGATGGCGATGTGCTGATCGCGCTGGCCTCCAGCGGCCCGCACTCTAACGGCTACTCTCTGGTGCGTAAAATCCTCGAAGTGAGCGGCTGCGACCCGCTGACCACCGAGCTGGACGGCAAACCGCTGGCCGACCACCTGCTGGCCCCGACCCGCATCTACGTGAAGAACGTGCTGGAGCTTATCGAGAACGTTGACGTTCACGCCATTGCCCACCTGACCGGCGGCGGCTTCTGGGAAAACATTCCGCGCGTGCTGCCGGACAACACCCAGGCGGTGATCGACGAATCCTCATGGCAGTGGCCAGCCGTTTTCAACTGGCTGCAGACCGCAGGCAACGTGAGCTCTCACGAAATGTACCGCACCTTCAACTGCGGCGTGGGCATGGTTATCGCCCTGCCCGCAAGTGAAGCGGATAAAGCGGTTAAGCTGCTGACCGAAAAAGGTGAAAACGCGTGGAAAATCGGTACGATTAAAGCCTCCGATTCCGAACAGCGTGTGGTCATTGAATGAAAAACATCGTGGTGCTCATTTCCGGCAACGGAAGCAATTTGCAGGCAATCATAGACGCCTGCAAACAGAAGAAAATCAATGGCACCATTCGGGCAGTTTTCAGCAACAAGGCCGACGCGTTCGGCCTTGAGCGCGCGCGGGAAGCGAACATTCCTGCGCACGCGCTGGAAGCCAGCCAGTTCGCCGGACGTGAAGCCTTTGACCGCGAGCTGGTGCAGGAGATTGACGCCTACGCGCCGGACGTGGTGGTGCTGGCGGGCTATATGCGTATTCTGAGCCCGGCCTTCGTCGAACATTACGCCGGTCGTCTGCTGAATATTCACCCTTCCCTGCTGCCAAAATATCCCGGCCTGCACACCCATCGACAGGTGCTGGAAAACGGCGACGAGGAACACGGCACCTCCGTCCATTTCGTGACCGACGAGCTGGACGGCGGCCCGGTGATCCTCCAGGCGAAAGTTCCGGTCTTTGACGGCGACAACGAAGACGACGTGACTGAACGCGTGCAGGCTCAGGAGCACGCCATTTACCCGCTGGTGGTAAGCTGGTTTGTCGACGGGCGTCTGGCGATGCGCGACGGCGCGGCCTGGCTGGACGGCGTGAAGTTACCCCCGCAGGGTTATGCGGCCGAAGAGTAGTTTGCTATGTCGGGTGGCGCTCCGCTTACCCGATATTCCCTCCCCCAACCCGCTAAATTCCCCAACAAAAAAAATAACTGTCATACTTTTCTGGCACTGTTGGACATATCGTGGAAATGCTCGCCATAATAAGGACGAGACGGATTTACCACGTCCTGTGATTGAACTGGAGTGTGAGCTGTAATGGGTCAGGAAAAGTTATATATCGAGAAAGAGCTAAGCTGGTTAGCATTTAACGAACGTGTACTCCAGGAAGCGGCAGACAAAAGTAACCCGCTGATCGAACGCATGCGTTTTTTAGGCATTTATTCCAACAACCTGGATGAGTTCTACAAGGTTCGCTTTGCCGAGCTGAAAAGACGGATCATCATCAGCGAAGAACAGGGCTTAAACTCGCACTCGCGGCATCTGCTGGGCAAAATCCAGTCCCGCGTGCTGAAAGCCGATCAGGAATTTGACGGCCTGTATAACGAACTGCTGCTGGAGATGGCGCGCAATCAAATCTTCCTGATTAACGAACGTCAGCTTTCCGTTAACCAACAA
Source organism: Enterobacter sp. 118C5 (assembly GCF_034107645.1). NCBI lineage: Bacteria > Pseudomonadati > Pseudomonadota > Gammaproteobacteria > Enterobacterales > Enterobacteriaceae > Enterobacter > Enterobacter sp. 118C5. The sequence continues at coordinate 119,000 of NZ_JAWNEU010000007.1, read as the reverse complement.
AACTGGCTGCGCCACTACTTTAAACAGTACCTGCGCCAGCACATTACCCCGATTCTCATCAACCGCGAAACCGATCTGGTGCAGTTCCTGAAGGATGACTACACCTATCTGGCGGTGGAAATTATTCGCGGTGAATCCATCCGTTACGCCCTGCTGGAGATCCCGTCAGACAAGGTGCCGCGCTTTGTGAACCTGCCGCCGGAAACCCCGCGCAGACGCAAGCCGATGATCCTGCTGGATAACATCCTGCGCTATTGTCTGGATGACATCTTCAAAGGCTTCTTCGATTACGATGCGTTAAACGCCTACTCGATGAAGATGACCCGTGACGCCGAATATGACCTGGTGCACGAGATGGAAGCCAGCCTGATGGAGCTGATGTCCTCCAGCCTGAAACAGCGCCTGACGGCCGAACCGGTGCGTTTTGTTTATCAGCGCGATATGCCGGACGCCATGGTGGAGATGCTGCGCGAGAAGCTGACCATTTCGCGCTATGACTCCATCGTGCCGGGTGGCCGTTACCACAACTTTAAAGACTTCATTGGCTTCCCGAACGTCGGCAAAGCCAATCTGGTGAACAAGCCGCTGCCGCGCCTGCGTCATATCTGGTTCGATAAGTTCCGCAACGGGTTCGACGCCATTCGCGAGCGCGACGTGCTGCTCTACTACCCGTACCACACGTTTGAACACGTGCTGGAGCTGCTGCGTCAGGCGTCGTTCGACCCGAACGTGCTGGCGATCAAAATCAACATCTACCGCGTGGCAAAAGATTCCCGCATCATCGACGCGATGATCCACGCGGCGCACAACGGCAAAAAAGTGACCGTGGTGGTTGAGCTGCAGGCGCGCTTCGACGAAGAGGCGAACATCCACTGGGCGCGCCGCCTGACGGAAGCGGGCGTGCACGTGATCTTCTCCGCGCCGGGGCTGAAAATTCACGCCAAGCTGTTCCTGATCTCGCGTAAAGAGGGCGACGACGTGGTGCGCTACGCCCACATCGGCACCGGGAACTTTAACGAAAAAACCGCGCGGATTTACACCGACTATTCGCTGCTGACCGCCGACGCGCGCATCACCAACGAGGTGCGCCGGGTCTTTAACTTTATCGAAAACCCATACCGCCCGGTGAGCTTTGACTATCTGCTGGTCTCGCCGCAGAACTCGCGCCGCCTGCTGTACGATATGATCGATAAAGAGATCGCCAATGCCCAGAAAGGCTTGTCGTCCGGCATCACGCTGAAGCTTAACAACCTGGTCGATAAAGGACTGGTGGACAGGCTGTATGCCGCGTCCAGTTCCGGCGTACCGGTTAACCTGCTGATCCGCGGCATGTGCTCGCTTATTCCGGAACTGGAAGGCATCAGCGACAATATTCGCGTGATCAGCATCGTTGACCGCTACCTGGAGCACGATCGGGTCTATATTTTCGATAATGCGGGTGATAAACAGGTCTATCTCTCTTCAGCAGACTGGATGACGCGCAATATTGATTATCGAATTGAAGTCGCGACGCCGCTGCTGGATCCGCGTCTGAAACAGCGTATCCTCGACATTATCGAGATCCTGTTCAGCGATACGGTGAAGGCGCGCTATATCGACAAAGAACTCAGTAACCGCTACGTACCGCGCGGCAACCGCCGTAAAGTGCGGTCACAGCTGGCGATTTACGACTATATCAAATCACTCGAGCAACCCGATTAACCTATGCCGATAAATGATAAGACCCCACGCCCGCAGGAATACGCCGCGGTCGATCTTGGCTCTAACAGTTTTCACATGGTCATCGCCCGTGAGGTGGATGGCGCGCTGCAGATCATCGGTCGTCTGAAGCAGCGCGTACACCTGGCGGATGGGCTTGATGAGCGCAGCATGCTCAGCGAAGAGGCGATGGAGCGCGGCCTCAACTGCCTGTCGCTGTTTGCTGAACGCCTGCAGGGCTTCTCGCCCTCCAGCGTTTGCATCGTGGGCACCCACACGCTGCGCCAGGCGCTGAACGCGCCGGAGTTCCTCAAGCGGGCCGAAAAAGTGATCCCCTACCCGATTGAGATCATCTCCGGTAACGAGGAGGCGCGTCTGATATTCATGGGCGTGGAGCACACCCAGCCGGAAAAAGGGCGCAAGCTGGTGATCGACATCGGCGGCGGCTCAACGGAGCTGGTGATCGGCGAAGACTTTGAGCCGCGCCTGGTGGAGAGCCGTCGCATGGGCTGCGTCAGCTTCGCGCAGATGTACTTCCCCGGCGGCACCATCACCCGTGAGAACTTCAAGCGGGCAAAAATGGCTGCGATCCAGAAGCTGGAGAATCTGGCCTGGCAGTACCGCATTCAGGGCTGGAACGTGGCGCTGGGCGCGTCGGGCACCATCAAGGCGGCGCATGAAGTGCTGCTGGCGATGGGTGAAAAAGACGGCTTTATCACGCCTGAACGCCTGACGTTGCTGACCGAAGAGGTGCTGAAGCATAAAAGTTTTGACGCCCTAAGCCTGCCGGGGCTTTCCGACGAGCGTAAGGCAGTCTTCGTGCCGGGCCTGGCTATTCTCTGCGGCGTGTTTGACGCCCTGGCGATTAAAGAGCTGCGCCTCTCCGACGGCGCGCTGCGTGAGGGCGTGCTGTACGAGATGGAGGGCCGCTTCCGTCATCAGGACATTCGCAGCCGCACCGCGCAGAGCCTGGCCAACCAGTACAACATCGACCGCGAGCAGGCGAAGCGCGTGCTGGAAACCACGGTGCAGATGTACGAGCAGTGGCAGGAGCAGAATCCCAAGCTGGCGCACCCGCAGCTTGCCGCCCTGCTGAAGTGGGCCGCGATGCTGCACGAGGTGGGGCTGAACATTAACCACAGCGGGATGCACCGCCATTCGGCCTATATTCTGCAAAACAGCGATCTCCCTGGCTTCAACCAGGAACAGCAAACCATGATGGCGACGCTGGTGCGCTATCACCGCAAAGCCATCAAGCTCGACGATCTGCCGCGCTTCACGCTGTTCAAGAAAAAGCAGTTCCTGCCGCTTATTCAGCTGCTGCGTCTGGGCGTGCTGCTGAATAATCAGCGTCAGGCCACCACCACACCGCCGACGCTGAAGCTGAAAACCGACGATCACCACTGGACGCTGAGCTTCCCGCACGACTGGTTCAGCCAGAACGCGCTGGTCCTGCTGGACCTGGAAAAAGAGCAGCAGTACTGGGAAGCGGTCACCGGCTGGCTGCTCAAAATCGAGGAAGAGAGCGCCGACGTCGCCGCGTAACGGTTCAGGCGTCCGCCGTGGACGCCTCTGCTTCCAGCAGTGACTCAAGCGCTGCCGGTCTGCCAATCAGATAGCCCTGCACATAATCGATGCCTAGCGCGTGCACCGCGCTACGTATCTCTTCGGTCTCGACATATTCCGCCACCACCAGCATCTTCTTCATGCGCGCCAGATGGCAAATAGAGGCCACAATCTGGTAATCCAGGCTGTTGCTGACGATATTGCGAATAAAGCTGCCGTCAATCTTGAGGATGTCTGCGTCCACGCTTTTCAGCCGCGCATAGCTCGCATAGCCGGTACCGAAGTCATCAATCGCAATGCGTACCCCCATTTTCTGCAGCTGGCTAAGGATGTGAAGCCCCTGCTCCGCGTTGCTGAAGGTGCTGCACTCCGTCACTTCAAAGATCAGCTGCCACGGCTCAATGGCATATTTCGCCAGCAGGCGACTCACCTCAAGCGGGAACTGCACCCGACACACCGTTGAAGGAGCCAGATTAATGGCAAAGCGCTGGCCGGGCAGCCGTTCGCGATGCGCGGCGAGGAAGCGCAGCGTATGCTCCAGCACCCACAAATCCACCCGCGAAGAGAGGCCAAACTCCTGGGCTATCGGCAGGAATTGTTCAGGGGAGATCAACAGTCCGTTTGCGTCCGTCATCCGCAGCAAAACCTCGTGATAGCTATCGCCGCGCAGGCCGCGTACGGGCTGAACGAGCAGCGTGAATGCATTGTTATCCAGCGCACGCTGCAGGCGACTCATCACCGCGACTTTATCCTTCAGGCTGCGCTGCAGATGCACGGCACCGCGCTGCTGGAGATTTTCCGGATGGTTAGAGGAGAGCGACAGATCGGCCACCACCCCCAGCTCACCCAGCACCAGATAGAGGTGGTTAACCGGCGAACGCACATAGCAGTAGCTCACGCCCACCTGCGGCTGCAGCGGCATGCCGTCCCAGACAAAGCGGAACTGCTTGATGTGCTCGTCGAGGGTTTCAATCCGCTGCTGGTGCGATTCGGCGTTAAGGCGAATCGCCATGTCACAGCCCGTCAGGTGATAGACCTGCTCATTGGGCTGGAGCGTACCGTTTACCCACTGCGCCAGCTGCTGCTTGTACTGAATGCGCAGTAACACGCCATAGTTACGGCCCAGGATTTCCAGCTCCGGAACGCGGAGTAAACAGAGCGCCGACCAGGGGTTTTTCGCCAGATCGCGCGAGAGCGCCCGCAGGTTAGGCATATGCAGAACCGGGTCGAGCAGCGCCAGCCTGCGGGAGCGCTTGTTCACCGCCCGCTGCCGGGTCGCCAGCATCGACATGTAAATCACCACAAAGGAGAAGACCAGATAGCTGGAAGAGGTGATCGCCAGCTGAATGTCGTACCCCTGGTTCACGGGGATATAGCGGTAAAAATAGTGAATAGACACCAGCAGTATCGGGATCCAGATAAGCGAAATCAGCTTATAGCCAAAGCGCATCGCCCCCCAGAGCATCACCGGCATCAGCAGCGACAGTGTGTAGTTAGTGGTGAAAATCGAACTGTTTTCATTCATCGGCAGCAGCAGAAGCGAAAGCAGCCCGGCAAGCGCAATGGCCCAAATCAGAAACTCCGCGAGCGTCACCTTTTTGTCTATCTGGGTACGGATCTGCGAGATGAGGCTTTTAAGATAGCGCGGATGACGAATCAGGCGGATCAGCAGATAACTTAACGGCACGCCCGTCAGTCCGCTGACCAGCAGGGCCTGATAGTTAATCAGCGTGCGAATATTGAGGGGGTTAAGCCCTGCCAGGCTCTGGCGACTCTCGTACACGCCCAGATACACCGCAAACTGGAACAGCAGCAGAAACAGCGTCGCGGGGCAGAAGGCCTGCCAGAAGATGCGCTGCGCCATCAGCCGTACGTCGCCGTACGCCGTCATATTGCGTCTGGGCGCAAACACCCGGTAGCCGCCCCAGCTAAGCACTATAGGGACAATAAAATGGAGCACGCCGGCGACGGTTTCAAACATCCCGACCGACGGGTAATAGCGGATAAACAGCGACAATACGATCCCGGGAAGGGCTTCCAGGCCAAAAAACATCATCAGCGAAAGCAAAAACGAGAGCGGTAAATAATAAAGTGCCGCTATCCCGTCGCCCAGCTGGGTGAACGTATTCGCCACGCTCAGTACGGGAAGTAAAACCACCGGTAAAATAAGCGGCAATGACCACCAGCGGTGTTTATTCTTTTTAAGAAAAGCGAAAATATTCATAGATGCCCGGTTAAACCCCTTTTTCTCCAGAGGGAAAATAAAGACAGGCATCCAACCTGACCTGGCGCCGCCCGGCGACGTGCGGGGCGAACGGTATGGAGGAGGGATTTTAAATATCAGGGCCGGGAATCCGTTGACATAAATCAAACTATTTTACGCAAATAAGCCTTGCACAGCGTTTTTTTGAAATAATTTTCTTCATATTATCAATATGGTAAATGCAATTATTAATTTCAATAACAATAATTAATGTAAGCATTGACGGTTATTTACACATGACGGAATTGACCCTCTCTTTCCTCTGTGCCTTAATATCCCCGTCGCCCAGATGGGCATGCCCAGGAAAAAAGAGAGTGAGTCAGGCCACGCGTATGCGCAAACGACACCGTTTTAACACCCGAATGACCCGCATCATACTGCTCATCAGCTTTCTGTTTTTCTTTGGCCGCTTCGTTTACTCTTCCATCGGCGCCTGGTATCACCACCAGGACAAAGTCCAGTCACAGCAGTCCAGCCTGAACGTCGACGCCGCTGATCGCTAGCCCTGCGGAGGGTTTTGCACCAGCCGAATAATCCCCGCGATCCCTTTGCTGAGGATCTTGTCCTGCCGCATCACGATGGCCAGCTGCCGCTGAAGCATGGGCGTGAGCGACATGACGCAGAGCCCTTCACGGTCAGCGTCATGCTCAACCGCCATTCGCGGAACGATACTGTAGCCAAGCCCCACGCGAACCATACGCTTGATCGCCTCAATGCTGCCAAGCTGCATCACCGGCGCGATCGCTAACCCATTGGCCGCAAACCAGCCATCAATCAGCGCCCGTGTTCCGCTGCCAGACTCAAAGGCGATCAGCGGCTGAGCATGGAGCGCCTCCGGGGTTAACTCCCTGAAAGCGTCATGCTGCTCCCGCGAGGCGATAAAAACAAACTCCTCGTCCATCACCGGCATAACGTCCAGCGCTCTGCCGCTGACCGGCAGCGTCACCAGCCCCATATCGAGACGGTTCTCTTCGATAGCCCTGACGATATCGAGGGTGTTGCCCGTCATTACGCCCACCCGCAGGAGCGGATAGTCGCGGCGCAGCTGCGCCAGCAGGGGCGGCAGAAGATGGATGCAGGCCGTCGCCCCCGTGCCAAGGGTAATGGTCCCGCTGACATCGTGGCTGAACGCGCTCACGGACCGGAGGGTTTCGTCCACGACCTGCTGAATGCGCTCTCCGTGCACCAGCAGTGACTCTCCGGCCGCCGTGGCCTTAATGCCCCGCCCGGTACGCTCCACCAGCCGCGTTTGCAGAAACTGCTCCAGCTGGCGTATTTGCAGGCTAACGGCGGGCTGGGAAATGCCCAGCAGATCCGCCGCCGCGGAAAAGCTGCCGCGCTGGATCACCAGACGGAACGTCGCGAGATAGCCAAGGTTGAGCGTCGTCATTCAAAGTTTCTCTTATACAGCGCATAAGGTTGCAGGCCTGCCAGCACAATACCGCGCTCGCTATGCTCAGGACAACTGCATAACGGAATGAAAAACAATGGAAACACCTGCCCTGCCTCGTCGCCTTGCCCTTACTGCCGGATGTAATCAGCTTATCAACTGGGGGATCTCGTTTTATCTGCCCGGCACCTTTGCGCGGGCGATTTCAGCCGACCGGGGGTGGTCAGCGCCGCAGATTTACCTCGGCCTGACGCTGGCGATGCTGGTGATGGCCGCAGTCTCCCCTTTCGTCGCCCGCCTGCTGGCACGCTTAGGCGGACAGAAAGTGGTGATGGGCGGAACGCTGCTGATTGCCGCAAGCTGCGCCGGTATGGCGTATACCCGTACGCTGTCTGGCTGGTACGACGCCTGGCTACTGTGCGGCATCGGGATGCGTCTGTCGCTGTATGACGCGCTGTTCGCCGCGCTGGTCAATCTTTATGGCCAGCAGGCACGCGGGACGATCTCACGTATTACGCTGATGGGCGGGCTGGCGTCTGCCGTCTTCTGGCCGCTGGGTGACGCTTTACTCAAGGTGATGGCATGGCAGGACGCGCTGAAAATCTACGCCCTCTTCGGATTACTGAGCGCCCTGCTGCTTCGCCACTTTCCGCGTCAGCGCTTTATGGTGAAGCCAAAAGCAAGCGCGCCGGTCTCGCCACGAGACAGGCGTAACGGCTGGCTGTATGCGACCTTTATTGCGCTCATTACCTTCGTCTCAACCGGGACCTCTACCCACCTCCCCGAGTTTATCGCCAGTTTCGGTCTGCCGGTCGCGGTCGGCATGCTGTGGGGGATCGGCCAGACGGGCGCGCGTTTTATGGAGGTGCTGGCGGGTGCACGCTTAACCCCGTTAAAACTCACGCTTTTTACGGCCCTTGCCATGCCGCTTTGTTTTCTCATCGGTCTGAGCAGCACCCTGTTTGCCTGGTGTGCCGCCGGATTTGTGCTGGGCTATGGCGCAATTAACGGGCTGGTAACCATTGTCAAAGCGACCCTGCCGCTGGAGCTGTTCAGCGCGGAGCGTTACGCCAGCCGGACAGGCATGCTTCTCATTCCGGGCCAGATGATGGCCGCGGCTTCCCCGTTTGCCTTTGCGTGGCTGAATAAAACACTGGGTATTACGGGCACGCTGTGGTTTTCGGTGAGCCTGACGATGATTATCGCGGGGCTGGCGGTAAGTATGTTGAGATCGCAACCGCAGCAGGGCGTCCCTGCCCTGAGCGACTAGAGCACAAAGCCACCGTCAATAGTCAGGCTCGCGCCCGTCATATATCCGGACTCCTCGCCAGCAAGCCATGCGGCAAGCGATGCGATCTCGTCCGGCTGCCCGATGCGCTGCAAAGGGATATGCGCCACGATCTGCTCCGCCATTCCGGCCGTCATATCCGTGGCGATGGGGCCGGGCTGGATGTTGTTAATGGTGATCCGCTTAGGCGCCAGATCCAGCGCCAGGTTCTGCACCATCGCAGCCACCGCGGCTTTACTCATTGCGTAAACGCTGCTTCCCGCATGCCCGGTCCGCACTGCGGTGTTGCTGCCAATGGTGATCACTCTTCCCCCTTCCGCCATCCCTTTTACTGCCGCCTGAATGGAGAGGAAAACGCCGCGCACGTTCACCGACAGCGTGGCATCCAGATCTTCCAGCGAATATTCCTCAAGCCTTCCCAGCCGCAGTACGCCTGCGTTCACGACGGCGACATCCAGCCTGCCGTAATGTTTAATCGTGGCATCAACCGCAGCCTGAATAGCGGCAGCGTCCGCGCTATCCGCATTAATCGCCAGCGCCTGTCCGCCCGCATCAGCAATGGATGAGACAAGCGCATCAGCCCGGTCCGGGCGTGATACCCACGTCACGGCAACGCGATACCCTTCCTTCGCCAGCCGCACCGCTATAGCCGCGCCAATTCCACGTGCGCCGCCGAAAATCAAAGCGACTTTTTGACTATTCATCATATTTTCTCCGGTCAGTTTGCGCACCCGATGGGTGCGCCTGGAGATACCATGCCAGCAAACAGCCTGCTGTGCCCGGGCGGAATGTATCACACTGTATCTGCCCCATCAGGCTTACGCGTCGATACAAAAACCCCGCATAAGCAAACAGGCGCGATACATAAAAATGGTCTGCTGTCTCTCGTGACATTACCCACGAGGAGATACCGAAATGATTCGCCAGCATCTGTTGCTTTCCATACTCGCTCTGACGACTTCCGTCTGCGCTGCCCCCCTGAGCGGCCTCAGCGCCGCCGACGTTAACGGCCCTGCCGCCGTTGCGCCGCTGGAACACCCGCAGCCGCCCGCCAGGCTGATCGTCGATCCCCCGCTCCCGGGCCCGCTGAGCAAAGGCGCGGTGTTTATTCAGTACCGGGCCGAAAACCTGCGCATCGAGCCGGTCTTCGGCCCCGAGGCGCTCAAGGTGACCCCGCGTATCGGACACATTCACGTGGTGGTGGACGGCGCGCCGTGGCACTGGGCTGACGCCAGCGGCGAGCCGGTGATCCTGGTGGGGCTGCCCGCCGGCAAGCACAAGGTAACGATCATCCTGGCCGACCCGACGCACAAGCCGCTCGACCACAAAACCATTGAATTCACCGTCCCGCCCCACGCGGCGGTCCACCATTTTTAAGGAGTCTGAACATGAAAGCATTGTCTGTACTGACGGCGGGCCTGCTGGCACTTTCCGCCAGCGCCTTCGCGGAAAATAAAACCAGCGTCGTGCTGGTGCACGGCGCGTTTGCCGACGGCAGCAGCTGGAATAAGGTGATCGCCCTGCTGCAAAAGCAGCACGACGAGGTGATTGCCGTCCAGCTCCCGCTCACCTCGCTTAAGGATGATGTTGCCGCCACGAAACGGGCCATCTCCCGGGCGCACGGCGACGTGGTGCTGGTGGGCCACTCCTGGGGCGGCACCGTCATTAGCGAGGCGGGCAACGATGCGCGGGTAAAATCGCTGGTGTATGTGGCGGCATTCGCGCCGGATTCCGGTCAGTCGACGGCGGATCTGGCGGGAAGCTACCCGCCGCCGCCGGGCAGCGCGGGCATCGCCAAAACGGCGGAGGGCTATTTATACCTGCCGACGGAAGCCGTCAGGAAGGACTTCGCGCCGGACGTGAAGCCGGGGGAGCAAAACGCTATTGCGGCGACGCAGGGGCCGATTAAGGCCGATGCGTTTGGTGAAAAGGTCGCCCACGCGGCGTGGCATGATAAACCGAGCTGGTTTGTGGTCAGCAAGAATGACCGGATGATCAACCCCGATCTGGAGCGCGCGATGGCGAAGACGATCCACGCGAAAACCATCGAGGTGGCGGCGAGCCACGTGTCGATGGTAAGCCAGCCGGAGGCCATCGCCCGGACGATTGAGCAGGCGGTTGAAGCAAAGTAAAATTTTGCGAATTAGAGGCCGGGTAAGCGCAGCGCCACCCGGCAAAAAACAGCCTCAGCCACCGCCATCTGCGGGATAATCCCGATTAATCCACGCGTGGTCCTCTTCCCAGGTGAACATCCATTTGCGCACCGGGCCGGCCATCACGTTGAGGTAGTAGCTGTCATACCCGGCCATCGTCGCCACCGGGTGATACCCCTTCGGCACCATCACCACGTCACGGTTGTAGACCGCCATACACTCGTCCAGCGTTCTGTCGTCAGTGTAGACGCGCTGCATGCAGAACCCCTGCTCCGGGTTGAGGCGATGGTAGTAGGTCTCCTCCAGGTAGGTCTCCTGCGGCGGGTTATCCGTATCGTGCTTGTGGCTCGGGTACGAGCTGGTGCAGCCCTCGTTGGTCCAGACCTCCACCACCAGCAGGCTGTCGGCGGGCCTGTCTTCCGGCAGAATGTTGTGCACGTAGCGCTGGTTGTGGCCCTTGCCCCGCGCCTCGGCGTCGATGTCCTGCGGGGCTATCAGCCGCGTCGGATACGTGCCCTTGCCCGGCGCGGCGCAGACCGCCAGCTCCAGCGCCGTCAGCGCCTTCACCTGGACCGTCTCCTGCGGGGTGACGTACACCGCCCACGGCTTGATGCGTTCAAAGGGGCTCATCCGCTCGCCGATATCGTTAAACTGCGCGGAAGGCGTGGTGACAGAGGCGCGCCCGGCGACCAGCACCAGGCAGCGCTCTTCCCTGACGGCGGGCAGCGTCAGCGTCTGCCCCTCCTGCAGCTCATACGCCTCAAACCCGACGTACCCCCACCCTGCGCGTTCCGGCGTGACGGACTGGGTGAGCCCCTCCGCGTTCGGCTGCTGCCAGCGTGATAACAGACGTGACATGTCACCTCCTCAAATAAGTCCGGCTTCGCGCGCCAGGCGGCTCAGGTTGTTATACCCCAGACGGGCGTAGGTCAGCGGATGGGCAATGGCCGGATCCTGCTCGGCCTCCACCACCAGCCAGCCGCGGTAGTCCTGGGCCTTCAGCAGCCGCATAATCGGCGGGTAATCCACGCAGCCGTCGCCCGGCACGGTAAACACGCCGCTCAGCACCGCATCGAGGAAGCTGGTTTTGCGGTTTTTGACGTCCGCCAGCACGTCGGCGCGCACGTCTTTGCAGTGAACGTGGTTGATGCGCGACGCCCAGCGCTGCGCCACCGCCAGCGGATCGGCCCCGGCAAAGGTCAGATGGCCGGTATCCAGCAGCAGTCCGACCGCCTCCCCGGTGTGGGTCATCAGGTTGTCCACGTCGTCGGCGGACTCAATCACCGTGCCCATATGGTGATGGTAGGCAATCTGCACCCCCTGCTGCCGGGTGTAGCGGGCAAATTCGGTGAGCTTCTCTCCGTACTCCTTCCAGCGTTCCTGCGGGAAGCGCGGACGCAGATGCACCGGGGTCTGCTGCTCGCCGTGAATGCAGCCGCTCACTTCCGCAAAGACCAGCACCTTCGCCCCCAGCTCGCGCAGCAGCGTCAGGTGCGGCTGCACGGCGGCGATCTCCTCCTCCACGCTGCGCTCCAGCAGGCGGCCGGAGTACCAGCCGGAGACCAGCTGCAGGTCGTGGCGTTGCAAAATCGGGCCAAGCAGGCGCGCTTCGCGCGGGAACTTATTGCCCAGCTCGAAGCCGGCAAAACCGGCCTCTTTTCCTTCGCTCAGGCAGGTCTCGAGCGAGGTTTCCGCGCCGAGGGAAGGCAGATCGTCGTTCGTCCACGTCAGCGGGTTAATGCCCAGTTGTACACTCATTGTCATCTCCATTATACGTGTCCGCGCTCGCGCCACCAGGCGATAAGCTGCAGGTAGTTGTCCCGGATGCGCGCCACCAGCTGCGCATCGTCAATATCGTGCTTCAGCCACGCGCGGGAGGCGTCGCCAAACAGCGTGCGCCCCACGGCGAAGCCTTTAACCAGCGGCTGCCCCGCTGCGGCCTTGAAGCCAGCGCGCAGCTGTTCCGCCGGAGCGTCCAGACCGAGGATCACCACCCCGCGGCAGTGCGGGTCCCGGCGTTCGATAATTTCGCCAAGCGCCGTCCAGCCGTCGGCGGAAAGCGGCGGCAGCTTCCACCAGTCCGGGTAAATGCCGAGGTTGTAGAAGCGGGAGATGGCGCGCAGGTAGAACTCGTCGCTGCGCGGCATGCTGGCGGGCAGGATCACCTCCAGCAGCAGCTCGTGCCCGGACCGGCAGCAGGCGTGGTACACCTCGGCGATTTTCTGCTCCTGCTCCAGGCGCAGGCCGTGGGCGTCTTCCGGGTGGAAAAAGACCAGACACTTCACCACGTGCTCCTGCGGCCAGCTGATAAGCTGGGTGCCGATGTTGCCGTGCTCCATCTCCAGCGGCCGGGAGCCCGGCAGCTCAATGGGGCGACCAATCCACCACCCTTCCCCGGTGATTGCGTTCAGCGCGTCCTGACCAAAGGTGCCGTCGCACAGCAGGCCGGCTTTGCCCTCCAGCCCGGCGCGGCTCGCCGCCTCGCGGCTGGCCTGCAGGATCAGCTGCTTCAGCGCCGGAATGCGCTTAAGCGACGCGCCGCACTGCATCGCCATATCCTCAAGCTGGCTGCGGTGATCGAAGGCCATCACGCACAGCTCCGGCCATTCGCGGCGGCGGGTGGTAACCCGGTGCAGATGGTTAAGACGCGGGTCAAGATCCGGGCGCGGCACCGTCGCAGCGCGGGAGAGATAGTCATCCAGCTCGATTTTGCTCGGCATCGCCGGGGCGCAACCGTGGCGCGAGACCACCAGCGCGCCGCAGGCGTTGGCGTAGCGGCACGCCTGCTCCCAGCCCTCGTCGTTCAGGTAGCCGCGCAGCAGGCCGGACATAAACGCGTCCCCCGCCCCGAGGACGTTCAGCACCTCCACGCGCACGCCGGTGACCGTCAGGCCGTCGTCCAGCCGGGGCGGAATGGCGTCGGTATAGACCGAGCAGCCGAGCGCGCCGCGCTTGCAGACCAGCGCTGCTTCACTGACGGCGCGCACCTGCCCCAGCGCCTGCAGGGTATCCGTGCTGCCGCCCGCAATGTGAAACTCCTCTTCGGTGCCGACAATGACGTCGAAGAGGTGCAGCACCTCCTGCAGCTCGCGGGTGACCTGGTCGGCGGCGATAAATCGCGTTTCGCCGTCGCCTAAGGAGGTGAGCCCCCACAGCACCGGACGGTAGTCGATGTCCAGCACCGTGCGCACGCCGTGACGGCGGGCATAGCCCAGCGCCGTCAGCACCGCCTCGCGGGTCTGCGGATGAGAAAGGTGGGTCCCGGTGATGGCAAGACAACGTGCGGAGGCAATGTAGCTTTCGTCCACATCGCTGGCGGTAATCGCCATATCCGCGCAGTTATCGCGATAAAAAATCAGAGGAAAGGTGTCCCGGTCTTTAATGCCGAGTAGCACCAGCGCCGTGAGGCGCTCTTTATCGGTAATAAGGTGGCTGGTATCGCAGCCTACCTGGCTGAGCTCTTCGCGCAGGAAGCGGCCCATATGTTCATCGCCAACGCGCGCCAGCATCGACGAGCGCAGGCCCTGACGCGCGGTGCCGTACGCCACGTTGCCCGATGACCCGCCGAGATATTTGGCGAAGCTCGAGGCATCCTCCAGGCGGGCACCAATCTGCTGACTGTAGAGGTCTACCGCCACGCGGCCCATGCATATCACATCAAACTGCTTTTCCACGTTGATACCTCATCAGACAATATCGTTCACGTTCAGCCAGCGGCCTTCCCGGTGCGAGAGCGCAATCGCGTCCAGCACGCGCGACACCTTCCAGCCCTCTTCGAAGTCCGGCCACATCGGCGCGTCGGCGGCAATCCCGTCCACCAGGTCGCGCACCTCTACCGTTTTTTGATCGTTAAAGCCAATCCCGTGTCCCGCGCCCATGCAGAACGCGGCGTAGTCCGGGTGCGCAGGGCCGACGAGCAGCGTGCGGAACCCCTGACGGTTCACCGGATCGTCATGCAGATAGAGCTTCAGCTCCGCCATGCGCTCCTGGGTGAAGCTGATGGCGCCTTTCGTCCCAGTGATGACGTACGACAGCCCCATCTTGCGGCCGCAGGCGACGCGGGAGGTTTCAATCACCCCCTGCGCCCCGCCCGCGAAGCGCACCATCGCGTGGGCCTGATCCTCGTTTTCCACCGCAATCATCTCTGACGATCCGGCCTTCGCCGGGCGCGCCGGGACCACGATCTTCAGGTCGCCGCAGACCTGCTCGATATCGCCCACCAGGTACTGGGCCATGTTGACGATATGCGCCGCCAGGTCGCCCAGCGCCCCCAGCCCGGCGGTCTCTTTAAAGCAGTGCCAGTGAATGGGCGACAGCGGGTCGGCCATATAGTCTTCGTTGTGGGTGCCGTAGAAGTGGATCACCTCGCCAATCTCGCCGCGGGCGATAATCTCCTTCGCCAGCTGCGCCGTCGGGTTCTTCATGTAGTTGAACCCCACCAGCGTTTTCACCCCGGCCCGCTTCGCGGCGTCGACCATCTCGCGCGCGTCGTGGGCGTTGAGCGCCAGCGGCTTCTCCGAGTAGACGTGCTTGCCGTGGCGGATCGCCTCCAGCGCCATCTCCTTATGCAGGTGGTTGGGTGAGCAAATATCCACCACGTCAATGGCCGGGTCGGCCACCAGCGCCCGCCAGTCTCCCGTTGAACGGTTAAAGCCAAACGCCCGCGCGCGCTCTGCCGCCAGCTCCGGCGTGACTTCCGCCACCATCTCCCGCACCAGCCTGCCGCGCAGGTTGAACACCGTCGGCGCCTGGGCATAGGCGATAGCGTGCGCCTTGCCGATATACCCGGTGCCAATTAATCCAATACGAACCTCTTTCATCGCTATCCTCACAGTGCGCCGCGACGGCTCTTGGCATAGGTATCGAATGCCACCGCCAGAACGATAATTAACCCGGTGATAATCTGCTGGTAGTAGGCCGAGACGTTCATCAGCACCAGGCCGTTAATCAGAATGCCCATGATGATGGAGCCGATAATGGTGCCGCCGATGCGCCCGTAGCCGCCCATCAGCGAGGTACCGCCGATCACCACCGAGGCGATAACGCGCAGCTCAAAGGAGATCCCGGCCACCGCCTCGGCGCTCCCCAGCCGCGCGCTCAGGATGAAGCCCGCCAGCCCCGCCAGACAGCCGATCAGCACGTAGACGCTGACCAGCACGCGCTTCACGTTAACCCCCGCCAGGCGCGCCGCCTCCGGGTTACCGCCGATGGCGTAGACGAAGCGGCCCCAGCGGGTTTTATGCAGCGCCAGATAGCCGCCGACGGCGACGATGGCGAAGATCCAGATAGGAATCGAGATGCCCAGCAGCTCGCCGCGCCCCCACCAGCGGTAGCCGGGGTCAAAACCGGCGATCGGCGCGCCGTCGTTGATCACCAGCGTCAGGCCGCGCCAGATGGTCATCCCCCCGAGGGTGACGATAAACGGCGGCAGGCGCAGGCGGGTGACGCCCAGGCCGTGCAGGAAGCCAATCGCCGTGCCCATGGCCAGACAAATCCCCAGCCCGATCAGCCAGCTCATGCCGCCCCAGGCGTTCGGGTCAACGGTGGTGAAGTTGTCGCCTTTGATCACATACGCCGCGGTCATGGCGCACACCGCCAGAATGGAGCCCACGGAGAGGTCGATCCCGGCGGTGAGAATGACGAAGGTCATCCCCACGGCCATGATCCCGTAGATGGACACCTCGGTCAGGATGTTGAAAATATTGCGCTCAGAGAAAAAATTGCTGTTCTGCGACTGGAAGAAGATCAGCAGCAGGATCATGAAAATCAGCACCCCGAAGCGCTCGAAGAAGGCGATGGGATCGATGCGTCCGGCGCGTTTGACCGGGGCCCGCGTTTTAGAAATCATCTGCGTCATGAGAAACTCCGTTATGCCGCGTTCAGGGCGTTGTGGTTGATGGCCATCATCGTCATCAGCCGTTCTTCGTTAGCGTCGTCGCCGTGGATCTCGCCGGTCACCCGGCCTTCGCTGAGGGTGATGATCCGGTCAGACACCGCCATCACTTCAGGCAGATCGGAGGAGATCACGATCACCGCCACGCCCTTTTTCGCCATGTCAAACAGCACCTGGTGCACTTCCGATTTGGTCCCCACGTCGATGCCGCGCGTCGGCTCATCGACGATCAGCACCCGCGGGTTGAGCGCCATGCAGCGCGCGAGGATCACCTTCTGCTGGTTGCCGCCGGAGAGCTTGCGCACCTCCTGCGCGCTGTTGACCATTTTGATCTGCAGCGCCTGCCGGTAGGACTCAATCAGGTCGTCCTCTTTGCGGGTATTCACAAACCAGCGCCACTGCAGCAGCGAGGAGAGGCACGAGAGCGACAGGTTGTCGCGAATCGACAGCCCCAGCACCGCCCCCTCTTTTTTGCGATCTTCCGGCACCAGCGCCACGCCCTGGTCGAGGGCATACAGCGGGTCGCGCGGCTGGTACGGCACGCCGTCCAGCTCAAAGCTGCCGGAGGTAAACGCGTCTGCGCCAAACAGGCAGCGGGCCACCTCGGTGCGTCCCGCGCCCACCAGCCCGGCAATGCCCAGAACTTCCCCGGCGTGGACGTGGAAGCTGATGTCGTGCAGGGCGATGCCGTGCGGATCCAGCGGCGGCTTTTCGCGGCTCAGCCCCTTCACCGACAGGCGGACGGGCTTGTCTTCATGATGGGTTTCGCTGGCGGGGCGACGGTTAAAGGCCACGTCGCGCCCAACCATCAGGCGGATCAGCTGTTCGACGTTGGTCTCCGCCACCGCGCCGGTGCCGGTGAAGCGGCCGTCCTGGAAAACGGTGAAGCGATCGCAGAGCTGGAAAACTTCGTGCAGACGGTGGGTGACATAGATAATGCTCACGCCACGGTTTTTAAGCTCGCGCACCACGCGGTGCAGGCTTTCCACCTCGCTGTCGCTCAGCGCGGCGGAAGGTTCGTCCATGATGATCAGGCGGGCGTTGAGGGTCAGCGCCCGGGCGATCTCCACCATCTGCTGCTGGGCGACGCTCAGACGGGCGACCGGCGTAGTCGGCGCAACGTTCAGCTGCAGGTAATCGAGAATGACCTGCGCCTCCTGGTTTACCGCCTTTTCGTCGACGATCAGGTTACGTTTACGCGGCTCGCGCCCGAGAAACATGTTTTCCGCGACGGTCATGTTGGGCAGCAGGTTGAACTCCTGATAGATGGTGATAATGCCCTTGTTCTGCCGTTCCACCGGGGAGTCGTCCACCGGCAGCGTTTCGCCGTTGAACCAGATATCCCCGCGCGTTTGCGGCTGCGCGCCCGCGAGCGCCTTCAGCAGCGTGGATTTTCCCGCTCCGTTTTCCCCCAGCAGGGCGTGGATCTCCCCCGCGCCGACGGTCAGCTGGGCGCTGCTCAGCGCCCAGACGCCGGAAAAGCTTTTTGCCAGGTCGGTCACTTTCAGTAAGGGTTGCGACATCGGTCTGCTCCTCCTCATGTTGAGCCGCCAAAGGCGGCTCGGGACATATCAGTTACCGGCCTCACCGATACGCTCAGCCTGCTGCAGGTTCTCTTTGGTGATAAGCGTTGGCGGGTAGTCGGCCCCGGTGATGGCTTTTTTCTCGCGCACGTTGGCCACCAGCTGGCTCATCGCCGTCTGCACCGCAAAGCCCGGACGCTGATCCGCCGTTACCGCCAGCCAGCCGTCGCGCACGCGGGCCAGCGCTTCCGGCACCGCATCAAAGCCGGTCACGAGAATTTCGCCCGGCTTCACGCCCTGGCTCTGCAGGGCTTCAATTGCCCCCAGCGCCATATCGTCGTTGGCGGAGAGGATCACCTGCGGGCGTTTCGGCAGCGAAGGCAGCACGCTTTCAACAATGCGCATCCCTTCAGAACGCATCCAGTTGCCGGTCTGATCGGCGACGATCTTGTACTTATCCCCGCCCGCCTTCAGGCTGTCGCGGATCCCTTTGGTGCGTTCAATATTGGAGGAGGAGCCCGGCTGGCCGGTGAGCAGAATGATCTCCGCACCGTCGGGGAATTTGGCTTTGACGAAGTCGCCAATCGCCTGGCCGCCCTTATAGTTGTTGGCGCCAAAGTGCGGCACTTTCTTCTGGCTGTCGACGGAGCGGTCAAGGGTGACCACCGGCAGCTTCGCATCCTGAATTTCATCCACCGCGCTGGAGACCGCGTTGACGTCGTTCGGGGAGACGATAAAGCCCTGCGCCCCGCGGGTGATGGCGTTTTCCAGGTCAGCCACCTGCTTCGGTGAACTGCCCTGCCCGTCCAGCACCTGAAGCTTCACGCCCATCTCTTTCGCGGCTTTCACCGCCGTGCGCTGCATGTGAACCTCAAACGGCATCGCCAGGTTTGGCGTACTGAAAACAATCTGCTCGTTTTCGGCGAGGGCGGCCCCGGACGTCATGGCGATGAGGGCGGCTAAGATCAGTTTTTTCATTATTATGTCTCTCTGTGTAGGGTTGGTGTGTTTAGAGGACGATCTCGCGCTGGCTACGCAGCGACTCCAGCGCTTTATCCGCAAGGTACAGCGCACGTTCACCATCATCGCCGCTGCAGTCAGGCACCGCTTCGCCGCGCAGGACCGCAACAAAGTGTTCCCATTCCGCGGCGTAAGCGGATTTGTAGCGCTGCAGGAAGAAGTGTTCCGGCAGCGCGCTGGTGCAGCCCTGTTTGCCGTAGTGCTGCACCTGGTTTTCCAGAATGTTGCCCGCGCACAGCAGCCCTTCGGAGCCGTGCAGCTCCAGACGCTGGTCGTAGCCGTAAGATGAGCGGCGGCTGTTGACGATGGTCGCCATCGCGCCGGAGGCATATTTCAGAACGATAAACGCGGTGTCGATATCCCCCGCCTCGCCAATCGCCGGATCCACCAGGTTGCTGCCCTGGGCATACACCGACACCGGCTCTTCACCCATGATGAAGCGCGCCATGTCAAAGTCGTGAATGGTCATATCGCGGAACATACCGCCGGAGACGCGCACGTACTCCGCGGGCGGCGGAGACGGGTCGCGGGAGATAATCAGCAGCGATTCCGGCTTGCCGATGCGCCCGGCCTGAGCGTCGGTTTTCACGCGGCGGAACTGCGGGTCAAAGCGGCGGTTAAAGCCGATGAACAGCGGCACGTCGTACTCTTTAACCACCTTCAGGCAGTCGCGCACGCGGGCGAGGTCAAGGTGGACCGGCTTTTCGCAGAAGATGGCCTTGCCGTGGCGGGCGGCCATTTCAATCAGGTCCGCGTGGGTATCGGTGGCGGAGGCGATCAGCACGGCGTGAACGTTAGGGTCGGTCATCGCCTCTTCCAGGCTCTGCTGGCGGGCCTGATATTGGGTGGCGAGGCGGGTGGCAAATTCTTGATTCGGGTCAACCACGGACCAGAGCGTGGTCGCGCCGTGGCTGGCGATGTTAGCTGCATGTACCTGGCCAATTCGGCCAGCGCCCAGTAAAGCAATGTTAAACATAACGGCTCCCGGTGTTGGTGAATGCTGTGAACTAACGACCCTATAAATAAAACATTTATTTCATTTTTATAAATAGTGGAAATTATGTTTTTGAGTGTGGGTTAACACTTTTGAGATGAATGAGATAATTTTTGTTATCAATCTCACAACATGGGAGGGCGTGCGGCAACTCCCCTCACCCCGGCCCTCTCCCCAAAGGGGCGAGGGAGAAAAGGCCGCACCGAACCATCCCCTCTCCCCTTTGGGGAGAGGGTTAGGGTGAGGGGAAATGAAATGAAAATTTCGTTAAAGCGGAAAACTCAATACTGACGGGCTTTTTTCACCTGCGCCTGCGTTTGCTCCGCGGCCTCACGCACGGCAGAAGACTCTGCCACCTGCGCGTCACCGGTTCGCCACCACGAGGCATAGTCGTGGGTCATGGTCTTCGGCAGCACCTTGATGTCCAGCAGCGTCGGGCCCGGATGGGCGCGGGACGCCTCAAGCGCCGCCAGCAGGCTTTGCTTATCGTGCACCCGCCACGCGCGGCAGCCGTAGCTTTCCGCGTTTTGCGCAAAATCGACCTTCACCAGCGGCCCGTCGAGCCGCCCGGTTTCCGGGCTGCGATGGCGGTTTTCCGTGCCGAAGCTGCCCATCCCGTGCCCCATCTGCAGGTTATTAATGCAGCCGAAGCTGGCGTTATCAAACAGCAGAACGGTGACCTTAATGCCCTCCTGCACGGCGGTTTGCAGCTCGGAGTGCAGCATCATGTAGGAGCCATCCCCCACCATGGCGTATACCGGCAGCGCGGGTCGGGCGAGCTTCGCGCCAATCGCCGCCGCAATCTCGTAGCCCATGCAGGAGTAGCCGTACTCCAGGTGATAGCTGTCCGGCGTTTTGACCTGCCAGAGGCGCTGTAAATCGCCCGGCAGCGAACCGGCCGCGCCCACCACGATGGCGTTATCTTCTACATGCTGGTTGATCAGCCCCAGCACCCGCGTCTGGGTCAGGCGGGTATTGAGCGTCTCGCCGTATTCCGCCAGCTGCGCGTCCAGGTGTCCCGCCACCTCAGGCGCATCGTCCGGATGCCACTGGCGATCCCACAGGCGGCGGCACTCGTCGCGCCACGCGGATTTCGCCTGGGCGATCGCCTGCCCCCAGCCGCTGCGGTAATCGCCGAGCGACTGAGTTAAGGCCTGGAGCCCGGCTTGGGCATCGGCAATCAGCGCGGTCGCGTCCAGCTTCAGGGCGTCAAACTCGGCCACGTTCAGCAGCAGGAATTCGACTTCCGGGTGGGAAAAGAGCGCCTTGGAGCCGGTGGTAAAATCGGTCAGCCGCGTGCCGATGCCGATCACCAGGTCGGCCTCGGGCGCAAGCTGGTTGGCGGCC
This sequence comes from Enterobacter sp. 118C5, assembly GCF_034107645.1. Taxonomy (NCBI): domain Bacteria; kingdom Pseudomonadati; phylum Pseudomonadota; class Gammaproteobacteria; order Enterobacterales; family Enterobacteriaceae; genus Enterobacter; species Enterobacter sp. 118C5. The sequence continues at coordinate 97,865 of NZ_JAWNEU010000007.1, read as the reverse complement.
ATTCCGCCCGTCACCCCTACGCCACCCAGGTTAAGTGGGTGGTCACTTACCAGCGCCCCCTTTCCGGCCTGGGTTTCGGCAAACGGCAACTGCAGCGTCTCGACAAATTCGCGAAACGCCTCATGCGCGCCGGAGTAGCGCACGCCGCCGCCGCACACCACCAGCGGACGACGCTTGCGGGCGATCAGCGCCCGCGCCTGCGCCAGTCGCTGCGGATCGGGCGGACGGCGTTCGATGTGGTGCACGCGTCGAGCGAAGAAGCTCTGCGGGTAGTCCCAGGCTTCCCCCTGCACGTCCTGCGGCAGGCAGATGGTCACCGCCCCGGTATCTGCGGGGTCAGTGAGCGTTCGCATCGCGCTTAGCATGGCGCTCATGAGCTGCTCGGGGCGGTTGATGCGGTCCCAGTAGCGGGAGACCGGACGGAAGCAGTCGTTGGTGCTGATGCTGAGATCGTGATACTGCTCGATCTGCTGCAGCACCGGGTCCGGCTGGCGGCTGGCGTAGATATCGCCCGGCAGCAGTAAAAGCGGGATACGGTTCGCCGTGGCGGTGGCCGCCGCCGTTACCATATTGGCGGCGCCCGGCCCGACGGAGGAGGTGACGGCAAAAATGCGCTGGCGGCGGTGCTGTTTGGCGAATCCCGTCGCCATATGGGCGATGCCCTGCTCGTTGCACCCCTGCATGATTTTCAGATGACCGGGATCCTGCTCCAGCGCCTGGCCGATACCCAGCACGTTGCCGTGCCCAAAGATGGTCGCCACGCCCTCCACGAAGGGCGTTTCGTTGCCGTCCACGCTGACGTACTGTTGATTCAGGAACCGGACCAGCGCCTGGGCCATGGTCATACGTTCGGTTTGCATAACGCCTCCTGTCAGCCCAGCGTCGGCATGGAGAACGCAGCGCCTGTCTCCTGCTGCATTTCCGGCCAGCGCGCGGTGATGGTTTTCATTCGGGTGTAGAAACGCACGCCGTCGCTGCCGTGCACGTTGAGCGCGCCAAAGATGGATCGCTTCCAGCCGCCGAAGCTGTGGAATGCCATCGGCACCGGGATCGGCACGTTGACCCCCACCATGCCCGCCTGCACCTCTTCGCAGAAGCGGCGCGCGCAGCCGCCGTCGCGGGTGAAGATCGCCGAGCCATTACCATATTCATGGCGGTTAATCAGGTCCACCGCGCTGGCGTAATCTGCTACGCGCACCACAGAAAGCACCGGGCCGAAAATCTCTTCTTTATAGATGGTCATCTCCGGGGTGACGTTATCGAACAGCGTCGGCCCGACGAAGTAGCCCTGCTCGTGGCCCTTCACGCTGAAGCCGCGACCGTCCACGCGAAGTTTCGCCCCCTGCGACTCGCCGCTGTCGATGTAGCCCAGCACCTTGCTGCGGTGCGCGGAGGAGATAAGCGGCCCCATTTCGTTTTCCGGCGTCTGGTCCAGGCCCGGCCCGACGCGCAACGCGGCAATCTGTTTTTCCAGCCGGGCGCAGAGGTCGTCGGCGGTTTTATCCCCCACCGCCAGCACCACCGAGAGCGCCATGCAGCGCTCGCCCGCCGCGCCGTAGGCCGCGCCCATGATGGCGTTGGCCGCCATCTCCATATCGGCGTCCGGCATCAGAATGCAGTGGTTTTTCGCGCCGCCCAGCGCCTGACAGCGCTTACCGTGGGCGGATGCGGTCTGGTAGATGTATTCGGCAATCGGCGTGGAGCCAACAAAGCTCACCGCCTGGACGCGCGGGTCGGTCAGGAGCACGTCAACGGACTCTTTATCCCCCTGCACCACGTTGAACACGCCGTCCGGCAGGCCGGCCTCTTTCAGCAGCTGCGCCAGCGCGAGCGCGAGTGAGGGATCTTTTTCCGACGGTTTCAGCACGAAGGTATTACCGGTCGCCAGCGCAATCGGGAACATCCACATCGGCACCATCGCCGGGAAGTTAAACGGCGTGATCCCGGCGCAGACGCCGAGCGGCTGCATCAGCGAGTGGCTGTCAACGCCCGTGCCGACGTTCGCCGAGTGTTCACCCTTTTGCAGATGCGGGATGCCGCAGGCAAATTCCACCACTTCCAGGCCGCGGGTCAGTTCGCCCACCGCGTCGGAGAAGACCTTGCCGTGCTCCTCGCTGATGATGCGGGCCAGGCGCGTCATGTTCTCTTCCAGCAGCGCCTTGAAGCGGAACATCACGCGCGCGCGCTTAAGCGGAGCCTGGCGCGCCCACGCCGGAAACGCCTGCTGCGCGGCGGCAATCGCCTGTTCGGTTTCCCGCGCCGTACTCATCACCACCTGGCGGATCTGCTCGCCGGTGGCCGGGTTGAAGATCGCCTGAACGCGCTGGCCTGAACCGGTGACACATTCGCCGTGAATAAAGTTCGCTACCGTCTCCATCCTTAACCTCTCGCTGTTGATACGTGACTGTTACCTGAACGCTGTGTACTGAACACTATATATGAAACAAATATTCCATTTTAAGTTGAAATAAAATAAATGATGATTATTGTGATCAAGGATGGATTTTTATGTTAACAGCCAGCAACACTGACGCCGCGTGCGCTATTAAGGAATTTCGGGCGAGGAAATGACTGAAGTTTCTGTTTCATTTTTGCTGCCAGATGGATGGCCGACATTTAAAAGACGCGGTTTTGCGTTTAGAATCATAAGACTGTATTTGGGGGATAAGATGACGACAGCAACCAGCCTGAACGAACTGCAGCAGCAAATCCGCGATCGCTACGATAGCCTGAGCAAGAGGCTGCAGCAGGTCTCCCGCTACGTGCTGGATAACACCAACAGCGTGGCCTTTGATACGGTTGCCGTCATTGCCGAGCGGGCCGACGTGCCGCCCTCGACGCTGATCCGCTTTGCCAACGCCTTTGACTTCACCGGCTTCAACGAAATGAAACAGCTGTTTCGCATGAACCTGGTGGAGGAGACCGCCAGCTACAGCGACCGCGCGCGGCTGTTCCGCGAAATGGAGAGCGAGGCCGTACCGGAAACGCCACTCGATATCCTGCAGGAGTTTGCCCGCTCGAACGCGCAGGCGCTGCAGCAGCTGGCCGCCCGCGCCGAGCCGGAAATGCTGGAGCGCGCCGTACAGCTGCTGGCCGACGCGGACACCATCTACATCGCCGGACTGCGCCGCTCCTTTAGCGTCGCGGCCTATCTTACCTACGCCCTGAGCCACCTGGAGTGCCGCCCTATCCTGCTCGACGGCATGGGCGGGATGCTGCGCGAGCAGATCAGCCGCATTAAGGCGCGCGACATTGTGGTGTCGATCAGCTTCTCGCCGTACGCGGAAGAGACGGTGATGGTCAGCGAAACCGCCGCCAGCGTCGGCGCGCGGCAGATCGTGATTACGGACAGCCAGATTAGCCCGCTGGCGACGTTCAGCGATCTCTGCTTTGTGGTGAAAGAGGCGCAGGTGGATGCGTTCCGGTCTCAGTCGGCAACGCTGTGCCTGGTGCAGTCGCTGGTGGTGGCGCTGGCGTATAGGTTAGGTAGCGGGGAGAAATAAGAATTTAATCGCCATAAAGTCTGCACCGATACCTACATGTGGAGGTTTAATGCCATATTAGCGACACTCGTTCATATAAACGAAAAAATTCCGCGCCGCTAAGTGGCTGATAGGATACAGGGGCAAGCAATACGCCACTGACACCAGACTGCTTGCTGTGCATCTTCAGCCGGTCTCATTACATCATCTGTACGAACTGCGCCAATACTGGTTATTACCGGGATGCCCGAAGCCGCACTGACGGCTAGTTTTGTCGCAGAGAAACGCTGTTCGCGTGTCAGATAGGTATAGCTACCGGTGGACCCCAGGGCACCAATGGAGTCAACTCCGGCATCAACCAGATTTTCAGTCAGAGTGATAAATCTGCGCTGATCGAAACCGCCGTTAATCAGGGGATTCAGCGGAAAAGCGCTCAGACCAGTAAACATAACGATTCCTTTTTCAAATGAAGCCTGGTCTGCCAGCTCTGACCGGGCAGAAGAGTTATCGGGAAAATTTACGGGAGCCCATAACGCACAGGATGACACCAAGCGTAATGAACACCATGAGAGGACTCACGGCTTCGTGCAACAGTGTGGCTGACAGGCCCAATCCGAAGAAAGGCTGAAGGAGTTGTAACTGACCGACGGCAGCAATCCCCCCCGTTGCAAGCCCCTTGTACCAGAAAATAAAACCAATCAGCATGCTGAACAGGGAGACATAACCTAGTGCGATCCAGGCAGAGAGTCCAATATCAGCAAATGTAGCAGGCATTGTTATAAATGATGCGCTAAGCATGAATGGCAGCGAGAGGATCAACGACCAACTGATGACCTGCCATCCCCCCAGAACACGAGTTAGTTTTGCGCCTTCGGCATAACCCAGACCGCAGGCCACCACCGCTGCGAGCATGAGAAGATCACCGGTTGGCGAGACTGCCGTGCTTTGTGAGAAGGCAAACCCCATGACGAGCAGGCTGCCAAGCACAGAAAAAATCCAGAAGGCCATCCTGGGGCGTTCACCGCCACACAGGGCGCCAAAAATCGCGGTGCTCAGCGGCAGAAGCCCCAGAAAAACGATTGAGTGGGCAGAGGTCACATGTTGTAACGCCATGGCCGTCAGCAACGGAAAACCGATAATGACGCCCAGGGATACGATGATGAGTGGCATGATCTGCGAGGCTTGCGGACGTTTTTCACGATAACCGTAAATCAGCATAATGGCCAGCACACCGGCAATTGACGCTCTCAGGAACGTCAGGAAAAAGGGATCCATATCGAGGACGGCTACGCGAGTAGCCGGTAGTGAGCCACTAAAAATAATGACCCCCAACAGTCCGTTTATCCATCCTGAAACTGAGCTGGGATCTGTTTTATGTATCACTGTATTCACCACTGCCAACCTCACTTTTTATATGTCGCCCGCAGGCTTGAGCGTTTGTGAGGCGGATGGTACGCTTAGCAATTCAATACAATCAAATTATTGTCATGGATACATTTGATGAAAGCGCGCTATAAATCCATAGTTGATATGTTCGCAGACAGGATTCGAAACGGAAATATCCCTTCCGGAACGCGTTTGCCTACGCACAGGGCACTCTCCGCGCAGGAACGTATCTCTCTGGCTACAGCGACTCGGGTTTACAGCGAACTGGAAGCTATGGGCCTGGTTAGTGGTGAAACCGGAAGAGGGACATTTGTCAGGGAAATATCATTGCCCTATGGTCACGGGATTGACCAGCATGCCGTGGCCAATGATGTGCTTGATCTGAATTTTAACTATCCATCGCTCCCTGGACAGGGGGAACTGCTACGTGAAGCTCTACGGCAGGTCGCGGCCTCCGGGGATATGGAGTCCCATCTGCGTTACCAGCCACATGCTGGCAGAATGAGTGAACGGGAGATTATCGCGGCTCATATTACAGGGCCGGGGTTCCAGCCTGAAGCAGAAAATGTGGTGATAGTGAACGGGGCGCAGCACGGACTGACGATTACTGTGATGGGCATGCTGCGACCGGGCGATGTTGTGGCCGTTGATGCACTGACGTATCCCGGTTTTAAAGCACTGGCCGAATTGTACCATCTGGAACTTATTGCCATACCCGCTCTGGCTGATGGCCCGGACTTATCTGCACTGGAAGCGTTATGCCAGAAAAGACATGTCAGGGCACTCTATACCATGCCTACGTTGCATAATCCTCTTGGCTGGGTGCTCAACAACAGTCAGCGAAAAAAGATTGCTGGTATTGCAAGAAATTATGATCTTCTCGTTATTGAGGACACCGCTTATGGCTATCTAATCCGCAGACCACCGCCGCCTGTTGCGGTTTATGCACCGGAACGAACTGTTTATATTACTGGGTTCTCAAAGAACGTGGCGACGGGTCTGAGAGTGGGGGCCGTTGTCTGTCCCGCATCGTATCGCCCCGCACTGGAAAGAGCAGTAAGGGCAACCACATGGAATACGCCTTCAGTGATGACAACACTGGTATGTAACTGGATACAGGATGGCACGGTCGCTCGTTTTGAAACACTGAAACGGCGGGACGCTCACCAGCGGCAGGAGGTGTTAAGATCCTCACTGGGGGATATTCCCTGTATTACGCATCCAGTCTCATATTTTGCCTGGATCCCTTTGCCGGACGATGCAAGAGCGGACAGGGTCGCCAAGGAGCTGATGGGGTGCAATATTTCTGTCTCAACCGCAGAGCCTTTCTGTACTTCACTCGTTGTCCCTCAGGCACTCCGGCTTGCTCTTGGGTCAATCGCAATTGAGAATTTACATAAAGCGCTGCTTAAAGTTCGCGAAGCCGTTGAGTTCGAACAGTATCGCTAATTTGTTATTCACCCGCTTTTCGCTCACAGCGGACCTTCAGTACTGTAAGTTTGTCCGTGGCGATTCAATCCGTTTTTTTAATCTTGCGAACAAGTAAGGCGCAGTGATGCTGTTATCTGCATGACTGACCTCCGCCGGGGTACCAGCCGCAACGATTTCTCCGCCGTTCTCACCCGAGCCGGGACCGAGACCGAGGATCCAGTCGGCTTCCAGGCTATCCGCATGTCGTGCTCTGCCATCACAACTGTATCCCCTCGCTGAAGCTCCCCGGCAAGTTTGATGCGTTGGCATCCCTGCAACGGTATCCAGTGTATTGTACATAAATAAAAAAAACCCCTGTAAAAACAGAGGGTTGATTGCAGTTTTACCTGTTCATGAAAACTCAGGAAGGGTTATCGGCTTATTCCCACTCAATCGTAGCCGGTGGCTTACCGCTGATGTCATACACCACGCGGGAAATACCGTTCACTTCGTTGATGATGCGGTTAGACACGCGGCCTAAGAAGTCATACGGCAGGTGCGCCCAGTGCGCGGTCATGAAGTCGATGGTTTCCACCGCACGCAGGGAAACCACCCAGTCGTACTTGCGGCCATCGCCCATCACGCCGACGGAGCGAACCGGCAGGAACACGGTGAACGCCTGGCTCACTTTGTTGTACAGGTCAGCTTTGTGCAGCTCTTCGATGAAGATAGCGTCCGCGCGGCGCAGCAGGTCGCAGTACTCTTTCTTCACTTCGCCCAGCACGCGCACGCCCAGACCCGGGCCCGGGAACGGGTGACGGTAGAGCATGTCGTACGGCAGACCCAGTTCCAGACCGATCTTACGCACTTCGTCTTTGAACAGCTCGCGCAGCGGTTCAACCAGGCCCATCTTCATCTCTTTCGGCAGGCCGCCCACGTTGTGGTGAGATTTGATGACGTGCGCTTTACCGGTTGCGGAGGCCGCAGACTCGATCACGTCAGGGTAGATGGTGCCCTGCGCCAGCCACTTAACGTCTTCCAGCTTCAGCGCTTCTTCGTCGAACACTTCCACGAACACGCGGCCGATGATTTTACGCTTGGCTTCCGGATCGTTCTCGCCTTTCAGCGCGTCCAGGAAGCGCTGCTCGCCTTCCACATGAACGATGTTCAGACCGAAGTGGTCGCCGAACATGTCCATGACCTGCTTCGCTTCGTTCAGACGCAGCAGGCCGTTGTCCACGAACACGCAGGTGAGGTTTTTGCCGATGGCGCGGTGCAGCAGCATCGCGGTCACGGAGGAGTCCACGCCGCCGGAGAGGCCGAGGATCACTTTGTCATCGCCAACCTGCTGGCGGATACGCTCAACGGCGTCGTCGATGATTTTTGCCGGGGTCCACAGGGCTTCACACTGGCAGATGTCACGCACGAAGCGCTCCAGCATGCGCATCCCCTGACGGGTGTGGGTCACTTCCGGGTGGAACTGCACGCCGTAGAAGCGTTTTTCTTCGTTCGCCATGATCGCGAACGGGCAGCTTTCGGTGCTGGCAACGGTCACGAAGTCAGACGGGATAGCGGTGACTTTGTCACCGTGGCTCATCCACACGTCCAGCAGCGGTTTGCCGTCTGCGGTCAGGGAGTCTTCGATACCGCGCACCAGCGCGCTGTCGGTCACCACTTCTACCTGCGCGTAGCCGAACTCGCGCTCGTTAGAGCCTTCTACGTGGCCGCCCAGCTGCATTGCCATGGTCTGCATGCCGTAGCAGACGCCGAATACCGGCACTCCCGCTTCGAACACGTACTGCGGCGCGCGCGGGCTGTTCTCTTCGGTGGTGCTTTCCGGGCCGCCGGACAGGATGATGCCGCTTGGATTGAATTCGCGAATCTGTGCTTCCGTGACATCCCACGCCCACAGCTCACAGTAAACGCCCAGTTCACGTACGCGACGCGCCACCAGCTGAGTGTACTGAGAACCAAAGTCCAGGATGAGAATGCGATGTTTATGAATATTTTCCGTCATTGACGCTAATTCCGAGGCAAGTGAAACAAAAACAGAGCGCCCGGCAGAAGCCGGGCGCGGAAATTTATCAGGAGCCCAGACGGTAGTTCGGGGACTCTTTGGTGATCGTCACGTCGTGAACGTGGCTCTCCTGGATACCCGCACCGCTGATGCGTACGAATTCCGCTTTGGTACGCAGCAGGTCAATGGTACCACAGCCGGTCAGGCCCATACAGGAGCGCAGGCCGCCCATCTGCTGGTGAATGATCTCTTTCAGACGGCCTTTATAGGCAACGCGGCCTTCGATACCTTCCGGTACCAGTTTGTCAGCGGCGTTATCGGTCTGGAAGTAACGGTCAGAGGAACCTTTGGACATCGCGCCCAGGGAGCCCATGCCGCGGTAAGATTTGTAAGAACGGCCCTGGTAGAGTTCGATTTCGCCCGGGGATTCTTCGGTACCGGCCAGCATGGAGCCTACCATTACGGCAGCGGCGCCCGCGGCGATGGCTTTGGCGATGTCGCCAGAGAAGCGGATACCGCCGTCAGCGATAACCGGAATACCGGTACCTTCCAGCGCTTCAACCGCGTCAGAAACCGCGGTGATCTGCGGAACGCCCACGCCGGTCACGATACGGGTGGTACAGATAGAGCCAGGGCCGATACCCACTTTCACCGCGCTGCAGCCGGCGTCAGCCAGCGCGCGAGCGCCTGCGCCTGTTGCCACGTTGCCGCCGATGATCTGCAGGTCAGGGTATTTTGCACGGGTGTCGCGAATACGCTGCAGCACGCCTTCGGAGTGGCCGTGAGAGGAGTCAATCAGCAGCACGTCAACGCCCGCAGCAACCAGCGCGTCAACGCGCTCTTCGTTACCTGCACCTGCGCCAACCGCAGCGCCAACGCGCAGACGGCCATGCTCGTCTTTACAGGCGTTCGGTTTACGTTCTGCTTTCTGGAAATCTTTAACGGTGATCATGCCGCGCAGGTGGAAGTTCGCATCCACAACCAGCGCTTTCTCAACGCGTTTTTCGTGCATTTTCGCCAGCACCACGTCGCGGGTTTCGCCTTCGCGGACGGTCACCAGACGCTCTTTTGGCGTCATGTAGACGCTAACAGGCTGGTTCAGGTCAGTCACGAAGCGCACGTCACGACCGGTGATGATGCCGACCAGTTCATTGTCTTCGGTCACTACCGGGTAGCCGGCAAAGCCGTTACGTTCGGTCAGGGCTTTCACTTCGTGCAGGGTGGTGGTTGGCAGAACGGTCTGTGGGTCGGACACGATGCCGGACTCATGCTTCTTCACGCGGCGAACTTCTTCCGCCTGACGCTCGATAGACATGTTTTTGTGGATAAAGCCAATGCCGCCTTCCTGTGCCAGGGCGATAGCCAGGCGCGCTTCAGTCACGGTGTCCATTGCCGCGGAGAGCATAGGAATGTTCAGACGAATGGTTTTCGTCAACTGCGTGCTGAGGTCGGCAGTATTCGGCAGAACGGTGGAATGAGCGGGAACGAGGAGGACGTCGTCAAACGTCAGTGCTTCTTTAGCGATACGTAGCATGGGCAATATCTCTGACCTGGGTGGTTAAATATTGCCGTGGCATTATACAGAGCGTAACCGATTGCATCTACACTTTTTTGAAAAAATGCTTGCGAATGCCTCTCAGCAGGTTACTATCGACTGAATAACTTGCTGATTTAGAATTTGATCCCGCTCACATGTTATCCTCTCAATCCCCCTCAATTTATACTGTCAGCCGCCTTAATCAGACGGTGCGTTTGCTGCTTGAGCAGGAAATGGGGCAGGTCTGGATCAGCGGTGAAATCTCTAACTTCACGCAGCCGTCTTCCGGACACTGGTACTTTACCTTAAAAGACGATACCGCTCAGGTGCGCTGTGCGATGTTCCGCAACAGCAACCGCCGCGTGTCGTTCCGTCCGCAGCACGGCCAGCAGGTTCTGGTACGCGCCAATATCACCCTGTATGAGCCGCGCGGGGACTACCAGATCATCGTTGAGAGCATGCAGCCCGCGGGCGAAGGCCTGCTGCAGCAGAAGTATGAACAGCTAAAAGCAAAGCTCTCTGCCGAGGGATTGTTCGACCAGCAGTTCAAAAAACCGCTGCCCTCACCTGCCCACTGCGTTGGGGTCATCACCTCGAAAACCGGTGCCGCTGTGCACGACATTTTGCACGTCCTGAAGCGTCGCGACCCTTCCCTGCCCGTCATCATCTACCCGACCGCCGTTCAGGGCGACGATGCGCCAGGCCAGATTGTTCGCGCCATTGAACTGGCGAACGCGCGTCAGGAGTGCGACGTATTAATCGTCGGGCGCGGCGGCGGATCGCTGGAAGACCTGTGGAGCTTTAACGACGAGCGCGTGGCGCGGGCAATCTTTGCAAGCGTTATCCCCGTGGTGAGCGCCGTCGGGCATGAAACGGACGTAACGATAGCCGATTTTGTTGCGGATCTGCGTGCGCCTACGCCGTCCGCCGCGGCGGAAGTGGTGAGCCGTAACCAGCTGGAGCTGCTGCGTCAGCTTCAAAACGGCCAGCAGCGTCTTGAGATGGCGATGGATTACTTCCTCGCGAATCGTACCCGCCGCTTTACCCAGCTTCATCACCGTCTTCAGCAGCAGCACCCGCAGCTGCGTCTGGCGCGTCAGCAGACCGTGCTGGAGCGCCTGCGTCAGCGCATGAACTTTGCGCTGGATAATCAGCTTAAGCGCGCGGTGTCGCGCCAGCAGCGCGTGACCCAGCGCCTGAACCAGCAGAACCCGCAGCCGAAAATCTATCGTGCGCAAACGCGCATTCAGCAGCTGGAGTATCGCCTGGCGGAGACTCTCCGGGCGCGTCTGAGCACCACCCGCGAACGTTTTGGCAACGCGGTGACCCATCTGGAAGCCGTGAGCCCCCTCTCCACGCTGGCGCGCGGCTATAGCGTGACGACGGCAGCGGACGGCAAAGTGCTGAAGCAAGCAAAACAGGTGAATACCGGTGACGTTCTTACCACCCGCCTGTCTGACGGCTGGGTAGAAAGCGAAGTGAAATCAATTAAACCGGTGAAAAAGACGCGTCAGCGCAAAACCGGATAATTCTTCGCCGGTTACTTACTATACTGCTGCTATTCCCTTTTTTAATAAGGAGAGCAGCATGTCCCAGCTTCGTAGCGTTATTCCCCCTTATATTCTTCGTCGTATTATCGAAAGCGGTTCCGAGCCGCAGCAGCGCTATGCCCGTCAGACCTTAACCCACGTCCAGACGCTGATGGCGCATATGCCGGGCAAACCCGCTGCGCCGCACGTGAATAAGGCCGGTCAGCTTGAGCGCGATATCTACGATGCGAAACAGACCCAGGAGCTGCCGGGTACCCAGGTGCGTTATGAAGGCCAGCCGTCCAACGGCGATGTGGCGGTGGATGAAGCCTATAGCTATTTAGGCATCACCCATGATTTCTTCTGGAAAGAATATCAGCGTGATTCGCTCGATAATAAGGGGCTTATTTTGACCGGCACCGTTCACTACGGCCGGGAATATCAGAACGCCTTCTGGAACGGTCAGCAGATGGTGTTTGGCGACGGTGACGGGGAGATCTTTAACCGCTTCACGATTGCCATCGACGTGGTGGCGCACGAGCTGAGCCACGGCGTCACCGAGACCGAAGCCGGGCTTATCTATTTTGAGCAGTCGGGCGCGCTGAATGAGTCCCTGTCAGACGTGTTTGGCTCGCTGGTGAAACAGTACCATCTGAAGCAAACCGCCGATAAAGCAGACTGGCTGATTGGTGAAGGGCTGCTGGCCGCGGGAATTAACGGCAAGGGGCTGCGCTCCATGTCTGAACCCGGCACCGCCTACGACGATCCTCTGCTCGGAAAAGACCCGCAGCCCGCGCACATGAAAGATTTCATCAAAACGCGCGAGGATAACGGCGGCGTACACCTTAACTCCGGCATCCCCAACCGGGCGTTTTATCTCGCCGCGACGGCGATCGGCGGTTACGCCTGGGAAAAAGCCGGTTATGCCTGGTACGACACGGTTTGCGATCGCAATCTGGCGCAGGATGCGGATTTTGATGCCTTCGCAAAACTGACGATAGCCCACGGAGAGAAACGCTCCGGCAGCGACGTTGGGGCGGCGATAAAACACGCCTGGGAACAGGTGGGAGTGCTGTAAATGCAGGTTCCGGAACTGACGGATGACGCCGTGGTTGAGCTGGCCCGGGAAGGCGGCGTCGCTTTTATTCCTAAGCTGAGCGGCCAGCGTACCATCGCGCTTTCCTCGCTTAATGAGGCCCAGCGCCAGCGCCTGGTGAGCATCCTGGAGCAGGCCTTTCCACGCGGTCAGCCGCCGGGTCAGTCGTCGTCACCCGGCAGCGGGGACCAGCGCTATTTCCGCATCCAGATTATCTGGACCGGCCAAAATCAGGCGCACTACGCCGATATCATCGTGCTAGTACCTGAGCAGGAAGCGCCCGAGTCGCTGGTCGAGCTGTGGAAGAAAGGCGAAGACTGCGTGTGCGATTAACCTTCGGCCAGGACAAACTCCACGCGCTTTTTAGAAATCAAGCCGTGGCCGTTCTGGCAGAAATAGTCCACCGCCCCGCAGGCTTTTAGTACCTGGAGTGGCTGATGGCACTCCGGGCAGCGGGCTTCGAGCGCGATATCTTTATTACAGCTGTCGCAGTGCGCGACCCCGTTCAGGGGTTCAAGCTGTGCCTGGCAATCCGGGCAGGTTATGGTCATGGTGTCTCCTTCAGGGCGTTCAGGTCTGCGAAAATTTTACCACGTCTTCAGTGCGGGCCACGCAACTGTTGCTGCAAGGTCAGCAGCAGCGCCACCTCTTCAATTCTGCGGCGCGTTGTGCGGCTCACCTCCTGGGGATCGCGCTCAAACAGACTGTTTGCGCCAAGAATGTGTCCTGCAAGACAGCGTTCGTAGATCGTGCCGGGGATATGCCAGCGCTGAATATCCTTACCTTTAATTAGCTCCAGCACATCTTCCGCGCCGCGTCGGTCGTAGTTGATAATGCGCCCGTCGCGTAACCAGAGCCGCAGGCCCTTTTGCCCGCCCGCGGGTCCCGCGTATTTGTTAAGCCAGATGTCCACCGGCACGCCGCTGATGCTTCCCTGCAGGTGCGCCTCTCCTTCCGCCGTAGTCAGGTCGCCTTTTGCGATATCGTGGCCCAGGCGGTCTTTGGCCGCCACCACCTGCAGCGTCATCTCGTCCTGACCGCCCAGATAGCGCACCGTTTCGCGCAGCATCGCCAGCACGTGTGTACCGACATCCAGAATCACGCCGTCCGGGTGGCGAAGCGTTCTGGTATCCGGTTCTCCGGTCGCGAAATTGAGCGCAATCGGTTCCCCTGCGGCGTTATACCCGCTCGGCTCCTGCAAAAAGCCTTCGATTCTGGCGATGTCAGAAACATGGCCGACCAGCGACCGCTTCACCGTTTCGATGCGCGCCATCCAGTGGTCGAGCGCCAGCACGCGGGACGCCACACCGGGTGTTGCCAGCAGCGCGTTGAGTTTTTCGATTTGAGGAAGCGTGGCGACAATCGGTTTTTCAATCACAATCCGCGGGATCGGCGAGGCAATCGCCTGCTCAAGCACCTCAAGGTGGTGCAGCGATGCGGTGGTAATAAAAAGGGTATCCAGCGGGGTGGCTAAAAGCGCCGCAAGCGAGGCGCAGCGCGTGACGCCTTCAGGGTGCTTCGCGGGGAGAACATCAAAGCCGAAACAACGAACGGCGCCATCGAAAAGGTTACGTAGTGCGGGCAGATACGCTGTTTCCACGACCGCACCAAGACCAACAAATCCTAACTGCATAGTTTCACCTCAGAAAATACCGTGCCGGGGCGAAACGCCTGCCCCGGCACACCGAGGTTTATGAGGCGCTAGCTGCCGGTTTAGTCTGCACATTTTCCAGCATGCGGCGCACCGGAACAATGAGGACGATCAGCACTGCGGCACAAATCAGCAGCGCGATGGAGCAGCGCGCGAAGAGATCCGGCAGCATATCCAGCTGGTCGGCCTTCACGTGACCGCCAATCAGGCCCGCCGCCAGGTTACCCAGCGCGCTGGCGCAGAACCACAGCCCCATCATCTGGCCGCGCATTCTCTCCGGCGCCAGCAGGGTCATGGTCGCCAGACCGATCGGGCTCAGGCACAGCTCGCCGAGCGTCAGCATTAAGATACTGCCCACCAGCCAGAACGGCGACACGCCCGCCCCGCCGTTGCTCAGCACGTTCTGAGCTGCCAGCATCATCAGGCCAAAGCCCCCTGCCGCACACAGAATGCCGATAACAAACTTGGTGATGCTGCTCGGGCGAATGTTCATGCTCGCCAGCTTCGGCCATGCCCAGCTGAACACCGGGGCCAGCAGGATAATGAACAGGGCGTTGATCGACTGGAACCACACCGCCGGAATTTCAAAATCACCAATCATGCGGTTAGTGTAGTCGTTGGCAAACAGGTTGAACGAGGTTGGCTTCTGCTCAAACGCGGACCAGAAGAACGCGGCGGAGACCAGCAGAATAAAGCAGACCAGCAGCCTGGCGCGCTCTTTCCGATTCAGGCCCGCGAAAATGAACAGGTAGATAAAGTAGAGGGCAACGGACGCCGCAATTACGTAAACCAGCACGCTGGCTACCGCGACCGGGTTAATGACGATCACGCCCTGCGCGATCAGCGTCACGAGCGTTGCCACGCCTGCCGCCAGCGCCAGCAACCAGACGCCCACGCCGTTGCGCTTCACCACCGGGCTGTTCCAGGTGGAGTCCAGGCCGACTTCGCTGTCGTAGCGCTTCATCGCCGGAACCGCAAACACGCGGAAGATAATCAGCGCCACCAGCATCCCGATGCCGCCAATACCAAAGCCCCAGTGCCAGCCGTGGGTTTTAATCAGCCAGCCGGAGATCAGCGGGGCGATGAACGAGCCCATATTGATGCCCATGTAGAACAGCGAGAAGCCGCCGTCACGACGCGCGTCGCCTTTTTTATACAGGGTGCCGACCATCACCGAGATACAGGTTTTGAACAGGCCAGAGCCGAGCACGATGAACATCAGGCCGATAAAGAACAGGTTGTTGCCCATGATGGCCGACAGCGCAATCGACAGGTGGCCGAGCGCGATCAGAATCGAACCGTACCAGACGGCTCTCTGCTGGCCGAGCCAGTTATCCGCCAGCCAGCCGCCCGGCAGCGCGGCCAGGTACATGGTGCCGGCAAAGATACCGACAATCGCCGAGGCGTTTTCGCGCGCCAGCCCCATGCCGCCGTCATAGACGGTGGCGGCCATAAACAGGATCAGCAACGGGCGAATGCCGTAGAACGAGAAACGCTCCCACATCTCGGTAAAGAACAGCGAACCGAGCGGATAAGGATGGCCGAAGAAGGTTCGGCTCTCTTTTTGATTAACAGAGGATTGCATAATTCTCCCGAAAGGTATGTGTCGTGCTTGTAAACACCAGCAGGTACGCCGGCCAGTTACGTATCTGACCGATTTTTTACATGCGGCGAAAAGTTAGTTAACCATTTGATAACCAGTCGCTAGTTTTGTCTAGTACCAGCCCCTGGACTTTAAGATGAAAATTCGACGATTGTCTACTTTCTTAGATTTAAACGTGGTTGAAAATGAATAGTGATTGACATCACACAGAGAAAACCGTCGGTATGGTTGGGCATAAAAAAAGCCCGCGATAAACGCGGGCCTTCGTGAGATCGGCAATGATTATTTGCTTTTCTTAATGTGCTTAATCAAACGCTTACGCTTACGCATCTGGTTCGGCGTCAGGGTGTTGCGCTTGTTGGCGAACGGGTTTTCCCCTTCCTTGAACTGGATACGAATAGGCGTGCCCATCACGTCCAGCGATTTACGGAAGTAGTTCATCAGGTAGCGCTTGTAGGAATCCGGCAGGTCTTTCACCTGGTTGCCGTGAATCACCACGATTGGCGGGTTATAGCCACCGGCGTGGGCATATTTCAGCTTCACGCGACGACCGCGCACCAGCGGCGGCTGATGGTCTTCCGCAGCCATATTCATGATGCGGGTCAGCATGGCGGTGCTCTGACGACGGGTGGAGCTGTCATACGCTTCACGCACGGATTCGAACAGGTTACCGACGCCGCTGCCGTGCAGCGCAGAGATAAAGTGCACGCGGGCAAAATCGATAAAGCCCAGACGGAAGTCCAGGGTCTCTTTCACCTGCTCGCGCACTTCATTGCTCAGGCCGTCCCACTTGTTGACCACGATAACCAGTGAGCGCCCACTATTGAGGATAAAGCCGAGCAGAGAGAGATCCTGATCGGAGATACCTTCGCGCGCGTCGATGACCAGCAGCACCACGTTGGCGTCTTCAATCGCCTGCAGGGTTTTGATTACGGAGAATTTTTCCACCACGTCGGTGATTTTTCCGCGCTTACGTACCCCGGCGGTGTCGATGAGGACATACTCACGCTCATCGCGCTGCATCGGGATGTAGATGCTGTCACGCGTAGTACCCGGCATGTCGTAAACCACCACGCGCTCTTCACCCAGAATACGGTTAGTAAGTGTAGACTTACCTACGTTTGGACGACCGACGATAGCCAGCTTGATCGGCAGATCCTGCGGGTTGAAGTCATCCTCAGGCTCTTCTTCTTCGCCCTCTTCACCGTCTTCGAACTGCGCCCAGTATGCGGCGTCTTCGTCCACCTCTTCCGGCGGGTTCACTTCGTCAACCCACGGCAGCAGAACGGTTTCCAGCAGGCTGGTCACACCGCGGCCATGCGATGCCGCAATCGGGTGGATATCTCCCATGCCCAGAGACCAGAAGTCCGCGATAGCCTGATCGGCATCGATGCCGTCAGTTTTGTTCGCCACAAGGAAAGTTGGCTTTTCGCGAGAACGCAGGTGCTTAGCGATTGCGGAGTCCGCCGGCATCAGGCCAGCGCGCGCATCCACCATGAACAGCACGACGTCCGCTTCTTCAATTGCCAGCAAGGACTGTTCCGCCATGCGGGTTTCAACGCCGTCTTCTGTGCCATCGATACCGCCGGTATCGATACAGATGAACTCGCGTCCTTCCACCTCTGCACGACCGTACTTACGGTCACGCGTCAGCCCCGGGAAATCCGCAACCAGCGCATCACGGGTGCGTGTTAAACGGTTAAAAAGAGTGGATTTTCCAACGTTAGGGCGCCCGACAAGCGCGACCACAGGTACCATGTTTGAAGCCTCATAAAATTCAAATAAACGTCGCTTTCGCAGCGTTTTTAAAAATGTCAAAACGGCTCCTGAGTGAACAGGAGCCGTTTAGTATACTACAACCGCCGGGTAATTAACGCGTGATCGCGTACAGCGTGCCGTCTTTTGCCTGAATCAGCAGTTTGCCGTCAGCCACAACCGGGTCGGTCAGGAAGCCTGAACCGTCCACTTTCTGCTGTGCCACGAAGCGGCCATTCTCTGGATCAACCCAGTGCATATAGCCTTCGCTGTCGCCAACCACCAGGCTACCGTTGTACAGCACTGGCGCGGTCAGCAGACGGTGCAGCAGATCGCTTTGCGTCCACAGCGTCACGCCGCCTTCGGTGCTCAGCGCCAGCAGGCGATCGTTCTGGTCAACCATATAGATGCGGTTACCGTCGACGATGAAATCATTCACAGAGCCCAGCTCACGTTTCCACATGATCTGGCCGCTGCGCAGGTCCAGCGCGGTCAGGTTGCCGTTATAGGCCAGGGCGTAAACCACACCGTCAACGATAACCGGGGTAGTGTCTACGTCGCTCAGGCGGTCAATTTCCGTTGAGCCAGTGGCCTGAGAGATACGTTGCTGCCAGATCATCTGGCCCTGCTGCATCAGCACGGCGCTCACGCGACCGTTGTCACCGCCCACAATGGCAGCGCCAAATGCGGTCGCAGGTGCAGATTCACCGCGCAGAGAGAGCGCAGGCATATCCAGGTTAACGGTCCATTTCACCAGACCGTCCGCTTCGTTCAGCGCCTGCAGCTGGCCGTTGCTGGTATGAATCAGCACCAGGCCATCGCTCACCACCGGGCGAGACAGCGACTCACCGGCTACGGTTGTTTGCCAGGCAATAGAGCCGTCGCTGCTGTTCAGCGCATAAACCTGCGCTTTTTCGCTGCCCACGTAGACATGCCCACCGGAAACGGTCAGGCCGCCAGACAGCAGTGCAGATTTACGGGAGAACCAGCCGTCTTTTTCCGCCAGGTTAACGGACCAGACTTCTTTCCCGTCATCGGCGTTTACCGCTTTCACGGTGCCTTTGCGGTCAGCGGCATAGACAACGCTGTCTGCATACGCAGGATGAAGGTTGGAATAGAAATCGCCAATCCCACTTCCCACGGAGACATCCCACGCGGTGGATGGGGTAAACTGGTTTTCAACCGTCGGCAGTGGGGACATTTTCACAACGTCTTCTTCGCCACTGAACAGTGAACAACCACTCAATAACGTAACAGAAAGCAGTCCTGGCAGAAGTAATTTACGCAATTGCATCGGGTCCCTCTCAGACGGACAAATTATTTATTTTCATCTGCATCATTTCGCTCAGCGCAGGTGACGCTTTGCTCTCTACGCCAGCTTGCCACGCTTTACGCGCGCCCGCTTTGTCACCCTTGCTCAGCAGTGCTTCACCGCGCAGATCGGCAACGATGGCAGCAAACCCTTCGCCTTTGATGGTATCGAGCGTTTTCAGCGCGTCGTCAGCTTTTTTCTGCTGAACCTGAATACGTGCCAGGCGCAGATTGATCACGGCTTTCAGGTTTTCATCGCTGGCAGCAGCAAGGCCCTGAGACAGCTGAGCAGCGGCTTTATCCAGTTCGTTTTTATCAACGTACTGCTGAGCCACTTCCAGTGCAGCCAGCGCACCGTAGGTGTTTTTGTTGTCAGCGGCAAATTTCTCTGCCGCCACCAGCGTTTGTGGCTGATCGGCGCGGAGCGCGCTAACGGTATTTTCATAAGACAGCGACGCGCCGCGCGCGGAATCCGCCTGATGATTGTTCCAGTAACGCCAGCCAACCAGCGCACCCACACCTAAAATTACCCCAACAACCAGCGCTTTGCCGTTTTCAGCAAAGAAGCGTTTAATCGCGTCGACCTGATCGTGTTCGTTCTCGTACATTTCCACGCCGTCTTTCTCCTTAGCCCAATAGAGTGCGCAAGTGCGCCGCAACGCCGTCCTGCGTTACCGTTGTCTGCTCACCAGAGCGCAGGTCTTTTACTACCACTTCGCCGTTAGCCACTTCGGACTCGCCCAGCACCAGTGCAATACTTGCGCCCCACTTATCGGCACGAGCAAACTGTTTTTTGAAGTTGCCGCCGCCATGGTTGGTCATCAGCTTAACGCCCGGCAACGCATCGCGCACGCGTTCGGCAAGCTGCATCGCCGCAGACTGCGTTTCCGCGCCTGAGGCCACCAGGTATATATCGACAACGGAATCTGCTTTAAATTCCGGATTAACTGCCTGAACCAGCAAAACAAGTCGCTCAAGACCCATCGCGAAGCCAACCGCAGGCGCCGCACGGCCACCCAGTTGCTCAACCAGACCGTCATAACGGCCGCCGGCACACACGGTACCCTGCGAACCGAGGCTGGTGGTTACCCACTCAAACACGGTACGGTTGTAGTAGTCCAGACCGCGCACCAGACGCTGGTTCACGGTGTAGGCAATGCCCGCCGCTTCGAGCAGCTTGCACAGGCCGGTAAAGTGTTCGCGAGACTCGTCGTCCAGGTAGTCACCCAGCGCAGGGGCATCGTTCAGCAGCGCCTGGACATCAGGGTTTTTGGAATCCAGCACGCGCAGCGGGTTGCTGTACATGCGACGCTTGCAGTCTTCGTCCAGCTTCTCTTTATGCTGCTCCAGGAACGCCACCAGCGCATCGCGGTAGTTTGCGCGCGCTTCCAGAGAACCGATTGAGTTCAGCTCCAGGGAGACATGTTCGGCGATACCGAGGGCACGCCACCAGCGGGCGGTCAGCATAATCAGTTCGGCGTCGATGTCCGGGCCCTGCAGGCCAAAGACTTCCACACCCAACTGGTTGAACTGACGGTAACGACCTTTCTGCGGACGTTCGTGGCGGAACATCGGGCCGATATACCACAGGCGCTGCTCCTGATTGTACAGAAGACCATGTTCGATGCCGGCGCGTACGCAGCCCGCCGTACCTTCCGGACGCAGGGTCAGGCTGTCGCCGTTGCGGTCCTCAAAGGTGTACATCTCTTTTTCAACCACGTCGGTTACTTCACCGATCGCGCGTTTGAATAACGGGGTCTGCTCTACAATCGGCAAACGGATTTCGCTGTAACCGTAGCTGCCGAGCACCTGCTTCAGCGTGCCTTCAATGCGCTGCCAGATGGCGGTTTCGCCAGGCAGGTAATCGTTCATGCCGCGGATGGCTTGAATGTTTTTTGCCACGTTTATTCTCTTTCTATATACAAAAAAAACCCAAAGAATGGGTTCAATCATACATGGGAAGCGGCACGCTTCCCATCACGTTATTTTTCAACCTGCTGAACGCTGATGCGCTGCGTCTCGTCCATCATCGCGGCTTTGGCGCGGATGCGGGCTTCAAGCTGGTCGATCATGTCGCTATTATCCAGACGATCTTTACGAACGCCATCTTCATAGAGACCACTTTTCTTGTTACCGCCGGTTACGCCCAGGGTTGACACCAGCGCTTCACCCGGACCGTTCACCACGCAGCCGATGATGGAAACGTCCATCGGGGTGATGATGTCTTCCAGACGCTGTTCCAGGGCATTCACCGTGCCGATCACGTCAAATTCCTGACGTGAGCAGGTTGGACAGGCAATGAAGTTGATCCCACGCGAACGAATGCGCAGTGATTTCAGGATATCGAAACCGACCTTGATCTCTTCTACCGGATCCGCCGCCAGCGAGACGCGCAGGGTATCGCCGATCCCTTCAGAGAGCAGCAGACCCAGGCCGATCGCAGATTTCACAGAGCCGCTGCGCAGGCCGCCCGCTTCGGTGATCCCGAGGTGCAGAGGCTGATCGATCTCTTTTGCCAGCAGGCGGTAAGATTCCACCGCGAGGAAGACGTCGGACGCTTTTACGCTGACTTTAAACTGATCGAAGTTAAGGCGATCGAGATGATCGACGTGACGCATCGCGGATTCGAGCAGCGCCTGCGGCGTAGGCTCGCCGTATTTTTCCTGGAGATCTTTTTCCAGGGAGCCGGCATTTACGCCGATACGGATAGGGATATTTTTGTCGCGGGCGCAGTCCACGACCATGCGGATACGCTCTTCGTTACCGATGTTGCCCGGGTTAATACGCAGGCAATCGACGCCGTATTCAGCGACTTTCAGCGCGATACGGTAGTCGAAGTGGATATCTGCAACCAGCGGAACGCTGACCTGCTGTTTGATCAGCCTGAACGCCTCAGCGGCATCCATGGTGGGCACGGAGACGCGAACAATGTCCGCGCCTACACGCTCTAATGCTTTGATTTGGTTGACCGTCGCTTCCACGTCCGTGGTGCGCGTATTGGTCATCGACTGGACGGCGATAGGTGCCCCATCGCCGACTGGCACATTCCCAACGTAAATCCGTTTCGATTTTCTACGTTGAATCGGAGCCTGGTTATGCATGAAAAATCTCCCGCGTTGCCCGTCTGTTACTGTGCTGCTGATTGTTCGGCATTAACGGTAAGACGTGCAACCTGGTTAGTTCTGATAAAGCGGCTCAGGTCGACAGGTTTTCCTTGATACTGGATCTGTACCGCTGCCGGAGCGCCAATTTTAAGCTTATAAGGAGCCTGACCGACCAGATTTAAATTGCCATCTTTACGCTGCAGGCCACTGAAGAGTTTTTTACCTGTCGCGTCAGTCACTTCCAGCCAGCAGTCAGCCGTGAAGTTCATCACCAGCGCGTTTGGATCGGCGGCTGGTGCGGCGGTTGCCGCCGGGTCTGTCGGCAGGGAGGCCGCGGCGTTGTCCGCAGGCTGAGTCGCTGCAGGCGCGTTCGTTGCGGTATCGACATTTGCCTGAGAAGGCGCGACAACCGCGTTTTGATCCTGAGCCTGAGGCGCAGCGGTGTTAGCCGTTGCGGCCGGAGCCTGTGCTGCATCGGTTGCCGGAGCCGTCGTTTGCGGCTCGCTTGAGGCCGCCGCACCCTCGGTGTTCAGCGGGACGCTCTGAGCGCCACCGTTGCTCGCCTGATTGAGTTCGGCGGAGGATTGATCGGCCATGGTGGTGATCTCTTCCTGCTGCGCCTTGTGGTTTTGCCACCACCACGCGCCGGTCAGACCGACAACAACAAACAGCACCAGCCAGGTAAAGCTCATCAGCCAGCCATCGCGTTTTTTACGACGTTTCCCCAGGGAGAAAGTTTGCATCGGGGCAACTTTTGCTGCACGAACCGGTGCCTGCTTCTCCATCATTGGCAGTAATTCGTTTTCGGGGATGTGCACCAGTTTTGCGTAAGAGCGGATATACCCGCGCAGAAATGTTGAAGCCAGATCGGCAGGCGCCTTATCTTCTTCAATATCGCGAACCGTGGAAACCTTCAGGCACAAGCGTTCTGCGACAGCTTGCTGGCTGAGTCCGAGTTGTTCACGGGCGTTGCGAAGACGAACGCCAGTGGAGAGTGCTTCATGTTGGTCGTGAGTGGCTTCAGTATTCATTCGCTACAACTACTGGTACGTGAAAAAAAGGGTTCAGGTGCCGGTGAGTCACAATGCCACCCGCACCGCGAAACTTCAGGTCAGTTAACCTTGAACAGACAGTATAAGACTGTCAGCCCGGAGATGACAGTACAGCCCTGCCCGAACGGCTAAACTGTTGTTACGTCGTTACATACTGCCCGAAAGTCGGATGAAACGCACCGTAATTATTGATCAGTCATCACGAATCTGACTGATTATTCAGAAAGATTAAGCATCACGGCGCAGATAATGCGCCGTGAGTGCATAATAATCAAACAGCTTTGACCGCAATCGTCTCGCCCTGCATGCGTTTACGCAGGGTACGTTTGGTACGGTCAATGACGTCGCCCGCCAGCTGCCCGCACGCGGCATCGATATCATCACCACGGGTTTTACGCACGATGGTGGTGAAACCATACTCCATCAGCACCTTGGAGAAACGGTCGATACGGCTGTTCGAGCTACGGCCATACGGCGCGCCCGGGAACGGGTTCCATGGGATCAGGTTGATTTTGCATGGCGTATCCTTCAGCAGCTCAGCCAGCTGATGCGCGTGCTCGGTACCGTCGTTAACGTGGTCAAGCATCACGTACTCGATGGTAACGCGGCCCTGGTTTGCATTGGATTTCTCCAGGTAGCGGCGCACGGCAGCGAGGAAGGTTTCGATATTGTACTTTTTGTTAATCGGTACAATTTCGTCACGAATTTCATCGTTTGGCGCGTGCAGGGAGATAGCCAGCGCAACGTCAATCATGTCGCCGAGCTTGTCCAGCGCAGGGACAACGCCTGAGGTAGACAGCGTCACGCGGCGCTTGGAGAGGCCAAAACCGAAGTCATCCAGCATGATTTCCATCGCCGGCACCACGTTGGTCAGGTTCAGCAGCGGTTCGCCCATCCCCATCATTACCACGTTGGTGATCGGACGCGTGCCGGTCACTTTTGCCGCACCCACGATCTTCGCGGCACGCCAGACCTGACCGATGATTTCAGACACGCGAAGGTTTCGGTTAAAACCTTGCTGAGCCGTAGAGCAGAATTTGCACTCCAGCGCACAGCCCACCTGAGAAGAGACGCACAGAGTGGCGCGATCGTCTTCCGGGATGTAGACGGTTTCAACGCGCTGATCGCCTACCGCAATCGCCCATTTGATGGTGCCGTCTGCCGAGCGCTGCTCTTCCACCACTTCCGGCGCGCGGATTTCAGCCACTTCTTTGAGCTTGTTGCGCAGCACTTTGTTGATGTCTGTCATCTCATCAAAGTTGTCGCTGCAGTAGTGGTACATCCATTTCATTACCTGATCGGCACGAAACGGCTTCTCACCCATATCTTTAAAGAACTCGCGCATCTGCTGACGGTTCAGGTCCAGCAGGTTAATTTTTCCATTTTTATTGGGAACCGCAGGAATGGCGACTTCGGAGGTATTCACTAGTTCAGACATAATTTTTTCCGGCCTCGTTGTTACACGTTGTGGCCCATGGAGGGTTGAATAGAAACGCCCCGGAAAGCGGTCTGCTCGTCCGGGGCGTTGCATTGTACAAAGTCTGGCGCAGGGATGCCACGTCTGGACGTGGCATTTACGAAAATAATGTGTAAACGAAACCGTTAAATTAACGGGTACGTGGACACACTTCGCCTTCAGCGAAGAAGAAGGCGATTTCGCGCGCAGCAGATTCAACAGAGTCGGAACCGTGGGTGCCGTTCTCGGTGAAGCTGTCCGCGTAGTCAGCGCGCAGGGTACCCGCCAGCGCGTTGTCCGGGTTGGTTGCACCCAGCAGATCGCGGTGACGCTGAACTGCGTTTTCGCCTTCCAGCACGGACACCACGATTGGACCGGAGGTCATGAACTCAACCAGGCCATCAAAGAATGGACGACCTTCGTGCTCAGCGTAGAAACCACGAGCCTGCTCAACGGTCAGGTGCAGCATTTTGGTGCCAACGATCTTAAACCCTGCTGATTCAAAGCGAGCGAAGATGCTGCCAATAACGTTTTTTGCCACCGCGTTTGGTTTGATGATGGAAAAAGTACGTTCAATAGCCATGATAACCTCTGTAAAATGTTCTGTTGTTTTGCATACCTGAGTATGGTGTGGCGCGGATTATAAAGAGCAATAGCGCCATTGCCTATGGTTCTGCATAACATTTTTTTAAAATGAGACGAAGATTAGCAACAGGCCGGATTTCGCATACCGTGTTGATGGCGTAAACAGAGCGGGCACTGCTTTTCATCAGGCGTAAATGACCAGAACTGGCGTTGGCACGTCAGGCAAACTGCGTTATAGGCGGGGGTGACGACGTTTTTTGCCGGTCCATCCGTTTCTGAGACGTTTATCGCCTCGTGCTGACATACTGCTTCACAGCCACCGCAGCCGGTACAGCGCCCGGTATCCACCACCAGCGCGGCGTTTTCAAACCGAATCGCGCTTTCCGTGCAGCTTCGCCAGCACGCGCCGCACAGGACGCACTTATCGACGTCGAGAGCGATATCCGACTCGCTAAACGTTGAGAATGCCCTGCGCAGCTCGCGCGGCCCAGGTGAGACGCGACAGGCTTTCACATCCTCGCGGGGAACGTGCATAAGCGCACGACGAGCGATATTCACCTCGTCGCTCGGTATGAGCTTAAACCCCCACTCCGCTTCACCACGGCGACGAAGCGCAAGATTAAGCCGGGCAAGCGCCAGCAGCCAGTCAGGGTACTGCTCTGCGTCGATACTGATAAAACGAACCCGGCGTTGCGCGTGCCACAGCAGCAGCTCATTCACCCCAGGTGCACGTTCAGTAAAAGGCCCAACAAGGGTATCTCCACGCAGAAAGCGCTTTCGCGGCGCAATGCCGGTAATGGCCCCGGAGGGGCAGACGAACAGGCAGTCACCGCATTCAATACAGCGATTTTCATCCACCGAGACGCCGTTTTCCGTAAAAGAAAAAGCCTGCGCTGGACAAACGTCCGCGCAGGCGCAGCAGGAAGCGTGGCGAAAACGGCGACGGACGCACGCATGCGTTACGTCCATCGCCGGGGCAAACGTCAATCCGCCCATCAGCCAATACTGAAGAAAACGAAGCGCAGCATCAGCTCACCCACAATCAGCAAGGCGCTGCCCAGCAGTATTGTGCCTCGCGCCGCTTTTAAGCCGCCCGCAGCAAAGCACAGCATACCCGCAACGGAAACGCACCAGCTCAGCAGATGTACCGCGCGCAGCTGTTCGAGCATCCGTAGCGGAGCGTGGGGGAACGTCACTACGGTGTTGTCTACGGCTGTGATGTCTGCCAGCCAGACGGGCTGCATCACCAGACGCACAAGCACCACCAGCGTGATAATGACCACCGCCGCACGCAGAGTAGTTTTGGATTGCATCCCAACCGCCATGCAGGCTGAACCAATAATCCCCACCGAACCGATAAACAGCACCAGCGTGTTAAGGTGCTGCCAGGTCACCACGGACGCGTGCATGTAGATCTGCGCCATGCAGAACACGTCTACCAGCCCGACCAGACCCGCCGCGGCCAACAGCATCTTCCAGCCTGGCTTATTGGCAAACATCAGCAGCGCTGCAAGGCCAAGCGCCGCCAGGTAAAGGCTGGCAAAGATAATCTCGCGGCTCAGCCACGAGCTGGAGACGTGGCGTAGCGCGTTCAGGGCGTTGAGCGGATAGCCCATATGCAGCGCTGAGGCGAGCAGCCCCAGGCTTGCAAGCACAAACGCCCCGGCCGCAGGCAGCAGCGCGCTACGCTGGGTAGCATGCGCGCCCCCGAACGCCAGCCAGAGCGTCACGCCAACCGATCCCTGCAGGAACAGCGTAAAAATCAGCAGCGGTAACTCATGCATGACGTTTCCCCTCTTTCTCTGCGCCCTGATGCGCTTTGATCACCAGGTTCGGTTTTGTAATCGAGGGATCCGGCAAGCCCTTCACATCGCAGACCGCACCGTATTTCGCCCGAAGTTCATCAATCGGCCCAAATTTGATCGCCTCGAGCGGGCAGGTTGCCACGCAGACGGGCTGCTCGCCCTTCGCCTGCAGATCCACGCAAAAATCGCATTTGGACATCTGCCCGGTCTGCTCGTTGAGCTGTGGCGCACCGTAAGGACAAGACCACGCACAGTAGCCGCAGCCAACGCACTTGTCCGTATCGACGCGCACGATGCCGTCGCCCGGACGCTTGTGCATCGCGGTGGTCGGACAGTTTTTGGTGCAGATCGGGTCCGCGCAGTGGTTACAGGAAATAGAGAGCGTGTAGGCAAAAACGTTGTTGCTAACGCCGCCCTGCCCGGTTGGGATGAAATTCCCGCCGTTAACTTCGTATACGCGTCGGAAACGACGTCCGACCTCAAGGTTGTTTTTATCTTTGCACGCCACCTGGCATGCCTTGCAGCCCGAACAGCGGGAAGAGTCGATATAGAAACCCAGCTGTTTATCGCTCACCGGCGCGTAGTGTTTAAACTGACTCATGCTTTAGCTACCTCCACCAGCATGGTTTGATGGGAGTTCCCTTTCGCAAGCGCGGTAATTCGGGCAGAGCTGAGCACGTTCGCGCAGCCGCCTTTATCGACGCCCTGTTCGTCCGGCTGCCACCAGGCGCCCGCCTGCATGGCAACAACGCCCGGAATGATGCGCGGTGTGACCTCCGCCGGAATTTCACAAACGCCGCGCGCGTTATGGATACGCACGGTATCCCCCTGCGAAATGCCGCGCTTTTGCGCGTCCTGCGGGTTAATCCACAGCTTTTGCTGCTGGGCCTCAATCAGCCACGGGTTGGCGTACTGGGTTGAGTTAGCGCGGTTTTTCCCTTTCCATGTAATCAGCTGGAGCGGGAAGGTTTTCGCCAGTTCGTCTTCCGGCCCTTCATGGGCGGGCACGTAGTGCGACAGCGCCGGGATCTCCGGGTGCTGCATGTCGTACAGACGCTTCGAGAAGATCTCAATTTTCCCGGACGGCGTCGGGAACGGATGATTTTGCGGATCGCGGATGTTGTCTTCAAAGGCGACGAACGGCGCGCTTTTGAAAAGATGCTGACGCGTCTTCTGTAGCGTCGCGAAGTCCGGCAGGTTTTCCTCCGGCATCGCCAGCCGCGTCTGCTCCCAGATGTGCTCAATCCACGCTTTTTCGTCACGACCCTCGCTGAACGCAGGCTCAATGCCGAGCTTAGCGGCGACCTCACGCAGCCAGTCGTAATCCGAACGGCGCTCGAATTCAGGTTCAATCAGCTTTTCCGACAGGATCAGATAGCTCGCCGTGCCCCAGGTTTCGCCAATATTCCAGCGTTCCATAAAGCTGGTTTCCGGCAGGAGAAGATCGGCGTATCTGGCGCTCGGCGTCATAAACAGATCGCTTGCGACAATAAACTCGATTTTCGACTCGTCTTCCAGTACGCGCGTCGCCTGATGCAGATCCGGGTTCTGGTTAGCCAGATAATTGCCCGCGAGCGAAAACAGGATGCGGATATTGCTGTCCAGCTTCTCTGCATCCTTCAGGCCGACTTCCGCCGTTACCTTTGAAGCATCATCGGCGGCCTGCACCCAGTTCATCACCGATATTTTGGCTTTTACCGGGTTATCCGGCATCTCCGGCCCGGCCGCAAATTTACGGTTTGAACAGCCGCCATAGCCTGCCGCCCAGCCGCCCTTCCCCCCAACGTTACCCGTCAGCGTTGCCAGTAACGTCGAGCCGCGCGCGGTGCGCTCGCCGCAGTTATGGCGCTGCGGTCCCCAGCCCTGGATCAGCGCGGCGGGTTTGGTGGTTGCGTAGTCCCGCGCCAGCTGACGAATGGTCTGCGCAGGAACGTGGGTGATCGTCTCTGCCCACTCCGGCGTTTTCGCTACGCCATCTTTTGCGCCGGTCAGGTAAGCCATCAGGGATTCATTGGCCGGAACGCCTTCCGGCATGGATGCTTCGTCAAAGCCCAGGGTATAGCGCTGGAGGAAGTCACGATCGTGCAGGTTCTCCGTGACGATCACGTACATCATGGCGTCCATCAGGGCGTTGTCCGTTGTTGGAAGCAGCGGGATCCACTGGTCGGCAAGAGAGGAAACCGTATCTGAATAGCGCGGATCGACAACGATAAAGCGGGTACCGTTTTGCTTCATCTTCTGGAAGAAGTGGTTGCTGTGGCCAAAGATCGTCTCCGTCGGGTTATGCCCCCAGAGAATGACCAGTTTGGTATCCAGCAGCGTGTCCAGAGAGCTGCCGCTGGCGGCTGTGCCATAGGTATACGGCGTGGCTGCCGCCGTGTTGCCCATACTGACCGAGTGATAGCTTTCCAGGTAGCCGCCGGTTAAGTTGAGCAGACGACGAACCATTTTATCGCCGGAAAACGTTCCGCCGGATACCGCAGTACCTACATGCACATAGCGTGAGGCTGCGCCGTATTTTTGCGTAATCGTTTTTAATTGATTCGCAATAAGCGTGGTGGCTTCATCCCAGGTAATACGCTCGAATTTTCCTTCGCCACGTTTACCCACGCGTTTCATTGGATATTTAAGCCGATCGGGATGATAGACGAATTTTCGATAAGCGCGGCCACGAACGCAGGCGCGCATAACCGGCATTTGAGAATCCAGTTCATTATCCGGGCGCGTTGAAATTCTCGTGACTACGCCCTCACTGACGTGAGCGCGAATATCGCATTTACCACCGCAGTCAAACGTGCTGCAGGTTTGCACCACTTTTTCTTCAGGCGTTGCGCCTGCTGTCGCCGTATCCTGCGCCCGTGCATTGCCGGTTGTCGTAACAAAAGGAAGGGCGGCCAGCGCCGACCCAGCCTGAATAAAATGACGCCGGGATATTGAGGGAATAAGTCCTTCGCCCGGACTTTTATTTTTTTTCATTGCTCATTCCTTAAAATAAAAACGCATTCTCGTTTTTTTTCAGGAACGAATATTGATAATTATCAAGCTAACTCTTCAGGGGTAATACTTAACGGTCTAATTCAAAGTTCACCGTCGCCGTTTGGCCTGTTTCATCCATCACAAGCAATTGATATTCACCAGGTGAATATAATTTTAATGAATAATGATTATTCCGGCCTTCTAACGGTTCTCCATTTAAAAACCACCAGCGCCCACCTTCTCCTCCTGTCGTAATAACAGATAGCGTCACGTTCTCTTCACCAGGGAGTCGCTTAATAACGGCACCTTCTCTGATACCTGAAATCATAAGCGGTGCCGCGTTGTTATTATCCAGAGGCGGGCAGATCGTCGATCTCGGAGGAAGACGCGCAGCTCTTTTTTCCCCGGCAGGCAGCCACGGCTCCAGCGGCAGCGGCCAGACGTCGAGAACTTTTTCTGTGGCATCAGGGCAATCTGCCGCCACACGCTTGCCCGTTTTATCCAGCCAGACCGGAAAACGAATGCCGCGTATGCCTTCCTGTTCGGGCAATAGCAGCGTAGGCGGTTCACTCCCTTCCAGCAGCCAGGTCGAAAGACGACGCCGACAGTTTTCACTGCCTTCCGGCAGCGACTGACCGCCCGGCCAGCAGATCACGCCCCGCCCGACGCTTTCCGGGCGCGGATCGCGCGGCAGGCGGGCTTCGTCTATCGTCGAGCGTGACTGAAGCAGGTTATTCACCTGGTTTAATAGCGGAACCGCGCTGGCAAAACCAAACTGCCCCGCTACCGGCGTACCGTCAGGTCGCCCTGTCCAGATACCTATTACGTAACGGGCATTCAGACCGATGGCCCAGGCATCGCGGTAGCCGTAGCTGGTGCCCGTTTTCCACGCCAGGGGGGCGATTTGCGGCAGCGCGCTGTCCGGCAGCGGCTGCGCCTCGTTCGCCAGAATACGGCGAATAATCCACGCCGAACCTGGCGATAACAGCGGGCGTTCAGTCAGCGGGTCGCTCGGCTGTAAGCGCAGCCGGCCCGCCTTGCCATGCCTTGCAAAGGCGCTGTACGCGGCGGCAATATCCGCCAGCCTCGCGCCTGCGCCACCCAGGATCAGCGACAGATTCGGCTGCGCTCCGGCAGGCAGGATCAGCGGCAGCCCGGCATTGCTCAGCATCCCGGCAAACCGTTTGGGACCATAGGCTTCCAGCACCTGTACCGCTGGCAGGTTGAGCGAACGCACCAGCGCTTCACTCATGCTGACCGGCCCGTGGAACCCGCTGTCAAAATTTCCCGGGCGATAATCACCGGTTTTTCTGGGCACGTCCTGAAGCAGCGAGGCGGGATGGATTAGACCATCGTCCAGCGCCATGCCGTAGATAAAGGGCTTTAATACCGATCCCGGGGATCGGATCGCGTTGACCATATCCACGTGGCTAAAACGGCTGTCATCGTTGATATCCACCGAGCCAACCCAGCCTCGCACTTTCATGTCGGTATGATCGACCACGATCATCGCCAGCGAGCTGCGCGCAGGCAGGCGGGATTTCCAGTTCATCGCCAGCTCTTCCAGCTGCCGTTGCAGTCCGGCATCCAGCGTGGTGACAATTTTCGTATCTCGGCTTTTGCCAAGCATCATGCGTGCAAAGAGCGGCGCCAGCTGCGGCATCTGCCGGGGAGCCAGCCATACCGGCTCTTCACGGGACTCTTTCACCTGCTTTGCTGACCAGACGCCCTGAGTCATCATACGGTCGAGCACTTTGTTGCGTGCCGCTTCGGCCCGCTCGGGCCAGCGATCCGGACGCAGACGGCTGGGTGCCTGCGGCAGTACCGCCAGCAGCGCCGCGTCGGAGTAGCTCAGCTGCGAAGGGGGTTTTCCAAGATAGGTCCAGCTTGCCGCCCCCACGCCCTGCAGCGTGCCGCCAAACGGAGCGCGGTTGAGATAGAGCGTAAGAATGTCACGCTTAGAAAGATGCCACTCCAGCTGCATCGCCCGCCAGAGCTGGCGAATTTTGCCGCCAAAGGTGCGCGGATGCGGATCCAGCAGGCGCGCCACCTGCATGGTAAGCGTGCTTCCTCCCGAAACCACTCTTCCGGAGCTGAGATCCTGCCAGGCTGCGCGCAGGACAGAGAGCGGGTTTACGCCAGGATGATCCCAGAACCAGCGATCTTCATACTGGATCAGAGCCTCAAGATAACGGGGAGAAACCTCTTCAATCGTAACCGGGTAGCGCCAGATGCCTTCGCTATCGGCAAAACGCCAGAGCGGCGCGCCCTTCTCGTCTACCACAACTCGCGCGGGGTTAACCTCTCTCAGAGGCAGCGGCCACAGGCGGTCGGCGGCGACAATCAGCCCCCCTAAAACGAGAAGCGCTCCCGCCAGCCAGAGCCAGCGGGAGCGTATCAGACGTGCCATTCGCATGTTACGGAACAACAATCAGCGGGCCGCTGGCCGCACCCGTTGCCCGCCACTGCGGAACGTACATAGACTCCACCATCGGCACCGGCACCTGGTAGGTTCCCGGCGTCACGGCGCGGGCCAGATAGACCAGCGTGACCGGCTGACCTTCGTTTACCGGCACGGCAGCCACAAAGCGGTCATCGCGGAATTCCATATGCTGAATATCCGCCTGCTGCATCTGGCTGAGCAGGTTCTGTACCTCACTGCCGCTGTCCTGCAGGCTGGCACTGCTGCTCGCCAGGTTCTGGTTTTCCAGCTCCAGACCCGCAGGGAGGAGATCCACCACCAGCGCATCCGGCACGTTCTGGCTGGCTTTCACTTCAAGCCAGACCAGCACCAGCTCACCGCTCTTCAGCGAAGAGAGTGATTTGCTGCTGCCATCTGTTGCCAGGATATGACGCTCAACCTGCAGCACGCTGGAGCTCGGCTGAGGCGCATATTCCGGATAGCCGGTGCTGTCCAGACGTACCCACAGCGGTGTCGTTCCGGTATTGGTGACCTGCAGCGCACCAAGCTGGTCGCCGTTCACGTTTTGTACCTGCGCCTTATCGCCGCCTGATGCGGTATCAGACAGGGAGGTTTTCGCCTGCCATGCGCCTGACAGGGTTTGCAGAGAACGTCCGGCCAGGAACAGCGCGTTGCTTTCCTGAGTAGACAGCCAGCGCTGGCTGAAAGCCTGTTCAGACAACGCGTTCAGCAGCGTATTTTGCGCATCCGGCAGCAGCTTGTACTCTTCCAGCAGGGAGAGCATCAGGGCATTGTCGCGCAACTGGCTGCCGTAATCAGCCATCCAGTTTTTGCTGTCGTTGCGCGGCGTTTTAAGTGCCAGATCCAGCGCCTGCTGGCTGCGCGGCGCGTCGCCCATCAGTTTAAGCGCCATACCCAGCTGCATCAGCGGCAGCCCGGAAGCCGCCTGAGCGTGACGATCCCAGATTTCACGCAGCGCACCGAGCGGCGCTTTTTGCTGACGCGCCAGCACCAGCGACGCATACGCCTGTACGGCAAACTTGCTGGCCTGGGTGTCGTCGCTGTAGCGGATAGACATCATGCCCGGATCCTGCAGGTAGCGCAGCAGACGGTTGTTGGCGTTGTTCACCGCATCGGCAGGTACGCTATAACCCTGCTCGCCCGCGCGCACCAGGAAGTCAGTCACATAGGCGGTCAGCCAGTACTCTTCCGGGCCGTTTTTATCCCACAAGGCAAAACCGCCGTCATCACGCTGCATCTGCAGCAGGCGAGAGATCCCGATATCAATGGCAGCGCGGCGCTTGTCATCGGTATCTCCTTTGATACCAAGCGCGGTCAGCTGCGCCGCGTTGGTATAGAGGGACGGGAACAGGCCGCTGGTGGTTTGTTCCAGGCAGCCATACGGATACGCCTGCAGCTCGCGGATGTAGCGCGCCAGGTTGAGCGGTGGTTTGCCGCTCAGCAGCAGTTGCCCCTGCAGGGTGGCAGGAGAGAAACCGTTACTATGCTGCGCCGGTGCGGTCCAGGACTCGCCGGGGTTCAGCATGGCACCGGTATTGACCGTCTGCGCCGGGAACGCCGGACGAATGCCGATTTTCCAGCTCTTCTGCTGCGGGGCAAAGGTTTCGCCCGGAAGCTCCAGGCCGGTAACCTGCGCCGTCACCTCACCGTCGCCATACCCCTCCAGCGCGCGCACCGGAATGAACAGGGTGCTGCGCGCGCCCGGAGGCAACTGAACCGGCTGCGGCTGTGCGCCTTCCAGTGACAGTTTGCCTGTCGCGCTCAGGGCGACGTTCAGCGTTTGCGGTTTGTCGGTCAGGTTAGTGAGATCCAGCGTCAGCCGTGAGGTATCTCCACTTGCCAGGAAGCGCGGCGTATTAAGCTCGGTAATAACCGGCGCGGCCACCACAACCTTACTTTCGCTGCTGCCGAAATCATCTTCCGTCCACGCCTGCGCCATCAGACGCAGTTCGCCGTTGAAATCACCAATCGGCAGCGTAACGGTGCCTTCTCCGTTGGCATCCAGCGTAACCGGCTGAGCCTGCTGGGCAATAATGGTGACGTGGTTCACCGGCGGTTTGCCGCCGCGCTTGAGTTCATCGCCATCACCACCGAAGCGCAGCGCGGCCATACGGCCCTGCCCCTCAATGACCTGGCCGTAGATATCGTAGATATCCGCGCCGTAGCGCTTCTGGCCAAAGAAAGCCTGCCACGGATCCGGCGTGACGTAATCGGTAATGTTCAGCACGCCGCTGTCCACCGCCGAGACCAGCACGTTCACTTTCTGCGGAACCGCCCCCTCTTTCACGCTGGCCTTCACCTTCACGGAGAGATTCTGGTTTGGACGCATTTTCTGCGGGTTATCCAGCGCAATGTTCAGACGGCGATTTTCGTCGCCCATCGGCAGATGCAGCAGGCCGACCGCGCGCTTAGGCGTGGCGGATTTGGATTTATCGCCAGGACGCACCACCAGCGTGCTGAGGTAGAGATCGTGCCGTTTCCAGGCTTTATCCACCGGAATGGAGAGATCCAGACCGTTTGCCGGTACGTCGATCTCTTTCCACCACAGCGGCCCTTCGCTGGATTCAATCATGGCATAGCCCTTGCCTGCGGCTGGCGCTGCAATGTGCAGCTGGATGGTATCGCCTGGCTGATAGGCCGGCTTATCCAGTTTCAGCGTCACGCGGTCAGGGCGTGCGGCTCCCGTGCCGTCACTGTTATCCTGCCAGCTGTAGCCCGCCCAGAAACGCACGCTGCTGACCATTTCATCAGGCGCTTTCACTTCCAGACGGTATGAGCCCCACTCCACCGGGAAGGTGACTTTGCCGGTTTCATCGGCCTTGAGGCTAAGCTCCTGCTCGCCCTCTACCAGATCTTTTTGATCGAACTGAGACTGCCAGCCTTCGCTCTCAGACCAGTTCCAGAAGTAGTCGCGGCGCTCGCGGATCAGACGAACCTGCAAGCCGGACACGGCTTTTTTCGCCCCGCTGGCATCGGCATAGACGATGTCAAAGCTGGCGTTGCCGTTCTCATCGACAATCGGCTGGTTGACGGTGGTATCGGTACGGTAGTCGTAAACCGCTTTACTGGCGAACTGCGGGCGGATACCCGGCAGCTCCGCCGCGGGCCAGATGGCCTGCTCGGCACGGCGCGTCACGGGACGACCGCCCGACTCCAGCAGGCTGGCCTGCAGAATCAGCTGCAGCGGCGAGTGTACCTCTTTCCACTGGCTTTCGGTGGTCACCTGCCCGCGCCCCTGCTCGTCCAGCGTAAGCTGTACTTCATCCAGGCTGCGGCTCAGGTTTTCCTCAGCAATATCACCGAACTGGAAGCCCGGCAGGGCGGCAACCGCCTCGCGCAGCGGACGCAGGAAAAGCTGGCCCTGCAGCGAGTTGCCGTTGGCCGGCGCGCCATAGAGGTAATAGCCCACGACGTTAAAGTCCACGTTATCCTGCGGGGAAACCGGTGCTTTTTGTCCCGTCAGGTTCAGCGCCATACGCTCAGGCATGAAATCTTCGACGTGGAAGTCCCACAGGCGCTGCAGATTATCGCCCGTGTTGGCGCGAATATGCCACATGCCGGTCTGCGCGCCGCTATCCAGCGGATAATTGAAGCGGTAGAGGCCGTTCTCAGGCTGAACAACGATCGTGCGTGCCACCTGGCCGTCCGGGCGCAGCACGTCAAGCTTCACGGGCTGGTCGGGAAGCGGTTTTCCGTCGCTGTCGCGCAGTAAGCCGTTGAGGATCACCGTTTCACCCGGACGATAGAGATCGCGCGGGCCAAACATAAAGAATTGCTTGCTGAAGCCCGGGTTACCGGCAATATCGAACTCTGCCAGATCCAGCGCCGGAAGCTTGAGGTCAAGCAGCGTGGTCTGGCCGTCTTTGCTGGCCAGAATCAGCGCAGCTTCTTTATCGGTTTCAAGCTTCGCATGACCGTCGGCGTCGCTGTTCGCCTCGGCAAGCGTCTGCCCTTTGTCATTCAACAGCGTGACGGTGACGCCGGACTGCGCCGCACCGTTTTCCAGACTCTGGGTGAAAATGTCCAGCCGGTTATGATAGCGGTGAGCGGACAAACCGATATCGCTCAGGGTAAAGAGCGTTGCGGCATTGCTGTAGTTGTAGTGCCCGGCCTGGTTCATGACGGCGATATAAACGCCGGACTGCTGAAGCGGCTTGATATCTTTGAGCGGCAGGAGCAATTTTTCACGCGTGTTGCGCGCCGGATTGAGGTCAAAACGACCGGTATAGACCAGTTCCGACATCTTCAGCAGATTGTCGGATTCCCAGTTGGTCAGGGCGTTACGGTACTCCCACTGGCTGACAAACGAGGCCAGCGATTCCGGCTTCACGCGGTAGAAATTGACGTCCACGTTGTTGACGTTAAGCGCCATCACCGGCAGACCTTCCACCACCTTGCCCGGCAGCAGCGAGCCGCGGCTGGCAAAACCGACCGTTGGTTCTATATCTCGCGTGGTCAGGGCTTTTTCATAATCAATGCCAAAGGTCGCTTTGTTCAGCGCCACCAGGCCACGATCCACGGTGATGACCAGGTTTCGGTTAGGCTCCAGATGACGCAGGCGAAGCTCTTTCAGGTTAGGCGCGAGTTCCCACGCCCCGTCAACTTTGCCGCTTTTCTTATCCACGACATGCACCGTTTTGGCGAAATCCTGATTTGGATCCAGCGGCACAGAGAAGGTCAGCACCAGCGTGGCGGCACCGTCGAGCTGAACTTCAGAGGCATCAAGCAGGGTCAGCGCTTTTCCCTGACTCTGGGCGGCCATTTTAGCCAGCTTTTCAGCGTCGGGCTTTTCTGCGGCTTTCGGTGTTGATGCAGTAGACGCTGCTGGCGCAGCAGCCTGAGGCTTATCGTCGCTGTTATCACAGCCGACAAGCGTAAACGTGGTGAGCAGCGCGAGAGAGATCGCGGCTAAGCGAAACGGTTTCATCCTGTGTCCCTGGCCTGAGGGGGCCTGTTGGTCGTCGTCCGGATAAGTATTATCCGCAAGTTTCGTTAATACCAAAAGTCCAATTTTAGAATCTGGAAAGCGCCTCGCAGAATGGTATTCCCCCGTTACGCCGGGATGGAACCGCGATCACAGCGCATAACGTCACATGTTACCTTTTACGTCATTTGTTTTTAAAACAAGAAGATAGCTGGATATGTTCGCTCTGAGCCTGCTAGTTTTATGACCATGACGCACCCCGAGTGCGCGGTTCAATAAGAGAGAAAGCCATGAAACGAGCCGTGAACGCCCTACAAAATTTCGGAAAATCATTGTACGGACCGGTACTTATCTTACCGATTGTCGGTCTGTTTATCGCCTTTGGAAATGTGCTGGGCAACGGCAACCTGGCCGAGTACTTGCCGTTTCTTGGCCATCCGCTTATCCAGAGTATCGGCCAGCTGATCGCCAAATCTGCCGTGTCGGTGCTGGTCAACCTGGCGCTGGTGTTTGCCGTCGGGATCCCGATTGGCCTGGCG
Organism: Enterobacter sp. 118C5; assembly: GCF_034107645.1. Lineage (NCBI taxonomy): Bacteria > Pseudomonadati > Pseudomonadota > Gammaproteobacteria > Enterobacterales > Enterobacteriaceae > Enterobacter > Enterobacter sp. 118C5. Next base: position 60,204 of record NZ_JAWNEU010000007.1, on the reverse strand, counting down.
ACGCGCGATAAAGGCTACGCGGCGCTGATTGGGCTGGTGACCTTCGTGGTGTTTATCAATGCCATGAACGTGACGCTGCAGCTACAGGGCGAGCTGGCCCCCACTGAGCAGATGAAAGCGGCGGGTCAAAGCATGGTGCTGGGCGTTCAGGTGCTGGAGATGGGCGTCTTCGCCGGGATCCTGACCGGGGCGCTCTCGGGTTATCTGTACAACAAATATTCCGGCGTACAGTTTAACGGCGCGATGGCGATTTACTCCGGCCACTGCTTTGTGGCAATTGTCATGTTGCCCGTCTCTATGCTGCTCGGCGTGGTAATGAGCGAACTCTGGCCGTTTGCCCAGCACGGCATTAGCGCGCTGGCGCTGGCCATTAAAGGTTCCGGCCCGTTCGGCGTAGCCATTTACGGTTTCCTTGAGCGCATTCTTGTGCCGACCGGCCTGCACCATCTGGTTTATACGCCGTTCCTCTATACCGAACTGGGCGGCACGCAGGAGGTGTGCGGCGCAACCTATCAGGGCGCGCGCAATATCTACTTCGCCGAGATGGCCTGCCCGGACGTGAAGCAGCTCAGCAGTACGGTAGTGTGGGACGCGCGCGGCATCAGCAAGATGTTCGGCCTGCCCGCCGCCGCGCTGGCAATGTACATGACCGCGAAGCCGGAGCGTAAAGCCGTTGCGAAAGCCATTCTGATCCCGGCGGCGCTGACCTCGCTGTTGGTCGGCGTGACCGAGCCGATTGAGTTCTCCTTCCTGTTCGTCGCCCCGCTGCTGTTCGTGGTGCATGCGGTACTGACCGGTATCGGCATGATGCTGTTCTCGCTGCTGGGCGTTCACGCCATCGGCGCCAACGGGATAATCGATTTCATTCTCTACAACCTGCCGCTCGGAACGGAGAAGTCCAATTGGCCGATGTACATCGTGGTCGGGCTGATCATGTTCGCCCTCTACTTCGTGGTGTTCCGCTTCCTGATCCTGCGCTTCAACATGAAAACCCCGGGCCGTGAGGATGAAGATCGGGAGACACGCCTCTACAGCAAGCAGGAGTACCAGGCGAAAGGCAATAACGACGGGCTGGGCGAGTCCATCGTGGTGGGCCTGGGCGGCCGGGAAAATATTGAGGTTGTGGATAACTGCTACACCCGCTTACGCGTCACGGTGAAGGATGTCGCCATCATCGACGAGCCGCGCCTGAAGGCGACCGGCGCGAAAGGGGTTATCAAACAAGGTAATAACGTTCAGGTGGTCTACGGGCTGCACGTCAAAAAAATGCGAGAAGCCGTTGAGACGTTTCTCTGAAAGGAGCTAAAGATGTTTACACCCCCATTCATTCTGTCGATTGCCGGCGGCGGCAGCACCTACACGCCGGGTATTGTGAAAAGCCTGATGGTGCGCCTGCAGGATTTCCCGCTGGCCGAAATCCGCCTCTATGACATTGACGAGGCGCGTCAGAACACCATTGCGCCGGTGGTTGAGAAAGTGATTCGCGACCACAGCCAGAGCATCAAATTTACCGTCACCAGCGATCCGGAAGTGGCGTTCAGCGGCGCGCATTTCGTCTTCGCCCAGATGCGCGTCGGCCAGTACAAAATGCGCGAGCAGGATGAGAAGATCCCGCTGCGTCACGGCGTGGTCGGCCAGGAGACCTGCGGCCCCGGCGGGCTGGCGTACGGCCTGCGCACGATCCTGCCGATGGTCGAGCTTATCGATCTGGTGGATCGCTACGCGCATGAGAAAGCCTGGATCGTGAACTACTCCAACCCGGCGGCGATCGTCGCGGAAGGCGTGCGCCGCCTGCGCCCTAACGCGCGGGTGTTGAACATCTGCGATATGCCCGTCGCCGCGATGCGCAATATGGGAGCGATTCTGGGCGTGGATCGCCGCAGGCTGGAGGTGGACTACTTTGGCCTGAACCACTTCGGCTGGTTTACTCGCGTGCTGGTGGACGGCGAGGACAAGCTGCCGGAGCTGCGCAAGCATATCGCGAAGTTTGGCCTGCTGACGGAAGATGCGGCCAAAACCGATCCGCAACACTCGGATCCGTCGTGGGTTAAAACCTGGCGCAACATCAAGCCGATTATGGATAACTTCCCGGAGTACCTGCCGAACCCGTATTTGCAGTACTACCTGATGCCGAACCAGATTGTGGAGCATCAGAACCCGGACTATACCCGCGCCAATGAAGTGATGAACGGGCGTGAGAAAAAACTTTTTGCCGCTGCTGAAGAGTACAAGCGCACAGGGATTTTACCGGATGCCTTCCACGTGGGCGTTCACGGCGAGTTTATCGTCGATGTCGCCTGCTCGCTGGCCTTTAACCTGCGCCAACGACATCTGGTGATGGTGGAAAACCGCGGGGCGATAACCAATCTGCCGTACGATGCGGTGGTGGAAGTGCCCGCCTATATCACCTCCGAAGGGCCGGAGCCTGTGCGCGTGGGGCAGGTGCCGCTGTTCCATCAGACTCTGCTGCAACAGCAGCTGGCGTCTGAACAGCTGCTGGTAGAGGCGACCATCGAGGGCAGCTATGAGAAAGCGCTTCAGGCGTTCACCCTCAACCGCACCGTGCCGACCATGGAGCACGCAAAAGCGATTCTGGATGAGATGATTGAAGCCAACCGCGACTACTGGCCTGCGCTGCAAAAAGCCTGGCAGGATGGCGAACCGGTGAAAAAATAGGGGCTTGCTCGCGAGTTGAACGAGGTTTGCTTGTCGGTGTCAGAAAAAACACCGACAATCCTTTTTTACGGAAAAGAATGGAGGCAACCCATGTCCACCTCATATTTTGTCGCCGCCGACTGGCTGATTGAGCACGGCGACGATCCGGAAGTCCAGATCATTGACGCACGTATGGCCCCGCCGGGCCAGGAACATCGAGACGTTCCAGGTGAATACCGCGAAGGGCATCTGCCTGGCGCGGTATTTTTTGATATCGAAGCCCTCTCCGATCATACCTCCCCCCTGCCGCACATGCTGCCGCGCCCGGAAGCCTTTTCCGTGGCGATGCGCGAGCTGGGCGTCAGCAAAGACAAACATCTTGTTGTTTACGATGAAGGTAACCTCTTCTCCGCGCCGCGCGCGTGGTGGATGCTGAAACAGTTTGGCGTGGAAAAAGTTTCGATTCTGGCGGGCGGTCTGGCGGGCTGGAAGCGCGACGAGCTGCCGCTCCAGCAGGGCGACGTGACGCTGCCGGAAGGGGAGTTCGACGCGACGTTCGACGCTAACGTGGTGAAACGCCTGACCGACGTGCTGGTCGCGAGCCATGAACAAACGGCGCAAATCGTCGATGCCCGCCCCGCCCCGCGCTTTAATGCCGAAGCGGACGAGCCGCGTCCGGGGCTGAAGCGCGGACATATCCCGGGGGCGCTGAACGTGCCGTGGGGCGACCTGGTGTTTGAAGGCGAGCTGAAAACCACCGACGAGCTGCGGGCCATTTTTGACCGTGCGGGCGTGGATTTACATCGTCCGATTATTGCCAGCTGCGGCTCCGGCGTAACGGCCTGCGTAGTGATTCTGGCGCTCGCCACGCTCGGCGCGAACGACGTCACGCTCTACGACGGCGCCTGGAGCGAATGGGGTGCGCGAGACGATTTGCCGGTTGAACCGGCGAAATAATGGATAACCGCCTGGCCACGCTGTTAACGCGCGGGGCGTCGCTGACCCGCGCGGAGTATCGCGTCCTCGCCCACCTCACGGAGCATCCGCTGCTGGTGGGCAACATCACGGTGCGCGAGCTGGCGCAGGCGACGTTTGTTTCGACCGCCACCATTATGCGGCTGTGTCAGAAGCTGGGGTTCAGCGGCTTTAGCGAATTTATCTGGCACTGTAAGCAGCTGCTCGCCGACACGCCGCATATTGCCGCCGAGGCGCAATCCCTTCCTGAACTCCCGGCGCTGTTTAATCAGTTTATCGCCAACTATCAGCACACCTTCCAGTGGGTCACGCATGAGAAGCGCCAGCAGTTTGCCGGGCTGCTGCGCCAGAAAGAGAGCTTTTTTCTCTACGGGGCCGGATTTTCCTATCTGTTTGCCGAGTACCTGACCAAGAAGCTGCAGGTGTTGGGCAAAACGGCGTTCATCTCCGGGCCGGGGGACAGCCGGAATATTTTCCTCAGCAACGCCGCGCGCTATCAGGTGTTTATCGCCGTCTCGCGCAGCGGCGAAACGGAGCAGGTGCTGGATAAAGCGCGGATTGCCAAAAACGTCGGCATGACGATCGTTGCCTTTACCCGCGCCTCGGCCAATACGCTGGCGGGGATGGCAGACGTACACTTTGCCCTCTATGACGAAGCGGTGCACTTCGCCGCCGAAGCCGCGGGCGTGACGTCGTTTGAGTCGAATCTGGTGCTGCTGATGGATCTACTGCTGCTGGAAGCAACGGGGTGATATTCACCCCGCCGTAATCAGATGATGCGGTTAGTCTTGAGATCGCGCAGGAAGCCGCCCCAGCGACGCTCGTAGAACGGGGTGATATGCTCGGTGATAAAGTGGCTGATGCCCTTTTCACCTTTCGTCACCTGACAGATATCGATCGGCTCATCGCCCGGCAGCGTGTCGGTGGCCACGCTTCCCGCCGCCTGAATGATGTCGTCGATATCGCCGTCGGCCTCAATCCCAATCAGCAGAACAGGCTTTTCGTCAGCGTTCTCTTTGATAGAGCAGAGGAACGCTCGTCTTACCGGTTTCAGGGTTTTGAACAGCGTGGTTAGCGAATCGATCATCTGCGCAGGCGGCTCGGCCACCTCAGACAGCAGCAGCGTTTCTCCCCCTTCCAGCACCTCCTGGGTGCTGAGCGGGTTACCCTCTTCACCGATCAGGTGGCTGATTTCACGCGGGATGAATTCTTTTCCGGTTGGCAGCTTAGCGTTAAGGAACAGCGTCTGGCCCAGCGTCATTTCAAACAGGGTACGCACCGGCATCACCACGAACGCCTGTTCGTCTTCTACCGCTTCCTGCAGCGCTTCCAGCGAGGTGAAGAACGGGATCACCGAGGTGCCGTCGTCTTTCTCCCAGTGCAGCAGATCCAGCGCGCTGTCTTCGACAACCTGCTCGCCTTCCGCCGCGGTGCCCGGCACCCAGACGGTGGATTCCAGCAGCGTGCGGAAAAATGCCGGACGGTGGGCGGGCTCGGTCGCCGCCTGCTCCAGCAGGGTTTCTAATTCGTTTTTGGTTTCGGACATAGTTATTCCAGATGGTGCATTTCCCCTCACCCTAACCCTCTCCCCAAAGGGGAGAGGGAATTTGAACACCCTCTCCCCTTTGGGGAGAGGGCTGGGGTGAGGGGCAACGATTACTCAGCCGTCAGCAGGTTCGCCACGGTACGCACGCCCAGACCGGTCGCGCCCGCGGACCACTGCTCAACCGCCGCTTTACGGTAGGTTGCGGAGCAGTCGATGTGCAGCCAGCCTTCGTGATAATTCTCAACAAAGTGCGACAGGAAGCCTGCAGCGGTGCTTGCCCCCGCCGGGTACGCCGCGCTCGCGGTGTTGTTCAGTTCGGCAAAGTTAGACGGCAGCTGGCTGCGGTGGAACTCGGCAAGAGGCAGACGCCAGAACGGTTCGTTTTCCGCAGCGGCGCTTGCCAGCAGGCGAGCGGCCAGCTTGTCGTCGAAGCTGAACAGCGCGTGGTAGTCGTTGCCCAGGGCGGTTTTCGCCGCGCCGGTCAGGGTCGCCATGTCGATAATCAGCTCTGGCTTTTGTGCAGAGGCGTCGATCAGGCCATCGGCAAGCACCAGACGGCCTTCGGCGTCGGTGTTCATCACTTCGACGTTTTTACCGTTGCGGTAGCGAATGATGTCGCCCAGCTTGAAGGCGTTGCCGCTCACCATGTTGTCCGCGCAGCACAGGTAGAGCTTCACGCGCTTGTTCAGACCGCGGGTGATGGCGAACGCCAGCGCGCCGGTGATGGTTGCCGCGCCGCCCATGTCGGATTTCATGGAGTCCATGAACGCGCTCTGCTTCAGGCTGTAGCCGCCGGTATCAAAAGTGATGCCTTTCCCCACCAGGCAGGCAAACACCGGCGCTTCTTTATCGCCGGTTGGGTTGTAATCCAGCGCCAGCAGGACCGGAGGACGCTCAGAACCGCGGCCCACGGTGTGGATGCCCATGTAGTTCTGCTCGCGCAGATCTTCACCTTTGGTGATACGGTAGGACATCTTGTCGCCCGCCACGCCGCACAGCAGGTCAACCGCACGCTGCGCCAGCTGCTCAGGGCCTAACTCTTCCGCCGGGGCGTTGATGGTGTCGCGCACCCAGTCGATAATTTGCAGGCGGCTTTCCAGCTCTTTTTGACCGGCTTCGTCGAGGTTCGCCCACTCAATTTTGCGGGTGCCCTTCGGGCCTTTGTAGCCCGCCCAGAATGCCCAGCTGCGGTCGGTGTCCCAGCCTTCGCCTTCCAGGGACACATGCTTAATGCCCAGTCCATCAATTTTACGCGCCGCGCGCTGGATCAGACCTAAATCATCTTTGCCCGTCAGGTGCAGGGTAATACCGTCGTTGTTGATGCTGTACGTGGCTTTCTCGCCCCAGCGCGCGTCGGCTGGCTGCGTAGAGAGCGTAATCTTCATCGCTTCGGTCATTTTATTTATCCTTATTAGCAAACGGGCCGCCTGAAGGCAGCCCGTTAAGTGATTTACTCTGCTTCATCTAACCAGACTAACAGAATCGCCTCCAGAATTTTTTCATTGGATGCGTTTGGATCGTCGTCGAAATCCTCTAAATCGCAGATCCACTGGTGCATGTCGGTGAATCGTACGGTCTTCGGATCGAGATCCGGGTTCGCGTCGTAGAGCGCTTCGCCGATTTCGCGGCTGTCTGTCCACTTCAGTCCCATATTAATGCTCGCGTGCGTGGTTGATGGTATAGCGTGGGAATTCCACGACCAGATCTTCATCGGTCACCGCGGCCTGGCAGCTCAGTCGGCTGTCTGGCTCCAGACCCCATGCTTTATCCAGCATGTCGTCTTCGTCTTCGGTGCTCTCGGCGAGAGAGTCAAAACCTTCACGCACGATGCAGTGGCAGGTGGTGCAGGCACAGGATTTTTCACAGGCGTGTTCCACTTCGATACCTGCACGCAGGGCAACATCGAGAATGGTTTCACCGGTCTTCGCTTCCAGAACAGCGCCATCCGGACAGAGGTCCGCATGAGGCAAAATAACAATCTTTGGCATATTAAACCTCGTCCACGGACTGGCCTTTCAGCGCGACGCGGACAGATTTGTCCATGCGGCGAGCAGCGAAGTCCTGGGTTTGTTTATCAACGTTTTTAATGGCTTCTTCTATTGCGTCAGCGTCATTACCTTCAGCGACAGCGCTTAAGTGCGCGGCAGCGTCGTCAATCACCTGACGCTCAGCGGCGCTTAACAGCGCGGCATCGACAGCGAGCGCGCCGTTCAGGCTTTCCAGCACGCGGGCGGCTTCAACTTTTTGTTCAGCCAGCATACGCGCCTTCACATCCTGCTCGGCGTAGCTCATTGAATCCTGAATCATGGAGGCGATTTCGCCATCGGTCAGGCCGTAGGACGGCTTCACCTGAATAGACGATTCCACGCCGGTCGATTTTTCCATCGCCGTGACGCTCAGCAGGCCGTCCGCATCCACCTGGAAGGTGACGCGAATATGCGCCCCGCCCGCAGGCAGCGCCGGGATGCCGCGCAGCGCAAAGCGCGCCAGAGAGCGGCAGTCCTGCACCAGCTCGCGTTCGCCCTGCATCACGTGGATGGACATCGCGGTCTGGCCGTCCTTGAAGGTGGTGAACTCCTGCGCGCGCGCCACCGGAATGGTGGTGTTACGCGGGATCACTTTCTCCACCAGGCCGCCCATGGTTTCTAAACCCAGCGACAGCGGGATAACGTCCAGCAGCAGCATTTCGCTGTCCGGCTTGTTGCCGACCAGAATATCGGCCTGGATCGCGGCGCCCACGGCAACCACTTTGTCCGGGTCGATAGAGGTCAGCGGCGTGCGGCCATAGAATTCGCCCACGCGCTCGCGCACCAGCGGCACGCGGGTCGAACCGCCCACCATGACCACTTCCAGCACCTCGTTCGCCTCGACGCCTGCATCTTTCAGCGCGCGACGGCAGGCCATCAGGGTGCGCTTCACCAGCGGGGCAATCAGATCGCTGAACTGGTCGCGGGTGATGTCACCCTGCCAGCCTGCGACATTAACGGTAACCGCCTGCGCATCGCTCAGGGCGATTTTGGCGTCAATCGCCGCGTCCAGCAGTTCACGCTGTACGCGGGCATCGCTGCGATCGCTGATGCCCGCCTGCTCGCGAATGTAGTCCGCCAGCAGATGGTCGAAGTCATCGCCGCCCAGCGCGGAATCCCCGCCGGTCGCCAGGACTTCAAACACCCCGCGGCTCAGGCGCAGGATCGAGATATCAAAGGTGCCGCCGCCGAGGTCGTAAACCGCGATTACCCCTTCCTGACCGGAGTCGAGGCCGTAGGCAATCGCCGCCGCCGTCGGTTCGTTCAGCAGGCGCAGCACGTGCAGGCCCGCCAGACGCGCGGCGTCTTTGGTGCCCTGACGCTGTGCATCGTCAAAATAGGCCGGAACGGTGATCACCACGCCGTCCAGATCGCCGCCGAGCGTCGCTTTAGCACGCTCCGCCAGCGCTTTGAGGATGTCAGCGGAAACGCGAATCGGGTTCAGCAGGCCGGCCGCGGTCGCAATCATCGGCAGACCGTTTTCACTGGCCTGCAGCTGATACGGCAGATGTGGATAGCGGGCCTGAATATCGGCCAGCGAGCGGCCCATCATGCGCTTGACGGAGCTGATGGTATTGGCCGGATCGCGCGCGGCGTTGGCACGAGCGTCATAGCCGACCGCGTGACCCTGCTGCTGGTAGTGGACCACGGAAGGCAGCAGATGGCGGCCCTGCTCGTCGGCCAGCGTTTCCGCCTGGCCGCTGCGCACGGTCGCCACGAGGGAATTGGTGGTGCCGAGATCAATACCCACCGCCAGTCGACGCTGGTGCGGTGCGGCACTTAAGCCAGGCTCACTAATTTGTAATAAGGCCATAATTGCTTCCGAAATTAAAAATCGAGCAGCTTTTCTTCGAGTTGTTCAGTGCTGCTTCGCAGTTTATCGAGAAAACGGAGTTTGCGCACAGTATCTGCCGCCACGTCCCAGGTCTCGTTGTTCAGTTGCTCCACCATCTGCTGATGGCGGGTATCGAACATGCCCTTTACGCGGTTGATGAAGCTTTCCAGACGCGCTTCGTCTTTGGCCTGTTCAATCTCGTCCAGCTCTTCGCGAAGCGTAAGCTGCTCCATCAGAAACGCGGTGTCGCGCACGGTGTGCTGCTCGCTCGCGAGATCAAAGCCGTGGAGCGAGAGCAGGTATTCTGCACGCGCCAGCGGATGGCGCAGCGTCTGCCAGGCCTGATTGATGGTGGCAGAATGGGAAACCGCAGCCAGCTGTTCTGCCTGCGTCCCGCTGGCGAATTTATCCGGATGATACTGACGCTGCAGATCCTGAAAGCGGACCGTCAGCGCCTGCAGATCGATCGGGTATTGAGCGGGTAGTCCGAAGAGAGTGAAGTAATCCATAACAATCTCAGGGGTAGCCTGTTAGAACAAACCCCACGCGTAGCAAAGCCACGGTGGGGTTTCGGATGACGCGCGGTTAAACGTGGAAGCTTTCGCCGCAACCACACTCATCTTTGACGTTCGGGTTCGTGAATTTGAACCCTTCGTTCAGGCCTTCTTTTACGAAGTCCAGCTGAGTGCCGTTGAGGAATTGCAGGCTTTTGCCATCGACCACCACCTTCACGCCCTTGTCTTCAAACACGGTGTCGTCAGACGCCGGCTCGTCAACAAACTCCAGTACGTAAGCCATACCAGAACAGCCGGAGGTACGTACGCCCAGTCGCAGGCCAAAGCCTTTACCACGGTTCGCCAGAAAAGAGCTTACTCGCGCGGCAGCGCTGTCGCTAAGGGTAATCGACATACTCAAACCTCAATTATTTTGCTTCACGTTTGCTTTTGTAATCCGCAATGGCGGCTTTGATCGCGTCTTCTGCCAGAATTGAACAGTGAATTTTCACCGGCGGCAGTTCGAGTTCTTCAGCAATATCCGTGTTTTTGATTGCCTGTGCTTCGTCCAGAGACTTGCCCTTCACCCACTCGGTGACCAGGGAGCTGGACGCAATTGCAGAACCGCAGCCGTAAGTCTTGAAACGCGCGTCTTCAATGATACCTTCATTGTTGACTTTAATCTGCAACTTCATCACGTCGCCACACGCCGGTGCGCCAACCATGCCGCTACCGACAGATTCGTCGCTGTTGTCAAAAGAGCCAACGTTGCGCGGGTTCTCGTAATGATCGATAACTTTTTCGCTGTATGCCATGATTGAATTCTCCTTATGTACCGATTAGTGATGTGACCATTCAATGCTGTTCAGATCCACGCCCTGCTTAAACATTTCCCACAGTGGAGAAAGATCGCGCAGACGGCCGATGGAGTTACGAACCAGCTTGATGGTGTAGTCAATCTCTTCTTCGGTAGTGAAACGACCTAAAGAGAAACGGATAGAGCTGTGTGCCAGCTCGTCGGTCATGCCCAGCGCGCGCAGCACGTAGGATGGCTCCAGGCTTGCAGACGTACAGGCAGAACCGGAAGAAACGGCCAGGTCTTTCAGCGCCATGATCAGCGATTCGCCTTCAACATAGTTGAAGCTGACGTTGAGGATGTTCGGCGCGCCCTGCTCGAGATCGCCGTTCAGATACACTTCTTCCATATCTTTCACGCCGTCCCACAGACGGTTACGCAGCGTGCGCAGGCGCGCCATCTCGGTTTCCATCTCTTCTTTCGCAATGCGGTATGCTTCGCCCATGCCCACGATCTGGTGAACAGGCAGCGTACCGGAACGCATGCCGCGCTCGTGACCACCGCCGTGCATCTGTGCTTCGATGCGGATACGAGGCTTACGACGAACGTACAGCGCGCCGATCCCTTTCGGGCCATAGATTTTGTGGCCGGAGAAGGACATCAGGTCTACTTTCAGCTGGCTCAGGTCGATAGGCAGTTTGCCCACGCTCTGGGTCGCATCCACGTGGTAGATGATACCGCGCGCGCGGCACATTTCGCCGATGGTCGCGATGTCCTGAACGACGCCGATTTCGTTGTTAACGTGCATGATGGAGACCAGGATGGTGTCATCACGCATGGCTGCTTCGAGCTCTTTCAGGTCAATAATACCGTTGCTCTGTGGCGCCAGATAGGTTACTTCGAACCCTTCACGCTCCAGCTGGCGGCAGGTGTCCAGCACGGCTTTGTGTTCGGTTTTGCTGGTGATGATGTGCTTGCCTTTTTTCTGATAAAAGTTGGCTGCACCTTTGATCGCCAGGTTGTCGGATTCGGTCGCACCGGAGGTGAAAACAATCTCACGCGGGTCGGCACCCACCAGGTCAGCAATCTGATTACGGGCGATATCCACCGCCTCTTCAGCATGCCAGCCAAAACGGTGTGAACGGGAAGCTGGGTTACCAAAGTTTCCGTCCAGGGTCAGACACTGCATCATTTTCTCGGCAACACGCGGGTCCACCGGCGTGGTTGCGGAGTAGTCGAGATAAATCGGTAATTTCATTGCTCTATAAACTCCGTACATCGCTTCAATGCAAGGAATCAGGCAACCGGCTGGATGTACGACCGAGTACGCGGGGTGTTATCACCCCGGCCTGATTCTGAAATACTTATCGTTTTATTACGCGCGTAATTTGACGTCGATAGCGTCCTGCGCGCGGGTGCTACGTTGTGAATCATGGCTGTGCTGACGGCCTGATACGTCCAGAACTTCCTGGTTATTGACCAGCTCACCGAGGGTGATGTTGTTCAGGAAGCCGGTCAGACGGTCGCTCAAATCGCGCCACAGCGCGTGGGTCAGGCACTTATCGCCGCCCTGGCAGCCGCCTTTACCCTGGCAACGGGTCGCGTCAACGGATTCGTCAACGGCGCTAATCACTTCGCCAACCGCAATACTGCCCGCGTCTTTCCCCAGCAGATAACCGCCGCCCGGGCCACGAACGCTGGAAACCAGTCCATTTTTACGCAGTCTGGAGAACAGCTGTTCCAGGTAAGAGAGGGAGATCCCTTGTCGTTCAGAAATATCAGCCAACGGAACCGGGCCCGCTTCGGAGTTGAGCGCAACGTCCAGCATCGCGGTCACGGCATAACGCCCTTTAGATGTCAGTCTCATGTCTTACTTAACCTCAAACTCGCCCCTGCCCGGGGTTTTTTATTGTAAAATGGGGGTATTGCATAGCAGGGCCAAGTCTGACATTCCTGACTAAAATGGTCAACTATTTACTTGACTGTTTTAGTCAGGTATTTAACCTTCCGTGCCGTTTTGCCTGGGTGCGGCCTGATGCCCTCAACCCGCCCCTCTCCCACGGGGAGAGGAAGAAAACAAACCGGCACTACTCTTTATTCTTCTGCTCAATCGACGCCAGGATCCCGCGCAGGATATTCAACTCCTGGCTTTCCGGGCGCGCGCGGGTGAACATGCGGCGCAGTTTGTTCATTACCTGGCCCGGGTGGCCTTCGCGGATGAAGCCGGTAGCGAGCAGCGTCTGCTCCAGGTGACCGTAGAAACGCTCCAGGTCGTCCACCAATGGATAGGCCGTCTCTTCTTTCGGTTCTGCCTGCTTCTCCTGCGTCGCCAGCCACGCCATACGCACTTCGTAGGCGATAACCTGCACCGCCATCGCCAGGTTCAGCGAGCTGTATTCCGGGTTGGCGGCAATCGCCACGTGGTAGTGACACTTCTGCAGTTCGTCGTTGGTCAGGCCAACGCGCTCGCGGCCAAACACCAGCGCAACCGGCGCCTGCTCTGCTTCCGAGACGCTTTTCAGGCCGCATTCACGCGGGTCCAGCATCGGCCACGGCAGCGTGCGTGAGCGCGCGCTGGTGCCCACAACAAGGCTGCAGCCGGCCAGCGCTTCGTCGAGGGTATCAACGATCTGCGCGTTGCCGATCACGTCGCTGGCTCCGGCCGCCAGAGCGATGGCCTGGGAGTCAGGCTTCACCAGCGGGTTAACCAGCCACAGGTTCGTTAAGCCCATGGTTTTCATAGCGCGGGCAACGGAGCCCATGTTGCCGGTGTGCGATGTTTCGACCAGCACGATTCGAATGTTTTGCAGCATAATTTTTAGATGTCTGGATTCAGTGTCTGAAGAATATTCGGGCATATTATCATAAACGGGAGACATAATCCGATCCCGCTGCTATACTCTGCGCCGATTTTCCTGTTCTTTAACATCCAGTGAGAGAGACCGATGCATCCGATGCTGACCATCGCCGTGCGCGCAGCGCGCAAGGCGGGTAACGTAATTGCCAAACACTACGAAACGCCAGACTCCGTAGAAACCAGCCAGAAAGGCAGCAATGATTTCGTGACTAACGTCGATAAAGCCGCAGAAGCGATTATTATCGAAACGATCCGTAAATCTTACCCGCAGCACACCATCATCACCGAAGAAAGCGGTGAACATGAAGGTACCGATCAGGATGTTCAATGGGTTATCGATCCACTGGATGGCACCACCAACTTCGTCAAACGCCTGCCACACTTCTCTGTGTCAATCGCAGTACGCATCAAAGGCCGTACTGAAGTCGCCGTTGTTTACGATCCAATGCGTAACGAACTGTTCACTGCTACCCGTGGCCAGGGCGCACAGCTGAACGGCTACCGTCTGCGCTGCAGCAACGCACGCGACCTGGACGGCACCATCCTGGCGACCGGCTTCCCGTTCAAGGCGAAGCAGCACGCAACCACCTATATGAATATCCTGGGCAAGCTGTTCACCGAATGCGCGGACTTCCGTCGCACCGGCTCCGCTGCGCTGGATCTGGCCTACGTTGCCACCGGCCGCGTTGACGGTTACTTCGAACTGTCACTGAAGCCGTGGGACTTTGCTGCGGGCGAGCTGATCGCACGTGAAGCAGGCGCGATTGTTTGCGACTTCACCGGCGGCCACAACTACATGACCACCGGCAACATCGTTGCGGGTAACCCACGCGTTGTTAAAGCCATGCTGGCCAACATGCGTGATGAGCTGAGCGATGCGCTGAAGCGTTAATCCCCTCACCCCAGCCCTCTCCCCAAAGGGGAGAGGGTGTTAAACGGCACCGTACTCATCCACATCGTCACCGCCGCCACCAGCAGAATCACTCCCCCCGCCAGCGCGAGCGTTGTCCATCCTACCTGCCGCCACAGTACCGGCGTTTTATTGCCGCTGAGTTTTACCGCCAGCTGACGGAAGCTGTGTACCAGCAGGGCTAAAGATGAAATGGTGAGGGACGTTCCCGCCGCCATCGCCAGCGCCGAAAGCATGCCCCAGCCGAACACGCCAATCACCTTACTGAACAGCAGCACCATGATTGCCCCCGAGCACGGGCGCATCCCCATCGAGAGAACGATCATCAGCCGCGCGCGCCAGTCGTCACCGCTCTGTAATTGTTCCTGCGTCGGCAGATGCTGATGCCCGCAGCCGCAATGTTCATCATGCACGTGGTGCGGCGTAAAGGTTTTGAATTTGGGCTTTTGCAGCAGCGCGCGCAGCTTTTTCAGCGCCCGCCAGCAGAGGATCAGCCCCAGCACGCCGACCAGCGCATAGCTGCCCTTCTCCAGCCAGAAGCTGCTCATGTGCAGCTGGCGCGCGGGAAGCTGTAATAGCGAAAGCACAACCACCACCAGCGCAATGGCCACGCCGCCCTGAAGCAGCGAAGAGGCCAGCGTCAGGCCAATGCTCGATTTCAGCTTCGACGGATGGGTCGCAAGCCAGGTGGTGATAACGATTTTACCGTGCCCCGGACCCAGCGCGTGCAGCACGCCGTAGATAAAGCTGAACGCCAGCAGGGAACCGCCCGCTTTGGTCGGGTTCTCCGCCACCGCCTTCAGCAGACCGCTCATCTGCTGGTTGACCTCACGCTGCCAGATGATGCTTTTCATCATCACCTGCGGCCAGGCCTGCCACAGCCAGAGCGAACCGCCGAAGGCTAACAGTAAAAAGAGCGCCAGCGGCCAGAGGTGCAGCCAGCGGCGCGGTTTTCGTACCGAAGAGGAGATCACTGACATTGTAACGTCACCTTCTGCGCAAACTGTTTACCCAGCTCCATGTCCTCAGGTGGGGCATCCTCTTTATCAAGAGAGACAGCAAAATTCAGCGTCTCTTCGCTGGGCTTTGGGGTGTGGACCGCAATTTTGCAGGTTTTTTGCAACGACGCCGGAAGCTGAACGTCGCGCTCTTCGGCATAGCTCATGTCTACGTAGTACGTTGGGTCAAAGGTGGAAAACGTATAGGTTTGTCCTGCCAGCGGCTGCGGGTGAGCCAGCGGGAGCACGAAAGTCAGCACCGCCTGATGCCCGTCGCGGGACATGCCGTATTCTGTCGGGCGATTGAGGAACTTCACCTTTTGTCCGTTATGCCAGAACTCGGTGAAGTAGTGCTGCCCGAGCACGTTGGCCATCACTTCCGCCGCCAGCTTTTTCCAGATTTCGTCGCCGGGCTTCGCGTTGCCCGCATCATAAAGCAGATCCGCCGAGGTGATTTCATCCATCGTCCAGCGCATTTTCAGGCCGCTCAGCTGTGTGCCGTCGGTAACCAGCTCGGTTTTCAGGCTGATAAAACTGTGAGGATGTGCGCTGGCGGTGAAGGTGATAACCGCCAAAAATACCGCCATCGCATTTTGTTTAACTGTCTGCATCAATTCCTCACGTCAAAAATTCTGTGATGTTCCCCAGCAATCCTGAGTGAAAGGCCTGCCGGCGCGCTTTTCAGCGCCCATCCTTTAGCTATTCTTATCAAACATTCACACTGGATACCCGACAGATGATGACGACGCTTGAAATTCCATCTGTGCTTTCCAGTTCGCAGCGCCGCTGCCAGGTGCTTTTAATGCTTTACCTGCCCGATGCTGCCGTCACCGCACAGAGCATAATCGCTGCCAACGGCGTGGACGACGTCATGGCACGGCAAGATATAGCCGAGACGCGCGATGAAATCCAGCGCTATCACCGGCTGGATATCGTCACGCACCACGACGGCAGCTACCGAATTGAAGGCACTGCCCTGAATCAGCGTTTATGTCTGCTGCACTGGCTGCGCAGGGCGCTCCGCCTTTGCCCGCAGTTTGTCTCGCACCAGTTTACCCCGGCCTTAAAAACCGCGCTTAAACAGCACGGCATCGCGCGGCCTCTTTACGACGATGCTAACCTGCGGGCGCTGATCGGCTTCTGCTCGCGCAAGCTGCAGCGTCAGTTTGAATGCCGGGACGTCCAGTTCTTACAGCTCTATTTACAATACTGCCTCATCCAGCACCACTTAGGGAATACGCCGCAGTTTTCCCACGCCCAGCGCAGCTGGACCCAGTCGCGGGGAGAGTATTTTACGGCGCAGGAAATAGTCCGTCACTGGAAGCGGCGCGTGCCGCAGGGCGCGCACGTGGACGAGCAGCTGTTTCTGGCGCTGCTGTTTATGATGCTCCGCACGCCCGATCCGGTGCTCGATAAGCACCAGCAGGATCAGCGTTTGCGCCGCGCCATCGTGCGCATGGTGGCCCGTTTTCGCTCCCAGACCGGGATGAACTTCAGCGACGAGCAGGGGCTAACCGATCAGCTGTATATCCATCTGGCTCAGGCGCTGGACCGCTCGCTGTTTGAGATTGGCATCGACAATAGCCTGCCCGAGGAAATTCACCGTCTCTATCCCCGGCTGCTGCGCACCACAAAAGAGGCACTCTTTGAGCTGGAGGCGGAGTTTGGCCTGCGTTTTTCCGATGAAGAGATGGCGCTGGTGGCGGTTATTTTCGGCGCCTGGCTGATGCAGGAGACCGATCTGCATGAAAAACAGGTGGTGCTGCTGACCGGGGAGGATAAATCCTGTGAGGAGGTGATTGAACAGCAGCTGCGCGAATTAACCCTGCTGCCGCTTAACATTCGCTATCTGACGCTGCAGGCGTTCCAGAAAGAGGGGGCACCGCGCGAAGCCGCGCTGGTTGTCACCCCCTATCCTACCGCGCTGCCGCTGTTCTCGCCGCCGCTGATCCACGCGGTTGAATCACTTAACGCGCAGCAGCGGGAACATATTCGCGCCATGCTGGAATCGTAGCTACGCCCGCGCGGCCACTTTAGGTCGAACAAACATCGCCGGGAGCGCCACCAGCGCCATGACCCAGAACACGCCGTGTCCCAGATGCTGGTAGAGGAAGCCCGCAAAGACCGTCATCACCGCAATGCTGCCGCCCATCGCCACCGCCGAGTAGACCGCCTGCAGACGTATCACGTCCCCGCCCTCGCGCGCCGCGATATAGCGCATCGCCGCCAGGTGGCACACGGTGAAGGTGCCGCAGTGAAGAATCTGCGCCACAATCAGCCACGGCAGTTCGGTCGTCCAGCCCATAATGCCCCAGCGCGCCACGCCGCAGAGGGCGGAAAGCAGCAGCAGGTCGCGCGCGCCGAAGCGGCGAAAGAGCTTTTTACTAAGCGCAAAGATGATCACTTCCGCAACCACGCCGAGCGACCACAGGTAACCGACCGCAGAGGCAGAGTAGCCCGCCCCCTGCCAGTAGATTGCGCTGAATCCATAATAGGCCGCATGCGCCCCCTGAAGCAGGCAGACGCACGCCAGAAAACGCCAGCTTTGGGCCACCAGGCTCCGCCAGGCGGGCCAGCCCGCGCTCTCCTGATGGCGACTCTCCCCTTGCGGCATCACCGACGGGCGCAGCAGCATTCCCAGCAGCATCGAGGCTATCCCGATACTGAGCAGAGCCAGAATCGCGCGGTAGTCGTAAAGGCTGACCAGTTTTCCCACCAGCGCCGAGCCGATCACGAAGGCAATCGAGCCCCACAGGCGCACGCGACCATAGTCCATGGTGATCTGCTTTTGCCAGGTGTTTGCCAGGGCATCCGTCAGGGGTACCAGCGGCGAGAAGAACAGGTTAAAACCGACCATCACCACCATCAGCCAGGCAAACTGGTGGCTGACCCAGAAGCAGGCCGCAAAGACCAGCGTCAGCAGCGCCAGAATACGCACCGCTTTAATCAGTAGAGAGGGATCGCTGACGCGGGGTGCAATCAACAGGCTACCGAGGAAACGTGCCACCAGCCCCGCGCCCAGCAGGATGCCGATGGTTTCTGGCGTCAAACCAATTCCCTTGAGCCAGACGCTCCAGAAAGGCAGAAAAATACCGTAGCTAAAGAAGTAGGTGAAGTAGCTGAGCGCCAGCCAGCGCGTAGAATGCAAGCCCATGAATCCCTCCCGAAATGGAGGCCATAGTCTGGCGAGAATAGAAAAATTAAGCAAGTAGATAGCCTGCTATAAATTAACCAAAAATTAACATGTTGCGCAGTCGTCTGGCTTATGGCGGGGAATGAAAATGTGTATTACGTTTAAATTACTCCACTTGCAGAGGTATTTCTGCCATGAACTCACTGCGTTATCTTGATTTTGGTCAGTCGCGTCACCTGCTGCTGTTGATTGGCCGCATCGCGCTTGTCGTACTGTTTATTATCTTTGGTTACCCGAAACTGACGGGATTTAGCGGCACCGTACAATATATGACCTCGCTGGGCACGCCGATGCCCATGCTGGCGGCCATTATTGCGGTGGTGATGGAAGTGCCTGCCGCCATCCTGATCGTACTGGGCTTTTTCACCCGTCCTCTCGCGGTTCTCTTTGTTTTCTACACGCTGGGCACGGCGATTATTGGTCACCACTACTGGGATATGAACGGTGATGCGGTGGTGCCGAATATGATTAACTTCTACAAGAACGTCAGTATTGCTGGCGCGTTTATTTTGCTGGCGATTGTGGGACCGGGGGCCATTTCCCTGGACCGGCGTTAAGCCATAAAAAAAGGCCGCAAGCGCGGCCTTTTTTGTTTCTGCAAAGCAGAGGAATTATGCGTATACCGGGAAGCGTGCGCAGATATCCAGAACTTTACCTTTGACGCGCTCGATCACCGCGTCGTCATTGATGTTGTCCAGAACGTCACACATCCAGCCAGCCAGCTCTTTCACTTCCGCTTCTTTGAAGCCGCGACGAGTCACGGCCGGAGAACCGATACGGATACCGGAGGTCACGAACGGGCTCTTCGGATCGTTTGGCACGCTGTTTTTGTTCACGGTGATGTTGGCGCGGCCGAGGGCAGCGTCAGCTTCTTTACCGGTCAGGTTCTTATCAACCAGATCCAGCAGGAACAGGTGGTTTTCAGTCCCGCCGGAGACCACTTTGTAGCCACGGTTCAGGAACACTTCCACCATCGCTTTGGCGTTCTTAGCAACCTGCTGCTGGTAAACCTTGAACTCTGGCTCCATCGCTTCTTTCAGCGCGACGGCTTTTGCGGCGATAACGTGCATCAGCGGGCCGCCCTGCGCGCTTGGGAACACGGCAGAATTCAGTTTCTTATACAGATCTTCGTCACCGCCTTTCGCCAGGATCAGGCCACCGCGTGGACCCGCCAGGGTTTTGTGGGTGGTGGTGGTCACAACGTGAGCGTGTGGAACCGGGTTCGGGTAAACGCCTGCGGCGATCAGGCCCGCAACGTGCGCCATATCGACGAACAGGTAAGCACCGATGCTGTCTGCGATTTCACGCATTTTTGCCCAGTCAACGATACCGGAGTAAGCAGAGAAGCCACCGATGATCATCTTCGGTTTGTGCTCTTTGGCCTGCTTAGCCATATCTTCGTAGTCAATTTTACCGGACTCATCAATACCGTAAGGAATGATGTTGTACAGTTTGCCGGAGAAGTTAACCGGGGAGCCGTGAGTCAGGTGGCCGCCCTGCGCCAGGTTCATGCCCAGAACGGTATCGCCCGGCTGCAGCAGCGCGGTGTAGACCGCGAAGTTAGCCTGAGAGCCGGAGTGCGGCTGCACGTTCGCGTAGTCAGCGCCAAAAAGTTCTTTCGCACGGTCAATCGCCAGCTGCTCAACGATATCAACGTACTCGCAACCGCCGTAGTAGCGCTTGCCCGGATAACCTTCAGCGTATTTGTTGGTCAGCTGAGAGCCCTGCGCCTGCATCACGCGCGGGCTGGTGTAGTTTTCGGAGGCGATCAGTTCGATGTGCTCTTCCTGACGTACTTTTTCCTGCTCCATAGCCTGCCACAGTTCGGCATCATAATCGGCAATGTTCATTTCACGCTTTAACATCCGCATCTCCTGACTCAGCTAACAAGTAAATTTTGGCCTGAAAAGGCAGTCCTGTTGGACGACGGGCAACAGTATAACTGAATAGTTCTGTGATAACAGGTCTTGACAAATGATTTTACGCAAACGTTTTCCTTCGCGCCACGCAAGGGTTTGAGGAATAAAGATCTCGCTATTTCCAGCGGATTTCTTTTCAGGTTTGTGATGCGTATTTTTCATCTTGCAAAGAACCATTTACAAAGCATGGGTATTTTTTATAAGATGCATTTAAAATACATTATTAAAGTGACATCAGAAGGAAGCTGCCATGCTCGACGCTCAAACCATCGCTACCGTTAAAGCCACCATTCCCCTGCTGGTGGAAACCGGTCCTAAACTTACCGCCCATTTCTACGATCGCATGTTCACGCACAACCCGGAGCTCAAAGAGATTTTCAACATGAGCAACCAGCGTAACGGCGATCAGCGTGAAGCGCTGTTCAACGCCATCGCGGCCTACGCCAGCAATATCGAAAACCTGGCGGCGTTGCTGCCCGCGGTGGAAAAAATCGCGCAGAAGCACACCAGCTTCCAGATCCAACCCGAGCAGTACAACATCGTCGGCACTCACCTGCTGGCGACGCTGGACGAAATGTTCAGCCCGGGACAGGAGGTGCTGGACGCCTGGGGTAAAGCCTACGGCGTGCTGGCAAACGTGTTTATCAATCGTGAAGCGCAGATCTACAGCGAAAACGCCGGTAAAACGGGTGGATGGGAAGGGACGCGCGCCTTCCGCATCGTCGAGAAAACGCCGCGCAGCGCCTTAATCACCAGCTTTGAGTTTGAGCCGGTAGACGGACAGCCGGTGGCCGATTACCAGCCGGGCCAGTATCTGGGCGTATGGCTGAAGCCTGAAGGCTTCCCGCACCAGGAGATCCGCCAGTACTCTTTGACCCGCAAACCAAACGGCAAAGGCTACCGCATTGCGGTGAAGCGCGAGGACGGCGGTCAGGTTTCCAGCTGGCTGCACAACGAAGCGAACGTGGGTGACGTCGTTCATCTGGCCGCGCCGGCGGGTGACTTCTTTATGGCCGTTGAAGCCAATACCCCGGTCACGCTGATCTCTGCGGGCGTCGGCCAAACGCCAATGCTGGCGATGCTGGACACGCTGGCGAAAACAAACCACGGCGCGCAGGTTAACTGGTTCCACGCCGCGGAGAACGGCGACGTGCACGCCTTTGCGGATGAAGTGAAAGCGCTGGGGGCGGATCTGCCCCGCTTCACCTCCCACACCTGGTATCGCCTGCCGACGGAGGCAGACCGCGCAGCCGCTCGCTTTGACAGCGAAGGTCTGATGAACTTAAGCCAGGTGGAAGGGGCGTTTAGCGCGCCGGAGATGCAGTTCTACGTCTGTGGACCGGTGGCGTTTATGCAGTATGCCGCGAAGCAGCTGGTTGAGCTGGGCGTGAATAAAGACAATATTCATTACGAATGTTTCGGGCCGCATAAGGTGCTGTAACGCAAAAAGCCCCTCGAACGAGGGGCTTTTTTTCGCCGGGTGGCGAATGGTTAAATCGCCGCGTCGTCTTCTTCGCCGGTACGGATACGGATCACGCGCGCCACGTCAAAGACGAAGATTTTCCCGTCGCCAATTTTGCCCGTCTGCGCCGTGCGGATAATGGTATCCACGCAGGTATCGACGATATCGTCGCTGACCACGATTTCAATTTTCACTTTCGGCAGAAAGTCGACCATGTACTCTGCGCCACGATAAAGCTCGGTGTGGCCCTTCTGACGACCAAAACCTTTCACTTCCGTCACGGTCATCCCGGTGATGCCCACTTCCGCCAGCGCTTCACGCACGTCATCCAGTTTGAAAGGTTTAATAATCGCATCAATCTTTTTCATGGTGGGTCCTTAAACTCTTGCCTGTAAGCTGCTTCGTAATCGGTTGCTCACAGTACCATACGGCACTACTCTTTAAAATCGTTTGCTTCCAGCTCGTGGCGTGAGAGCAGCTTATAGAACTCGGTGCGGTTGCGTCCGGCCATCCGCGCCGCGTGGGTCACGTTGCCTTTGGTTATCTGCAGCAGCTTGCGCAGATAGTTTAGTTCGAACTGGTTACGCGCTTCCGCAAACGTCGGCAAGGCCGTGTTCTCCCCTTCCAGCGCCTGCTCCACCAGCGCGTCGCTGATAACGGGCGAGGACGTCAGCGCCACGCACTGCTCAATCACGTTCACCAGCTGGCGCACGTTACCCGGCCAGCTGGCGGCCATCAGCCGTTTCATCGCATCCGTCGAAAAGGCGCGCACGAACGGCTTATGCCGATCTGCCGCCTGGCGCAGGAGGTGATTCGCCAGCAGCGGAATATCTTCCGCACGCTCCGCCAGCGCCGGGATCTTCAGATTCACCACGTTCAGGCGGTAGTAGAGATCTTCACGGAACTCGTTGCGGGCCATCACTTTTGGCAGGTCGCGGTGGGTGGCGGAGATGATTCGCACGTTAATATCAATATCACGGTTGCTGCCCAGCGGGCGCACTTTGCGCTCCTGAAGCACGCGCAGCAGTTTGACCTGCAGCGGCGCGGGCATGTCACCAATCTCGTCGAGGAACAGCGTGCCGCCTTCCGCGGCCTGGAACAGCCCTTCCCGGCTGCTGACCGCACCGGTGAATGCCCCGCGGGCGTGGCCAAACAGTTCAGATTCGAGCAGCTGTTCCGGAAGCGCGCCGCAGTTAATGGCGATAAAGGCGTTTTTGCTGCGCGGGCTGGCGTTGTGGATCGCCTGCGCCAGGATCTCTTTCCCGGTTCCGCTCTGGCCGTTAATCAGCACACTAACGTCGGACTGTGCAACCATTCGCGCCTGCTCAAGCAGACGCAGCATTATCGGGCTGCGGGTGACGATAGATTCACGCCATGCGTCGTCGCCGGAGGGCGCGGCGTGCTCCAGCGCGCTGTCGATGGCTTTGTAGAGCGCGTCTTTATCTACCGGCTTGGTGAGGAAGCTGAACACGCCCTGCTGGGTTGCGGCGACGGCATCCGGGATTGACCCGTGCGCCGTCAGGATAATTACCGGCATGCCCGGCTGCTGCTTCTGGATCTCCGCGAACAGCTGCATGCCGTCCATTTCGTCCATCCGCAGGTCGCTGATCACCAGGTCGATCTTCTCGCGGCTGAGGACTTTAAGCCCCTCCTGCCCGCTTTCCGCGGTCACCACGGTGTAGCCTTCACTCACCAGACGCATCCCCAGCAGCTTTAACAGGCCGGGATCGTCATCCACCAGTAAGAGATGGGCTGGTTTACGGCTCGTCATGCTTCACATCCTCTTGTTTCGGCATATCGCTGTCCGGTGCAGCAGATGAACTACCGGGCTGATATTTACGCGAAGAGAGCTGTCTTTCAATATCGGTCAGGTTTTCCAGCTTGCGCGTCGTGGTATCCAGCTGAGTACGTAAATGCTGTTGCTGTTGGCGCAGCGTATCAAGCTCGCTGTCGGTTGACTGTTGCAGCTTGCTGTAGCGGGAGCGCTCTTCTGACAGCTGCAGCTGTAACGTCTGCCCATCCCGCCAGAGCTGGTATACCGGGCGCACCTGTGCCGGAAGATTGATGACAAACGTGTCAAGACGGGTCACGTTAGCCCGACGCTCAACGGGGGTAATTTTCGCATCGCCAAGTAAAATCCCGCGCTTGAAAGCGTCCTGCCAGGTGTCTTCATCCAGCATTGCCGCCTTCGAGCGGGCGTCTACAGGCGCAAGCCGCTGGGCGCAATCTATTCCGCGCAGCCAGAACAGCGGATTATTTTCGACATCATGCCCTGAGAGGCTCCAGATATCGTCACAGCGGGTAGAGAGGAAATCCGCCAGCTGGTTATCGGGCCATTTATCTTCTTGTTTACCGCTTATCGCACTTTGCGGCGCATGGGAAACGCACCCCGCCAGAACTAAACAGGGCAGACTCAGGCGACCCGCTTTGCTGGAAAACACCGCGCGTATGGCGCGGAAAAAGACGTGTGACATACTCACCAGATATAGATTCATTTTATTAATTTTTCCGGCTCAGGGGCAGTTCAATACGGAAGCAAACATCTGAACGTTCGTCCGTGGCAATGTTTAGCTCACCCTGCATGCGTCGTATGCAGTCCCGGGCAATGCTTAAGCCCAGACCGCTTCCTTTTACCGCACCTTTCCGCTGATGACTCCCCTGGAAAAAGGGTTCGAAGATCATGGTTTTTTCGTCATCGGGGATGGGGGTGCCGGTGTTTGCGACGTCAATAAACACCCGGGAACCCTTCGTATAACTTCGGATATAAATGTTACCGGATTCAGTACCATAGTGCACCGCATTGGAGTAAAGATTATCCAGAACGCTCATTAATAGCATGGGTTCAGCGAGACAGGTCGGCGCAGTCAGCTCTACCCCGGTATGCATCATTTTAGCTCGTGCCGGCAAGCTATGGGCGGAGATCACCATATCCACCAGCGGCTCAATCTCGACGGTTTCCAGCACCACCGCCCCGTCAGCCAGCTTGCGGTTGTAATCCAGAAGCTGCTCAATCAGCTTTTGCAGGTTGCGGCTGCTGGCGTCCAGAATGTCGACAATCTCTTTCTGCTCCGGCGTAAGCGGCCCTGCCACTTCGTCCGCCAGCAGCTCCGTTCCTTCGCGCATGCTGGCCAGCGGGGTTTTCAGCTCATGGGAGATATGGCGCAGGAACTGATGACGCTGGGATTCCAGCCACGCCAGGCGCTCGGATAGCCAGATAATGCGCTGGCCGACGGAGCGCAGCTCGCGCGGGCC
Organism: Enterobacter sp. 118C5; assembly: GCF_034107645.1. NCBI lineage: Bacteria > Pseudomonadati > Pseudomonadota > Gammaproteobacteria > Enterobacterales > Enterobacteriaceae > Enterobacter > Enterobacter sp. 118C5. The sequence continues at coordinate 35,286 of NZ_JAWNEU010000007.1, read as the reverse complement.
TTTAAAGGCAACCGTATCCCCGAGCGATTTCCCCTCCCCCAGGCGGTTGATCATGCGCTGAATACCCTTAACCGGGCCGATGATCATGCGGGTAAAGAGCAGCACCAGCCCGAGGCTCACCAGGAACAGCACCAGCGCCTGCCAGCCGAAGAACTGGCCGCGCTCGGCAATCTCCTGCTGTAGCTGCTGGCCGCGAGAGAAAATGACCGTGCGCGTTGACTGCACCATTTCGGTATTGGCGGCGGCGAATGCCTCAAGGCGCGCGGCGGCAGCCGCATCCGGGCCGCTGTTCTGGCACTGCAGCTGCGCGAGATCGTTCAGATCCTGACGTAACGCCTGATACAGCCTGTCGTCCGGCAGCACGCCCGCGTGGGCATCCAGCATTTCGCTGTAGCGCTTGCGCTGGCTCTGGTACACCTTCTCCAGCGTACGATCGTCGAGCACGCAGTACTGACGATAGCTACGCTCCATCTCCAGCGCGGCGTTGGTCATCGCTTCACTGCGTCTGGCGTCTATAAGCGTGGTGCGGTTCGTCAGTGCCGCCTGGGCACTCAGCGCGTTGAGGCTCTGCCACGCCTGCCAGGCGAGGATCAGCAGCGGCAGCAGGATCAGCAGAAAGGCCATCATCACGAGCTGTCGCAGGGAGCGGGGAAAAACGGGCCAGCGTTTCAACGCATTACTCTCTTCATGGGGGTTTACGGAGAGCGTAACTGAGTCTGCCCTTCAGATACAACAAAGCCGGGTAAAAACCCGGCTTTGTCATGGAATAAGGCGGTGCCTAACTCGACGTTTCGCCCTGGCCTGATAAAGCATCGCTATGATCAGTAGTTGGACGGCAGGCACCTTTTTGTGCGTCATTCGAAGTTTATGTAGCACGTCCCGAAGGGGCTGACATAAGAAGGTGAATGAGCCACTGGTTAATATTATGCAACACCCATGCCAGAATGCAAAACAAAATATTAACATACTGAAATTTATAACTTTTATTCGCTTAGCCTGTTCATTGTGCGCTGAATGATTTCCAGGCTAAGTGTCGCTATTAAGCAACACCTTAACGGGAACCCATACCAGCCTATATAAATCAATGATTTAAATGTCTCATTTTGGAGACACCTGCATATATTATTTGTCGCGATTTTGCGACAGATACAAAAAAGCCCGGTGGCGCTCGCGCTTACCGGGCCTACAGGTACTGCGCTAAAACTTAACCCAGCTGTTTACGCGCGTTGCGGAAGATACGCATCCACGGGCTGTCCTCGCCCCAGTTTTCCGGGTGCCAGGAGTTGCTCACGGTACGGAACACGCGTTCCGGGTGCGGCATCATGATGGTCGCACGACCGCTTTCGCTGGTCACCGCCGTAATACCGTTGACGGAGCCGTTCGGGTTCGCCGGATAGGTTTCCGTGACCTTGCCGAAGTTATCGACAAAGCGCAGCGCTACCAGGCCTTTGCTCTCAAGCTCCGCCAGATGCGCCGCATCGCGCACTTCCACCTGACCTTCACCGTGGGAAACGGCGATTGGCATCTGCGAGCCAACCATCCCCTGCAGCAGCAGAGACGGGCTCTGAGTCACTTCTACCAGGCTGAAGCGGGCTTCAAAGCGGTCGGACTGGTTACGCACAAAGCGCGGCCAGGCTTCGCTGCCAGGGATCAGCTCGCGCAGGTTAGACATCATCTGGCAGCCGTTGCACACGCCCAGCGCCAGGGTTTGCGGACGGTGGAAGAAGGTCTCGAACTCGTCGCGCACGCGGCTGTTGAACAGAATGGACTTCGCCCAGCCTTCACCCGCGCCCAGCACGTCGCCGTAGGAGAAACCGCCGCACGCTACCAGCGCATGGAAATCTTCCAGACCGGTACGCCCGGCCAGCAGGTCGCTCATGTGGACGTCGATGGCGTCAAAGCCCGCACGGTGGAAGGCAGCCGCCATCTCAACGTGGGAGTTAACGCCCTGCTCGCGCAGCACCGCCACTTTCGGACGTGCGCCGATGGCAATGTACGGCGCGGCAATGTCTTCGTTGATGTCGAAGGAGAGCTTCACGTTCAGGCCTGGATCGTTGTCGTTAGCCTTCGCATTGTGCTCCTGATCGGCGCAGTCCGGGTTATCACGCAGGCGCTGCATCTGCCAGGTGGTTTCTGCCCACCACATGCGCAGCGTGGTGCGGCTTTCGCTGAACACGGCGTGACCGTCTGCTTCAATGACGAAGCGGTCGCCCTGAACGGCTTTACCCAGATAGTGCACGCAGTCTGCCAGACCGTGCTTCGCCAGAATCGCTTCCACCGCCTCGCGGTCTGCCGCGCGAACCTGAATCACCGCGCCCAGCTCTTCGTTAAACAGCGCCGCCAGGCGGTCTTCGCCCAGAGAAGCAATGTTCGCTTCCACGCCGCAGTGGCCGGTGAAGGCCATCTCTGCCAGGGTCACCAGCAGGCCGCCGTCGGAGCGGTCGTGGTAGGCCAGCAGCTTGCGCTGCGCCACCAGAGTCTGAATCGCATCGTAAAAGCCTTTCAGCTGCGCCACGTCTCGCACGTCGGCTGGCTTGTCGCCGAGCTGACGGTAAACCTGCGCCAGCGCGGTGGCACCCAGCGCGTTGTGACCTTTACCCAGGTCAATCAGCAGCAGGGCGTTGTCTTCGGTCACCAGCTGCGGCGTAACGGTGTGGCGCACGTCTTCCACGCGGGCAAACGCGGTGATCACCAGCGACAGCGGAGAGGTCATCTCGCGCTGCTCGTTACCTTCCTGCCAGCGGGTTTTCATCGACATGGAGTCTTTACCCACCGGAATGGTCAGGCCGAGGGCTGGACACAGCTCCTCACCCACCGCTTTCACGGCTTCATACAGGCCCGCGTCTTCGCCTGGGTGACCGGCAGCGGCCATCCAGTTTGCAGAAAGCTTGATACGTTTGATGTCGCCAATCTGCGTCGCCGCGATATTGGTCAGCGCTTCACCCACAGCCAGACGGGCAGAGGCGGCGAAGTCCAGCAGCGCCACCGGGGTGCGTTCGCCCAGGGCCATCGCTTCGCCGTAGTAGCTGTCGAGGCTCGCGGTGGTCACGGCGCAGTTCGCCACCGGGATCTGCCACGGGCCGACCATCTGGTCGCGGGATACCATACCGGTCACGGTACGGTCGCCAATGGTCACCAGGAAGGTTTTCTCTGCCACAGCAGGCAGGTGCAGCACGCGGTTGACCGCTTCCGCCACGGTAATGCCCTGGCGCTCCAGCGCTTTGCCCGCCGCTTTACGGGTCTGCACGTCGCGGGTCATCTTCGGCGTTTTACCGAGCAGCACGTCCAGCGGCAGATCGATCGGCTGGTTGTCAAAATGGGTGTCACTCAGGCTCAGATGCTGCTCTTCGGTTGCTTCACCGATAACGGCATACGGCGCGCGCTCGCGGCGGCACAGCTCGTCAAACAGCGGCAGCTGGTCGGCAGCCACAGCCAGCACGTAGCGCTCCTGGGATTCGTTACACCAGATTTCCAGCGGGCTCATGCCCGGCTCATCGCTGAGGATGTCGCGCAGGTTGAAGCGTCCACCGCGGCCGCCGTCGCTCACCAGTTCCGGCATGGCGTTGGACAGACCGCCCGCGCCCACGTCGTGGATGAACAGGATCGGGTTGGCATCGCCCAGCTGCCAGCAGCGGTCGATGACTTCCTGGCAGCGACGCTCCATTTCAGGGTTGTCGCGCTGCACGGAGGCAAAATCGAGATCCGCGTCAGACTGGCCGGAGGCCATAGAGGAGGCCGCACCGCCGCCCAGGCCGATGTTCATGGCCGGACCGCCCAGCACGATCAGCTTCGCGCCGACGACGATCTCGCCTTTCTGCACGTGATCGGCACGGATGTTGCCGATCCCGCCTGCCAGCATGATCGGTTTGTGGTAGCCGCGCAGCTCTTCACCGTTGTGGCTGTCCACCTTCTCTTCGTAGGTACGGAAGTAACCGTTCAGCGCCGGACGACCAAATTCGTTGTTGAACGCCGCGCCGCCCAGCGGGCCTTCGGTCATGATATCCAGGGCGGTTACAATGCGCTCCGGCTTGCCGAAATCTTCTTCCCACGGCTGTTCAAAGCCAGGAATGCGCAGGTTAGAGACGGAGAAACCGACCAGACCCGCTTTTGGTTTCGCCCCACGACCGGTCGCACCTTCGTCACGGATTTCACCGCCGGAGCCGGTCGCCGCACCCGGCCACGGAGAAATGGCCGTCGGGTGGTTGTGGGTTTCCACTTTCATCAGGATATGCGCAGGCTCCTGATGGAAGTCATAGCGCCCTGCTTCGCGATCGGCGAAGAAGCGGCCCACCTCAGAACCTTCCATCACCGCGGCGTTGTCTTTATAGGCAGACAGCACGTGGTCAGGGGTTTGTTCCATGGTGTTTTTAATCATTTTGAACAGCGACTTCGGCTGCTGTTCGCCGTCGATAATCCAGTCGGCGTTGAAAATCTTATGGCGGCAGTGCTCAGAGTTGGCCTGCGCGAACATGTAGAGTTCGATGTCGTTCGGGTTGCGGTTGAGCTTAACGAACGCGTCCTGCAGATAGTCAATTTCGTCTTCTGCCAGCGCCAGGCCGAGACGCAGGTTGGCGTCAATCAGCGCCTGACGGCCCTGCCCCAGCAGGTCCACGCTCTGTACCGGCGCAGGCTGATGGTGGGAGAAAAGCTTCTGTGCGTCGTCAAGAGAGGCAAACACGCTCTCCATCATGCGGTCGTGCAATTCAGCCGCAACCGCCTGCCACTGCGCGTCGCTCAGGGTAGAGGCTTCGACGTAGTACGCTACGCCGCGCTCCAGACGGTTAATCTGGCTCAGGCCGCAGTTGTGAGCAATATCGGTGGCTTTGGAAGACCAGGGGGAGATGGTGCCCGGACGCGGCGTCGCAAGGATCAGTTTGCCGGTTGGCGTATGGCTGCTCAGATTTGGGCCATACTTGAGCAGGCGTTCCAGCTGTACGCGCTCCTCTGCATTCAGGGGGGCATTCAGGTCAGCAAAATGGACATACTCAGCGTAAATATTGCTTACCGGAAGGTCGGCCGCCTGAAAACGTGCCAGCAGTTTGGTAATACGGAAGGCAGACAGTGCAGGCGAACCACGCAGAATTTCCATCATAAGTCTCTCGTCTTCGAAGCGCCGGGGCGCTTACAGTGTGCGCAAGGGGGGAAAACGGGCGTCATTATAGAGAATCCTGAGCGCCGACGAAACCGTTTGCGTCGAAATAAAATCGACTTCAGCGTTTAACAATAGATGTGACCTGTCTCTCTAATTGGTTGCCAAGTGGCGCAAGTTTACGCAAAATGCCGCTCATTCAATGGCAAACCTTATTATTAACATGGCTACAGCAGACTGAGGCAACCGGCGTCGCAGAGAATTAACTAATTGAAAAAATTAAAGATTAATTATCTGCTCATCGGCATTGTAACGTTGCTGCTGGCAGTGGCCCTCTGGCCTTCCATCCCCTGGTTCGGCAAAGCCGAAAACCGTATCGCCGCCATTCAGGAGCGGGGGGAACTGCGCGTCAGTACCCTTAACTCTCCGCTGATTTACAGCGACATCAACGGCAAAATTATTGGTCTGGATTATGAGCTGGCGCAGCAGTTCGCCGATTATCTGGGCGTGAAGCTTAAAATTACCGTTCGCCAGAACATTAACCAGCTGTTTGACGACCTGGACAACAACAACGCCGATATCCTCGCTGCCGGGCTGGTGTACAACAGCGAGCGCAGCAAGAACTACCAGCCGGGCCCGACCTACTATTCCGTTTCCCAGCAGCTGGTCTATCGCGTCGGAAGCCTGCGCCCGCGTACGCTTGCCTCAATCAACGCGCAACAGCTGACGATTGCTCCCGGCCATGTGGTGATTGACGACCTGCGTGAGCTGAAAGAGAAAAAATACCCGGATCTGAGCTGGACGGTTGACCCTAAACTCGGCACGACGGAGCTGCTGGAGCAGGTCAAAGATCGGAAACTGCCCTACACCATCGCCGATTCGGTGGCGATTAGCCTGTTCCAGCGGGTGCATCCTGAAATCGCCGTGGCGCTGGACGTGACGGACGAACAGCCGGTGACCTGGTTTACCCATCTGGATGACGACCAGACCCTCTCGGCGGCCATGCTGGATTTCTATAACACCATCAATGAAGACGGCACGCTGGCGCGCCTTGAGGAGAAGTACCTCGGCCACGGGGATGACTTTGACTACGTTGACACCCGCAGCTTCCTGCGCGCGGTAGACAGCGTCCTGCCTGACCTGCAGCCGCTATTTGAAAAATACGCCCAGGAGATTGACTGGAAACTGCTGGCGGCGATCTCATATCAGGAATCCCACTGGGACACCCAGGCCACCTCCCCTACGGGCGTACGCGGACTGATGATGTTAACCAAAAATACCGCGCTGAGCCTGGGCGTGAACGACCGTACCGATGCGGAACAGAGCATCAGCGGCGGGGCGCGCTATCTGCAGGATATGATGGCTAAAGTGCCGGAAACGGTGCCGGAAGAAGAGCGGATCTGGTTTGCGCTGGCGGCCTACAACATGGGCTACGCGCATATGCTTGACGCGCGGGCTCTGACGGCGAAAACGAAGGGGAACCCGGACAGCTGGTCAGACGTAAAACAGCGCCTGCCGCTGCTGAGCCAGAAGCCATGGTACAACAAGCTGACGTACGGCTACGCGCGCGGACATGAAGCCTACGCCTACGTGGAAAATATCCGTAAATATCAGATTAGCCTGGTCGGCTATCTGCTGGAGAAAGAGAAAGAGGCAACAGAGGCAAAACAGCTGGCGGAAAGTTATCCGGTTGTTGCGCCGGACGAGCTTAATCATCCGACAACTTCAATTCTGCCTTTTGTTGCTTTTTCTGCTGACGGCGCATTCGAAAGAAATCGCTTAATAGCCCCGAACACTCTGGTGCAAGTACCCCACCGATAGTCTGCACCTGATGATTCATCCCAGGATGACCCAGTACGTCCATCAGTGAACCGGCGGCCCCGGTTTTTTCATCCCGCGCGCCAAACACCAGGGTACCGATTCGGCTGTGCACCATCGCACCGGAGCACATCACGCACGGCTCCAGCGTCACGTACAGGGTGGTATCGAGCAGGCGATAGTTTTGCAGCACCAGTCCGCCCTGACGAAGCGCCATAATTTCGGCGTGCGCGGTAGGATCGTGGCGGCCAATAGGACGGTTCCACCCTTCCCCAATCACCTGGTTGTTATGAACCAGTACCGCGCCCACGGGCACCTCGCCCTCGTCCCAGGCACGTTGAGCCAGCGCCAGCGCGTGGCGCATCCAGTATTCATGATTGTGTGCTGAGGTGGACAAAGGTTGATACTCCAGTCGAAAAGCGGGCGGCATTATACACACCCCTTATAGATAAGACTATTCGAGTTGCTGAAGTTCACCGAGGGGAGTAACGCGCCAGCGGTGCTGGCAAAAATAGAGCAGCGGGTTGTCCTGCTTGCTGTCGCTGTAGCCGCTGTACAGGCGCAGCGGCGTGCCGATACGTTTTTCCAGCTGGACCACTTTTTCATGCCCCAGGCAGCGCATCGTCAGAACCCAGCCGCCGTAGCCGCGGGAAATTTGCGTGGCGATAAGATTCACGCGCGGCAGCCAGGGCGTATCAAAATAGACCTGCTCCACCAGCGTCTCCGGGGAGCCGGTAATCAGCCAGATGTCGGCATCGTTGGCGTCGAGATAGCTGGTCAGGCGCGCCTGCACCACGGGAAACGCGGCAACGTGGCCGCGGAACCAGAGAGCAAACTCCTGTTCGAGCTGTTTGAGCCGCGCTTCGCTGTGGCCGAACGTGCATCCCCAGAGCAGCAGGCTCATCGGCCAGCGCGCCGCCCGGCCTTTTACCAGCAGCGCGATGCCAATCACGGGTAAGAGCGGTAAGACGAGCAGCGCGTTCAGAGGCTGGCGCCGCAGCAGGTAGCGCATAAACGTACCGAACATATCCTGCTGATGCAGCGTTCCATCCAGATCGAAAAAGACAACGCGACGCTCGTGATTGGCCAAACCTTACTCCTCTGGGTCGTTGAATCCTAACAGCCAGGTAAACAGGAACCCGGCGATCACCGCTACTAAATAGCCTAACAGATAGAGCATGACTTTTCCGGTCACGATGGTTAACGCCAGCGGTAAACCGGAGAGACCGAAAGTGATAACGGTGGCGACTTTCCAGTAGCTAATAAGCGCCCCGCCTACCGCGCCCCCCAAACAGGCCGCAAGAAACGGTTTACCCAGCGGCAGCGTGACGCCGAAGATCAGCGGCTCGCCGATGCCGAGCAGCCCGACCGGCAGCGCCCCTTTAATCACCTTTTTCAGGCGCGCGTTGCGGGTTTTCATCAGAACGGCAATCGCTGCCCCCACCTGCCCGACGCCCGCCATTGAGAGAATAGGCAGCAGCGCGTTATAACCGTGCGCCTGCACCAGCTCAACGTGAATCGGCACCAGCCCCTGATGAAGGCCGGTCAGCACCAGCGGCAGGAATGTACCTGACAGCACCGCCCCCACCAGCAGGCCGCCGCGGTCGATTGCCAGAGACGCGCCGTGAGCGATGGCGTCAGAGATCCACCCGCCCAGCGGCTGAAGGACCACAATCGCGACGCTACCGGTAATTAACGTGGTCAGCAGCGGGTTGAGGATAAGCTCTATCGAGCCTGGCAGAACCGCACGTAGCTTTTTCTCGATCCAGCACATCAGGATAACCACCAGCAGCACGGCAATCACCCCGCCGCGACCCGGCTGGAGCGCCTCGCCAAACAGCGTGATTTGCGCCAGCTGCGGGCTGGACAAGATCCCTGCCATTACGCCGCCCATGGCCAGCGAGCCGCCAAACACCTTCGCGGTATTGACCCCGACCAGGATGTTCATGATGGCAAACACCGCGCTGCCGAAGATTGCGAGAATGCCCAGCAGGTTCGGATACTGCGTGGCAAAATCCCCGACGATATCCGGCCGCTTGAGGATATTGATGATCCCGGTGATCAAGCCGGAGGCTATGAACGCCGGGATCAGCGGGATAAAGACGTTTGCCAGCTGTCGCAGCGCGTCGCTCATGGGAGCTTTGTATTTGGCTTTCGCCTGCGCTTTGGTGCGTTCAGCGTCGTCGACCGTCACGCTCGCCCCGCCGACCATCAGCGCGCGCATGGCGTCGACAACCTGCGCCGCCTTGCCCGGCCCGACGATCAGCTGGTGCTGCTGCCCCTGTTTCACGTAGCCGCTGACGCCGGATAGCTTCTTCAGACCCGGCACGTCAAGCCGATCGTCGTTATGCACCTCGACGCGCACGCGCGTCATGCAGTTTTCCAGACGCTGAATATTTTTCTCCCCGCCGATCCCCTGCAGGATATCGCTGGCGAGCGCTGCTGTTTTGTCCATAAACGCCTCTGCTAGTTTTCTAATGCCGCCCGTAAGAAGCCGTTGTGCGCATCAAGTCTGGCTCGCGCAGCCGCCGCGTCCAGCCCGCTTAAGATCATCAGGATGGCCGGTTTAACGTCATAGTCGGTCTGCTTGAGCACCGCTTCTGCCTCTTCACGGCCAGCGCCTGTCGCCTCCATCACCATGCGGCAGGCTCTGTCCACCAGCTTGACGTTGGTGGCCTGCATATCGACCATCAGGTTCTGGTAGACCTTGCCGAACTTCACCATCGCGCCGGTGGAGATCATATTGAGCACCAGCTTTTGCGCGGTCCCGGATTTCAGGCGCGTGGAGCCGGTGAGCGCTTCCGGCCCAACGACGGGAGAGATGGCGATAGTGGCGACCTGCGCAATCGGCGAGCCGGGGTTGCAGGAGATGGCGACCGTCGTGCAGCCGGTCCGGTTGGCGTATTCCAGGCCGCCAATGACGTACGGCGTGCGCCCGGATGCCGCAAGGCCAACCACCAGATCGTTTGCCGTCAGGTTCAGATCCTTCAGGTCATCCTCACCCAGCTGTTTGTTGTCTTCTGCCCCTTCAACGGCCTTCAGCAGCGCGCCGGGACCACCAGCAATCAGGCCAACCACCAGGCCGTGCGGAACGCCAAAGGTGGGCGGACATTCCGAGGCATCCAGCACCCCGAGACGCCCGCTGGTGCCGGCCCCCATATAGATAATGCGACCACCGGCCTTAAGAGCCTCCGCCGCCGCATCGACCGCTTTCGCCACCTCTGGCAATGTCTCTTTCACTGCCTGCGCGACCAGCGTATCCTGTTGATTAAAGCGGTTAACCAGCTCCAGGGTGGAGAGCGCATCCAGATCCATGGTTTGCGGGTTACGCGTTTCAGAAACAAGTGAGCCAAGATTCATCTTTTGTACCTCAAGAATTTTTAATTCATAATAATCACACTATAATGGAATATAAAATTCATTCAGGCGAGCAGAATTCGTTTTTGCGCAGACAATCACATTTCCGCCGGGAGTACTTATGAACTGTTTAATTCGCATTCGCCAGCGCTACGCCGGCTTTGCTCAAAGCGACAAAAAGCTGGCGGATTTTCTGCTTTCTCAGCCCGATCGCGCCCGCCACCTCAGCTCACAGCAGCTGGCAAGCGAAGCAGGAGTGAGCCAGTCAAGCGTGGTGAAATTTGCCCAGAAGATCGGGTTTAAGGGTTTTCCCGCTCTTAAGCTGGCAATCAGCGAAGCGCTGGTGAGTAACCCGAACCCGCAGTCCATGCCTGTGCATAACCAGATCCGCGGCGATGACCCGATGCGTCTGGTTGGGGAAAAGCTGATCAAGGAGAACGTGGCGGCAATGCACGCCACGCTGGACGTGAATACCGAAGAGAAATTACTGGAAAGCGTGGCGATGCTGCGGGCGGCGCGGCGTATTATTTTGACCGGTATTGGCGCGTCCGGTCTGGTGGCGCGTAATTTTGGCTGGAAGCTGACTAAAATCGGTTTTAACGCCATCGTCGAGCAGGATATGCACGCCCTGCTGGCGACCGTGCAGGCGATGGATCCTGACGATCTGCTGCTGGCGATCTCCTACTCCGGCGAGCGCCGCGAGATCAACATGGCGACCGACGAAGCCCTGCGCGTCGGCGGCAAAATTCTGGCGATCACCGGCTTTACGCCAAATGCGCTGCAGCAGCGGGCAACGCGCTGTTTGTATACCATTGCCGAAGAGCAGGCCACGCGCAGCGCGGCAATTTCGTCCACCAGCGCACAAATGATGCTGACGGATCTGCTGTTTATGGCGCTGGTACAGCAGGATCTGGAGCGCGCGCCCGAGCGCATTCGTCACAGCGAAGAACTGGTAAAGAAACTGGTTTGACGCGTATAATGCCCGCCCAGTTTGTGTTGTTTCTGAGAATTTCCTGATGGCGCTGTTAATTACCAAAAAATGCATCAATTGCGATATGTGCGAACCCGAATGCCCTAACCAGGCGATTTCGATGGGCGACAGCATTTACGAGATTAACAGCGACCGCTGCACCGAGTGCATCGGCCACTATGAGACGCCGACCTGCCAGAAGGTGTGCCCAATCCCTAATACTATCCTGAAGGATCCGGCACACGTCGAGAGTGAGGAGCAGCTGTGGGATAAATTTGTCCTGATGCACCACGCGGACAAAATTTAGCTTTCGATAATCACCGTCGCGCTGGCATAGTGGCGTTCATCTGCAATCGTCACGTGCATATGATTCACCCCCAGCTTCTCCGCCAGCTTTTGCGCTTCACCCCACAAACGCAGGCGCGGTTTGCCCAGCTCATCGTTAAACACTTCGAACTGGTTAAATGCCAGGCCGTTACGAATGCCGGTCCCAAAGGCTTTGGCTGCCGCCTCTTTTACCGCAAAGCGCTTTGCCAGAAAACGCACCGGCTGCTGGTGCGCTTCCCAGATGGCCCATTCGTTATCGCTCAGCACGCGTCTTGCGAGGCGATCGCCGCTCCGGGCGATCACCGCTTCAATGCGGGCTATTTCGACGATATCGGTGCCTAAGCCCAGAATGGCCATTACTGACGCGCTTCCAGCATCAGGCGCTTCATCTCTGAAACCGCCTCTTTCAGGCCGCTCATCACCGCGCGGCCAATAATGGCGTGGCCGATGTTCAGCTCGTGCATTTCCGGCAGGGCGGCAATGGCCTTCACGTTGTGGTAGGTCAGGCCGTGACCGGCGTTAACCTTCAGTCCCAGGCTCGCGGCGTAGGTGGCCGCTTTGGCGATACGCTCCAGCTCTTTGGCCTGCTCGGCATCGTTTTTGGCATCGGCATAGCAGCCGGTGTGAATTTCAATATAGGGCGCGCCCACGTCTGCTGCCGCTTTAATCTGCGCGAAATCGGCGTCGATAAACAGAGAAACCAGGATACCGGCATCCGCCAGGCGCTTGCAGGCATCGCGCATTTTGTCCTGCTGCCCCGCCACGTCCAGCCCGCCTTCGGTGGTCACTTCCTGGCGCTTTTCCGGCACCAGGCAGCAGAAGTGCGGTTTGGTTTCGCAGGCAATGGTCAGCATCTCTTCGGTGACCGCCATCTCCAGGTTCATGCGGGTGTCCAGCGTCTGACGAAGAATGCGCACGTCGCGGTCGGTAATGTGGCGGCGATCTTCACGCAGGTGAACGGTAATGCCGTCGGCACCAGCCTGCTCGGCGATAAACGCTGCCTGAACCGGATCGGGATACGCCGTGCCGCGTGCATTACGCAGCGTGGCGATGTGATCGATGTTGACGCCTAACAGTAATTCAGCCATGACAATCCTCGGTATTTTGGTTCATTTACCTTCTCCCTCTCCCTCCGGGAGAGGGCTGGGGTGAGGGGTAAAACGTTAACGTTTCGGCATAAATTGCCTGAATAATTCGCGGCTCTTTAAGGGCTTGCCGCCAAGATACGGCTTGAGGGCAATCCGGGTAAAGCGTTTTGCCGCACGCAGGGTGTCCCGATCGGGAAACTCGCGCTCATACAGCGCCCGAAGCTGGCGACCGGTAAAGGTGCTGTTGTCTATCACGACGCTGGCGATAAACCCTTTTTCTTCCCGGTAGCGGTAGGTCATCGCGTCTTCAACCTCGTCCCCGCTGCCCGCGCAGTGCAGAAAATCCACGCCGTACCCCAGGTGCCCCAGCAGCGCCAGTTCGAAACGACGCAGGGCGGGTTCGGGCGTGCCGGTTGCACCCGCCAGGGCCTGGATACAGTGCAGATAATCGAAGAAAAGTTCAGAGAAGCGAGTCTCATGTTCAAGAACCCGTGAGATGAGCTCGTTGACGTACAGACCGCTGTAGAGGGTAATACCAGAAAGAGGAAGCGCCAGAGAGACGGCTTCAGCGCTGCGCAGGGTTTTGACTTCCCCTCGCCCGCCAAAGCGAACCAGCAGCGGGGTAAAAGGCTGTAAGGCACCTTTGAGATTAGAACGTTTGGAACGTGCGCCTTTCGCAACAAGGCGCACGCGACCGGACTCTTCCGTGAAGACGTCCAGCATCAGGCTGGTTTCGCTCCAGGGACGACTATGGAGAACGAAGGCGCGCTGCCAACCTTCCATTATCGTCGTCTTGAATTACTGGTCTTCGCCGTAACCGAGGCTGCGCAGAGCACGCTCATCATCGGCCCAGCCAGACTTCACCTTCACCCAAAGCTCCAGGTGAACCGGCGCTTCGAACATCTCCTGCATGTCCTTACGGGCTTCGATACCGATGGTTTTGATCTTGGCGCCTTTGTTGCCGATCACCATCTTCTTCTGCCCTTCACGCTCAACGAGGATCAGGCCGTTGATGTCGTAGCCACCGCGCTCGTTGCTCTGGAAACGCTCAATTTCCACCGTCACGGAGTACGGCAGTTCAGCGCCCAGGAAACGCATCAGCTTTTCACGGATGATTTCAGACGCCATAAAGCGCTGAGAGCGATCGGTGATGTAGTCTTCCGGGAAGTGGTGAATCGCTTCCGGCAGATGCTTGCGCACGATCCCCGCGATGGTATCGACGTTCAGGCCGGTCTCAGCAGACAGCGGAACGATATCCAGGAAGTTCATCTGGCTACCCAGCCACTGCAGGTGCGGCAGCAGGTCAGCTTTTTCCTGCACGTTGTCAACTTTGTTGACCGCGAGGATGACCGGGGTTTTACCGTCACGCAGCTTGTTCAGCACCATCTCGTCGTCCGGCGTCCAGCGGGTGCCTTCCACAACGAAAATCACCAGCTCTACGTCGCCGATGGAGCTGCTCGCCGCCTTGTTCATCAGACGGTTAATGGCACGCTTCTCTTCCATGTGCAGGCCCGGGGTATCGACGTAGATCGCCTGATACGCGCCTTCAGTATGGATGCCGACGATGCGGTGACGCGTGGTCTGCGCCTTACGCGAGGTGATGGAAATCTTCTGCCCAAGCAGATTATTCAATAGCGTGGATTTGCCGACGTTCGGACGTCCGACGATGGCAATAAATCCGCAATAGGTTTTGTCGATGCTCATTCCAGCTCCAGCATTTTCAACGCCTGTTCGGCGGCAGCCTGTTCAGCCTTACGGCGGCTTGAACCTGTGCCCACCACCGGTTCACTCAGGCCACTGACCTGGCAATGGATGGTAAATTCCTGATCGTGCGCTTCGCCACGAACCTGCACCACCAGATAGGATGGCAGCGGCAGATGACGACCCTGCAAATATTCCTGCAGGCGCGTTTTCGGATCTTTTTGTTTATCGCCCGGGCTGATTTCGTCCAGACGGGTCTGATACCAGTTAAGGATCAGCTTTTCTACGGTCTGGATATCGCTGTCCAAGAACACGCCACCAATTAATGCTTCGACCGTATCGGCAAGAATAGATTCACGACGGAAGCCGCCGCTTTTCAGTTCACCCGGCCCAAGACGCAGACATTCGCCCAGTTCAAATTCGCGCGCGATTTCCGCAAGGGTATTACCCCGAACCAGCGTGGCGCGCATGCGGCTCATATCACCTTCGTCCACGCGCGGGAAACGATGATAAAGCGCATTCGCAATCACGAAACTTAAAATAGAGTCACCCAGAAACTCGAGACGCTCATTATGTTTGCTGCTGGCACTGCGGTGGGTTAATGCCTGTTGCAACAACTCCTGATGATGAAAAGTGTAGCCCAGCTTCCGTTGAAGCCGATTAATTACGATGGGGTTCATGCGATACCAATAAATGAATGCGTCAAAAATGCAGCACACGAAACCGACCTGAGAAAACCAACGCGGTTTCGTGTGCCGTGGCACCCTTGCAGGGCCAACCTTAAACTTCGGGGGAATATTCTATACACAACGACAGGGGATGTCGTTAGTTCAAAGAGATTTATCGAGGAAATAATTCACGTAGCCGCGAAATAACGCGGCTACGTGTTCTTTTCCTGAGAATTAGTGGATTCCGCCAATACGATTCAGGCGTACGCCGGTCGGCCATTCGCCTTCCTGCTTCTCAAAACTCATCCAGATCGCGGTTGCTTTACCCACCAGATTCGCTTCCGGCACAAAGCCCCAGTAACGGCTGTCCGCGGAGTTATCGCGGTTATCACCCATCATGAAGTAGTGTCCCGGCGGTACGATCCAGCTGGCCAGCTGCTGACCCGGCTGTTTGTAATACATCCCCACTTGATCCTGCGCGATTGGCACGGTCAGGATGCGGTGCGTCACGTCGCCCAGCGTCTCTTTACGCTCGACCAGGCGGATACCGTTCTCTTTGGTTTCACCTTTCGGCAACTGGAAGAACCCGCTGGTCGCCTCACCGCCGTTACGACGGGCGAAGGTCTGCACAAAATCGCTTGGCTCAACGTTTGAGTAGGTGATTGGCAGCGCGTTTTCACACGCGGTACCGGAGCTGCATCCGGGCTGAACGGTGACTTCCTTCGCAACCGGATCGTAGGTCACTTTATCACCCGGCAGGCCTACCGCACGCTTGATGTAGTCCAGACGCGGATCTTCCGGATATTTAAATACCACGATGTCGCCACGTTTCGGATGACCGGTTTCGATCAGCGTTTTCTGGTAGATAGGATCTTTAATGCCGTAGGCAAACTTCTCCACCAGAATAAAATCCCCAATCAGCAGCGTTGGCATCATGGAACCTGATGGGATCTGGAACGGCTCGTAAATAAACGAACGTACCACCAGCACAATCGCCAGCACCGGGAATACCGACGCGCCCGTCTCCAGCCAGCCCGGTTTCGGGCCAACTTTCTTCAGGGTTTTCGCGTCCAGCTGGTCGCCAGTAGCTGCCTGCGCGGCAGCCTGACGTTCACGGCGTTTTGGGGCGAAGATAAACTTATCCAGACACCACAGCAGGCCTGTCACCAGCGTAGCGATGACCAGGATCAAGGCAAACATGTTCGCCATGCCAACTCCTTAAAGGTTATTTGCCGTCTTTACCGACATGAAGAATGGCAAGGAATGCTTCCTGCGGCAGCTCAACGTTACCGACCTGCTTCATACGCTTCTTACCTTCTTTCTGCTTCTGCAGCAGCTTTTTCTTACGGCTGACGTCACCGCCGTAGCACTTCGCCAGAACGTTTTTACGCAGCTGTTTCACCGTAGAACGCGCGATGATGTGGTTGCCAATCGCTGCCTGAATCGCAATGTCGAACTGCTGACGCGGGATCAGATCTTTCATCTTCTCAACCAGCTCGCGACCACGGT
Organism: Enterobacter sp. 118C5; assembly: GCF_034107645.1. Classification (NCBI taxonomy): domain Bacteria; kingdom Pseudomonadati; phylum Pseudomonadota; class Gammaproteobacteria; order Enterobacterales; family Enterobacteriaceae; genus Enterobacter; species Enterobacter sp. 118C5. Next base: position 18,759 of record NZ_JAWNEU010000007.1, on the reverse strand, counting down.
ACGGCGCATTGTCGTTGTGGGTGATCAGCGCCAGCGCATCCACACGCTCGCCGTTGATCAGCACGTCCACACGGACCATGTTGGAGGCCTGGAAACGCTTGAAGTTGTAATCCAGTGACGCATAGCCACGGGAGGTAGACTTCAGACGGTCGAAGAAGTCGAGTACCACTTCCGCCATCGGGATTTCATAGGTCAGCGCCACCTGGTTACCGTGGTAAACCATGTTGGTCTGCACGCCACGCTTCTCAATACAGAGCGTGATGACGTTGCCCAGGAACTCCTGCGGCAGCAGCATATGACACTCTGCGATAGGCTCGCGCAGCTCGTGAATGTTGTTCAGCGGCGGCAGCTTGGACGGGCTGTCGACGTAGATCACTTCTTTCGAAGTGGTTTCCACTTCGTAGACTACGGTCGGTGCGGTGGTGATCAGATCCAGATCGTATTCACGCTCCAGACGCTCCTGAATGATCTCCATGTGCAGCAGGCCGAGGAAGCCGCAGCGGAAGCCGAAGCCCAGCGCCGTTGAACTTTCTGGCTCGTAGAACAGGGAGGCGTCGTTCAGGCTCAGCTTGCCAAGCGCATCGCGGAAGTTTTCGTAGTCGTCAGAGCTGACCGGGAACAGACCCGCGTAAACCTGCGGTTTCACCTTTTTGAAGCCTGGCAGCGCTTTGTCTGCCGGGTTACGCGCACCGGTAAGGGTATCGCCCACTGGCGCGCCGAGGATGTCTTTAATCGCACAGACCAGCCAGCCTACCTCGCCGCATTTCAGCTCGGTACGGTCAACCTGTTTTGGCGTGAAGATACCCAGACGGTCTGCGTTGTAGACCTGTCCGGTACTCATAACCTTGATTTTGTCGCCTTTACGCATGGTGCCGTTTTTAATACGCACCAGAGAGACCACGCCCAGGTAGTTATCGAACCATGAGTCGATGATCAGCGCCTGAAGCGGGGCATCCGGGTCACCTTCCGGTGGTGGAATGTCACGCACCAGACGTTCCAGCACATCTGGAACACCCACACCGGTTTTCGCGGAGCAGCGCACGGCGTCGGTCGCGTCAATGCCGACAATGTCTTCAATCTCTTCCGCCACGCGCTCAGGATCGGCAGCTGGCAGATCGATTTTGTTCAGAACCGGCACAACCTCGAGATCCATCTCCATCGCGGTGTAGCAGTTCGCCAGGGTCTGGGCTTCAACGCCCTGCCCGGCATCGACAACCAGCAGCGCGCCTTCACAGGCCGCCAGCGAGCGTGAAACTTCATAGGAGAAGTCAACGTGGCCTGGGGTGTCGATAAAGTTCAGTTGATAGGTTTCGCCATCAGAAGCTTTATAGTCGAGCGTCACGCTCTGCGCTTTGATGGTGATACCGCGTTCGCGTTCCAGGTCCATGGAGTCCAGTACCTGGGCTGCCATTTCACGATCAGACAGGCCACCGCAAATCTGGATAATACGGTCAGACAGCGTCGACTTACCGTGGTCAATGTGAGCAATGATCGAAAAGTTACGTATGTTCTTCATATAGTTAAATAATTATGCCTTACGAATTCCTGGAGGCCGCTGTTCTTAGCCTGACGTTTTTCAGTGCGAAAACGCAGCATTCTACACTACATACCCGCAACCTGGAAATGCACTTAGAGCCAAGCATAGCGCGAAGAAATGGCGTTTTCTTTTTTGAGATGTAAATAATGATAAAGCCCGGTGGATCACCGGGCCTCAGAAGAGAGCGTCTCGACGCGAAGTTGGTCAGGCGCGAGCGCAACGCTCAGAATAACGGGCTGCCACTCTTCGCGCGCGGCGAGCTTCGGTGAGATGCCTTTGGCAAGCCAAAATCCCCCTACGCCACCCAAAGCAGCACCGCACATGGCGGCCACGTCGGTACCAAACAGCATCTGGAAAAGGCCGCCCATGGCAAACAGCCCCACCAGCGGGGAGAGGTAGACCAGCATCGCGGAACTCAGCAGACTGCCTTCCGTAATGCCCAGCTCGACCTTCTGACCCGCCACCAGCGGCTGTTCGCTCGGCACGGAGATCGTATGCGATGTCTGTGGCCCTAACTTATTCAGCACGCGACTGCCACAACCGGCTCGGGATGCGCAGCTATTGCATGAGGCTTTAACATCACAGCTGACCAGCGCAATGCCGTTCTGCCAGGAGACAACGGTCGCCCACTCTTTAATCATTGTGCGGCCCTGAATTTAATGCTGTCTGAAATGCGCTTCGCCGTCTGCGGAGGTAATTCCCCCACAATCGTGATCTCTGCGTTATCGCGTACCGTGGTGCTGACCGTACGACGTCCGGTACGAAGCATTTGTTCAGCGCTATTTGCCGTTGCGCGGTTGATATTCACCGAGAAGCTGAACAAGCCATCGGAATAGAGGCGTGATTCAACCGGCGTATCAATGGTGGGCAGCTGACGACGGCTGCTGGACACTTCGCTAAAGCCTTGCGGTATCCAGGAAGGCACCCAGTTGAAATTAGCGGAGTCCCCTGCTGGAACAGAAAGCAGCGGCGGCAGGCTGGCCTTCGCCAGATTCTGCATACTGTTGCCAACCTGATTGTTCACGCTGAAGGAGATAACGCGGAACTGTTCAAGCGTCTCGCCGTCGCGGTCAAGCAGATCCACGCGCATCGGCAGCTTGGTTTCCGCATCAATCCAGACGATATAGCTGTAGCGCGTGCCATCGCGCGCAACCACGCGGATCACTTCACACAGCCTGTCTGCAATACGGGTACGCCCTACCGAAATAAAATCATAGTAAGGGGCAAGCCGCTTGAAGTCGGTATAGATAAGCGACGGCAAAGAATCAACGATATAGTCGCCATTCAGCGTGAAAGGCTCCAGACCGGGCTCGAAATAGCTGATTTCGTTGCCACGCTGGACAACTTCCCGACGCGGGCCATCCATCTGTAAAAGCTGGGCGAGTGGCTGGTTATCAAGACGGGCATGGCGATAGCGTAACGACTCGACGCCCTGCTTATTGATGCTGATAAATGCCAACTCGTAATTGAGTGACTGGCTGGCCAGATTCATTTGCTGCAACAACGCCCCGGATGAAACATCAGCCGAGGCGTTAGCAGAGAAGAACAGGCTAGCCGCCATCAGAGACATGGCGAACCAAAGTTGCTTCATTACTGCGATTGCGTTCCTAAAGTTTGGTTTCCGGGCACCTGTACAGCAGCTTGCTGGGTTTGGGCCTGCTCAAACTGAAGCTGTTCAGAGTGCAGACGACGCTGCAACTCGTAATCCTGCAACATCGCATTAATGCGACGGCGCTGCTCCTGAACCTGCTGTTGCTGACCGCCGCTGGCGGAGGCATCAGCCGGTACGCCCAGACTTACCGGGCTGGCTTTGCCCATCATCGGCAGTGTGTTAAACACTGGCGCTTCTGGCTGCTGATTAGTTTCAGACTGAGTATTATAGTGCTGGACGCCAACAATAACTGCAAGCGATACGCATGCAGCCACCCCCATTTGGGTGAGCTGGCTGGCCCACGGACGCACCTTATGCCAGAACGGCATTTTCTGCCACTGGTGCGGTGCGGGTTGAGCTTCAGGAATCAGCGGAGTGGTCTGATGAACAGGCTCATTCTCGATGGCCGCCATCACGCGGGCTGAGATATCGAAATGGAGAACCTCTCCGGTATCACCGCGCAGCGTGTCACGGATGAGATGGTAACTCTCCCAGGTCTCTTGCATTTCGGGAGAATGAGACAGCTCGTTGAGCAGCTCACTATCCAGCGTCTCACCATCCATTAAAGCGGAAAGTTTTTCTTTCTGCATGCCTAATACCTTTTCCAGTATCCCGCTATCGTCAACGCCTGATAAGCGGTTGAACTTTATTATCAATAGCTTCTCGCGCACGGAAAATTCGTGAACGTACCGTGCCGACCGGACAATCCATGATAGCGGCTATCTCTTCATAGCTCAGACCATCAAGCTCCCGTAACGTAATTGCCATGCGTAAATCTTCCGGGAGCGACTCGATCGTGCGAAAAACAATTTGTCTCAGTTCTTCTGACAACATTAAGTTCTCAGGGTTCGAAATTTCTTTCAGCGCACCGCCACTTTCGAAGTTTTCGGCGTCGATAGCGTCTACATCACTGGACGGCGGACGACGGCCCTGAGCAACCAGATAATTCTTTGCCGTATTGACAGCAATACGGTACAGCCAGGTATAAAAAGCACTATCTCCCCGGAAAGATTCCAGCGCGCGATAGGCCTTAATAAAAGACTCTTGCACCACATCAGGTACATCACCTGACGGTACATAGCGGGAAACCAGACTCGCCACCTTATGCTGGTAGCGCACCACCAGTAAGTTAAAGGCTTTCTGATCTCCCTTCTGGACCCGTTCAACCAGGACCTGGTCCGTTAACTGCTCGCTCATCCGAGGTAATGTCTCCCCAAACCTAAATTCCACGCGTTATCGAAACGCCACTCTATAACTACCGCACTTTGAGCAAGCACCAGGTTAGAGTGTCCGATCTTCAATAAGTTCCGTAACGCCTTTGTTTTTGTTCATCGCGCCGCAGACCATTCATTTTCTCTCATTATAAGTCTGTTCACGATACGCACCACTTTCTGACAAGAAACATCTTTTTCCCGCCAGAAGAGTAACGCAACACAGGCTTTATTTCACCACAAAATCTGACGCTAACGATCTGCTTCGCAAAATAATTTCATTCATTTACCCTTCGTTTACCCCTGCGTGTGCGTTTAGCCATTGCAACTCTCATTAAAAAAAACGTGCGATATCTCGCATTCAGGTGCTATTCTGCCCCAACACTGTTTAGTAAATTAAACAACAATCATGAACACAACACCTGAACTTCATTGTGATGTACTGATCATCGGCAGCGGCGCTGCCGGTCTCTCTCTGGCGCTGCGTCTGGCCGAACATCAGAACGTCATCGTTCTGAGCAAAGGCCCGATAAGCGAAGGCTCCACATTTTATGCTCAGGGCGGTATTGCCGCGGTATTTGACGAGACCGACAGCATTGCGTCACATGTTGAAGATACGCTGATTGCCGGGGCCGGGATCGTGGATGCGCACGCCGCAGAGTTTGTCGCCAGCAATGCCCGCCATTGCGTTCAGTGGCTTATCGATCAGGGTGTTTTATTCGATACTCAGGTTCAGCCCAACGGTGAAGAGAGCTACCACTTAACGCGTGAAGGCGGCCATAGCCACCGCCGCATCCTCCACGCCGCGGATGCTACCGGAAAAGAAGTGGAAACCACGCTGGTCAGCAAAGCGCTGAACCATCCTAACATCCGGGTCCTTGAGCGGAGCAACGCGGTTGACCTGATCATTTCCGACAAGATAGGCCTGCCCGGCACGCGTCGCGTGGTGGGGGCGTGGGTCTGGAACCGTAATAAAGAGAAGGTGGAAACCTGTCAGGCGAAGGCTGTGGTACTGGCTACGGGTGGCGCCTCTAAGGTGTATCAATATACCACGAATCCGGATATCGCTTCCGGAGACGGTATCGCCATGGCCTGGCGCGCCGGCTGCCGCGTGGCGAATCTCGAATTTAATCAGTTTCACCCCACCGCCCTGTTCCACCCTCAGGCGCGCAATTTCCTGTTGACGGAAGCCCTGCGCGGCGAAGGCGCTTATCTGAAGCGCCCTGACGGTACCCGCTTTATGCCGGACTTTGACGCCCGGGGTGAACTGGCGCCGCGCGATATCGTTGCCCGCGCCATCGACCACGAAATGAAGCGCCTTGGCGTGGACTGCATGTATCTCGATATCAGCCATAAGCCCGCAGAATTCATTCGCCAGCACTTCCCGATGATTTACGAAAAGCTGCTCAATCTTGGCATTGATTTAACACGCGATCCGGTGCCAATTGTGCCTGCGGCCCACTATACCTGCGGTGGCGTGATGGTTGACAATCACGGACGCACTGACGTAGACGGTCTGTATGCTATTGGTGAGGTGAGTTATACCGGGCTACACGGCGCGAACCGTATGGCGTCTAACTCGCTGCTTGAGTGCCTGGTGTACGGCTGGTCAGCGGCGGAAGACATCGCGAAGCGCATGCCTTACGCCCGTGAAACAGAGCGTTTACCGGCCTGGGATGAGAGCCGCGTGGAGAACCCGGACGAGCTGGTAGTGATCCAGCACAACTGGCACGAGCTACGGCTGTTTATGTGGGACTACGTTGGGATTGTGCGCACCACGAAACGTCTGGAACGCGCGTTGCGCCGCATTACGATGCTGCAGCAGGAAATTGATGAATATTATGCCCATTTCCGCGTCTCCAATAATCTGCTGGAGCTGCGCAATCTGGTGCAGGTTGCCGAGCTGATTGTTCGCTGCGCGATGATGCGTAAAGAGAGCCGCGGTTTGCACTACACACTCGACTACCCGGATCAGCTTGCCGAGTCCGGCCCGTCGATACTCGCCCCACAGGTTTACATAAACAAATAAAACGCCTGGGTCAGAGCGGTGTAATCTTCGGAATAACGCTGGTCTGGCCCACGGATCACCATGCGGTCATTAAAACACTCCCCCTCTTTTGGCGAGAGCGCCAGCAGTACGCGGTGCGGCAGTCGTCCTTCCGTATCAGAGATGTCAGTTCGCAAACGTAACGTCCAGCCGATCTCCTGCGCGGTAGCGATAAACGTATTGCCCGTACTTTCTGGCAGCACCACGCAGAAAAAGCCCTCTTCTGAGATAAGTTCAGCCGCGTTGACGAGCAGTGCTTTGTGATCGAGTGAACCGGTATAGCGCGCCTGTTCACGCTCCGGTGAACCGCACTCCACGCCGGGCTCGTAGTAAGGGGGGTTGCTGACGATCAGATCGTAACGCGCCGTTTGCTCAGGCGCCCAGGCCAGCACGTCCGCGCACTGAACGCTTATCCGGTCAGCCCAGGGGGACTCGGCCGCGTTTTCACCCGCCTGCCCTGCGGCCTGCGCATCCAGCTCCACGGCATCAATAGTGACATGCTCTTCAGTACGCTGCGCCAGCATCAAGGCCACCAGCCCGCTGCCGGTACCGATATCAAGAATACGCTTTACACCTGCGACAGGTGCCCATGCTCCCAGTAAAATGCCGTCTGTGCCGACTTTCATAGCACAGCGATCGTGAGCGACAAAAAATTGTTTAAACGTAAAACCATCGCGGCGCAGCTGCGCTTTGAGTTGAGACATGTCAGGACAACCTTCTAAGTGAAACTGGAGTAGCATAGGGGAAAGCGAAGTGGCCGCAAAGCGATATCCATACAAACAGATGAAGATTACAGCCGTAACGTCTATAATCAGCGCCCCACACAGAGGTAGAACATGACTGTAACGACTTTTTCCGAACTTGAACTCGATGAAAGCCTGCTCAATGCTCTTGAGAGCAAAGGCTTTACACGCCCGACCGCCATTCAGGCAGCGGCCATTCCGCCTGCGCTTGAGGGCCGCGATGTGCTCGGTTCTGCGCCAACCGGCACGGGGAAGACAGCAGCCTATTTGCTGCCTGTGTTGCAGCACCTGCTCGACTTTCCACGTAAAAAATCTGGCCCGCCGCGTATTTTGATCCTGACGCCTACGCGCGAGCTGGCCATGCAGGTTGCCGATCACGCGCGTGAACTCGCGGCGAATACGCATCTGGATATCGCCACCATTACCGGCGGCGTTGCGTATATGAACCACGCCGAAGTGTTCAGCGAAAACCAGGACATCGTCGTCGCGACGACGGGCCGCCTGCTGCAGTATATTAAAGAAGAAAACTTCGACTGCCGCGCGGTAGAAACGCTGATCCTTGACGAAGCGGACCGCATGCTGGACATGGGCTTTGCTCAGGATATCGAGCATATTGCAGGTGAAACGCGCTGGCGTAACCAGACGATGCTGTTCTCTGCCACCCTTGAAGGGGATGCGATTAAAGACTTCGCAGAGCGCCTGCTGGAAGATCCGGTGGAAGTCTCTGCGACGCCATCCACGCGAGAGCGTAAGAAGATCCACCAGTGGTATTACCGTGCGGATAACCTTGAGCACAAGGTTGAACTGCTCAAACACCTGCTGAAGCAGGAAGACGCCACTCGCACCATCGTGTTTGTGCGTAAGCGCGAGCGCGTGCACGAGCTGGCTGAAATGCTGCGTAACGCCGGGATCAACAACTGCTATCTTGAAGGTGAGATGGCGCAGATCAAGCGTACCGAAGGCATTAAGCGCCTGACGGATGGCCGCGTTAACGTGCTGGTTGCAACAGACGTTGCCGCACGTGGGATCGACATCCCTGACGTGAGCCATGTCATTAACTTCGATATGCCGCGCAGCGGCGATACCTATCTGCACCGCATCGGCCGTACCGGTCGCGCGGGCCGCAAAGGGATTGCGATTTCACTGGTTGAAGCGCATGACTACCTGCTGCTGCAGAAAATTGGCCGCTATGTTGACGAGCCGCTGAAAGCGCGCGTTATTGATGGCTTGCGCCCAACCACACGTGCGCCGAGCGAAAAAATGACGGGTAAACCGTCCAAGAAAGCGCTCGCGAAACGTGCTGAGAGAAAAGAGAAAGAAAAAGAGAAGCCGCGGGTGAAGCAGCGCCACCGCGATACCAAAAACATTGGTAAGCGTCGTAAGCCAAGCGCTGCAGCGCAGGAAACGAAGACTGAAGAGTAAGAAAAAGCCGGGGAAATCCCCGGCTTTTTTATTCACCCCCCGTAGCTGAAGCCTTACAGGCTTTCAGTAAAGGTACGGGCGATAACGTCGCGCTGCTGTTCTGGAGTCAGTGAGTTAAAGCGAACCGCATAACCAGACACGCGGATTGTCAGCTGTGGGTATTTTTCCGGGTGCTCAACGGCATCCATCAGCGTTTCGCGGCGCAGCACGTTAACGTTCAGGTGCTGACCCCCTTCAACGCGCACTTCCGGCTGCACTTCCATTGGGATTTCACGGTATTCGATTTCGCCCAGTTTGTTCACCGGCACGACTTCATCTTCAGCAAAACCCGCTTTCGCGACTACACAGCGCGCTTCATTTTTCTCGCTGTCCAGCAGCCAGAAAGAGTTGAGCAGATCGTCATTTGCCGCTTTGGTAATCTGGATACCTGTAATCATGTGTTGCCTCCCTTAGGCTACATTAACTGATGCTGGCCTTACGCGGCCAATTGGTAAAACCATTGTTTCTTGTGTGTATATATATCATTCACACCACGGCGATTTATTGATTTAAATCAACAAAAACACCAACCACATAAAGAGTGTGGTTTGAATTTATTGCTTTAGATCAATTTAACGACTCTATCAATTCAACTTAACCTGCATCATTTCAAACTAAATTTAACTACTTAGCACGCATTTCAGCGCGTAATTTTGCTCGCAAGAGTTAAACAGGTAAGCTAGTGACAGATTGAGATTCGCAGGAGAGCGACATGACGACACCTTTAACCTGGCATGACGTGCTGGCAGAAGAAAAGCAGCAGCCTTATTTTATCAATACGCTCAGCACCGTTGCTGCTGAGCGTCAGTCCGGGCAGACGATTTATCCGCCGCAAAAAGATGTGTTCAACGCGTTTCGCTATACCGAGCTGAGCGATGTGAAAGTCGTCATTCTGGGCCAGGATCCCTATCACGGCCCTGGGCAGGCGCACGGGCTGGCGTTTTCCGTACGTCCAGGCGTGGCTATCCCCCCTTCTCTGCTCAACATGTATAAAGAGCTGGAAGGAACCGTGCCCGGGTTTACCCGCCCCAACCACGGTTATCTGGAAAGCTGGGCGCGCCAGGGCGTGCTGTTACTGAACACGGTGCTCACCGTACGGGCGGGACAGGCGCACTCGCACGCCAGCCTTGGGTGGGAAACCTTTACCGATAAAGTTATCAGCCTGATTAACGAGCATCGTGAAGGGGTTGTGTTTTTACTCTGGGGTTCTCACGCGCAGAAGAAAGGGGCGATTATCGATCGTCAGCGCCATCACGTGTTGAAGGCACCGCACCCGTCACCGCTGTCTGCCCATCGCGGTTTCTTTGGCAGTAATCATTTTGTTCTGGCAAATGAATGGCTGGAAAAACGTGGCGAAACGCCAATTGACTGGATGCCTGTGTTACCGGCAGAGAGCGAGTAGGGTTTGAATGTGCCGGGTCAGGCCCGGCACATAAGAGGCTTATGCCTTATTCTGACGCCACCACTCGGCCAGCAGCACGCCGGTCGCAACGGATACGTTCAGACTTTCCACATTGCCCGTTCCGTCGATAGAGACGCTCAGATCCGCACTGGAGAGCGCCGCATCAGACAGACCATCGCGTTCCTGACCCAGCACCAGCACCATCTTGCGCGGCAGCGTCGCTTTAAACAGCGGCGTACCGGCGTGGCTGGATGTGGTCACGATGGAATAGCCCGCTTTGCGGAACTGCTCGAGGGCATCCAGAACGCTGTCGCCGGTGATCGGCTGTACGTGCTCGGCTCCGCCTTCCGCAGTACGGATCGCGGCACCGGACTCCAGCAGCGCGGCATCCTGCAGCAGCACGCCCTTCACGCCAAAATGCGCGCAGCTGCGCATCATTGCGCCCAGGTTGTGCGGGTTGCCCACGTCTTCCAGCGCCAGCACGCAGTCATCGGCATCCGCCTGGCTGACCCACTGCTGAACGGTCGTGCCGTTACGTTTTTTGATCAGGAAGCAGACGCCGCCGTGGTGCTCGGTACCGGACGCTTTTGTCAGTTCAGCATCATCAACCACGTGGTAGGCTTTGCGGTTCGCCGCCATCCAGCGCAGCGCTTCTTTGAAGCGCGGGGTCACGCTCTGGATAAACCAGGCGCGGACGATACACTCAGGACGGCTCTGGAACAGCGCCTGGCAGGCGTTCTCGCCATATACGCGGGTCTCTTCCGCCCGCTGACGACGCAGCACTTCCGGGTCGATAAAGCTTTTACCGCTGATGCCGCCGTGATCGGCTTTTTCCGGTGTCTCATCGCCAGGGGCGCGAGAAACGGTGCGCCACGGGGAGGCGTTATCACGTGAGAAGTCATCACGCGGACGCTCGTCGCGTGGGCGGTCATTACGTGGGCGGTCGGAACGCGGACGATCGTCGCGTTTACGATCGTCACGTTTGCGGTCATCACCGCGGTTATTTCTGTCATCGCGGGCGGGGCGACGGCCACCGTCTGCACGAGAGGACGCCGGACGCCCGCCCCCTTTTCCGGTACGCGGATTTTGGGTGCGTTTATCAGAGTCATCATCACTGCGGACATACATCACTTTGACCTTGCCGCTTTTATTTTTCATTTCGTCGTTCATGCTTTTCTCCACCAGCGCTGCGCGAAGCGCGCAGATTACCCGATGTGCCAGCGCATAGCCATAATTTCGTACAAAAGCCTGTGACTATTGTTCTCATTGAATAAAACGCATTGTTGTTTCAAACAGGCTCATTGATAATATGTAACATATTAGAAACATTATCGGCGTTCTGCCGCTGTCCCACGGCTCTATCAGAGGTTAGTTATGAATACCGTATGTGCCAACTGTCAGGCTCTTAATCGCATTCCGGACGATCGGATTGAAGATGGTGCGAAATGCGGACGTTGTGGCCATGAATTGTTTGATGGCGATGTCATTAACGCGACGGGTGCTACGCTGGACAAACTCCTCAAGGACGATCTCCCGGTGGTGGTCGATTTCTGGGCGCCATGGTGCGGTCCGTGCCGCAGCTTTGCGCCGATCTTCGAAGATGTTGCCGAAGAGCGCAGCGGAAAAATGCGGTTCGTTAAGGTCAATACTGAAGCCGAACGCGAGCTGAGCGCACGTTTTCGTATTCGCAGTATCCCGACCATCATGATTTTCAAAAATGGTGAAGTGATCGATATGCTCAACGGTGCGGTTCCAAAAGCCCCCTTCGATAGCTGGTTAAACGAATCGCTGTAACATTCCCGGGGCACACCTTGTGCCCCGTTCCCGCCTCTGCGAAAATAGGGTTTTTCCTCCATTTCGCCCATGACTGATAACGCCGTCCTTAAATTACGCGCCGAACGCCTTGCGCGCGCGACTCGCCCCTTTCTTGCTCGTGGCAACCGCATACGTCGCTGTCAGCGCTGCCTGCTGCCGCTGAAGGTTTGTCTGTGCGAAACGCTGGCCCCAAGTACGGCGGAGAGCCGCTTTTGTCTGGTGATGTTCGATACCGAGCCGATGAAGCCCAGCAATACGGGGCGTCTTATTGCCGATATTCTGCCGGATACCGCCGCGTTTCAGTGGTCGCGCACTGAGCCACCTCAGGCTCTGCTCGACCTGGTGGCAAGCCCGGACTACCAGCCGATGGTGGTTTTCCCGGCATCTTATGCGGGAGAACAGCGTCAGGTTCTGACTGCGCCGCCATCAGGAAAACCGCCGCTGTTTATTATGCTGGACGGTACCTGGACCGAAGCGCGGAAAATGTTTCGCAAAAGCCCTTACCTCGACGCCCTGCCGGTTATTTCTGTCGATCTTTCCCGCGTCTCGGCCTACCGCCTGCGCGAAGCGCATGCTGACGGGCAATACTGCACTGCCGAAGTAGCCATCGCGCTGCTGGATTTAGCAGGAGATACCGCTGCAGCAGGCGCCCTGGGCAACCATTTCTCATGCTTCCGGGAGCGCTATCTGGCGGGAAAAACCGTTCATAAGGGCAGCATCACAGCAACGGAGACAGAAAGCGTTTAAAATCATCAGGTCGCTTGCATTCACAGGAGGCCTGCATGAGCCAGAGAGGGTTAGAAGCGCTACTCCGTCCTAAATCCATCGCCGTCATCGGCGCATCAATGAAACCGGATCGTGCAGGCTATCTGATGATGCGCAATCTGCTGGCCGGAGGATTTAACGGTCCCGTTATGCCCGTCACGCCGGCTTATAAGGCCGTTCAGGGCGTGCTGGCCTGGCCGGACGTGGAGAGCCTGCCTTTCGTACCGGATCTCGCCGTTCTGTGTACAAACGCCAAACGCAATCCGGAACTGCTGGAGTCACTCGGCAAGAAAGGTTGTAAAACCTGCATTATTCTCTCGTCTCCGCCTGAACAGCAGCCCGAACTGCTGGCCTGCGCCAGCCGCTTTCAAATGCGCATTCTTGGGCCGAACAGCCTGGGTCTGCTCGCGCCCTGGCAGGGGCTGAACGCCAGCTTCTCCCCGGTGCCGATCCGTAAAGGCAAGCTGGCGTTTATCTCGCAGTCGGCTGCGGTATCGAACACCATCCTCGACTGGGCGCAGCAGCGTGAAATGGGATTCTCCTACTTCATAGCCCTGGGCGACAGCCTGGATATCGACGTTGACGAGCTGCTGGATTTCCTTGCGCGAGACAGTAAAACCAGCGCAATCCTCCTTTATCTTGAACACCTGAGCGACGCCCGTCGTTTTGTTTCCGCTTCGCGTAGCGCATCGCGCAATAAACCGATCCTCGTTATCAAAAGCGGTCGCAGCCCTGCGGCTCAGCGTCTGCTGCAGTCTCATTCCGGCATGGACCCCGCCTGGGATGCTGCAATTCAGCGCGCGGGGTTGCTGCGGGTGCAGGATACACACGAGCTTTTTTCCGCCGTTGAGACGCTAAGCCATATGCGTCCGCTGCGCGGCGAGAAGTTGATGATTGTCAGCAATGGCGCGGCCCCCGCCGCGCTGGCGCTGGACGAGCTTTGGCTACGTAACGGCAAGCTGGCCACGCTGGTTGAAGAGACGCTGCAACGCCTCAGAGAGGCGCTTCCGGCAAGCGTGACGCCCGGCAATCCCCTAGATTTGCGCGATGATGCCAGCAACGATCGCTATATCAGGGCAATCTCCATTTTGCTGGACAGCCAGGATTTCGATGCGCTGATGATTATCCACTCCCCCAGCGCGGTCGCGCCGGGCAGTGAAAGCGCGCGGGCGCTGATTGAGGCAGTACGGAACCATCCGCGCGGCAAATACGTCACCCTGCTGACCAACTGGTGCGGTGAGTTTTCCTCTCAGGAGGCGCGACGCTTGTTCAGTGAAGCCGGACTGCCAACCTACCGCACGCCGGAAGGCACCATCACGGCATTTATGCATATGGTGGAATATCGGCGCAATCAGAAGCAGTTACGCGAGACCCCGGCGTTGCCCGGTAACCTGACGGCGAATACCGTCGACGTTCACCGACTATTACAGCAGGCTATCGAAGAAGGTGCGACCTCGCTTGATACGCATGAAGTGCAGCCCATACTGGGCAGCTACGGGATGCAAACTCTGCCGACCTGGATCGCCAGCGACAGCGCTGAGGCCGTACATATAGCCGAACAGATTGGCTACCCGGTCGCCCTTAAGCTGCGTTCCCCCGATATCCCGCATAAGTCGGACGTTCAGGGAGTCATGTTGTACCTGCGCACGGCCACGGAGGTGCAGCAGGCAGCCGATGCCATTTTCGATCGCGTCAAAATGGCCTGGCCGCAGGCACGTATCCACGGGCTGCTGGTGCAGAGCATGGCTAACCGCGCGGGAGCTCAGGAACTGCGGGTGGTGGTTGAACACGATCCCGTCTTCGGTCCGCTCATTATGCTGGGAGAAGGCGGCGTTGAGTGGCGTCCGGAGGAGCAGGCCGCGGTGGCGCTACCGCCGCTGAACATGAATCTGGCGCGCTATCTGATCATTCAGGCGATTAAAAGCAAAAAGATCCGTGGCCGCAGCGCCCTGCGTCCGCTCGATATAGCCGGGCTGAGTCAGTTCCTGGTGCAGGTGTCTAACCTGATTGTCGATTGTGCGGAGATCCAGCGGCTGGATATCCATCCGCTGCTCGCCTCCGGCACTGAGTTTACGGCGCTGGACGTGACGCTGGATATCGCCCGATTCGAAGGGGACAGAGAGAGCCGACTGGCGATCCGTCCGTATCCTCTGCAGCTGGAGGAGTGGGTTGAGATGAAGAATGGGGAACGCGCCCTGTTCCGCCCTATCCTGCCGGAAGATGAACCGCAGCTGCGTACCTTCATCTCTCAGGTTACGAAAGAAGATCTCTATTACCGCTACTTTAGCGAAATCAACGAATTTACCCACGATGATTTAGCCAATATGACCCAGATCGACTACGATCGAGAGATGGCGTTTGTCGCCGTTCGGCGCTCTGATAAAGGCGATGAGATCCTGGGCGTGACGCGCGCAATTTCTGACCCGGATAACGTCGACGCGGAATTTGCTGTGCTGGTGCGCTCCGATCTTAAAGGCCTGGGTCTGGGCAGACGACTGCTGGAAAAACTCATCAGTTATACGCGAGATCACGGATTGTTACGTCTGAATGGCATTACTATGCCGAACAATCGCGGTATGGTGACCCTGGCGCGAAAACTCGGATTTGACGTTGATATTCAGCTGGACGAAGGTATTGTCGCCCTATCCCTCGGCCTGACATCAGCAGACAAACCCGAGTAAGCTACTGGAAATGTTACCCACTTTGGACAGGACTGGTGGTATCATTGTCCGCTTATGTTGTTTGCATGGGACAGACAACCCTTCAATGAACAGAGAAGAAACGCACTGTGATGTTGTCAAAATTTAAGCGTAATAAACATCAACAACACCTTGCTCAACTACCGAAGATTTCTCAGTCAGTTGATGATGTAGAGTTCTTTTACGCTCCCGCTCATTTTCGGGAGACGCTTCTGGAAAAGATTGCCAGTGCCACGCGACGCATTTGCATTGTGGCCCTGTATCTTGAACAAGATGAAGGCGGGCGCGCGATCCTGAACGCGCTCTATGAAGCCAAGCGTCAGCGTCCAGAACTGGATGTTCGCGTGCTGGTTGACTGGCATCGCGCCCAGCGTGGCCGTATTGGCGCGGCCGCTTCAAATACCAATGCAGACTGGTATTGCCGCACGGCGCAGGAAAATCCTGGCGTCGATGTGCCTGTTTATGGCGTACCGGTGAATACCCGCGAAGCGCTCGGCGTCCTCCATTTTAAAGGATTCATCATTGATGACAGCGTTCTGTACAGCGGCGCCAGTCTTAATGACGTTTACCTTCATCAGCTCGATAAATATCGCTACGATCGTTACCATCTGATCCGTAATCCGCAGATGGCCGATATCATGTTTAACTGGGTTGATAAAAACCTGGTACACGGCCGTGGCGTTAATCGCCTTGACGATCCTGAGCGTCCTAAGAGTCCGGAGATCAAAAATGATGTTCGCGCCTTCCGCCAGGAGCTGCGCGATGCGGTCTATCATTTTCAGGGTGATGCAAACAACGAAGAGTTATCCGTTACCCCGCTGGTTGGGCTCGGCAAATCAAGCCTGCTGAATAAAACGATCTTCCATCTGATGCCGTGCGCGGAACAAAAGCTCACCATCTGCACGCCGTACTTTAACCTTCCTGCCGTACTGGTGCGTAATATCATTCAGCTGCTGCGCGATGGTAAAAAAGTGGAAATTATCGTCGGGGATAAAACGGCGAACGACTTCTTCATTCCTGAAGATCAGCCGTTCAAAATCATCGGTGCGCTGCCTTACCTTTACGAAATTAACCTGCGCCGCTTCCTGAGCCGTTTGCAGTATTACGTAAATACTGACCAGCTGGTTGTGCGTCTGTGGAAAGATGAAGACAACAGTTATCATCTGAAAGGCATGTGGGTCGACGATGAGTGGATGCTGCTGACCGGTAACAACCTGAACCCGCGCGCGTGGCGACTGGATCTGGAAAACGCGATCCTGATCCACGACCCGCAGCATGAGTTAGCCGCACAGCGTGAGCGTGAACTGGAGTTAATTCGCACGCATACCACGGTGGTTAATCATTACCGCGAGCTGCAGAGCATTGCCGATTATCCGGTGAAAGTCCGCAAGCTGATTCGCCGCTTGCGTCGTATCCGTATTGACCGACTTATCAGCCGAATTCTGTAATGTCCAGGCCCTGTTATCCGCAGGGCTTTTTTATGGAGCCCTATAATGCGCATCCTCCTGTTACTGAGCGTCCTCTTTCTGAGTGGCTGCAGTCATATGGCCAACGATAGCTGGTCCGGTCAGGACAAAGCACAACACTTCCTCGCTTCCGCTATGCTGTCTGCAGCCGGTAATGAGTACGCGCAGCATCAGGGATACAGCCGGGACCGTGGCGCGGCGATAGGGTTGATGTTCTCAGTGGGCCTTGGGGCATCAAAAGAACTATGGGATAGCCGCCCCTCAGGGAGCGGCTGGAGCTGGAAAGATTTCGCCTGGGATGTCGCCGGCGCAACGACCGGCTATGCCGTGTGGCAGATGGCGCATTATTAAAGACGAATGCCTTTCCCTTTGCGATGCAGCATCAGGGAGACAACAAAGGCCAGCGCCCCCATTACCGTCACGTACCAGAAGAATGTCGTTTCACTTCCCCATGATTTAAGCGACAGCGCAACGTACTCCGCCGATCCGCCAAACAACGCGTTGGCTACCGCATAAGAAAGACCAACCCCCAGCGCACGAACCTGCGCGGGGAACATTTCGGCTTTCAGTATCCCGCTGATAGAGGTATAGAAACTAACAATCACCATCGCCAGCATGACCAGCGCAAATGCGGCATAAGGCGATGATACGTGCTGGAGCGCAGACAAAATAGGCACGGTACACAACGCCGACAGCCCGCCAAAAATCAGCATCGACGTACGTCGGCCAATTTTATCCGAAAGCGCACCGATGATCGGTTGGATGAGCATAAAGACAAAAAGCGCCACGGTCATTACAACGCTGGCGACGTTTGCGTGCATCCCGGTGGTGTTCACCAGGTACTTCTGCATATAGGTGGTGAACGTGTAAAAACTGAGAGAACCGCCCGCAGTAAAGCCCAGCACCATCAGGAAAGCCTTGCGGTTACGCCATAACCCTTTAAAGGTTCCCGCCTCCTTCAGCGTTCTGACCTCTTTCTGCGAGGTTTCATCCAGCTGACGACGTAGCCAAAGTGCGACAACTGCCAGCACGGCACCCATCGCGAAAGGAATTCGCCATCCCCAGGCGTGGAGTTGTTCGTCAGTCAGGATCTGCTGCAGGATCACCACGACGAGAATCGCCAGCAGTTGACCACCAATAAGCGTGACGTACTGGAATGAGGCGTAAAAGCCTTTACGGCCTTCCAGCGCAATTTCACTCATATAGGTCGCACTGGTGCCGTATTCACCGCCCACCGATAACCCCTGGAATAGGCGGGCCAGCAAAAGCAGCGCAGGAGCCCAGGTACCAATCGATTCATACCCCGGCAAGCAGGCGATCACCAGAGAACCAAAGCACATCATACATACGGAGATCAGCATGGAGGCCTTACGCCCGCGGCGATCAGCAATGCGGCCAAACAGCCAGCCACCGATGGGTCGCATTAAGAATCCTGCCGCAAATACTCCTGCTGTTTGTAGAAGCTGCGTCGTGGTGTTGCCGGAGGGGAAGAAAATATGTGCGAAGTAGAGTGAACAGAATGAGTAGACGTAAAAATCGAACCATTCTACCAGGTTCCCTGAAGAGGCGCTGACGATTGCCCATACCCTTCTTCGGGTATCGCTGTTAGCCAGCGTCCCGTTTGATGCAATGCTTTCTGTCATTGTGATTATGCTCCTGCCATAAACAGCGGCGTATTGAGCCAGCAGACTCAATTACCTCGTAAATGAAATGTTATAATTTTGTTATAAATAACATTGAGACAGAGATCACACATTCCATTAGCAGGATAAGGGATTAAGAGAAATGCCAGAGAGAAAAAGCACAAAGCAAAAAACCCCGCACCTTTCGGTACGGGGTTCTTCTTAATTAATGCCTGGCAGTTCCCTACTCTCACATGGGGAGACCCCACACTACCATCGGCGCTACGGCGTTTCACTTCTGAGTTCGGCATGGGGTCAGGTGGGACCACCGCGCTAAAGC